>NZ_JBIUBW010000010.1:0-236188 GCF_044548465.1 Streptomyces sp. NPDC052023 | reverse complement strand
CCCCCCGTCGGGTGCCTGGCATGACGGGGCCGTCCGCAGGCTACGTCCCCAGGATCACCACGAGGCCGAGCACGATGCCGAGGCCCGAGCCGGGGGCCGCCCCCCGTCGGGTGCCTGGCATGACGGGGCCGTCCGCAGGCTACGTCCCCAGGATCACCACGAGGCCGAGCACGATGCCGAGGCCCGAGCCGGGGGTCGCCCCCCGTCGGGTGCCTGGCATGACGGGGCCGTCCACAGGCTACGTCCCCAGGATCACCACGAGGCCGAGCACGACGCCGAGGACCACGCCCGCGATGCCGCAGATGATGCCCGCCAGCGCCTGGCCGGGGTTGGTGGCCTCGCCGCGGCCGGCCTTGGCACGGCCGATGCCGCCGAAGATCACGGCGAGGATGCCCAGCAGGATCGCCACCGGCCAGAGGCAGAAGACCGCGACCGCGACGATGCCGACGACCATGGCGGCGGTGCCCATGCCGTTGCTGGGTTCGCCCGGGCCGCCCGGCCAGCCGTAGTAACCCGGGGCGCCGTGGGTGTGGTGGCCGCCGTAGACCGGCTGCTGGGGTGCCGGGTAGCCGTAGCCGGGTGCCGGGTAGCCGTACGGGACCTGGCCGGGGCCGTGGGGAGCGATCGGCGGGGGCGGGACGTCCTGGGGTCCCGCCGCAGGCGCCGCGAAGGGGTTACCCACCGCGGGGTTCGGCGGGGGGTAGGACGGGGGCCCGCCGGGGCCGGGCTGCGCGGTGGGCGCCGCCCACGGCGGGGAGGCGTCGGCCGCCGGGAAGGACGTGACCGTCTGCTGGTCGTGCACGGACGGGCCCGTCGGCGCCGCGACGGTGTCGCCAGGCCCCACGGGGGTACGGCTTTCCGGCGGCGCCCAGGGGTCGGGCTCGGGGCCGCGAGGATCGGCGGCGGCCCCCTTGTTCAGCGGGACCCGGGCCGGAGCCTCCTGACCGACCTCGGGAATCGCGCCCGCGTCCTGCGAGACGTCGGGAGCCGCGTCCTCGGGCCACTGCGGCGGCGTCCACGCCCCACCGGCGGCAGGCGCACCACCGGGCTCGGCAGCCCCAGGCGTCACACCACCCGTCGCGGCCCCCGTGCGGTCGGCACCGGGCTCGGCGTTGTTCTCCGGCGCGGCCGGCGGCTGCGCGTCGTCGGTCATGCGCGGGACCCCCTCTGTCGTACGTTCCGTCATGCTACGGCCCAGGCGTGACCACGCGGGGGCCGCCCTCCCCGGTTCCAGAAAGCCGCTTCCGCTCCCCCAGGCGCCCCGGCCTACGATGATCCCGCATCACCGATCAGCCGATCACCCGCGTCCCGCCGCCGTGCGCGGCCCGGACGCCGTTCCGGGGAGGAACCTTGACCGACCACACCACCGCGCCGGTGCCCGCCGGGCCGACCGAGTCCGCCGTCGCCGGCGCCCGCGACCAGCACGCCTTCATCGCCGGACTGCCCAAGGCCGAACTGCACGTGCACCACGTCGGCTCCGCCTCCCCCCGGATCGTCGCCGAACTCGCCGCCCGCCACCCCGACTCCAAGGTGCCCACCGACCCCGAGGCCCTGGTCGACTACTTCACCTTCACGGACTTCGCCCACTTCATCGAGGTGTACCTGTCCGTCGTCGATCTGATCCGCACCCCGGAGGACGTGCGGCTGCTCACCTACGAGGTGGCCCGGGACATGGCCCGCCAGCAGGTGCGGTACGCCGAGCTGACCGTCACCCCCTTCTCCTCCACCCGGCGCGGCATCGACGAGAAAGGTTTCATGGACGCGATAGAGGACGCCCGCAAGGCGGCCGAGGCGGAGTTCGGGACCGTACTGCGCTGGTGCTTCGACATCCCCGGCGAGGCGGGTCTGGAGGCGGCCGAGGAGACCGCGCGGCTGGCCACCGACGACCGGGTGCGCCCCGAGGGGCTGGTGTCCTTCGGGCTCGGCGGGCCCGAGATCGGCGTGCCGCGCCCGCAGTTCAAGCCGTACTTCGACCGGGCCATCGCCGCCGGGCTGCGTTCCGTGCCGCACGCCGGTGAGACGACGGGACCCGGGACGGTGTGGGACGCGCTGACCCATCTGCGCGCCGAGCGCATCGGGCACGGCACGAGTTCCGCGCAGGACCCGAAGCTGCTGGCGCACCTCGCCGAGCACCGGATCGCCCTGGAGGTGTGCCCGACCTCCAACATCGCCACCCGCGCCGTCCGCACGCTCGGCGAGCACCCGATCAAGGAGTTCGCGCGGGCCGGCGTCCTGGTCACGATCAACTCCGACGACCCGCCGATGTTCGGCACCGACCTCAACAGCGAGTACGCCGTCGCCGCCCGGCTCCTCGACCTCGACGAGCGGGGTCTTGCGGACCTCGCGAAGAACGCGGTGGAGGCGTCGTTCCTCGACGAGGCGGGCAAGGGCCGTATCAGGGACGAGATCGACGCCTACACCTCGGCCTGGCTCGCGGGCTGACCCCGCCGCCGCCATGGCCCCCATGCCGAACGTGACCGCCGTGGCCCACCGCGGTGCCCCGTACCACTTCCGCGAGAACACGATCGACTCACTCCGCTCCGCGCTCCGGCTGGGCGCGGACGCGGTGGAGATCGACGTACGGCTGACCCGGGACGGTGTGCCCGTACTGCTGCACGACGAGACGCTGAAACGGTTGTGGGAGCACGACCGGCCGCTGCTGTCGCTGTCGGCGGACGAGGTGCGGGGGCTCACCGCGGGCAGGGTGCCGACGCTCGCGGAGGCGCTCGCGGCGACCGGCGGGCACCGGGTGATGCTCGACCTGCCGGGCACGCCCGACGTGCGGGCGGCCCGCCGGGTCGTGGACGTCGTACGGGAGTGCGGGGCGGCGGACCGCGTGTACTACTGCGCGGGCGCCGCGGCGATGCTCGCGGTGCGAGCCGCCGACCCGGCCGCCGAGATCGCCCTCACCTGGACGACGCTGGCCCCGCCGCGGCCGGCCCTGCTGGACGCGGTGCGCCCGCGCTGGCTCAACTACCGCTTCGGACTGGTGAACCGCGCCCTGTCCGCCAGCGTCCACAAGGACGGCTACCTGCTGTCCGTCTGGACCCCCGACACAAGCCGCGCCATGCGCCGCCTGCTCGCCCTGGGCGTCGACTCGATCACCACCAACCGGGTCGACGCGCTGTGCGCCCTGCGCGGGGCCGCCCGGCCGCTCACCGGCCAGGCGTTCCCGTAGGGGGTTCCCCGCACAACCCCCTTGTGCGCCGGGCGAGTTGTCCCGGGGTCGCCCCAGGGCCGGGGTCGTCCTCGCCGACGATCCGGGTGAGGTCGTACCGCCCGAGGATGATCACGACGACCTCACCCTTCGCAGCAGGAGCCCCGATGCCCCCTCTCTCGCGCAGAACCGTCCTCGCCGCCTCCGGCGCGCTCGTCCTCGCGGCAGGCCCCCTGGCCGGCTCCGCCTCGGCCGCCCCGGTGCCGCCGTCGGACCCGGGTCCGAACCGGAAGGCCTTGCGGGCCGCGATCCGCGGGCTGCCCGACAAGGACGCGACGGCCGCGCTGGTGCGGATCGGCGGCAGGACCGGCTGCTGGCACGGCAGTTCGGGCGTACGGGACCTGGTCAGCGGCCGGGCCACGAATCCGGACGCCCGCTTCCGGGCGGGTTCGACGACGAAGGTGGTGACGGCGGCGGTCGTGCTGCACCTCGCGGCGGAAGGGCGACTCGATCTGGACGAGCCGGTGCAGGCACACCTCCCCGGGCTGCTCGGCGCCCGGTTCGAACGGCCGATCGCGGTCCGGCAGTTGCTGAACCACACCAGCGGAATCCCGGCGGGCGACGGGTTCGCCGACCCGTACGCCCACCGCTTCGACACCCTGCCGCCCGAGCGGCTGGTGGCGTCGGCGGCGGCGAAGGGGCCGGAGTTCGATCCCGGCGACCAGCAGCACTACCTCAACATCAACTACACGGTGCTCGGCATGCTGATCGAGCAGGTGACCGGCCGGTCGTACGCCAGGGAGGCCGCTCGGCGCGTGCTGCGTCCCGCCGGGATGCGGGACACGTACTTCCCCGGAGCCGATCCGCGCATCCACGGCCCGCACCAGCGCGGCTACCAGGCGATGGCGGGAGCGGACGGCTCCACGCGGCTCGTCGACGTGACGGAGTGGAACCAGTCGGACCGCTGGGCGGCCGGCGACATGATCTCCACGACGGCGGACCTGGAACGGCTGATCACCGCGCTGTTCCGGGGCCGGATCTGCCGCGGCCGCAGCTGGAGGAGATGTTCACCCGCCCGGCGGGTCTCCCCCTCGCGCCGTACAGCGCCGGGCTTCAGCGGTACGAGGTCGGCGGCCGGGAGTTCTGGTTCAAATCCGGCGCGCGGTACGGGTACGCCACGGCGATCGCCGCGGACCGCGAGCTGAACCGCACGCTCGTCTACGCGGTCAACGCCACCAGCGCCAAGGACGAGTCGGCGAACCCGGTCACCGCGCGCATCGTGGCGGCCGCCCTCGCCTAGGCGCCGGTCGCGAGCGAGGCCCGATGCCCGTCCGGCCCCTGGGCACCCTCACGGGCGAGGCCCCATGCCCGTGAGCCCTGGGCGCCGGTCGCGGGCGCGGCCCCCTGCCCGTGAGCATCAGACGCCCGCCGCGAGCGAAGCCCCAAGCCCATCCACCCCCTGAAGCGCCGGTCGCCGGCGAGGCACCGTGCCCCGCCGCCCCCGCACGCCGCCCGCGCCGGCGAACTCACAACCCCACGATGCCGTTCCACCGCCGCGCGAACTCCACCCGCTCGTCCGGCGCGATGTCCCGGGCGATCGCGAGGCGTTGTCGCATCGCGGTGTCCGGGAAGATGAGGGGGTCCTCGGCCAGGGCGGCGGTCTCCTCGTCCTTGGCGGATGCCAGGACGTCCTGTGCGGCCGGTACGGGACAGACGTAGTTGACCCAGGCCGCCAGCTCGGCCGCGACCTCGGGCTCGTAGTAGTAGTCGACGAGCCGCTCGGCGTTGGTCTTGTGGGCGGCGAGGTTGGGGATCATCAGCGATTCCGACCACAGCTCGGCGCCCTCCTCGGGGACGACGAACTCGATGTCCGGATCGTCCGCCTGGAGCTGGATCACGTCACCTGAGTAGGCCTGGCAGGCCAGTACGTCGCCGCTGGAGAGGTCCTTGATGTAGTCGTTGCCGGTGAAGCGGCGGATGTGCCCGTCCCTGACCCGCTTGTGGACGTGGTCGCACATCCGGTGGAAGTCGTCCGCCGTCCACCGCGTGATGTCGACGCCGTCGCCCTGCATCAGCAGCGCGAACGCCTCGTCCAGCCCGGACAGCAGCGTGACCCGGCCCTTGAGGTCGCCGGCCCACAGGTCGGAGACATGGCGGATCTCCCGGCCCAGCGCCCGGCGGTTGTACGCGATGCCGGTGATGCCGGACTGCCACGGCACGGTGAACTTGCGGCCGGGGTCGAAGGCCGGGGAGCGCAGCAGCGGGTCGAGGTACCGGGTGACGTGGGACTGCCGGGCGCGGTCCATCTCCTGCACCCAGCCCAGCCGGACGAACCGCGCGCACATCCAGTCACTGATGACGATCAGATCGCGGTCGGTCGGCTGGTGGTTCATCAGCGAGGGGCTGATCTTGCCGAAGAACTCGTCGTTGTCGTTGATCTCCTCGACGTAGTCCACGGCGATGCCGGAACGCCGCTCGAAGGCGTCCAGCGTGGGCCGCTTCCTCCCGGAGTCGTCGGTGTCGATGTACAGCGGCCAGTTGGCCCACGTCAGCCTTCTGTCCTGGGCCGAGCGGTCGGCGGCGGCCCGGTCACCGGCTGCCACATAGGCGGCCGGCACCCCGCACCCGGCGAGCGCGCCCGCCGCGGCGGTTCCGCCGAGGGCGAGCAGCAGGGAGCGACGGGACAGCACCGGTGGATTCGCAGGTGGGAGGGCCATGACCTCCAGCATGCCGCGCGTGCCGTGAGGCCGACAATGGACGCTGCGTCGAGCCCCTCCGCGCAGCGCAGACACCTTGTCGATCACCCCGGGACACCCGGCCCGGGACACCCGCGCACCTCGCTGAACCTCCCCTGCGGCCCCCGCCGGACAGCCCCCGCCGGACAGCCCCCGCCGGAACAACCCTCGCCGCCGAACCCCGCCGGACAGCCCCCGCCGGACACACCACGGCCCCGGACGGTCCGTCCTCCGTCCGGGGCCGAGCTCTGTGAGACCACGCGCGGGCAACGCCCCTCCGGGACGGCCCCCGCGCGGAGCGCTACGCGTCCAGCGAGGTCATCACGTGCTTGATCCGCGTGTAGTCGTCGAAGCCGTACGCCGACAGGTCCTTGCCGTAGCCGGACTTCTTGAAGCCGCCGTGCGGCATCTCGGCGACCAGTGGGATGTGGGTGTTGATCCACACACAGCCGAAGTCGAGCTTCTTGGACATGCGCATCGCGCGGCCGTGGTCCTTGGTCCACACGGAAGAGGCGAGGGCGTACTCGACGCCGTTGGCGTACTCGACGGCCTGGTCCTCGTCACGGAAGGACTGGACGGTGATGACCGGGCCGAAGACCTCGTTCTGCACGATCTCGTCGTCCTGCTTCAGGCCCGAGACGACGGTCGGGGCGTAGAAGTAGCCCTTGTCGCCGACCTGGTGACCGCCGGCCTCGACCTTGGCGTGCGCGGGCAGCCGCTCGATGAAGCCGGTGACCTGCTTGAGCTGGTTGGGGTTGTTCAGCGGGCCGTACAGCACGTCCTCGTCGTCCGGCTCCCCGGTCTTGGTCTCGGCGGCCGCCTTGGCCAGGGCCTGCACGAACTCGTCGTGGATCGCCTCGTGGACCAGCACTCGGGTGGCCGCGGTGCAGTCCTGCCCGGCGTTGAAGAAGCCCGCGACGGAGATGTCCTCGACGGCCTTGGCGATGTCGGTGTCCTCGAAGACGACGACCGGCGCCTTGCCGCCCAGCTCCAGGTGGACCCGCTTGACGTCCTTGGCGGCGGACTCGGCGACCGACATGCCGGCGCGCACCGAGCCGGTGATGGAGGCCATCGCCGGGGTCGGGTGCTCGACCATCATGCGGCCGGTGTCGCGGTCACCGCAGATGACGTTGAAGACGCCCTTGGGAAGGATCTCCCCGAGGATCTCCGCGATCAGGACGGTGGAGGCGGGGGTGGTGTCCGACGGCTTCAGCACGACGGTGTTGCCCGCCGCGATGGCCGGGGCGAACTTCCACACGGCCATCATCATCGGGTAGTTCCACGGCGCGACCTGCGCGCAGACGCCGACCGGCTCGCGGCGGACGATCGAGGTGAGCCCGTCCATGTACTCGCCGGCGGAACGGCCTTCCAGCATCCGGGCCGCGCCCGCGAAGAAGCGGATCTGGTCGACCATGGGAGGGATCTCCTCGGAGCGGGTCAACCCGGTCGGCTTGCCCGTGTTCTCCACCTCGGCCGCGATCAGCTCCTCGGCACGCGACTCGAACGCGTCCGCGATCTTCAGGAGGGCCTTCTGCCGCTCTGCCGGGGTCGTGTCCCGCCAGGCCGGGAACGCGGCCTCCGCGGCGGCCATCGCGGCGTCGACGTCGGCCTGCCCCGACAGCGGCGCGGTGGCGTACGCCTCGCCGGTCGCCGGGTTCACCACCTCGGTGGTCCGTCCGTCGGCGGCGTCCCGGAACTCTCCGTCGATGTAGTTGCGCAGACGACGCAGCTCGGTGCTCACTGCCGGCCCTCCAAGTTCGGGTGTCCAATCACTGAGACACCCACCCTAATCGCTAGTCCCACGGTTTCAACACCCCCTGCCCCGCGAGATCTGCGATATCCGCAAGATTGGAATGCGCAGACAACGAATTTCATCGCTGCGGCCTTGCGAAACTGTCGAGACGTCGTGCACAGTGTGGCCGTGGCCAGTCGAAGCGCAGACCAGAGGAACTCGCGGGACCTCCGCGAGCCCTTCCGTGAGTCCTCCCGCGAGTCCAGGAACGGCAGCCCTCAGCTGGACGCCGTCTCCCTCGCGATCATCGAGCAGCTCCAGGAGGACGGCCGCCGGCCGTACGCCGCGATCGGCAAGGCTGTCGGCCTGTCCGAGGCGGCCGTGCGCCAGCGCGTCCAGAAGCTGCTCGACCAGGGCGTGATGCAGATCGTCGCCGTCACGGATCCGCTCACCGTGGGCTTCCGCAGGCAGGCGATGGTCGGGATCAACGTCGAGGGCGACACGGAGTCCGTGGCCGACGCGCTGACCGGCATGTCGGAAGTCGAGTACGTGGTGATGACCGCGGGCTCGTTCGACATCCTCGCCGAGATCGTCTGCGAGGACGACGACCAGCTGCTGGACGTCATCAACAAACGCATCCGGGCCCTGCCCGGCGTGCGCTCCACCGAGAGCTTCGTCTACCTCAAGCTCAAGAAGCAGACCTACATGTGGGGAACCCGATAACCGTGAGTACCAAGGACCTCAGCAAATCCGCGTACGACCACCTGTGGATGCACTTCACCCGGATGTCCTCGTACGAGAACTCTCCCGTTCCGACGATCGTGCGCGGTGAGGGCACCTACATCTACGACGACAAGGGCAAGCGCTACCTCGACGGTCTGGCGGGTCTGTTCGTGGTCCAGGCCGGTCACGGCCGCGTCGAGCTCGCCGAGACCGCCTTCAAGCAGGCCCAGGAGCTGGCGTTCTTCCCGGTCTGGTCCTACGCGCACCCCAAGGCCGTCGAGCTGGCCGAGCGCCTCGCCGACTACGCGCCGGGCGACCTGAACAAGGTCTTCTTCACCACCGGCGGCGGCGAGGCCGTCGAGACCGCCTGGAAGCTCGCCAAGCAGTACTGGAAGCTCCAGGGCCAGCCGACCAAGTACAAGGTCATCTCGCGTGCGGTCGCCTACCACGGCACCCCGCAGGGCGCCCTGTCCATCACCGGCCTGCCCGCCCTGAAGGCCCCCTTCGAGCCTCTCGTGCCGGGCGCGCACAAGGTCCCGAACACCAACATCTACCGCGCCCCGATCCACGGCGACGACCCCGAGGCCTTCGGCCGCTGGGCCGCCGACCAGATCGAGCAGCAGATCCTCTTCGAGGGCCCGGAGACGGTCGCCGCCGTCTTCCTGGAGCCGGTGCAGAACGCCGGCGGCTGCTTCCCGCCGCCGCCCGGCTACTTCCAGCGGGTGCGCGAGATCTGCGACCAGTACGACGTGCTGCTCGTCTCGGACGAGGTCATCTGTGCCTTCGGCCGCCTGGGCACGATGTTCGCCTGCGACAAGTTCGGCTACGTACCGGACATGATCACCTGCGCCAAGGGCATGACCTCGGGCTACTCCCCGATCGGCGCGTGCATCATCTCCGACCGTCTCGCCGAGCCGTTCTACAAGGGCGACAACACGTTCCTGCACGGCTACACCTTCGGCGGTCACCCGGTCTCCGCGGCCGTGGGCCTCGCCAACCTCGAGCTGTTCGAACGCGAGAACCTCACCCAGCACGTGCTCGACAACGAGGGCGCGTTCCTGCAGACCCTGCAGAAGCTGCACGACCTGCCGATCGTCGGCGACGTCCGCGGCAACGGCTTCTTCTACGGCATCGAGCTGGTGAAGGACAAGGCGACCAAGGAGTCCTTCAACGACGAGGAGACCGAGCGCGTCCTGTACGGCTTCCTGTCCAAGGCCCTGTTCGACAACGGCCTGTACTGCCGTGCCGACGACCGCGGCGACCCGGTCGTGCAGCTCGCCCCGCCGCTGATCTCCAACCAGGAGACCTTCGACGAGATCGAGCAGATCCTGCGGGCCACGCTGACGGAGGCGTGGACGAAGCTCTGACCGGCCGACGTGATGATCTTCCTTCGGGAAGATCGGGGTGATCGGCCACGGCCCCGGCGCCGTCCGTTCGAGTGAGAACGGCGGCCCGGGGCCGTGTGCTGTCCGGGAGCCCGGTGGCCGCTGCCTAGCGTGCCCAGTGACCGATCGGCCCAGCCTTCGTTCCCCCGCACGAGGGACCTGGCAGGCACATACGGATCCGAACTGAGGTGTACGCCCATGGTGGCTCCGCCGGACAACGACGTCCTCTGGGCACGCGCCCTGCACTTCCAGCACCGCGACGGCTCCCCCGGGCTCAGCGGTGTCTCGCTGGGCGTCCGGGAGGCGGAGATCCTCGCCGTCACCGGCCCGCGCGGCAGCGGCAAGAGCACGCTGCTGGGCTGTCTGTCGGGCCTGCTGCGCCCCCGGGACGGCGAGGTCTGGTTCAACAGCGTCCCCGTGCACACCATGGGCCCCGTCGCCCGCGAACGGCTGCGCCGCGACCGGTTCGGCTGGATCGACCCCGCCCCCGTCCTCGTACCGGAGCTGAACGTCTGGGAGAACGCCGCGCTGCCGCTGATGCTGCGCGGCACCAGCCGGCGCCGCGCCAAGACGGTCGCCCGGGAGTGGCTGGACCGGCTCGACGTCGGCGACTGCGCCCGCAAGCGCCCGCACCAGCTGCGTCAGGCGGAGCGGCAGCGGGTGTGCATCGCCCGCGCGCTGGCGCCCGCGCCGACGGTCCTGTTCGCCGACGAGCCCACCGCCCCGCTGCACCACGCCGACCGCGGGCACGTGCTGCGCACCCTCACCACGGCGGCCCGCTCGCACGGGATCACGGTGGTGCTGGCCACCCACGACCCGACGACCGCGGCCCTCGCCGACCGCACGGTCTCCCTCCTGGACGGGCGGTGCGTCACCACCGTGCACCTGCCGCCGGTCTCCGAGTCGGAAGGCCGGGCCGCGTGCTCGCTCTCCGCCTGACCCGCAGCGCCCACCCGGCCGTCCAGCTGCGCCGCCTGCTCGTCGCTGCGGCCTCGGCCGGCACCGGCTTGCTCCTGCTGTGCACCCTCGGCTACGCGCTGGGCCATCCGGACGACCCTCCCGCCGCCGTACTCCGCCTGGCCTGGTGCACGGTCCCGCTGGCCGCCACGGTCCAGTTCGCCGTCGCCGTCGCCCGCACCGACCCCGGTACCCGCCCCCGTCCCGGCCTGTCGGCGATCGGGCTGGGCCCGGCCCGCCTGATGACCATCTCGGCCACCACGACGGCCCTGTCCACGGCCCTCGGCTCGATGCTGGCCCTGCTCCTCTTCCTGCACCTGCGCGGCACCATCACGGGGATGCCCTTCGACGGAGCGGGAGCCCAGTTCCTGGCGGCGGACCGGCCCCTGCCGGTGCCGGCAGCCCTGACCCTGCTCTCCCTGGTCCCGGCCGCCGCGTCGCTGGCGGTGGCCCTGGTGCTGCGCCCGCGCGAGGCGCGGCCCGCGCGGGCGGACGGCGCGCGGAAGGCGTTCGGCCGCTTCGGGGCGTACGGGACCGGGGCGATGCGGGAGACGTTCGGCGCGTACGGGCGTTTCGGCGCCCATCTGCGCCGGACCGCGGGCCACGACGAGCAGCGGACGGACCCCGCACCGGCGGACGCCGCCCCGCAGGCCGCCGCCGAGCAGCGCCCCCGTACGGCCGGCGCTCCCGTGCCGCGCAGCGGCGACGCCCCGCAGGCGCCGGACAACCCGGCCGGTACCCCGGCCGCCACGCCCGGCATCGCCGCGTCGCCGGGCAAGCGGCCCAACCCCACCGCGGCCCTCCCCTGGGGTGTGTCCACCCTCGCCGCGGGCCTCGCCGTGGAGGCCTACGCGGGTCATGCCACGGCCACCACCGACATGCCCGGCGGCCTGACCAGCGGGCCCGTCGGCGTCCTCCTCGGCTGGCTGCTCACCGCCGCCGGACTCGCCCTGGCCGGGCCCGGGCTCACCCACATCTGCGGCCATCTCCTGCAGAGCGTCCGGCCCGGCGCCCTGCGCCTGCTCGCCGGCCGGGTCCTGATGGAGGAGTCCTCCCGCATCGGCCGTCCCCTGGGCATCGTCTGCGCGGTCGCGTCCGCCGCCTACGCCATGGCCGCCCTGCAGAACCCCCACGGCCCGACCTTCGGTCCCCTCACCACCCTCGGAGCGCTCCTCGTCGCCGGGTGCACCCTCGCCACCCTGCTCACCGCCGCCGTGGAGGCCAAGCACGCCCGCGCCGACACCACCGCCGCCCTGCTCCGTCTCGGTGCCCCCACGACCATGCTGCGCGCCGCAGCCGGCCTGCGCGCCGCCGCCCTGGTCACCATGTTCGCCCCGCTGACCCTGGCGGTCGCCGCGCTCGCCGCGCAGCCGCTGACCCGCTGAGACGGCCGCCGGGACGCTGCTGAAGATGCGTACGAGGAAAATCGCCGACCGGCGATGAGTTCCGCGGCGGCCCCCGGTCTACCCCACCGAACGGCACGACACCGATGGGAGAGACCACCGATGTACCAGCAGATGATCTTCGTGAACCTGCCCGTGAACGACCTCGACGCCTCGAGGAAGTTCTTCACCCGGCTCGGCTACTCGATCAACGCCCAGTTCAGCGACGACTCCACGGCCTCGGTCGTGATCAGCGACACGATCGTGGCCATGCTGCTCACCCGGCAGAAGTACGCGGAGTTCACGAAGAAGGAGATCGTGGACGCGACGAAGTCCAGCCAGGTGCTGCTGTGCCTGAGCGCGGAGAGCCGCGAGAAGGTCGACGAGCTGGTGGACAACGCGATCGCGGCCGGCGGCTCCGCCTCCGGGGAGCCCCAGGACCACGGCTTCATGTACGGGCGTGGCTTCGACGACCTGGACGGCCACACCTGGGAGGTCATGTGGATGGACCCGGCGGCCCTCGAGGGCTGAGCGACACGCGCCCCTAGCATGGGCGGGTGCACTCCACACCACCCGCCCACGCCACCCACACCGCCTCGCACGACCGTGAGATCGAGTCCCTGGCCGAGTTCGACGAGGTCGTCGCCGCCCAGGGCACGCTCGCCCGATTCCGCGTCCAGGCCGTCGATCTGACGTCCCGTACGGAGGCCCTGCTCTCCGTCGAGGTCACCGGCGCCGTCTTCCTCGGCTGCCCCATGGCCGACGCAGCGGCAGCCCGGATCGCCGCCGCCGGCGCCCTGGTCTTCCCGCCGATACCGGACCTGCCCTTCGACCCCTACCGCGGCTTCGTCTACACCCCTGACGAGCTGTTCGAGGGCCTGGCGAAGGGATACGAGGGGACCCCGGACGCCCTGTCCTACGCCTGGTTCCAGCAGACGAAGGCCGACGGCGACGTCTTCGCGTCGATGCTCCGCGCGGTGCACGACGACGCCGTCTCCGACGCGCTGGACGAACTCCTCGCCGGCGACCATGTGGTGGGGGTCATGGGCGGGCACGCGATGGCGCGCGGCACGGAGGCCTACGCCGGTGCCGCGCGCCTCGGTCGTGAGCTGGCGCGCGCCGGGTTCACCGTCGCCACCGGCGGCGGCCCCGGGGCCATGGAGGCGGCTAACCTCGGCGCGTACGCCGCCCCGCACCCCGACGTCATGCTCGACGGGGCGCTCCGACTTCTCGCGAAGACGCCGAAGTTCGTCCCGTCGATCACCGACTGGGCCCGCGCCGCGTTCGAGGTGCGCGAGCGCTGGCCGCACGGCGGGCTGTCGGTCGGCATCCCGACCTGGTTCTACGGCCATGAGCCGCCCAACGCCTTCGCCGCGCACATCGCCAAGTACTTCGCCAACGCCACCCGCGAGGACGGCCTGCTGGCCCGCTGCACCGCGGGCGTGGTGTTCCTGCCGGGCGCCGCCGGCACCGTACAGGAGATCTTCGACAACGCGACCCCGAACTACTACGAGTCCCGTGGCGAGCCCGCCCCCATGGTCCTGGTGAACCGCGAGCACTGGACGGAGCGGCTCCCGGCCTGGCCGCTGCTGCGGGCGCTGGCCCGGGAGCGGTCGATGGAGGTGCGCATCGCCCTGGTCGACCGGATCGAGGAGGCGCCGGCGGCGCTGAAACGTCTGGGTGGTTAATAAGAGCGCAAAGCCAACGGCCGGGACAGGCCGACGGATTGACACTGCTTGTCGCGCGCTAATAAACCTATGAGCCTCGTGGGGGCGGTGGGACCGGCTGGTGCCGGCGCCTCATCTCCCCCTCAACCCCCCGCAATTCGCGCATCCCATGAAGGACAAACGTGTCCATACATCACCGTAACGCACGCCGTTCCGTGCGCATCCTCGGTGTCACCGCCGCTTCCGCCGCGCTCGCGCTCGGCGCCGCGGGCAACGCGCTCGCCTGCCACATCAGTGAGTTCTCCGCCGCGGCGGAGTGCGACGGCACCAAGGGTGTCATCACGGTCATCGACAAGGACCCGTCCGGCACCCCGGCGACCGTGTCGGTCTACCTGGAGAACAAGGGCGCCGACGAGCGCCTCGTGGGCTCCCAGAAGGTCAAGGGCTCGCGCGCGGGCGTCACGATCACCTTCGCCGAGGACTGGAAGCCGAACGCGACGTACCGCGTCCACGTCAAGGCCGGCAACCAGGTCGACGACGACATCAAGCCGAACCTGGTCACCCCGGCCACGGCGTGCACCACCGAGGACACCTCGACGCCGGCCCCGGCCCCGTCGAAGACGGCGCCCGAGCCGTCGGGTGCCCCCTCGACCCCGGCCGAGTCCGGCACGCCCGCCCCGACGCCCTCCGAGGACGGCAGCACCCCGCCCGCGGACGCCCCGAGCAACGCCCCCTCCCCCGCCGTCGGCGACTCCAACCTCGCCGAGACCGGCGCCAACTCCAGCACCGGCATGATCGCCGGCATCGCGGCGGCCCTGGTCGTCGTCGGTGGCGGTGCCGTGTTCCTCGGCATGCGCCGCCGTGGGGCCAACAGCGACCGCTGACCCCGCACGCACGATCCGCACAACGGTGGCCCGTCCCCTTCACCAGGGGGCGGGCCTTCCGTTTCACCCGGGGCGGGCCGTCCGCCGTCGCACCGGGCCGGTCCCTCAGCCGAACGTCGCCCGTTCGAGCCAGAACTCCAGCAACTCCCGCTCCCCGAGGACCTCCACCTCCGCACTGTCCAGCGGCAGCCGCCGGTAGAAGGCCAGCAGCACCGAGGTGAGCGGCCCACGCAGCACCACCGTCGCCTTCTCATGGCCGCGCCGCCAGACGAGCACCTCCTCGGTGAGCTCGACGAGCCACTCGGCCCTCAGCTCCGGCGCGGTGTCGGTCGCGTGCAGATGGATGCTTCTCCCCGGCCCGCGCAGTTCCCGCGCCGAGTCCTGCGGCATCGTCCGCTGCACGAACGCCACGATCTGAAGCCATTCGTCGATCGCGTCGGCGGCCACCTCGGGCGCGACCGCGTAGGGCAGACCGGCGGCCAGTGCGGCGTCGGCCCGGTGGACGGTGATCTCGTGGGTCATCCGGCGGGCCCAGAACCCGGCGTCGGGCTGCCCTGCCCACCCCCACACGGGGGGCGTCCGGGCCCGCCTCGCGCAGCGTGTCCACCGCCATCCCGCCGCTCTCCGCCAGCCAGGCGTCCAGCGCGGCCGCGTCCCCTTCCGCCGCGGGCCCCTCGGCGCCCGGTACCTCGTCCTCCGGGATCTCCACCTCGGAGCCGGTGCGCACGAGCAGCTCCACCCAGCGCAGGGCCTGGCCCAGGTGCCGGACGAGCTGCTCCAGGGTCCAGTCGGGGCAGGTGGGCACGGTGGCCGCCAGATCGGCCCCTGAGGTCACGACGGACCGCAACAGACCTACCTGATGGGCGATTTCGTCGCAGTACCGGTCATGTGCGAGTCGCGTCATGCCCGCACCCTACGATCACCCGGAGCGCCCGAGCACCACGATTTCCGCCGCGTCGAACTCGACGCCCACGATCTCCCCCACCCCGGGCGCGTCCCGCAGCGCACACGCCGCCTCCAACCGCGGCGCCCCGTCCACCGGTTGCAGGTGTACGGCGACATGGCTGCCCTTGAACGTCCGCGCGGCCACTGTGCACCGCAGCCCGGCGTCCGGGGCGGCCAGGCGCACACCGGCCGGCCGTACGAGCACCGTCCGCGCCCCCTGCTCCGCGCCCTCGGGCACCGGCAGCTTCCCCCACGCGGTGTCCGCGGCCTGCGCGCTCACCGTAGCGTCGGTCACGTTGTCGAAGCCCAGGAAGCGCGCCACGAACGCGTCCGCGGGCCGCTGCCAGACCTGAAGCGGCGTACCGGACTGGGCGATCCGCCCGTCCCGCATGACCACCACACGGTCGGCCAGCGCGAAGGCCTCACCCTGGTCGTGCGTCACCGCGAGCACGGTCGTCCCCAACCGGCCGAACAGCTCCCGCAGTTCCACGACGAGCCGTTCGCGCAGCGACCGGTCCAGCTGTCCGAGCGGCTCGTCCAGCATCAGCAGCCGCGGCCGGGGCGCCAGCGCCCGGGCCAGCGCCACCCGTTGCTGCTCCCCGCCGGACAGGGCGGCCACCGCCCGGCGTGCGGCACCGGGCAGCCCGACCAGCTCCAGCAACTCCCGTACGCGTTCTTGCTGCTGTGCCTTCGGCGCCCCGCGCATCCGGAGCCCGAAGGCCACGTTGCCGCCCACGTCGCGCTGCGGGAAGAGCTGATGGTCCTGGAACATCAGCCCGACGCCCCGCCGGTGCGCGGGCACCCCGGCCTGGTCGCGTCCGTCGAGCAGCACCCGCCCGGTGTCGAGGGGTTGCAGCCCCGCCACGGCCCGCAGCAGCGTCGACTTACCGCTTCCGCTGGGGCCGAGCACGCACACCACCTCGTGCTCGGCGACCTCCAGGCCGACGCCGTCGAGGACGGGCCGCCCACCGAACCGTACGGTCGCGTTCTCCAGGCCGAGCAGCATCAGAACTCCCCCGTCCGGTCGGTCCTCAGCCGCTCCAGCACCAGCAGCGCCACCGCGCACACCACCATCAGAATCGTCGAAAGGGCCATCGCCTGCCCGTAGTTGAGATCGCCGGGCCGCGCCAGCAGCCGCGCCACGGCGACCGGCAGCGTGGGGTTGTCCGGCCGCGCGATGAAGACCGTCGCCCCGAACTCCCCGAGCGACACGGCGAAGGCGAACCCGGCCGCCACCAGCAGCGCCCGCCGCACCATCGGCAGGTCCACCTCACGCCAGGCCCGCCACGGCGACGCCCCGAGCACCGCCGCCGCCTCGCGCAGCCGTACGTCCACCGCCCGCAGCACCGGCAGCATGGTCCGCACGACGAACGGCACCCCGACCAGCGCCTGCGCCAGGGGTACGAGGATCCACGAGGCGCGCAGATCCAGCGGCGGCTCGTCGAGGGCGATCAGGAACCCGAAACCGACCGTCACCGCGGACACGCCCAGCGGCAGCATCAGCAGCGCGTCGAACCCGCGAACGAACCGCCCCGCGTCCCGCCGGGTCAGCGCCACCGCGGCGAGCCCGCCGACCAGCACGGCGATCGCGGTGGCGACCACGGCGTACGACAGCGAGTTGCCGATCGCGTCGATCGGCGGGACCAGGAAGGTGCCGCCGTCCTCGCTGGTCAGCGCCCGGTAGTAGCCGAACCCGGGGGCGTCGAGCGAGCGCTGCACCAGCACGGCCAGCGGCAGCAGGAGCAGCAGGGCGACCACGGCCAGGACACCGGCCAGCAGCGCCCACTGCCCGGCCCCGCGCGGCCGGCGTGCGGTCACGGACGCATCCACCAGCCGCAGCGCGGACTCCCGCCGCCGTACGGTCCAGGCGTGCACGGCGAGCACCGCGCCCACCGCGGCGAACTGGACCAGCGTCAGCACGGCGGCGGTGGCGAGGTCGAAGACCTCCGTGGTCTGCCGGTAGATCTCCACTTCGAGGGTGGAGAAGGTGGGTCCGCCGAGGATCTGCACCACGGCGAAGGAGGTGAAGGTGAACAGGAAGACCATCAGTGCGGCGGCGGCCACGGCAGGCCCCAGCGCGGGCAGGGTGACGCTCCGCCAGGCGCTCAGGCGGGACGCCCCGAGCATCCGCGCGGCCTCCTCCTGGCGTGGGTCGAGCTGCGCCCAGAGCCCGCCGACCGTCCGTACGACGACCGCGTAGTTGAAGAAGACGTGCGCGAGCAGGATCGCCCACACGGTGGTGTCCAGCCGGGCGCCCCAGAGGTCGTCCAGCAGCCCGCCCCGCCCGACCAGCGCCAGGAACGCCGTGCCGACCACGACGGTCGGCAGCACGAACGGCACGGTGACGACCGCCCGCAGCACCTGCTTGCCGGGGAAGTCGAAGCGGGCGAACACATACGCGCCGGGCAGCGCGATCAGCAGCGTCAGCGCGGTCGAGGCGAGCGCCTGCCAGGTGGTGAACCACAGGACGTGCCGGATGCCGGACTGGGCGAGAACGTCGGCGAGCAGCCCGAACTGCCAGCTCCCGTCGGCCTTCAGTCCACGGCCGACGATCGCGGCGACGGGGTAGGCGAAGAAGACGGCGAAGAACGCGACAGGCAGGGCGAGAAGCCCGAGCCGCGCCGCGTTCCCGCGTGCCCTGGCGGCTACTTGAGTACGAGCGACGTCCACGACTTGACCCACTCGTCACGGTTTTCGGCGATCTTCGCCGGGTCCATGGTCCCGGGGTCCTCGGCCTGCGGGCCGTACTTCACGAACTCCCCGGGCACCTGGGCGCCCTCGCGCACCGGGTAGACGAACATGTTCAGCGGCATGTCCTCCTGGAACTGCTTGGTGAGCATGAAGTCGAGCAGCGCCTTGCCGCCCTCCGGGTTCTTCGCGTTGTTCAGCAGGCCGGCGTACTCGACCTGCCGGAAGCAGGTGCCCATGGCCACACCGGTCGGGGCGGTCTTCGGCCTCGGGTCGGCGAAGACGACCTCGGCGGGGGGCGAGGAGGCGTACGACACGACCAGCGGCCGGTCGCCGCCCGCCTTCCGGCCGCTCGCGGAACCGGAGAACTCCTCGTTGTAGGCCTGCTCCCAGCCGTCCACGACCTTCACGCCGTTGGCCTTGAGCTTCTTCCAGTAGCCCTCCCAGCCTCCCCCACTCTCGGCTCCGCCCGAGCGGGAGGTGCCCCCATCGCCGTACTTCGCGGCCGTGCCGAGCAGGAAGCCGAGGCCGGGTGAGGAGGTGGCGGCGTTCTCGGTGACGAGGAGGTTCTTGTACGCCGGGTCGGCCAGGTCGTCGAGGGTCTTCGGCGGGTCCAGCTTGCGCTCGCTGAACCAGGCCTTGTCGTAGTTCACGCAGATGTCGGCGGTGTCGACGGGTGTGACGCGGTGCTGCTCCTGGTCGGCCCGGTACTCCGGCTTGACCAGGTCGGCGTCCTTCGCCTCGTACGGCTGGAAGAGACCGTTGTCGAGCGCGCGGGACAGCAGGGTGTTGTCGACGCCGAAGAGGACGTCGCCCTGGGGGTTGTCCTTGGTCAGGACGGCCTTGTTGACGACCTGGCCGGCGTCGCCGTCCTTGAGGACCTTGACCCGGTAGCCGGACTGCTTCTCGAAGGCGGCGATCACGCTCTTGGACACGACCCACGAGTCATGGCTGACGAGGGTGACCGTCTTGGAGTCCGAGCCTTCATCACCGGAACCCGAGGACCCGCACGCGGACAGCGTGACCATGCCCAGCCCGACGACGACGGCTGTGAACTTCTTGGTGTTGCTCACTGATTTCCTCCTGGGTGACCAGGAAGAGACGCGGCCCTGCCCGGGACCTGGAACGGGTTCCCGGGCAGGGCGCAACAGCTCGAGTGACGACCGATCTCCCTACCCAGAATGACCTGGGCGAGGTTCAGAGGGTCTGCGGCTCACCCAAGATATGGCTGCCGCACTCTCAGCGCTGTGGCGCTCCCCTGCCGGAATATGAAGATGTGTACGGCGTCAGACTACCGCTCGGTGGCCGCGAGCTGACCACACGCCCCGTCGATCTCCTGACCACGGGTGTCCCGGATCGTGACCGGTACACCATGGGCGGCGATGGCCTCCACGAACGCCTTCTCGTCCTCGGGACGGGACGCGGTCCACTTGGAGCCCGGAGTCGGGTTCAGCGGGATGAGATTGACGTGCACGGGCTTGCCCTTGAGCAGCCGGCCGAGCCGGTCACCGCGCCAGGCCTGGTCGTTGATGTCCCGGATCAGCGCGTACTCGATGGACAGCCGCCGCCCGGACTTCTGGACGTAGTCGAACCCGGCGTCCAGCACCTCGCGCACCTTCCAGCGCGTGTTCACGGGCACGAGGGTGTCGCGCAGCTCGTCGTCCGGGGCGTGCAGCGAGATCGCCAGCCGGCACTTGAAGCCCTCGTCGGCGAAGCGGTGGATCGCCGGCACCAGTCCGACGGTCGAGACGGTGATCCCGCGCTGCGAAAGCCCGAGCCCGTCCGGCTCCGGGTCGGTGAGCGCGCGGATGGCACCGACGACGCGCTTGTAGTTGGCCAGGGGCTCGCCCATGCCCATGAAGACGATGTTCGACAGCCGCGAGGGCCCGCCGGGCACCTCGCCGTCGCGCAGCGCCCGCATGCCGTCCACGATCTGGTGGACGATCTCGGCGGTGGACAGGTTGCGGTCGAGCCCGGCCTGCCCGGTGGCGCAGAACGGGCAGTTCATCCCGCAGCCCGCCTGCGAGCTGATGCACATCGTCACCCGGTCCGGGTAGCGCATCAGCACCGACTCGACGAGCGTCCCGTCGAACAGCCGCCACAGCGTCTTACGGGTGGTGCCCTCGTCCGTCGACAGATGCCGCACGACCGTCATCAGCTCCGGAAGCAACGCCTCCCGCAGCTTCCCGCGCGACCCGGCCGGGATGTCGGTCCACTGCTCCGGGTCGTGCGCGTACCGCGCGAAGTAGTGCTGCGACAGCTGCTTGGCACGAAACGGTTTCTCACCGATCTCGGCGACGGCTTCTTTGCGCTCGGCCGGCGTGAGATCGGCAAGATGCCGCGGCGGCTTCTTGGCTCCGCGGGGGGCGACGAATGTGAGTTCTCCGGGCTTAGGCATGGCTGTACCAGTGTCGCAGATCCACTTGGGTGACCTGGGGCTGCCGCTGCTACGACTGTCGGTAGTAGGCAGGGCCGCGACGGTGTTCGCACCGCCATGTTCGGCATCGCCCGGTGCACACCTCGCCCACATGGGGTAACGCCCTCCCCCGTGCGATCCCAGAGAGGCCCCATGGAGGCGGCTCCCCGCCTCCCCGGCTCGACGAGTGCTCAGTCGATACAGAACTCGTTGCCCTCGATGTCCAGCATCGGGATGCACGACTCGTTTTCCTCATCGGCATACAGGGTTCGCACGTGGGTCGCACCGAGCGCCACCAGCCGTGCGCACTCGGCTTCGAGCGTGGCGAGACGCTCGTCCCCCACGAGCCCGGTGCCGACCCGGACGTCGAGATGCACCCGATTCTTGACGATCTTGCCTTCAGGGACGCGCTGGAAGTAAAGGCGCGGGCCCACGCCTGACGGATCACTGCAGGCGAACCATGATCCCTGCTGCTCAGGAGGCAGGGTGCGGTTGAAATCGTCCCAGGTGGTGAACCCCTCCGGTGGCGGCGGTATGACGTACCCCAGCACCTCACACCAGAAGCGAGCGAGGCGCTCAGGTTCTGCGCAGTCGAAGGTGACTTGGAACTTCTTGATCGCTGACATCGGCGCACGGTACCGCGCACCAGGGGGACCCTGCCGCTCATTTCCCCAGGCGGATCCGCCCGTAGGCTGCCCAACAGTCGACGCTGCCATCGGCGTACACGCTGCCCATGTACCAGTCGTCGTCATCGACGCTCGTCGGCGATCTAGAACTGGCCGTGCAATGCCCGTATCCCCGCTCGACCTCCACCAGACGTCACTCCAGACAGCCTCACCCTGTGCGTCGATCCACGGCACATCGATCCATGGCCGAAGTGCTAGTGACCGAGCCACATCCCGTCACGCATGATCACTCTCCCGCGTAGTTCGGGCTCGCCGCGCCAGGCGCGCACAGTCCTCGGGGCCACCCGTATGTACAGAAAAGAACCCTCTTCCGCGCGTGGATCCCAGCCGAACTTCTCGGCGAACGCCTCCGCCGCGTCCCCCGGCACCTCCTGGTCCGGAAAGTACTCCGCCTCCCCCTGGAGGAGCACCACGTCGAAGGTGTCCGGTAGCGAGAGGCGCAAGCGCGGCTCTGCGCGGACGTTTCGCGCCGTCACGGAAGTGGCGCCGGTGCACATCCACACCGCTCGCCCGTCCCACGAGAACCACAGCGGCACCTGGTGCGGCCCGTGATCAGGGTGAGCCGTCGACACCCATACATCCCGCTCGGTGCCGAGCCGCTCCAGAGCGTCGCGCACACGCTCGGCAGTCCGGCGACGAACGATTCCTGTGGTCTCCATGAGGAGCGACCCTAACCAAGCAGGCGCGAGGCGCGCCTGAGGCGCAGGACCTACTCCTCGCGACCTATGTACCCCCTCGATCAGTTCCAGGCGTGCGCGCGGCCTGTACGAGTCAGGGCCCGAAGACCTGGGAAAGGTGAGCGGTCAGCTGCTCCGCCGACGCCGGGGTGACCCGCGCGCCGAGGTGACCGTCGGGGCGGACGAGGAGGGCTGTGGGGCCTTCGGCCCGGTAGCCGCCGCGGAACTCGCCCCGGCTGTCCCACAGCACCGGCAGCCCGGCCCGGCCGGCGTCCATCCCGCCGGCGAGCACCGCGTACGCCGCCATCTGGTCGTGACTCGCCGTACGCGCCTTGGCGGCCAGGTCCGCGAAGGTGTCCGCCTGCCCGTCCTCGTCCGCGTAGCGCGGCCGGACGTGATCGCGTTCGCGCAATACGTCGTACAGGCTTATCGGGTAGGCCGCGATGCTGTCGGTGAGGCCGCCGCAGTCGGGTGCCCGGTCCCCGGCATCGGGGCCGGTGAGGCCCGGCGTCCGGGGTCCTACGACAGGGCTGTCCGGGTAGGCGACCAGCAGCTGTGCCTCCCGCATCATGATCGTGGCGGGGTCGTCGGGGTCGTCGGGGTCGGCCTGGATGCCTTCCCGGGCGTGCCGGACCGTGCGGCCCACGACCTCCTCGCCGATCGGCCGCCGTTCGGCGTCGTAGCTGTCGAGCAGCCGCGGGTGCGCCGTTCCCCGCACGGCGAGGGCCAGCTTCCAGGCCAGGTTGCAGGCGTCCTGGATGCCGGTGTTCATGCCCTGCGCGCCGGTGGGCGGGTGGATGTGTGCGGCGTCGCCCGCGAGGAACACCCGGCCGTCGCCGTAGCGGTCCACCAGGCGGTGACTGATGCGGAAGATCGAGGACCAGCGCATGGCCGAGGCGGTGGTCGGTCGCGGGGAGAGCCGGTCGAGCACGGCCTGGATGTGTTCCAGTCCCGGCCGGCGGCCGCCTTCCAGTCCGTGCGTCACGTCGCCGGGCGTGTCCGTGCCGTGGCCGAGCCCCTGCGTGGCCTCGCCGAGCCCGTTCGTGGCCTTCTCGGCCCCGGGTTCGCGCCGGAGGTGTCCCGCTCGGGTCGACAGTTCGGGTGGGACGAGCATGGACATGCGGTAGCGGGAGCGCCCGGGCAGGGGGATGCAGACGAGGAGGTCGTCGAGCGCGCCGTCGCCGTAGTGCATGGCCCGTACGCCGTAGCCCTGAGGCAGGTCCCAGTCCACCTCGACGTCCGCGAGCACGTACTCCTCAGGGAACGCCCCGAACGCCCCGCCTCCGAAACCGATTCCGCACGGCGGCACGGAAAGAGCCCCCGCCCAGGGGAAGGGCAGGGGCTCCTCAGCACATACGACCGCTCAGCTGGATCCCACGAACAGCACCAGCAGCAGCCACACCACCGGAGCCGTGGGCAGCAGCGAGTCCAGCCGGTCCATGATCCCGCCGTGCCCCGGCAGCAGCGTGCCCATGTCCTTGATGCCGAGGTCGCGCTTGATCATCGACTCGCCCAGGTCGCCCAGAGTGGCGCTGGCGGCGACCGCGAGGCCCAGGAGCAGGCCCTGCCACCACGTGCCGTCGTCGATGAGGAACTGCATGCACAGCGCACCGGCCGCCATGGCGAAGCTGACCGCTCCCACCAGTCCCTCGCGGGTCTTGCCGGGGCTGATGCGCGGGGCGAGCTTGTGCCTCCCGAAGCGCCAGCCGACGGCGTACGCGCCGGTGTCGCTGACCACGGTGAGCAGCAGGAACATGAACACCCGCTGCGGCCCGTCCTGCGCGGTCAGCATCATCGCGACGAACGTCGCCAGGAACGGGACGTAAAAGGCGGCGAAGACGCCGGCCGTGACGTCCCTGAGGTAATCCTCCGGCGGTTCCGTCATCCGCCAGACCAGGACCGCCAGCGCGGTGAGCGCCATCGCCACCCATGCGCCCTCGGGTCCCCGCACATAACCGGCGACGACCATCCCGGCGCCGCCGACCGCGAGCGGCACCAGCGGCGCGTGAATGCCCTTGCGCTCCTCCAGCCGCTTGGTCAGCTCCCACAGGCCCACCACGACGGCCACCGCCACGACCCCGACGAACACCGCCTTGACGATGAACAGGGACGTGATGATCACCGCGCCGAGTCCGGCCCCGACCCCTATCGCCGCGCCCAGGTCACGGCCCGCACTCTTCTTCTGCGGTGCGGGTGCCGGCTGAGGGGCGTCGTGCATGGGCTCCGGATTCTGCGGCACCGCGCCGTAGGGCGGCGCCGACGGGCTCTCGTCACGGAACAAGGAGCCGCCCAGCCGAGCGGCCCCCCGGTCGTCATCCTGGCTTCCGCCGTGAGCGGATACGTCGGGCACGATGGGCATGGGGCGAGTCTGCTGCGCGTCTAGCGCATCGTACGTGGGACCCGCCGGGGCGGCCCCCTGGACAGGCCCCCGGTCGGACGGCCCCCAGTACCCGGCGTGGGGCGGCGCCCCCCAGGGAGAGTCGTTCATCAGACCTCGAGCAGCTCGGCTTCCTTGTGCTTGAGCAGCTCGTCCACCTGGGCGACGTACTTCGCCGTGGTGTCGTCGAGCTCCTTCTCCGCACGACGGCCCTCGTCCTCGCCGACCTCGCCGTCCTTGATGAGCTTGTCGATGGCGTCCTTGGCCTTGCGGCGGACGGAGCGGATGGACACCTTGGCGTCCTCGCCCTTGCCCTTGGCGACCTTGATGTACTCGCGCCGGCGCTCCTCGGTCAGCTCGGGGAACACCACCCGGATGATGTTGCCGTCGTTGCTCGGGTTGACGCCCAGGTCGGAGTCGCGGATCGCCTGCTCGATGTTGCGCAGCGCGCTCTTGTCGAACGGGGTGACGACCGCCATGCGCGGCTCCGGCACGGAGAACGAAGCCAGCTGGTTGATCGGCGTAGGCGCGCCGTAGTAGTCGGCCACGATCTTGTTGAACATGGCGGGGTGCGCACGGCCGGTGCGGATCGCGGCGAAGTCCTCCTTGGCGACCACGACGGCCTTCTCCATCTTCTCCTCGGCTTCGAGGAGGGTCTCTTCGATCACCACTTGCTCCTGCGTGTCTTGAGTAGGCCCGGCTGCGGTTCCTTGGCGGCGGCGGCCGGCTGCGTCGCGTCTTCTTCCTGCACGGTTCCCGACCGGCAGGACATTGTCCATCCCCCGGCCAGGGTCGTTCCCGCCCGTCCCCCGGACAGGTGGCGCTCCGGCGGACGACGTGGCTGAAACCGGGTCAGCCCCGGCTGCCCTGGTCACCCACCAGCGTGCCGATCTTCTCACCCTTGACGGCGCGGGCGATATTGCCCTCCTTCAGGAGTTCGAAGACCACGATCGGCAGCTTGTTGTCGCGGCACAACGTGATGGCGGTGGCGTCGGCCACCTTCAGGTCGCGGGTGATGACCTCGCCGTAGCCGAGCGAGTCGAACTTGACCGCGTCCGGGTTGGACTTCGGGTCGGAGTCGTAGACCCCGTCCACACCGTTCTTACCCATCAGCAGGGCCTCGGCGTCGATCTCCAGGGCGCGCTGGGCGGCGGTGGTGTCGGTGGAGAAGTACGGCATGCCCATACCGGCCCCGAAGATGACGACGCGGCCCTTCTCGAGGTGCCGCACGGCGCGCAGGGGGATGTACGGCTCGGCGACCTGCCCCATGGTGATGGCGGTCTGCACCCGGCACTGGATGCCCTCCTTCTCCAGGAAGTCCTGGAGGGCGAGGCAGTTCATCACGGTGCCGAGCATGCCCATGTAGTCCGAGCGGGCGCGGTCCATGCCGCGCTGCTGGAGCTCCGCTCCGCGGAAGAAGTTGCCGCCGCCGATCACGACCGCGATCTGCGCGCCGTCACGGACGACGGCCGCGATCTCACGCGCCATGGCGTGCACCACGTCCGGGTCGACGCCCAGGCCCCCGCCGCCGGAGAAGGCCTCTCCGGACAGCTTCAGCAGAAACCGGCCGCGTACTTTGCCGTCGTCGCTCTTCTGGGCCTTGGTGGTCATGGGGTTCTCGCCTCTTTTACGGGTTGCACATACGAAGAAGGCCATTGCCGGTGGTGGGTTTCTCTCCCCTACGCGGCAATGGCCTCCTCGTCAGATCTGCTGTCGTCCGTCGCGGGCGCCGACGCGCCGGCCGATACCGACGACGTGGACGACTGCGGTCGACCCTAGCGGCAATCCGCCCCGGGCCGCGCGTCGATCGCGGTACGGACTCAGATGCCGACCTTGATGCGCGTGAAGCGCTTCAGGGTGACACCGGCCTCGTCCAGGACCTTCTGGACCGACTTCTTGTTGTCGAGCGCGTACGGCTGGCCGAGCAGCGTGGCGTCCTTGAAGAAGCCGTTCACACGACCGTCGACGATCTTGGCGATCGCGGCCTCGGGCTTGCCCTCGGCGCGGGTGGTCTCCTCGGCGATCCGGCGCTCGGTCTCGACGACCTCGGCCGGGACGTCCTCCTTGGAGAGGTACTTCGGCGCGAAGGCGGCGATGTGCTGGGCGATGCCCTTGGCGACCTCGGCGTTCGGCTTGTCGAGCTCGACGAGGACACCGATCTGCGGGGGCAGGTCGGGCATCGTGCGGTGCATGTACGCGGTCACGAAGCCGTCGGAGAACTGCGCGAAGCGGTCCAGGACGATCTTCTCGCCGAGGTTGGCGTTGGCCTCGTCCACGTACGCCTGGACGGTCTTGCCGGCCTCGATCTCGGAGGCGAGCAGGGCCTCCAGGTCGGCCGGGGAGGTCTTGGCGACGTGCTCGGCGATGGCGCGGGCGACGGCCTGGAACTTCTCGCCCTTGGCGACGAAGTCCGTCTCGCACTTCAGCTCGACCAGGACACCGGAGGAGTTGTCGTCGGCGATGATGGAGACCACGGCGCCGTTCTCGGCGGAGCGGCCCTCACGCTTGGCGACGCCCTTCTGGCCCTTGATGCGCAGCGCCTCGACGGCCTTCTCGACGCTGCCGTCGGCCTCGTCCAGCGCCTTCTTGCAGTCCATCATGCCGGCGCCGGTGAGCTCGCGGAGCTTCTTGACGTCGGCGGCGGTGTAGTTCGCCATGAGTCTGTGAATCTTTCTCGAAGTCTGGAAGATCGAAGATCTACGGGTTTCCACGTCTGCGGGTTCTACGGTCTACATGTAGATGCAGACCCTCGACGCACCCGTGACCTACGGGTGAACGGCGGGAGCGGACTGCGTGTCACCGCTCCCGCCGTCAGCACCGACGGGTCAGGCCTGCTCGGCGTCCGCAGCCGGCGCCTCGGGGGCGGCCTCGGCGGCCGGCGCCTCGGGGGCAGCCTCGGCGGCCGGCGCCTCGGGGGCGGCCTCGGCAGCCGGAGCCGCTTCCTCGGAGTCGGCCTTCTTCTCACCCTCGAGCAGGTCGCGCTCCCACTCGGCGAGCGGCTCACCCTCGGCCTTCTCGCCCTTGCCCTCACCGGCACCGCCGGAGCGGGCGATCAGGCCCTCGGCCACGGCGTCGGCGATCACGCGGGTGAGCAGGGTGACGGAGCGGATCGCGTCGTCGTTGCCCGGGATCTTGTAGTCGACCTCGTCCGGGTCACAGTTGGTGTCGAGGATGGCGACGACCGGGATGTTCAGCTTCCGGGCCTCGCCGACCGCGATGTGCTCCTTCTTGGTGTCCACGATCCAGACGGCGCTGGGCACCTTCTGCATCTCGCGGATACCGCCGAGAGTCTTCTCCAGCTTGGCCTTCTCGCGGGAGAGGACCAGCAGCTCCTTCTTGGTCAGACCGGAGGACGCGACGTCCTCGAAGTCGATCTGCTCAAGCTCCTTCAGGCGCTGCAGACGCTTGTAGACGGTCGAGAAGTTGGTGAGCATGCCGCCCAGCCAGCGCTGGTTGACGAAGGGCATGCCGACGCGGGTGGCCTGCTCGGCGATGGCCTCCTGCGCCTGCTTCTTCGTGCCGACGAACATGACCGTGCCGCCGTGGGCGACGGTCTCCTTGACGAACTCGTAGGCGCGGTCGATGTACGACAGCGACTGGAGCAGGTCGATGATGTAGATGCCGTTGCGCTCGGTGAAGATGAAGCGCTTCATCTTCGGGTTCCAGCGACGGGTCTGGTGACCGAAGTGGACGCCGCTTTCCAGCAGCTCCCGCATCGTGACGACGGCCATGGCCGTTCTCCTTGTGTTTCTCGGTTGTGCCGCGAGGGCCGGACTGCTCCCGCGCCTGACGCCCACATGCGCCGTGCCACAAGGGACCGAGGGGCGCTGATACGGACCGTTGCCGGCCCTGGTATCGGGGCGTGCGAAGTCGACCCGGTGACCCGGATCGCCACCAGAAGTGTACGGGACCGCCGACCCCCCGGGTGACGCCGCTGTCCACAACCCGTGAGTACTCCACAGGCCAGGGCCCGGACGGTGGCCGATACGGCACGGTTCCCGTCATGCGAGCGAAGCGATGCGCACGAGCGACCTGGGCGCTGCTACTGGCCCTCACTGCAGCCGCACCGGCCGACGCGGCCGACCCGCCGCCGGCGGCCCCGGCCGGCCCCGAGGCCCCGGGCCCCGGCCCGGAGGGCTCGGTTCCGGCGATCGGCCGCACCTGGCCGGTGGGCGTCCGCCCACCGGTCGTCCGCGGCTGGGAACCGCCGGCGACGCGTTACGGCCGCGGTCACCGAGGCGTGGATCTTCCAGCCTCACCCGGAACACCAGTTCGAGTCGTCGCACCGGGCCGGGTCTCCTACTCGGGCCGGGTGGCCGGAAAGGGCGTGGTCTCCGTGGAGCTCACGGGAACCGGGGACCCACCCCTGCGTACGACCTACCAGCCGGTCCTCGCCGCGGTGCGCAAGGGTGACGAGGTCGCCGCCGGAGAGGTCGTCGGCACGGCCGAACCCTCCGGCTCCCACTGCTCCACGCCCTGCCTCCACTGGGGCCTGCGGAGGGGTGACGCGTACCTGGACCCCCTGTCGCTGCTCCCGTCGTGGCTGCTGCGGAGGGGACCGTCACGCCTGCTGCCGGTGCTGGGAGTACCCCTCCCGCCGTAGCCGAGCCCACGACAAACACTCGACCGGCCGACCCGACTGGGCGCGCGCCTCATGCCCGCCCCGATCCGATCGGGGGCATTGACGCCGCGAGGCGGAACGGGCGAGTGCAAACGCCGCAGCCCGCTCCGCAGCCGGCATTCGTGCGACCAGGGCGGCGCAGGGTGCGTTCGAGGTCCTCCCACCGGCAAGCGCCGGGACCCGCGGTCCGGGCAGGCGCCTCGGCGCAGCGGCGCTACCGGTAGGAGTGACGCCGACCGTCGCGGCGTCCCCTCCGGCCCGCACGAGCAACGGGAATCCCGCAGGCGCCAGTCCCACAAGGGGTACGCACGCCGGGCCCAGCCCAGCCGGCCCCGGCGCCATCGCACCTCAGCCGCGCACGCCCCCACGCACCATCGACACCGCGGCCTCGGCCACGACCGACGGGTCCTCCACGCCCAGCTCGATCCGCCGCACGGCCGAGTCGACGACCCCCTGGACCAGCATCGCCGCCAGCCGGGGCTCCGCGTGCCCCATGTCCCGCAGTGCCTCCACGATCATCGCCACGAGCCCCCCGTGCGCCGCGCGGATCTTCTCGCGCGCCCCGGCGTCCAGCTCACTGGCGGAGATGGCCACCACGGCCCGGTGCCGCCGGTCCCCCACCAGCGCGAGCTGCGCGCGCACATAGGCCTCGACCTGGGCCTCGGCGCCGTCCACCGCGGCCATCGCCGCCTCGACCTCCGCCGCCCAGACCGGGAAGTCGACCTCGCACAGTTCCTCGACCACGGCGGCCCGGGACCGGAAGTACTCGTACACGGACGACCGCGCGAGCCCCGTCCGCTCGGCGAGGGCCGGGAAGGTCAGCGCCTCCGTCCCGCCCTCGGACAGCAGGGAACGAGCCGCGTCCAGCAGGGCGGCTCGCTGCATCGACCGGTGCTCGGCCACGGAGGCCGCTCGAATCCTTGGCACGTCGTCCACTTTACGGACGCGCCACCCCGCACGGGAGTGCAGCACACCACGCCGCCCGCATCAGGCCAGGTCAGCGCCCGAAGCCGGCCAGTTTCGCGCGGAGCTGGAGCACGGATTTGGTGTGGATCTGACTCACCCGGCTCTCGGTGACACCGAGCACGTTGCCGATCTCGGCGAGCGTCAGGCCCTCGTAGTAGTACAGCGTGACCACGGTCTTCTCCCGCTCGGGGAGCGTGTTGATCGCCCGCGCCAGGAACCGCCGCAGCTCCCGGTCCTCCGCCACCTCCACCGGATTGTCCGCGGCGGTGTCCTCCAGCGTGTCCATCAGGCTCAGCCGGTCGCCGCCCTCGCCCCCGACGTGCAGCAGCTCCTCCAGCGCCACGACGTTGGCCAGCGACAACTGGCTGAAAACCGCGTGCAGTTCATCCACCGGGATGCCCAGCTCGGCGGCCACCTCCCCCTCGCTCGGCGTCCGCCGCAGCCGCGCTTCCAGCGTCGCGTACGCCCGCTCCACGTTCCGCGCCTTCTGCCGCACCGATCTCGGGATCCAGTCCAGCGCCCGCAGCTCGTCGATCATCGCGCCCCGGATCCGCGTGATCGCGTACGTCTCGAACTTGATCTCCCGGTCGATGTCGAACTTCTCGATCGCGTCGATCAGCCCGAACACCCCGGACGACACGAAGTCCGCCTGCTCGACATTGGGCGGCAGCCCCACGCTCACCCGTCCCGCCACGTATTTCACCAGCGGCGAGTAGTGCAGAATCAGCTGCTCCCGCAGCCGCTCGTCCCCCGTCTCCTTGTACGACCGCCAGAGCTCGTCGAGGGTCGAGGGAGCGGGCGGCCGATCGCTGCCACCGTCGCGGGCGGCTGGGGGGATCGCCGCCCGGTCGGACCCGGAGGTGTGCTGGGGCATTCGTCGCCTTGTGCCGTTCTGCCGTGAAGGGTGGTACGTGGGTGAGCTGTCGCTCTGGTGTCGAGTTGCCGGACTGTGTCTGGATCCTCGTGAGCGTAGCGTGACTGAAGAGTCGCGGTGCGCGAAGGACGGGGCGGGCGCCGTGCGCAGAAACGTTCCCCGGGGCGCTCCACCGGGGCATGACGGTAGCTCTCAGTGACCATCGCGAGCTGCTCAACTGCCTGATTTCCCAAGGGCATCGGGATTCCCCCGGACGGCCGAACACGCTCGGTCAACATACGTCCCGCCGACCGCGAAGGGAGATCATCGCCTGGCGTGTCAACTTCCAGCCATCGCCGTGTCGTTCGACGTAACCAAGTGCTCTGAGTTCGTACAGCCTCGCGATCGCGTCGTCCGCCGTCGTGGGAACCCCTCCGGCGATGTCCTGCGCCGTGGCCTCCCCGTGTCCGGGCAGCGCGGCCAGGACGCGACGGGCGGCGGGTGGCAGCAGGTCGCGCGGGAGCACCGGCCCGCGCCGGGCCGGCGCCAGCTCCCCCATGTCCCCGACCAGCTCCACGACCTCGGCCGCGTCGGTGACCAGCGTCGCCTCCCCGCGCAGCAGCTCGTGCACCCCCGCCGACTGCGCGCTGGTGGCCGGGCCGGGCACGCCCATGGTGTGCCGGCCCAGCCGCTGCGCCGCCCGCGCGGTGACCAGTGAACCGCTGCGGAGGGCGGCCTCGACGACCACGGTCCCCCTGGTCAGCGCGGCGATCACGCGGTTGCGCACGATGAAGCGGCTGGGCGTCGGATGGTCCCCCGGCGGCAGCTCGCCCACCACCAGCCCCTGCTCGGCGATCCTGCCGAGCAGCCGGGCGTGCCCGGGGGGATAGGGCCGGTCGACGCCGCAGGCCAGCACGGCGACGGTGGCACCCCCGGCGCCGAGTGCACCCCGGTGGGCGGCGCCGTCGACCCCGTAGGCGCCGCCGGAGACGACCACCCAGCCGCGTTCGGCGAGGCCGGCGGCGAGCGTGACGGCCATATGGGCGCCGTACTCGGTGCAGGCCCGGGCGCCCACGACGGCGACGGACCGGAGCGCCCACATGCGCAGGCCGGCCGGCCCCCGCACCCAGAGCCCCAGCGGCCGGCCGTCCCCGAGGTCGTCGAGCTGACCGGGCCATTCGGCCTCCCCCGGGCACACGAACCGCACCCCGGCCGCCCGGGCCACCTCGAGATCCCGCTCCGGCTCGGCCCGTCCGGCCCGCGTCCGCAGCCCCTCCCAGCGCCTGGCGCTCACCCCCGTCAAGGGCGCCCCCGCACCACGGAGCCGCCGGACCACTTCACCGGCCCCCAGCTCCCTCACCCACCGTCCGGCGACCTCGTCCCCGGGCTCCAGCACCCGGGTGAGAAGGACCCGCCCGAGCACCTCGTCGTCCGCAGCGCCGCAGGTCATGTCAGCGCTCCGATGGCCATCGGCACACCGCGCGGGACGCCGGTGCGCAACTGAAGCGCCAGGGCCACGTCCGTCGCGCCGGGCCGGTCGTGCCCCACGAGGTCGGCCACGGTCCAGGCGACCCGCAGGACGCGGTCCAGACCGCGAGCCGTGAGCGCGCCCCGCTCCAAGCTGCGTTCGGCCTCGTCCATCGCGCCGGTCCCGGCGTACCAGCGGCTGCGCAGCTCCCGGCCGGGCACCTCGCTGTTCGTCCGCCACGGGGTGCCCGCGAGACGGACGGCCGCCCGTTCCCGGGCCGCGCGCACCCGTTCGGCGACCGCGGCGGTGGACTCGCCGCGGGCCCCCCGGTCGGCGAGCTCGGCCCGCGTGACCCGGTCGACCTCGACGCGGAGGTCGACCCGGTCCAGCAGCGGCCCCGACAGCCGGGCCTGGTAGCGCCGGATCGCGGAGGGCGGGCACTCGCACAGGTCGTCCCGCCGGGAGAAGCGCCCGCACGGGCACGGGTTGGCGGCGAGGACCATCAGGAAGTTGGCCGGGAAGCGCACCACCCCCGCGCTGCGGGCGATCACGACATGCCCCGCCTCCAGGGGCTGCCGCAGGGCGTCGAGGGCCTGGCCGCTGAACTCCGGCGTCTCGTCGAGGAACAGCACCCCGCGATGGGACAGCGACACGGCGCCGGGCCGGGCGACGCCCGCGCCGCCGCCGACGAGCGCCTGCATGGTGGCCGAGTGGTGCGGAGCGCAGTAGGGGGCGACGTCGATGAGCGGCTTGCCGGGCGGCAGCAGCCCGGCCACCGAGTGCACCGCCGTCACCTCCAGCGACTCCTCGCGGGTGAGCCGGGGCAGAATCCCCGGCAGCCGCTCGGCGAGCATCGTCTTCCCGGCACCGGGCGGGCCCTCGAGGAACAGGTGATGTCCGCCGGCCGCGGCGACCTCCACCGCCGTACGCGCCGAGGTCTGGCCCACGACGTCGGCGAGGTCGTGCCCGTGGTCGTGCTGGGTGGCTCCGACGCTGTGCATGCCGGTCGCCGAACCGGTGCCGGGAACGCGCAGGCCCGCGAGCAGCGGATCCGGCCGGCCGTGTGCGTCGGGCTCCTCGTCCGGCACGGGCTCGTCCGCCAGGACGGCGATCAGCTGACGCAGGCTGCGGACGCCCAGCACGGACACCCCCGGGACCAGGGCCGCCTCGGCGGCCGCGCACTCGGGTACGACCACCTGCTCGTAGCCCGCGTCCGCCGCGGCCAGCACGGCCGGCAGGATGCCGCGCACCGGCCGCACCCGTCCGTCCAGGCCGAGCTCCCCGATCATCACGATGTCGGCGAGCACCCGTGGATCGATCCGCTCGCTCGCGCCCAGCACCGCGCAGGCGACGGCCAGGTCGAACCCGCTGCCGGCCTTCGGGACGGAGGCCGGGCTGAGCCCGACCGTGAGCTTCTTCTGCGGCCACTCGGCGCCGGAATTGACCATCGCCGCCCGCACCCTGTCCCGGCTCTCCGTGAGGCTCTTGTCCGGCAGCCCCACGAGTGTGAACGCGGCGACACCCGGCTCCAGGTCTGCCTGGACCTCCACCACAACGCCCTCGACGCCGACGAGGGCGACGGAGCACGTACGCGCGAAGCCCATCTCAGGCCACCCCTCGCGCGTGTTCGAGCACGGGCGCGCCGCGGTCGGGCAGGACGACGCCGATCAGGTCGATGCGGACGCCTCCCGGTGGTGCCCCGCCATGGGCGTGGAGCCACTGCTCGGCGAGGCCGCGCAGCCGCTCGGCCTTCTCCCGCCGGACGGCGGCCATCGGGTGCTGGAAGCGGCCGCCCCGGCGTGTCTTCACCTCGCAGACCACCAGGACGTCCCCGTCCCGCGCCAGGATGTCGATCTCGCCGGTCCTGCCGCAGCGCCAGTTGCGCTCCAGGACCGTCATACCGGTCGCCACCAGCCGTCGGGCGGCCAGTTCCTCGCCGTACCTGCCGAGTGCGTCTCGTGCGTTCATGTCGGCACCTCCTTGGGCGCCAACGCTCACGCATACCGCACCGCACAGTGGATCTTGGTGCGCTACTCAGCGGTTGTGGACAACTTCGTCACTCACACGGGCGACAAGAGGCAGGACAAGAGGGCAGCTCGAGAAGGCAGGACAAAAGGCCGGCGGGCCTGGCCGTTCATCACCCGCCCGGCAGTTCGAGGTCGCTCTTGTTCAGCTCCTCGATGTTCACATCCTTGAAGGTGAGGACACGCACCTGCTTCACGAACCGGGCCGGCCGGTACATGTCCCAGACCCAGGCGTCCGCCATGGACACCTCGAAGAACACCTCACCCTGGACCGAGTGCACCTGCATCTCGTAGTCGTTGGTCAGGTAGAAGCGCCGCTCGGTCTCGATCACGTATTTGAACAGACCGACGACATCGCGGTACTCCCGGTAGAGCTTGAGCTCCATCTCGGTCTCGTACTTTTCGAGGTCCTCGGCGCTCATGGCATGTTCCCCTTCAGCCGTGCGATCCCACCATTGTGCGCCAGTCCCGGGAGCCCCTAGACGATTTCCGTGTCAAGGTTCTCCGGCTTGGCGGGGGGACCCTCGTCGAGCAGCCTGCGCAGCAGCTCGGCGAGTCTGGTCGGATACACCGTCTCATGAGCCCGGGTCAGTTCCTCACAGGTCCACCACCGGGCCCCCACGACACTGCGTCGCTCCAGCTCGGTGAGGGCGACCGCCTGCGTCGCCGTCTGGGTGGTGCGGGCCAGGTAGTACCACTCGTCCTGGTCCCAGCGCCGCCCGGCGAACGGGAACGAGCACAGCCGCCGCCACAGCACCGGACCGAGCTGGACCTGCGTGATTCCGGTCTCCTCCGCGAGTTCCCGCAGAGCGGCCTCCTCACGGGTCTCCTCGCCCTCCAGTCCGCCGCCCGGCGTGAACCACCAGTCGTCCGCCGGATCGTCCGGTTCGTGGCCGTGCAGCAGCAGGATCCGGTCGTCGGGGTCAAGCAGCACGACCCGGGCCACCTTGCGCGCACGGGCGCCGTCGAGCTCGTACCCCTCCGTCGCCTCAGCGGGCACCGGCGGGCTCCGTCCTGGAGCGGGACCCCAGTCGCTTCGCGACCGGCCCGTACGCCCCGCCACCGAGCACCAGCACGGCTCCCGCCACGATCATGGCGGTGATCGTCCGCAGCGGGCCGGGCGAGGACAGGCCGCCGAGTGCCTCGAAGCCGGTGGGGCGCGGCAGCATGCCGTTCATCGGCCAGACGACGGCGTCCACCCGGGCGGAGACGTCCTCGCGAGCCACGGTGCCCCTCGCGGCGTCCGTGAGGTGGGCGGTCGAGTCGAGGGAGCCGTGCCGCTCGTCGCCGAGCAGGAAGAGCCGGCCGCCGGGCACCGTCACCGAGAAGTTCATGTCCACGGCCCGCTTGTCCTCGGAGGAGAGGTACGGCTCCTCGATCGCCTTGTCGTTCACGGTCAGCTTGCCGTCCCGGCAGCAGGCGACCCGGTCCCCGCCGACGGCCACCACGCGCTTGATCAACGGTGCGTCGCCCCAGGTCGCGTCCTTGAACACGACGACGTCACCGCGGCGGACCTCGGCACCGTCGACACGCTGCGCCAGCACCCGGTCACCCGGGTCGATGGTCGGCGTCATGGAGGAGGTGGGCACCGTGTACGGCAGATAGGCCACCGCTCCCCAGCCGAAGCCGCCCAGGAACAGCACAAGGCCCAGCGCGACCGCCAGCCCGGACAACCGCTGTCCGAGCCTGCCGCCCGCCGGGCCTCTGCTCGTTCCCCCGCTGTGCGGGGCCGTACGTGTCGCGCTCTCGCCGCCCATGGATCCGCACCCTACCCGGCGGTACCAGACCTGGTCAGCCCTTCGTCCCGCCCTGCCGGGCGACTCCACGAGGACTTCACGGAGGCCGGGCCTCGGGGGCGAGGGCCAGGAGGCGGGAGCTGGATCAGGCCGCCGGCCTGCGGCGGCGCCACAGGGCCACCGGCACGACACCGGCGAGGGCCAGCGCGTTCGGGGCGGTGGTCAGGGCCGCGGCGGCGGACGACCGGTCGTTCAGGCCGGGCTGGTCGAAGGTGTCCGGAACCGGCAGGGTGCCCCAGCGGTTGATCGGCCAGGCCTTCACGATGGCGCGCCCGACGACCTTGTCGACCGGGACCATGCCCTTGTGGGCGTCGCCCTGGTTGTAGCGCGAGTCCCGGGAGTTCTGCCGGTGGTCGCCCATGACCCAGATGAAGCCCTCGGGGATCTTCACCTTGAACTGGCCGCCCTGGTCGTCCTGGCTGCACGGCGTGTTGCCCGGGTAGACGTACGGCTCGTCCAGCGGCTTGCCGTTGACCTTCAGCGGCCCGGTGCCGTTGCACTCGACGGTGTCGCCGCCGACGCCGACGGCGCGCTTGATGAGGTCCTTCTCCTCGGCGGACGGCATCAGGCCGATCCAGCTGAGGAACGTCTGCAGGGCGTTCGGATCCGTCGTCGGCTCGCCCGCGAGCCAGTTGTCCGGGTCGTGGAAGACGACGACCTCACCGCGCTCGGGCTCGGAGCCGAACCACGGGGTCAGCTTGTCGACCAGGACCCGGTCGCCCTCCTGCAGGGTGTTCTGCATCGAGTCGGAGGGGATCGAGAACGCCTGTACCAGGAACGTCTTGATCAGCAGCGCCAGCACCAGCGCGATACCGATCAGGATCGGCAGCTCCTTCCAGAAGGAGCGGTGCTTCTTCTGGTGGGGGGTGGAGCCTGTCGGGCCCTGGTCCCCGGTCTGGCTCTGTTCGTCCGTCACCGTGCCGTCCTCGGCCTTCCGGCCATCATTCCCGGAGTTCACGGCGCGGCCCGCGGCTTGGGGGCCCGCTTCCACGGGGCGTCCGCGGTGCTCCTCGCCGTCGTGTCCGGACCGTGCGCCAACCGCCACATCCCCCACGCCAACTCCTCACTCTGTGCCGCCGCCTGCCCCACACACGACGCAGGCCCACCACTCCCATAACGAGCGGGAGTTCCGCAGGGGTCGGGAGGTGGATCGTTCCGTTCGGATCGTCGGAGGCAACCCTATGCGACGGCTGGGGGGCCGCGGTCGACCCGGCTGCCGCGTCGGACACGGAAGCAAAGGTTTTCGGTTCGTTCAGCGTGGTCCAGTGGCCCAGCGGCCAGGCGATGACGACGGCCCGGCCGACCACCTCGTCCTCGGAGACGGTGCCGCCGTAGGCGGTGTCCTGGTGGGAGCGGGAGTCCGCGGAGTTGGAGCGGTGGTCGCCCATCACCCACAGCCGGCCCTGCGGCACGGTGATGTCGAACGGCGTCGCGGACGGCTCGTTGCCCGGGTACAGGTAGTCCTCGTTCAGGGGAACACCGTTGACCGTGACCCGCCCCTGGGTGTCGCAGCACTGCACGCGGTCACCGCCGACGCCGACGACCCGCTTGATCAGGTCCTTCTCGTCCTCGGACGGCAGCAGGCCGATGAAGGTGAGGCCCTGCTTGACCTGCTTGACGACGACGGGGTCGTCCTGCTTCCGCGTGGGTTGCTCGTTCTGGAGCCAGCCACCGGGGTCCTTGAAGACCACGACGTCGCCGCGTTCCGGCTCGGTGCCGAACCACGGGGTGAGCTTGTCCACCAGGACCCGGTCGCCGATCTGGATCGTCTGCTCCATGGAACCCGACGGGATCACGAACGCCTGGACCAGGAACGTCTTCAGGACGAGGGCTATCAGCACGGCGACGCCGACGAGCAGCGGTATCTCCTTGACGGCCGACCGGCGCCGGCGCCGCTTGACCTTCCGCTGGAGCTTGCGACGCTCGGCGCGGCTGCGCCCGCCACCGGCCGGGGCGCTGGCGCGCCGGGTGCCGGTCGGGAGCAGGTTCTCGGCGGCGCTGACGGGCGCGCCGCGCGGCTTTCCGCGGTTACCCATGTCCACCGTCCGCCGCGGGCACGCGCGCGTAGGCGCCGGTTCGGTCCAGGTGGGTGGCATGGCCGAGGGGCCAGACGATCCAGTCGGCCCGCCCGATCACGTCCTCGACCGGGATCATTCCGCCGCCCGGAGAGCCGAGGTGGTCGCGGGAGTCGCTGGAGGCGCTGCGGTGGTCGCCGAGGACGAACAGGGTGCCCTCGGGCACGACGACGTCGAAGGGCACCGTGGAGGCGCTGTCGCCGGGGTACAGGAACGTCGACTCGTCGACGGACCGGCCGTTCACCTGGAGCCTCCCTTCCCTGTCGCAGCAGACCACGTGGTCTCCACCCACACCGGCGACGCGTTTGACGTAGTCGGCGTTCCCGAAGTATCCGGTGCCGTCGAACACGACCACGTCGCCCCGTCGCGGCTGAGCACCGAAACGGTACGCCAACTTATTTACGAGGACGCGGTCGCCGATCCTCAATTCCCGCTCCATGGATCCGCTCGGAATCCGGAACGGCTGTACCACGAAGGTGTTGAGCAGCAGCGCGAACACCAGGCAGACCAGCACGGACAGGGTGACCCGCCCGCCCGGGACCCACTCGGCGACCCGCGCCGCCAACGCGGAACGCGACCGGTCCTCCGGCCCCCCTGTGTCCGAGGTCTCCTCGGTTCGGGAAGGGCGGGAGGAGCGGTCGCGCTCCGTCGGCTGTGCTTCGGTGTCCATCGGGGCCAGATGCTATCCGGACCCGCCAGGAACTCCGGGAGGCGCTCAGTTCTCGCGCTTCTCCTTGATCTTCGCCGCCTTGCCGCGCAGGTCGCGCAGGTAGTACAGCTTGGCGCGGCGGACGTCACCCTTGGTGACGAGCTCGATCTTCTCCACGATCGGGGTGTGCACCGGGAAGGTGCGCTCGACGCCGACGGAGAAGGAGACCTTGCGGACCGTGAAGGTCTCGCGCACGCCGGCACCCTGGCGGCGGATCACCACGCCCTTGAACTGCTGCACACGGGAGCGGTTGCCCTCGATGACGCGGACGTGCACGTTGACGGTGTCACCCGGGCGGAAGGCGGGGACGTCGCTGCGCAGCGACGCGGAGTCGACGGTGTCGAGCAGGTGAGACATTGCGTCTGCTTTCCTCGCTGATGCCACAGGTCATCAACGGAAACTAGGTTTCTGGTTCGAGAGCCGTGCGGGTCGGGGCGGGCGTCGTGTCCCCCTGTGGCAGGGGCGCACGCCGGACGGGCGCACAACAGCGGCCTATTCTTCCACGCCCTCGGTCCTGCGCCAAAATCGTCCGTACGGCTCCCCCGCGGGGTCCGGTGCCCAGCCCAGGATGGAGAGCATCTCGCGGTCCTTCTTGTCGAAGGCCTTGGGATCGCAACTCTCGATCAGATCCGGACGGTTGGCCGTCGTGCGCCGCAGTGCCTCGTCGCGCCGCCAGCGGGCGATCTTGCCGTGGTGCCCGCTGAGGAGCACGTCCGGGATCCCGCGGTCCCGCCACTCGGGCGGCTTGGTGTAGACGGGCCCCTCCAGGAGGCCTGCCATGGCACCGGGCGCGAAGGAGTCGTCCCGGTGCGACTCGGCGTTGCCGAGGACGCCGGGCAGCAGCCGCGCCACGGCCTCGGTGACAACCAGTACGGCCGCCTCGCCGCCGGCGAGCACGTAGTCGCCGATGGACACCTCGTACACCGGCATCCGGGTGGCGTACTCGTCGACGACCCGCCGGTCGATGCCCTCGTACCGGGCCGGGGTGAAGATCAGCCAGGGGCGCTCGGAGAGCTCGACGGCGAGTTCCTGCGTGAAGGGGCGGCCGCTGGGCGTGGGGACGATCAGGGCCGGGCCGTGCGAGCCCGTCTCGTACCCGTCGGCGAGGACGGAGTCGAGGGCGTCGCCCCAGGGCCCGGTCTTCATGACCATGCCGGGTCCGCCGCCGTACGGCGTGTCGTCGACCGTGTGGTGACGGTCGTAGGTCCAGGTGCGCAGATCGTGCACGTGCACCTTCAGCTGCCCACGCGCGCGGGCCTTGCCGACCAGGGAGACGTTCAGCGGGTCGAGGTACTCGGGGAAGATCGTGACGACGTCGAGCCGCATCAGGACTCGTCCCTGGACGAGGCGATCTCCGCGCGGTCGTCGATGAGGCCGGGCGGCGGGTCGACGACGGCCCGCTGTTCCTCGAGGTCGATCTCGGTGACGATCTCCGCGACGAACGGGATCATGACCTCGCTGCCGTCCGGGCGCTCCACGATGAAGAGGTCCTGCGAGGGCAGGTGCGAGATCTCGGTGATCCGGCCGACCTCCACCCCGTCCGTCGTCACGACGTCGAGGTCCATCAGCTGGTGGTCGTAGTACTCGTCCTCGCCCTCGGGGAGTTCCTCCGGGTCGATCTCGGCGATCAGGAGCGTGTTGCGCAGGGCCTCGGCGGCGGAGCGGTCGCCCACGCCCTCGAATCGCAGCAGCAGACGGCCGCTGTGCACGCGGCCCGTCTCGATGGTCAGCGGCCCGGTGGAGGCCGGGTCGGTGGCCAGTACGGCGCCGGGGGCGAGCCTGAGTTCCGGCTCGTCGGTACGTACCTCGACGGTGACCTCGCCCTTGATGCCGTGGGCACGGCCGATCCGTGCGACTACCAGCTGCACTGTGCTTGTTCTCCTGTCGTACGACTACGGGCCGGGGACGGCCCGAGGGCCCTCCCCGGCCCGAGCCGGTGCTGCGCTGCCTTGTGTCAGCGGACGTGGTCCACGTCGACGAGGTCGACACGGACGCCGCGGCCGCCGATGGCGCCCACGACGGTGCGCAGGGCGCGTGCGGTGCGGCCGTTGCGGCCGATCACCTTTCCGAGGTCGTCGGGGTGCACCCGGACCTCCAGCACCCGCCCGCGGCGCAGGTTGCGCGAGGCGACCTGCACATCGTCAGGGTTGTCGACGATGCCCTTCACGAGGTGCTCGAGAGCCTCCTCGAGCATGCTCAGGCCTCGGTGGACTCAGCCGCGGACTCGGCCGGGGCCTCGTCCTTCTTGTCGGCCTTCTTCTTCTGGGTGATGGCCTCACCCTTGCCCTCGTCGTCACCGCCGAGAGCCTCGAAGGACGGACGCGCGGCCTTGGGCTCGGCGACGAGCAGCGGCGCCGGGGCGGGCTCGCCCTTGAACTTCTGCCAGTCGCCGGTCTTCTTCAGGATGGCGAGCACGGGCTCGGTCGGCTGGGCGCCGACACGGAGCCAGTACGCCACGCGCTCGGCGTCGACCTCGATCACCGACGGGTTGTACGTCGGGTGGTACTTGCCGATCTCCTCGATCGCACGGCCGTCACGGCGGGTGCGGGAGTCGGCGACGACGATGCGGTAGTGAGGCGAACGGATCTTGCCCAGACGCTTCAGCTTGATCTTGACTGCCACGGGAGTGGGTTCTCCTGGATTTGACGTGGTTGGGCACGGCGAGAAATGCCGCGTGGGGTTGCGGTACCCGAGTGCCCGATGGACGCGTCAGCCGGAGGAGAGAGGGGTCCTGTGCGGCTGTCGAGTACAGCTGACCATTCTGCCACACGCCGCCGGGCGCTTCGGACCAGGGTGCGCCAGGGCACACCGGAGCGGCACCCGGCGTTGCCACGACCGACGCCGGGTGCGTGACCCGCGGCACCACGTCCTGCCCGCCAGGCGTCGCGGGGCAGGGGGAAATGTGCCGGACAGGCGCTAAGGCTGGTGCCGCACGGCTGCCACGAACAGCCGTGCGCTCACCGTGCCCCCGCGCCCACCACTTCCGGGATCCGGAACGGCTTGCCGCAACCGCCGCACATGATCGGCGCCTGGGCCAGAACGGACGGGACGACCCGTACGTTGCGGCCGCAGTCGCACACCGCCTTGACCCGGACGCCGCCGCCGGAGGAGCCATGGCGGGCGGCCGGGCCGCGGAAGCTGCGGCTGGTGTCGGTGGTGGTGGCGGCGGTGTGTGCCTTCAGGGCGCGCTGGAGGCGCTCGATCGTCGGGCGGTACCGCCGCTTCGCCTCGGGGTTGAGCGTGACCAGCGAGAAGCCGCTGCTGGGATGCGGCTCCTCGGGGTGGTCCAGGCCCAGCTCCTCGGCGATCGCGAGGAATCTGCGGTTGTGGTATCGGCCGGCGCGGGAGGTGTCGCGGATTCCGCGCGCGGCGGCGATGCCGTGGACTGCCTCGTGAAGCAGCCGCTCGAAGGAGAGTTCGTGTCCGCAGGCGGACGACGACTCCCCGATCAGGGACTCGGGCGCGGCAAGGTCCGGCAGCTCGGGGTGGTACCGCTGAATGTCGGCCCACGCCTGTGCCAGCTCTGCGGCGAGAACAGGTGGTGTCGTGCTCACGTAATGAGAACGAGCCTGAGCCCCGCTGTGTTCCTATTCCGGGGCATCCCAAATAATTTGCACGTACCCGTCAGTTGCCGCTGATGCGTCCTGAGGAGGGCGGGTGCGCTGATCTGCGGAGAAGCCACACACCTCACTACAAGGTGGTACGTAGTCATACGTACGACCCGGCACGTAGAGCGCCACCGCCGTGACGGGGTACATGCGTCCGCGGGTGCGCAAGAGGCGTTTCGGCCGCCTCGTGTCCCGGCCCGGCCGGCGCGCGGTACGACCGCGACCCTACCCGGTGCGCCCCCCGGGTCCGCCACCGCCCCGTCCTTCCGCAACGGGACGGTGACCGGGCGGCGACCGGCGCTGTCGACCTTGGCCGGAACCCGGCGACCGCCCCGGCCCGCGACCCACGGTCATCGCCCACGGCAGGATCGCGCCACTCCCCGGTCCCCCGGACGGAGCAATTCCGTCGTGAGGAGGGACAGCAGCGTTGCCGGAATGTGAATTCTCGCCACTCACGGGGGCACGTCACAAGCGGGCCGCCGAGACCCCTGGACGCGGTCGCGGGCTCGGAGTTACCTGGCATACGGGGGGAGGCTGGGCGTACGCGACGGGGGCGACGAAAAACGGGTACAGCGGCAACTCGCTGCGGATTGGGGCGCTTTCGATGACACCTACGCTCGTGCGGCAGCACCTGCCTCACGCGGGACCCGCACCCCGCGTGGACCTGTGTGCACGCGCGCGTGACTGGTCGGAGATCCAGGAGCGGATGCTCGTACCGCTCTACGAGGCCGTCTACGAGCGACTGGACGTGGGACCCGGCACCCGGCTGCTGGGCCTCGGCTGCGGTTCGGGGCTCGCACTGCTGCTGGCGGCCGCCCGGGGCGCCGCCGTCACGGGTGTCGAGTCCTCCTCGCCCGAGAGACTGGCCCTGGCACGCGAGCGCCTGCTGCCCTCGGGGGCGGAGGCACCCCGCACGCGCGCGCGTACGGCGGATGCACGGCTCGTCGAGGGCGCCCCGGAGGACGCCGGCCCCGAGCAGGACGACGCCGCGCGGTCCACGGCGTACACGGTCGTCACCGCCTTCGAGCCCATCGGATGTCTCGCGGGTGACGCCGAGGGCCTCGGTGAGCTGCTCGCCGCGGCGACCCCGCTCGCCGCACGGGACGCTCCGGTCGTGCTGGCCGGATGGGGACCACCGGAGCGCTGCGCCACGTCCTCGGTGCTGCGGGTGGCGACCAAGCTCGCGGATCCGCTGCGGGGCGGCGGCAGCTGGCGCCCGGCGCTCCGCGACGACCTGGAGGAGGTCGCCCAGCGGGCCGGGCTGAGGCCGGACGGCTCGGGCCGGGTCGCCTGCCCGTTCGGGTACGCCGACGTGGACAGCGCGGCGCGCGGCCTGCTGTCGACCGGGCTGTTCGACGCGGCGCTCGCGGCGACCGATCAGGAGCAGGTGGGCAAGGAACTGGCCGAGGCACTGCACCAGCACCGCCGGCCGGACGGCACGGTGTGGATGCCGAACGTGTTCCGCTACCTGATCGCCCGCGTCCCCTGAGCGGGGCCGGGCACGCGGGCGGAGCCCGAGGACCGCGCCGGTGGCACCGGCGGCGCGGCGGCGGGTTCCAGGACCTGCCGTTGGGATCACACCGCGGCCGCGTGGTCACAGACACCCCTCACCGCCCGGCGACCCGGCCAAGACCGAGGACGCCGGTCTCCCGCACCCCTCACCGCCCTCGGCGCCCGGCGACCCGACCACAACCGAGGACGCCAGGTCTCCCACACCCCTCACCGCCCTCGGCGCCCGGCGACCCGACCACACCACGGGACCCCCGGCCACCCCCACCCCTCACCACGCTCGGCCCTCACCACGCTCGGCCCCGGCGCCCCGGCCCGGACGACAGACCCCTATGCCACCGTGTCGTCCTTGTCCAGCCGGGTGACCCCGGCGATCCGGTAGGCCTCCGTCTCCTCCAGCGTCTCCCGTTCCAGCAGCGCCTCCGTCAGCGCGTCCAGCCGGTGGCGGTTGTCGCGGAGTTTGCGGCAGGCCTCCTCGTAGCAGTCGTCGACGATCCGGCGCATCTCGGAGTCGATCACGTCGAGGGTCTGCGGGGCGGCGGAGAGGCCGTACGCCTGCTGGGCGTCGCTGGGCAGGGCGGACAGCCGGCCGACGCGCTCGCTCATCCCCCAGCGGGCCACCATCCCTCGCGCGATGCTCGTCACCTGTTCGAGGTCGCTCTCCGCGCCCGTGGTGACGACGCCGTAGACGACCTCCTCCGCCGCCATGCCGCCGAGGGCGCCGATGATGCGGCCGCGCAGATACTGCTCCGAGTGCGCGTACCGCTCGACCTCCGGGGTCGACATGGTCACGCCCAGGGCCCGGCCGCGCGGCACGATGGTGATCTTGCGGACGGGGTCGGCACCGGGCTGAAGCATGCCGAGGAGGGCGTGCCCACTCTCGTGGCAGGCGGTGCGACGGCGGTCCTCCTCGGGCATCACGAGAGTCCGTTCGGCTCCCAGCTGGACCTTCTCCAGCGCCTCGGACAGGTCCGCGGACGTCACCTGGTCCTGCTTGCGCTTGACCGCGAGCAGCGCACCCTCATTGGCGAGGTTGGCCAGATCCGCACCTGTCATGCCCGGTGTCGTACGGGCCAGCCGGGCCAGGTCCACGTCGTCGGCCAGAGGGATGTCGCGGGTGTGGATCCGCAGGATCGCCTCGCGTCCGGCGCGATCCGGCGGGGCGACGTTGACCACGCGGTCGAACCGGCCGGGCCGGGTCAGCGCGGGGTCCAGGATGTCGGCCCGGTTCGTGGCCGCTATGACGACCACGCCCTCCGAGCCGGAGAAGCCGTCCATCTCCGTCAGGATCTGGTTCAGGGTCTGCTCGCGCTCGTCGTGACCGCTCACCGACGCACCGGCGCCGCGCACCCGTCCGATGGTGTCGATCTCGTCGATGAAGATGATCGAGGGAGCCACCTTGCGGGCCTCGGCGAACAGCTCCCGGACGCGCGAGGCGCCGACACCGACGATCATCTCGATGAACTCGGACGCCGAGGCGGAGAAGAACGGCACGCCCGCCTCACCGGCCACAGCACGCGCCAGCAGGGTCTTTCCGGTGCCGGGCGAGCCCGCGAGCAGCACACCGCGCGGCATCTTCGCGCCCATGCTGCGGTAGGCGTCGGGGTGTTCCAGGAAGTCGACGACGTCGTCCAGCTCGCCCTTGACCTCGTCGATCCCGGCCACGTCGGCGAAGGTCGTACGGTGCCTGCCGGGCAGCAGCTCGACCGGCTTGGGCGGGGGCTTGCGTCCGAACATGCCGCCCATGCCGCCGCCCCGGCCGGAACCGAACCGCCGGACGATGAAGATCCACACGGCGACGATGACCACGATCGGGGCCAGCGAGATCAGCAGATTGGTGAGGAGGCTGCGCTGCACCACGACCGGCTGCGCGGTCACCGTGACGTTGCGGCTGCTCAGCTCCTGCCACAGGTCGTCCTCGGCGAAGGCGGGCCGCTGGGTCATGAACTTGGTGTAGTCGCCGCCGCCCTCGGGGTTGTCCCTGGCGCTCTTGAGCTCGCCCTGGATCGTGTCGCCCTTGGAGTAGATCCGCGAGACGTTGCCGGCGTCGACCTGGCGGCTGAACTCGGTGTAGGAGATCGTCGGCTCGCTGCCGGCGCCCAGGTAGTTCAGTCCCACGTAGGCCAGCAGGAACACGATCACCGCGGTGAGGAGCAGGCCCCACCACCGGCCGCGTATCCGGCGGCCGTCGGGCCGCTTGGGCGGCTCGTCCGGGGTGCCCTCGGTGCGCCACGGCTGGTCAGCCTTGCGTGGTGGCGCGGCATTGCTCATATCTGGACGTTACGGCACACAGCGGGCTACGGCATGCTCAGAGGGCGCCCCTTGCGGCGAAGGGGCGCCCTCTGCGTCGTACGGAACGGGCTCAGCCCATGAACTTCTTGAACTCGTCGGGAAGTTCGAAGTCCTGCGCGCCCTGCTGCGGGACCCCGAAGGCGTTGCCGCCCTGGGCGGCGGCCGCGCGGCGGGCGGCGGCCTCCTGCTCCTGCTGCTTGCGCTTCATCGGGTTCCCCGAGCGCTGCTTGCCCTTGGCCTTCTTCTGCTGCTTCTTCGCCCGGCCGGGGCCGCCGCCCATGCCCGGCATCCCCGGCATGCCCGGCATGCCGCCGCCCTGGGCCATCCGGGACATCATCTTGCGGGCCTCGAAGAACCGCTCGACCAGGTTCTTCACCGCGCTGACGTCGACACCGGAACCGCGGGCGATACGGGCGCGGCGCGAGCCGTTGATGATCGTCGGGTCCTGGCGCTCGCCCGGGGTCATCGACTTGATGATCGCGGCCGTGCGGTCGACGTCCCGCTCGTCGAGGTTCTGGATCTGGTCCTTGATCTGGCCCATACCGGGCAGCATGCCGAGCAGCTTGGAGATGCTGCCCATCTTCCTGACCTGCTCCATCTGGGCCAGGAAGTCGTCCAGGGTGAAGTCCTGGCCCTTCTTGGACGCCAGCTTGGAGGCCATCTTCTCGGCCTCTTCCTGGCTGAACGTCTTCTCCGCCTGCTCGATCAGGGTGAGCAGGTCACCCATGTCGAGGATGCGGGAAGCCATCCGGTCGGGGTGGAAGGCGTCGAAGTCGTCGAGCTTCTCGCCGTTCGAGGCGAACATGATCGGCTTGCCGGTGATCTGCCGGATCGACAGCGCCGCACCACCGCGGGCGTCACCGTCGAGCTTGGAGAGCACCACGCCGTCGAAGCCGACGCCGTCGCGGAACGCCTCGGCGGTGTTGACCGCGTCCTGACCGATCATCGCGTCGACGACGAACAGGATCTCGTCCGGCGAGACCGCGTCCCGGATGTCCGCGGCCTGCTGCATCATCTCCTGGTCGATGCCCAGGCGGCCGGCGGTGTCCACGATGACGATGTCGTGGACCTTGGACTTCGCGAAGTCGATGGAGTCCTTGGCGACCTTGACCGGGTCGCCGACGCCGTTGCCCGGCTCCGGCGCGTAGACGGCCACGCCCGCGCGCTCGGCGACGACGCTCAGCTGGTTCACGGCGTTCGGGCGCTGGAGGTCGGCGGCGACCAGCAGCGGCGAGTGGCCCTGCTCCTTGAGCCACCGGCCGAGCTTGCCCGCGAGGGTGGTCTTACCGGCACCCTGCAGACCCGCCAGCATGATCACGGTGGGCGGCTGCTTGGCGAAGCGCAGCCGCCGGGTCTCGCCGCCGAGGATCGTGACGAGCTCGTCGTTGACGATCTTCAGGACCTGCTGGGCCGGGTTCAGCGCCTTGGAGACCTCGGCGCCGAGCGCGCGCTCCTTGACGTTCTTGATGAAGCTCCGGACGACCGGCAGCGCCACGTCCGCTTCGAGGAGCGCGATCCGGATCTCGCGAGCCGTGGCGTCGATGTCCGCTTCACTGAGTCGCCCCTTGCCCCTGAGGGACTTGAAGGTGGCTGAGAGGCGGTCGGAAAGGGTATCGAACACGGCGGCGTCGGTCCTCGGCAGTAGGCGACAGTAGGGATCGCCCTCCAGGGTATCTGGCCCGCCAAGGGAATCGTCCTCGTCCAGCACATGAAGAGCACCACGAGCTACGCGGCGCTCACCCCCGCAGCATCTCCTCCAGCTTCCGTGCCACCGCCACCGCCTCCTCGCCCGGCAGGGGCGTGCCCTGCGGGCCTGTGACGTAGAACGCGTCGACCGCGTTCGCGCCCAGCGTCGACACGTGCGCGCTACGTACCCGCACGCCCGCGTCCTCCAGGGCCCGCCCGATACGGAACAGGAGCCCCGGCGCGTCCTGGGCGCGCACCTCGATCACCGTGGCGAGGCGGGACCCGGCCGAGGCGACGGTCACGCGCGGGGGCGGCGCGACGACGCCCCGGCGGCGCGGGTACGCGGCGTCGCGCTCGGCCAGGCGGCCGGCGATGTCGAGGGTTCCGTCCAGGGCGCGCACCAGGTCCGCACGCAGCCGGGCGGCCTGCGGCAGCGAGCCGTATTCGGCGGCCACCCGCCAGTCCAGCAGCAGCACCGAGCCCTCGACGCCGTCCGGCAGCCGAAGGGCCCGCAGCTCGGCCGTGCGCACGGCCAGCCGGTGCATCGCGAGGACACCGGAGACCGCGGGCAGCACCCCGGGCTGGTCCGGTACGGCGACGAGGAGCTCCACACCGAGCGGCTCCGGCCCGGACGCCTCCTCCGTGGGCGCCTCGGTCTGCGCCCGCAGCGCCAGCACGGGGCTGCCCGTGGCGACCGCCTCGATGGCGAGCCGCTCCTGCTCGGCGGTGGGCGCGGCGGCCTCCGGGTCGGCCGGGGTGTCCCCGGCGAGCACGGCCGAGACCCGCTTCACCAGGTCGGCGACGAGCGAACCGCGCCAGGACGACCAGGCGGCCGGCCCGGTGGCCAGCGCGTCGGCCTCGGTGAGCGCGTGCAGCAGCTCCAGCGTGCCCTGCGAGCCGACCGCCTCGGCGACGGAGCGCACGGTGGCCGGGTCGTCCAGGTCACGCCGGGTGGCGGTCTCGACGAGCAGCAGGTGATGGCGTACGAGCGTGGCGAGGACGGCCACGTCCGCGCGGTCGAAGCCGATCCGGCCCGCCACGTCGCGGGCGATGGTCTCGCCCGCCACCGAGTGGTCGCCCGGCCAGCCCTTGCCGATGTCGTGGAGCAGCGCGGCGACCAGCAGCAGGTCGGGGCGGTGGACACGGCGGGTGAACTCGGAGGCGCGGACGGCGGTCTCGATGAGGTGCCGGTCCACGGTCCAGAGGTGCACGGCGTTGCGCTGCGGCCGGCAGCGCACCCGCTCCCAGTCGGGGATGAGCCGGGTGATCATGCCCTCGGCCTCCAGCGCCTCCCAGACCTCGACGGTCGGGCGCCCGGAGCCGAGCAGCGTCACCAGCTGCTCGCGCGCCTCGGCGGGCCAGGGCATGGGCAGTGGGCGGGCACCGGCCGCCATGCGCCGTACGGCGTGCAGGGAGAGCGGCAGTCCGGCCTGCGCGGCGGCGGCCGCGGCGCGCAACGGGAGCACGGGGTCGCGGTCGGGACGGGCGGCTCGGGCGAGGACCACCTCGCCGTCCTGTTCCACCACGCCCTCGGCCAGCGGCGAACGCTCGGTGATCTGCTTCCCCCCGCCCAGCATGGAACGCAGCCGGGGCCGCACGGCCCGCGACCTCAGTACGCGCCCCACCTCACGCCAGGTGACATCGCTGGCGTACGAGACGAGCCGCGCCGCCTCGTACACCTGCCGCAGCAGGGTGTCGGCGTCGAGCAGCCCCAGCTCGGCCGCGACCTGGTCCTGTTCCTGCAGGGCGAGCCGGTCGGTGGCGCGGCCGGTGGCGAGATGCAGGGCGTCCCGGACGTCGAGCAGCCGGCGCCGGGCGTCGTCGAGGCCCTCACGCGGGGCGTCGGCCAGCCATGAGGCGGCGACGGCGCGCAGGGCGGTGGCGTCCCGCAGGCCACCGCGTGCCTCCTTGAGGTCGGGCTCCAGCAGGTACTGCAGCTCGCCCTGCCGTTCGGCGCGTTCGGCGCAGAGCTCCCGGAGCGCGGGGAGGCGTTTGGGCGCCTGGTTGCGCCAGTCGGCGAGGACCGCCGTCCGCAGGCCGGCGGTCAGGCCCAGGTCGCCCGCGATGTGGCGGGCGTCCAGCAGGCCGAGCTGGACCTTGAGGTCGTCCCCGGCCGCCTTGCGCGCCTCGGCCGGTGTGCGCACGGAGTGGTCGAGGGCCAGGCCCAGGTCCCAGACCGGGTACCAGAGGCGGTCGGCGAGGGCGGCGATCCCCGCGGGGTCGCCGCCGTCATGCAGCAGCAGGAGGTCCAGGTCGCTGCGCGGGGACAGCTCACCGCGGCCGTAACCGCCGACCGCGACGAGCGACACCCCTCGCAGTCCTCCGGCTCCCGCCTCGAACAGCCCTGTCAGCCAGTCGTCGGTGAGCTCGGCCAGGGCCGCACGGCGCGGCGGCCCGGACCGCGCCCCCTGAGTGAGGAGGCGCAGCCGGGCCGCCGCGTAGCCGCTGGGTCCCGACTCCTCCACGTCCGCATGTACGTCCGTACCCGTCACCCAGCGACTCCTGTTCTTCCGCGTGTCAGAGCGCGTCCGGGCCGCGCTCGCCGGTGCGCACCCGTACGGCGGTCTCGACCGGTACCGACCAGACCTTGCCGTCACCGATCTTGCCGGTGCGGGCCGCCTTCACCAGGACGTCGATGAGCTGCTCCGCGTCGTCGTCCTCGGCCAGCACCTCGATACGGATCTTGGGGACCAGGTCGACGGTGTACTCGGCACCCCGGTAGACCTCGGTGTGGCCCCGCTGGCGACCGTAGCCGCTCGCCTCGGTGACGGTCAGGCCGTGTACGCCGAACGCCTGGAGGGCTTCCTTGATCTCGTCGAGCCGGTGCGGCTTGACGACCGCGGTGATGAGCTTCATGCGTCCACCTTCTTGCTGGCAGTGTCGGCGACCGGGGCGGGGGCGGAGGCGGCGATGCGGGTGCCACCGCCGGCACCGCTGAAGTCGTATGCGGTCTCGGCGTGCTCGGCCTGGTCGATGCCGGCCACCTCGTCGTCCTCGGAGACCCGCATGCCGATCGTCTTGTCGATCAGGAAGGCGAGGACCGCGGAGACGACCAGAGAGTAGGCGAGGACCGCGAAGACACCGGCACACTGCTTCCAGAACTGGTCCAGGCCACCGCCGTAGAACAGCCCCTCGACCTCGGACTGGCCCTTGCCGCTGGCGAAGAAGCCGATCAGCAGGGAGCCGGCGACACCGCCGACCAGGTGGACGCCGACGACGTCCAGGGAGTCGTCGTAGCCGAACTTGTACTTCAGGCCGACGGCCATGGCGCACAGCAGACCGGCGATGGCGCCGACCGCGATCGCGCCGAGCGGGTCGACCGCGCCTCCGGCCGGGGTGATGGCGACCAGACCGGCGACCGCGCCGGAGGCCGCGCCCAGCGTGGTGAAGGCGCCGTGCCGCAGCTTCTCGTAGATCAGCCAGGCCAGCATGGCGGCGGCGGTGGCGATCTGGGTGTTGACGAACATCAGCGCGCCGACGCCGTCGTCGTTGCCGAGCCAGGAACCGGCGTTGAAGCCGAACCAGCCGAACCACAGCAGGCCGGCGCCCAGCATCACCAGGGGCAGGCTGTGCGGACGCATCGGGTCCCGCTTGAATCCGATGCGCTTGCCGATCACCAGGATGACGCCGAGGGCCGCGGCACCGGCGTTGATGTGGACCGCCGTACCGCCGGCGAAGTCGATCACACCCAGCTCGAAGGCCCAGCCGCCGGCACCCCAGACCCAGTGGGCGACGGGGAAGTACACGACCGTGGCCCACAGGGTGATGAACAGCGCCCATGCCGTGAACTTCACGCGGTCCGCGAGGGCGCCGCTGATCAGCGCGGGCGTGATGATCGCGAACATCAGCTGGAAGACGGCGAAGACGTAGACCGGGATGGTGTAGCCGTCCCACAGGTCGCCGATGCCGATCCCCGTGAAGCCGACGTAGTCGGAGCTCCAGCCGATGATGCTGCCGGAATCCGTACCGAACGCCATGGAGAAGCCGTACAGCACCCACAGGATGGTAACGATTCCCAGGCTGATGAAGCTCATCATCAGCATGTTCAGGGTGCTTTTGACGCGGACCATGCCTCCGTAGAAGAAGGCCAGGGCCGGGGTCATGAGCATCACCAGGGCGGAACAGATGAGCATGAAGCCTGTGTTCGCGGACGACAGCGTGGGTGCGTCCGCCGCAAGCGTGATGGCTGGAGCCATCGGCGTCTCCTCGTCGTTGGATACGGCCCCGTGCGGGCGAAGCCTTGAGCGGGCATGAGGGGTGGGCCGGTTATGCGCCACGACATTGGCGCAGTGCCGTTTCGGTCGAGGCCCCTCGTTGTTTCGCCGGGGTGACGAAGGCGCCGGGCGTGTTACGCGTCGATGAACTGCCTGCTACCGGGCCGCGCGATCGTTATCGTGGCGCAACCTTCCCCGGTGCTTTTCCCACGGGGAGAGGACGGGGGAAAAGGACCGGCCGCGGCGGCCTTCCGATGACCTGGCATGGGGGAGCCGAGTCGGGCAGTTCGGGAGGGCCGGCCGCGGCCGGGGTCAGGGGTTACGGCGCTGTGCTCAGACCGCCTCGGCGGTCTCCCGCAGCTCGATCGCGAGCTTGTCGGTGAGGTCCACGACCTCGGCGACATCGCCGAAGTCACGGGCCGCGGTGTCGACGGTCTTTCGGATACGAGTGTTGACACGCTCGGAACGGACGTTCTTGGCCACCGTCATCGCCTGGCCGGCCAGGGCGGCGCTCTGTTCGGGCTCCCGCTGGAGCAGATGCACGGAGGCCATACCGATGAGGTTGAGCGCGTACGACCGCTGGTGCTCGGTGTCCTGCGCGAACAGCTCCACGGCCCGCCGCATCAGCGGCTCGGCCATGGAGGCGTAGGCAGGGCTGCGGCCGGCGACGTAGGCGAGGTCCCGGAACGAGTGACTGTTCTCGGCGAACAGCTCGGCCTCGGAAAAGAAGCGGATCCAGTCCGGATCCGGCTCGTCCCAGTCCTCGGCGTCGGTGAAGGTGTCCTCGGCCATCCGCACGGCCCGCTTGCACTTGCCGGGCTGGCCCATGTTGGCGTACGCGCGGGCCTCCATCGCATACAGCATCGCCTGGGTGCGCGGGCTCGCGCAGTCCCTGCTGCCGTACTGCGCCAGGTGGATCAGCTCCAGCGCGTCGTCGGGCCGCCCCAGGTGGATCATCTGACGGCTCATGCTGGACAGGACGTACGAGCCGAGGGGCCGGTCGCCGGCCTCCTTGGCGGCGTGCAGCGCGAGCACGAAGTACTTCTGCGCGGTGGGCTGGAGCCCCACGTCGTACGACATCCAGCCGGCCAGCTCGGCCAGTTCGGCGGCGACCTTGAACAACTTCCGGGTGGTGGCCTCGGGCTGGGGCTCCTGGAGCAGGTCGGTGACCTCGTGCAGCTGTCCGACGACCGCCTTGCGGCGCAGACCGCCGCCGCACTGTGCGTCCCACTGCCGGAACATCACCGTGGTGGACTCCAGCAGGTCCAGCTCCGGCTTGGACAGCCGCCCCCGCGACCGGGTGGACGGCACCGAGGAGGGCTCAGGACGGGGGGAGGGCGGCGCGGGGACGAGCCAGCGCTGCATCGGCTCGATCAGGGCCGGCCCGGCGGACAGGGCCAGCGAGGTGCCGAGGAAGCCCCGGCGGGCGAGCATCAGGTCGCTGCGCGAGAACTCGCCGAGCAGCGCCACCGTTTGAGGGCCCGTCCAGGGCAGGTCCACGCCGTGGGCGGAGGGCGACTGGCGGGCGGCGCGCAGACCGAGGTCCTCGATGGAGACGACGCAGCCGAAGCGCTCGGAGAACAGCTCCGACAGGATCCTGGGGATCGGCTCGCGCGGGTTCTCGCCGTCCAGCCAGCGGCGGACGCGTGAGGTGTCGGTGGAGATGTGGTTGGCGCCCAACTGGCGCGCCCTGCGGTTCACTTGGCGCGCAAGCTCGCCCTTCGACCAGCCGCTGCGCACGAACCACGAGCCCAACAGCTCGTTCGGGCGCTTCTCAGCGTTCGTCCCGTCTCCGCCGTTGTCGCCCACTGGAACGCCCCCAACCCTCGGATCGCCTGCCACCAACTGCGCCAAGCCCTATCAGAATGCCCGTCAGTCCGGGCGCCCGTCCGGCAGTTCCCACTCTTCGGACGAGTCACCCGCTTGCCTCCGGCATACCCACCGGTGCATGTGCCCCGGTTGCCGTGCACACACGGTAATCCTACGATCACCCGCCCGGCCACGGCGATCCCGGAAACGCCACCATTCGCCACCCCTTCGAATGAACTACCGGTCGCCTGCGCGCGATTCACTTGACATAGGCCGGACGGAAGTGGGCGGACGGATGCACGCAGGGGCGTGCACACCAGAACACACCACCCGGCGCGCTTCCGGAAGCCGTCTGGACCGCACGGCAACGGGAAGCCGGAAACGGAGAGTCACGTTCTGATTCCGTCTCGTAACCACCGGTGCGTCGGACCCGTTGGAGGGGGCATGGGCTTCACGATCGGCAGCAGCCGGAGCATGCGCGACATCCGGTCCGGCTCGCGCCGCCGCGGCCGCACGTCGGAGTGCACCGCCGTGGCCGAGTACACCGGACTCTGGGGCTGGGACGTCGTCCCGGGCGCACGGGCCGCCGCGGGCGCCTGCTCCTGCGGGCGCGGCGACTGCCGGGCGCCGGGCGCGCATCCGCTGGACTTCGCGCCGGAGGTGCCGGCCGGGGCGACGCTGGACGAGGTGTCCGACTCCTGGGCGGAGTTCCCGGGCGCGGCGGTGATGCTGCCGGTCGGACGGGCGTTCGACGTGATCGAGGTGGCCGAGCCCGCGGGGCGGCGCGCCCTGGTCCGGCTCGAACGCATGGGCCTCCCCCTCGGCCCGGTCACCGCCACCCCCGACGGCCGCGCCCACTTCCTCGTCGCCCCCGGCTCCGCGCCCGAGCTGCCCGCGCTGCTGTACCGCATGGGCTGGGACGACCCGCATCTCGACCTGCGCGGCCTCGGCCCCGGTACGCACATCACGGCCCCGCCCTCCGACCGCGCCGGCCTCGGCCCGGTCCGCTGGCTGCGCCCGCCCGACCTGGACTCCGCCCGGAAGCCGCCGGCGGCCCGGTTGCTGCTGGGGACGCTGGCCTACGTGGCGCACCGGTCACGGGCGTAGCCGCAGACGGCGGTCCGGCGGGCAGCCCCCGTACCCGGCGGCCGCGCACGGCACCCCGGCGACGGCGGTACCCCTGCGCGACGCCCGGACGGACAGCACCCGTGCACGACGAAGCGCCCGCCCCCGGTGACAGCTCGGGGCGGGCGCTTCCTGGTGTACGGATGTCCGGGGGTGCTCACTCTCCGATAAGCGCATCCACGAACGCCTCCGGCTCGAACGGCGCCAGATCGTCGGCGCCCTCGCCGAGACCGATCAGCTTGACCGGGACCCCGAGCTCACGCTGCACGGCGACGACGATGCCGCCCTTGGCGGTGCCGTCCAGCTTGGTGAGGACGATGCCGGTGATGTCGACGACCTCGGCGAAGACCCGGGCCTGGACGAGGCCGTTCTGGCCGGTGGTGGCGTCCAGGACGAGCAGCACCTCGTCCAGCGGCGCGTGCTTCTCGACGACGCGCTTGACCTTGCCGAGCTCGTCCATGAGGCCGGTCTTCGTGTGCAGCCGTCCGGCGGTGTCGATGAGCACCACGTCGGCGCCCATCTCCTTGCCCTCCTTGACGGCGTCGAACGCGACGGAGGCGGGGTCGCCGCCCTCCGGACCGCGCACGGTGTACGCGCCGACCCGCTCGCCCCAGGTCTGGAGCTGGTCCGCGGCAGCGGCACGGAAGGTGTCGGCGGCGCCCAGCACGACGCTGCGGCCGTCGGCCACCAGGACGCGGGCGAGCTTGCCGGTGGTGGTGGTCTTGCCGGTGCCGTTGACGCCGACGACCATCACGATGCCGGGCTTGGTGGTCTCGGGCTCGGTCTTCACGACCCGGTCGAAGTCGGTGCCGACCAGGGTGAGCAGTTCCTCGCGCAGCAGGCCGCGCAGCTCCGCGGGGGTGCGGGTGCCGAGCACCTTCACCCGCTCGCGCAGCCGTTCGACCAGCTCCTGGGTGGGCTGCACACCGACGTCGGCGGTGAGCAGGGTGTCCTCGATCTCCTCCCAGGTCTCCTCGTCGAGGTGCTCGCGCGACAGCAGCGTGAGCAGCCCCTTGCCGAGGGCGTTCTGGGAGCGGGACAGACGGGTGCGGAGGCGGACGAGCCGCCCCGCGGTGGGCTCCGGGATCTCGATCTCGGTCGGGGGGAGCTCGACGACGGGCGGCTCCTCGACGGCGACCGGGGCCGAGCCGTCCGGGAGATCCACCTCCTCTATCGTGCGGCGCGGCTCGTCCCGCGGCGTCTCGGCCTCGTCGCCGACGTGCGGCTCGGCCGGAGGTGCGGTGATGTCGGGCGTCGTGGGCGGCGGCGGGGGCAGCGGCTTCCTGCGCCGGCTGCCGATGACGAGCCCGCCGATCGCGCCGATCACGACCACGGCGATGACTACAGCAAGGATGACGATTTCCATAACCCGTCCAGTATCAGCCATGGGGCTCCTGCGGCCCAGTTTGTGCGTTCGTCCAAATGACCGATGGCCCCGGTGGCCGCGCCGGGCCCCCTGCATCTGGTGACCTGACGTCCCGTCAGCTACCGTCCCTCCTCCACACCCGCCCCGGCGAAGGGGGTCCCCATGCCCGTCTCGGTCGTCCGTTTCAACCTCGTCGAACCCGGCGCCACCCCCGCCTCCCTGCACGCCCGCTACCGGACGGCCCTGGAGATGGCCGCGTACGCCGACGACCAGGGGATCGCCACCGTCCAGACGGAGGAGCACCACGGGGTGCCGGACAACTGGCTGCCCTCGCCGTTCACGTTCGCCGGAGCGGTGCTCGGGGCCACCCGCCGGCTCGCGGTGACCGTCTCGGCGGTCATCGGGCCGCTGCACGACCCGCTGCGGCTGGCCGAGGACATCGCCGTACTGGACCTGCTGAGCGGGGGGCGGCTGGTGACGGTCGCCGGGATCGGCTACCGGCCGCAGGAGTACGAGCTGTTCGGCGTGGACTGGGCGCGGCGCGGGCGGTTGCAGGACGAACTGCTGGAGACGGTACTGAGGGCCTGGACCGGGGAGGAGTTCACCTACCGGGGGCGGACGGTGCGGGTCACGCCGCGCCCGTACTCCGACCCGCATCCGCTTCTCCTGGTCGGCGGCTCCTCCCGGGCCGCGGCCCGCCGGGCGGCCCGTCTCGGCCTGCCCTTCTTCCCCAGCGCGCACCTGCCCGAGCTGGAGGCGTACTACAAGGAGCGCCTGGTGGAGTACGGCACCGAGGGCTGGACCATGATGCCCGCAGCCGAGACCCCACTGCTGCACCTCGCCGAGGATCCGGACCGGACGTGGGCGCGGTACGGCGGGCACTTCCTGCACGAGGCGCGTACGTACGCCTCCTGGCAGACGGCCGGCATCCGCTCAGCGGTACGGTCGGCGGCCACGACGGTGGAGGAGCTGCGCGCCGAGGGCGTCTACCGGGTGCTCACGCCGGACGAGTGCGTGGCGCAGGGCCTCGGCAACCTCGTACTGCATCCGCTGGCCGGCGGGATGCCGCTGGAGGAGGGCTGGCGCAGCCTGCGGCTGTTCTGCGAAAACGTGCTGCCCCGGCTCAAGGACTGAGCCGGGGCGGCACGTCTCTCACGAGACGAGGAGAAGGGCAGCGGGGACTTGGCCCGTCTCCTCGGGATCGAGGGCCTCGGGGGTGAGGCTCAGCCCATCTCCTCCAGCGACTTGCCCTTCGTCTCCTTCACGAACTTCAGGACGAACGGGATGGAGAGCGCCGCGAAGACGGTGTAGATCACGTAGGTCGCGGAGAGGTTCCAGTCGGCCAGCGACGGGAAGCTCGCGGTGATGGCCCAGTTGGCGATCCACTGCGCGGCGGCGGCCACGCCCAGGGCGGCGGCGCGGATCCGGTTGGGGAACATCTCACCGAGCATGACCCAGACGACCACACCCCACGACAGGGCGAAGAAGAGGACGAACACGTGGGCGGCGATCAGCGCGACCCAGCCCTGGGTCTCGGGGAGCCGTCCGTCGACGAGGTCGAAGGAGAACGCCCAGGCCTCCAGCGCGAGACCGATCACCATGCCGACCGAGCCGATGATCGCGAGCGGCCGGCGGCCGATGCGGTCGACGAAGATCATCGCGATGACGGTGCCGACGATGTTGATGATCGACGTCGTGAAGGAGTAGAAGAACGAGTCCGCCGGGTCCACGCCGACCGACTGCCACAGCGTCGAGGAGTAGTAGAAGGCGACGTTGATGCCGACGAACTGCTGGAAGACCGACAGGCCGATACCGATCCAGACGATCGGCTTGAAGAAGAAGCTGCCGCCGAGCAGGTCCTTGAAGGACGACTTGTGCTCGCTCTTCATCGCCTGCTCGATCTCGGCGACGCGATCGTCGAGGTCGATCTCGCGGCCCTCGACCTCGGCGAGGATCGCTCGGGCGCGCTCGCGCTTGCCGACGGAGAGCAGGTAGCGCGGGGACTCGGGGATGGCGAAGGAGAGCAGGCCGTAGAGGACGGCCGGGACGACCATGACGCCGAGCATCAGCTGCCAGGCCTCCAGACCCAGCAGCTCACCGCGCTGGTCGCCGTCGGCGGCGTTCAGGATGCCCCAGTTGACCAGCTGCGAGACGGCGATGCCGACCACGATCGCGGCCTGCTGGAAGGAGCCGAGGCGGCCGCGGTACGCCGGCGGGGCGACCTCGGCGATGTAGGCCGGGCCGATCACGGAGGCCATGCCGATGGCGAAGCCGCCGATGACGCGCCAGAAGGCGAGGTCGTACAGCGAGAAGGGCAGCGCGGAGCCGACGGCGCTCACGGTGAACAGCACCGCGGCGATCTGCATGCACCGGATACGGCCGATGCGGTCGGCGATCCGGCCCGCCGTCGCGGCGCCGACGGCACAGCCGATCAGCGCGACGGCGATGACCTGCGCCAGCGCCGCCGAGCCGATGTCGTAGCGGTCCCGGATGGCCTCGACGGCGCCGTTGATCACGGAGCTGTCGTAGCCGAAGAGGAAGCCACCCATCGCGGCGGCCGCCGCGATGAAGATGACGTGCCCGAGGTGTTCGGGCTGAGCCGTCCTGGCTCCTGACGGGGGTGCCTGCGGTGTGCTGGTCACGTGTACTCCTCGGGCCACCGGCAGCGCTGCCGGAGTGGGGGGGTAGCCCTCGCAGGTGGCGAAACCTGAAGGTAAAAACAACGTTGCAGAGACTATGCCTTCAAGTTTCGAAGTCAATAGGGTGATGTTAAGAAATCTCACCGCGCGAGTGGAGACCTTGTGTTCAGAACTTGAACGAGGGCAGCAGCTGAGCAGGCAGGAACCGAGGGGGGAGGGGGGTTCACCGCTCAGCGCAGCCGCTGGCTGATGACCTTCGACACACCGTCGCCCTGCATGGAGACCCCGTACAGCGCGTCGGCGACCTCCATCGTCCGCTTCTGGTGCGTGATGACGATGAGCTGCGAGGCCTCCTGGAGCTCCTGCATGATCCGGATCAGCCGCTGCAGGTTGGTGTCGTCGAGCGCGGCCTCGACCTCGTCCATCACATAGAACGGGCTCGGCCGGGCCTTGAAGATCGACACGAGCAGCGCCACGGCGGTCAGCGACCGCTCGCCGCCGGAGAGCAGGCTGAGCCGCTTGACCTTCTTGCCCGGGGGCCGCGCCTCCACATCGACACCGGTGGTGAGCATGTTGTCGGGATCGGTCAGCACCAGCCGCCCCTCACCGCCCGGGAAGAGCCTGCTGAAGACGCCCTCGAACTCCCGGGCGGTGTCCCAGTAGGCCTCGGTGAACACCTGCTCGACCCGCTGGTCGACCTCCTTGACCACCTGGAGCAGATCGGCGCGGGTCTTCTTCAGGTCCTCCAGCTGCTCACTGAGGAACTTGTGGCGTTCCTCCAGCGCCGCGAACTCCTCCAGGGCCAGCGGGTTGACCTTGCCGAGCTGCTGGTAGGCCCGCTCCGCCGACTTCAGCCGCTTCTCCTGTTCCGCCCGCACGAAGGGCTTCGGCTGGTTGCGCGGGTCCTCGGGATCCTCCGGCAGCTCCTCCCCCTCGGCGGGCGGGGAGGGCGGTACGAGCTGACGCGGGCCGTACTCCGCGATCAGCCCCGCCGGTTCGACGCCCAGCTCCTCCAGCGCCTTGCTCTCCAGCTGCTCGATCCGCAGCCGCTTCTCGGCGCCGAGCACCTCACCGCGGTGCACCGAGTCGGTGAGCTTGTCGAGTTCGGCCTTCAGGTCACGGCCCTCGGTGCGGGCCGCGGCGAGTTCCCGCTCACGCAGCGCCTTGGCGGCCTCGGCGGCGGCGCGCTCCTGCTCGGCACGGCCGACGGAGACCTCCACGTGGGCGAGCAGCCCGCGGGCGCCCGAGGCGACGGCTTCCGCGACGGCCGCCTCGTGCCTGAGGCGCGCCTTGCGCTGCTCGGCACGCGCGCGTGCCTCGCGTTCGGCGCGGGCTGCGCGGTCGAGCGAGTCGGCGCGTCCGGCCAGCCCCTTGACCCGCTCCTCATGGGTACGGACCTGGAGGCGGGCCTCCATCTCGGTCTGGCGGGCGTTGGCGCCGTCGGCGGCGAGCCGGTCCCGGACGGAGGTGTCCGGCTCCTCCTCGATCGGCATCTCCTCGGCGACGGCGAGCCGTTCGGCGAGCTCCTCCACGTCCATCAGGGCCTTGTCGAGCGCCTCCTGCGCCCGCGCGGCCGCGGCCACACTCCGCTCGGCCTCCCCGGCGGCGGCCCTGGCCTGCCCGGCGAGCCGTCCGAGCTGCTGCGCCACGGACGACTTCTCCCGGTCGGCGGCCCGGCGCCGCTCCCCCAGCTCCTCGACGAGCGAGGCGGTCTCCTTGCGACGCTCACCGGCCGCCCGCTGCACCTCGGCGAGCTCCTCGCACCGCACGGCCAGCTCGTCGAGCTCGGCGGCGGCCTCGTCCACGGAGGCCTGCACCTCCAGCAGGCTCGGCGCACCGGCGGAACCGCCCTGCGCGAAGTGCGCGCCGAGCAGGTCCCCTTCGGCGGTGACGGCCGTGAGGTCCGGTCGCGCGTAGACGAGGTCCTCGGCGTCCTCCAGGGTGCCGACGACGACGATGTTCCGCAGCAGCCGCCGTACGGCGGGCATCAGCTCGGCCGGCCCCCGGACCAGCTCGGCGGCGAAGGGCTGCGAAGAGGGCCCCGTGGGAGACCGCCGGTCGGGCGCGGGCCCGTCGTGGCCGTGCGCCCCGGCGTTAGCCAGCGGCGTTCCGGGCACCGGCGGCGGCTCCTCCGGAGCGCCCGCCAGCAGCAGGGCCGCGCGGCCGCCGTCCTGCTTGCGCAGCAGGCGGATCGCCTCGGCGGCCGAGGCGGGGGTCGTCGCGGCGATCGCGTCGGCCGCCGCCCCGAAGGCCGCGGCGAGCGGTACCTCGTAGCCCGGTGTCACCGAGAGCAGCTCCGCCGCCGGGCCCAGGACTCCGGTGAGCCGGTCGCGCGCTCCGAGCAGTATGCCGGTGCCGTCCTTGCGCCGCAGGCCCATGGCGAGGGCGTCGTGGCGGGCCTGCGTCGCGGCCCGGCTGCGTTCGGCCGCTGTGGCCGCCTCCCGGGCCGCGGCGAGCGCGGACTCCGCCTCGGTCAGCTGCCGCTTGGCCGCCTCGTGCCGCTCGGCGAGTTCGGCGTCGCCGGCGTCCAGGCCGTCGACCTCGGCCTTGAGCGCCTCGTACTCCTCCTGCGCGGCGACCGCGCGCTCCTGCGCCTCGTCGCGGGAGGCGGCGAGCCGGTCGATCTCGGCCTGGGCGGAGGCCGCGCGTGAACGGGCCGCGCCGACCTGGCCGTTCAGCCGGGCCAGCCCCTCGCGGCGGTCGGCGATGGCGCGGGCCGCGTCCTTCAGGCGGCGTTCCTCGGACGCCAGCTCGCGCTCCAGCTCGGCGCGGTGGGCGACCGTGTCGTCGAGGGCGCGCTGGGCCGCCTCCAGGGCGGCCTCCAGCTCGGCCTCCTGCTCGCGGATGCGGTGGGCCTCGCGCTCCATGTCCTCGGGGTCGCGGCCACGCCGCTCCTCGGGCGGGGCGGAGGTCGCGCTCTTCACGCGCGCCTCGGCCAGGGAGATGGTGCCGCGCACCCGTTCGGCGAGCTGGGAGAGTTCGTACCAGGTCTGCTGCGCCCGCTGCAGACGCGGCGTGAGGCGGCGGACCTCGTCCTCCAGGAGCGTTTCCCGCTGGAGCGCCCTGCGCAGTTCCTGCTCGGCGGCCTCCTTGCGCTCCTTCAGCGCGGCCTCGTCGGCGACCTCGGCCTGGAGCGCCTCCCGCAGCCGCACAAGGTCGTCGGCCAGCAGCCGGAGCCGGGCGTCGCGCAGATCGGCCTGGATGACGGCGGCCCGGCGCGCGACGGCGGCCTGCCGGCCCAGTGGCTTCAGCTGGCGCCGCAGCTCGTCGGTCAGGTCCTGCACCCGCGCGAGGTTGGCCTGCATCGCGTCCAGCTTCCGCAGCGCCTTCTCCTTGCGCTTGCGGTGCTTCAGGACGCCGGCGGCCTCCTCGATGAAGGCGCGGCGGCCCATCGGGTCGGCGTGCAGCACGGAGTCGAGCTGGCCCTGGCCGACGATGACGTGCATCTCGCGGCCGATGCCGGAGTCGGAGAGCAGTTCCTGGATGTCGAGCAGCCGGCAGGTGTCGCCGTTGATCTGGTACTCGCTGCCGCCGTTGCGGAACATGATCCGCGTGATGGTGACCTCGGCGTACTCGATGGGCAGTGCCCCGTCGGAGTTGTCGATGGTCAGCGACACCTCGGCCCGGCCGAGCGGGGGACGCCCGGTGGTGCCGGCGAAGATGACGTCCTCCATCTTGCCGCCGCGCAGCGACTTGGCGCCCTGCTCACCCATGACCCAGCTGAGCGCGTCCACGACGTTGGACTTGCCCGAGCCGTTCGGTCCGACGACACATGTGATGCCCGGCTCGAACCGGAGCGTGGTCGCCGAGGCGAACGACTTGAACCCTCGGAGGGTCAGGGCCTTGAGGTGCACGCCGCCGGACTCTACCTGCCGGGCTGGTCTCACTCCATGAACCCGCGGTTTCGCCCCTGAACGCGCAGGGCACACCAAACGTTAAAGACGCTGAAAGGATGCGCTGGACAAGAAAGCGCCCCGGGGGCAAGAAAGAAGGGACGCCGGAGGCGTCCCTTGCAACTTCTGACAACTTAGCGGTTGATATAGGCCGCCCAACCACTGCGTGTCGTCGTGCGATGCAGTGATCAGGTGAGCGCAGGCTCCGCCTGGTGTGCGTCGACGCTCTCCATGATCCTGTCGTGGTGAGAAGCGGCAGCCGTCAGCGCCTCGTTCTCGGCCTGGATCCGTACCAGCTCGGATTCCAGGTCCTGTACGCGCTGCTGGAGCCGTCGCATCTCGGCGAGGAGTCGAGGGTCGGAGCCGCCGACGTAACCGAGAAGCGCCTTTGCCATGATGGATGGTCCTCCACACTGAGTGACCGACCGATGCGGTGTGGGTCGTGAGGGATTCGCACCCGCGGCCGCTTGGCACTGTGGAGTTGTGCTGCCGTTCATACATGCCAAACAGCTAAGGTGCGCGGGGCTTTCAGCGTCTCACCAAAAAGTTTGACGGTCAACACGATCACGCCCTGTATTGGGGGGCGACCCGCTGGCGCGCGGCCGGACACGGCGGCGCGGCGACTTCCGCGAGGCCCTCAGGGCGTGGCGATCATCCTTGCGTGTGGAGCCCGCCAAGGCAAGCGGTTCTCGGCAATCACCTGCTCGTTTCCGCTCCGGACGGCCGCCGCCGGCGCGTCCGGACCCCGCCGCGAGCGCCCCTGTCCGCGCGAGGTCAGCGAATGGCGAAGCCGTCGTAGCCGCCGCGAGGTGTGTCCCAGATCTCGGTGACGCCGTCCACATGCCCGGGCGTGTCGTCGCCTTGGAGCCAGTCCAGCAGCCCTTGGCAGCCCTGCCGCGGGCCCTCGGCGACCACCTGGACGCGACCGTCGGCCAAATTGAGAGCAAAACCACTCAGGTCTCCGATCTCCAGGGCCTTGGCCCGCGTGAACCAGCGGAAACCCACACCTTGGACGCGTCCACGCACCCAGGCGACAAGTCGCACATCCTCACTCATGGCTGCAACCTAACCGGCCAATGTCACTCGGGACACTTCCTCCTCCGGCGCCATGCGGTACGGTCCAGCCCCAATGAATCTCATATGAAACTCACTCGATCGAGTGGGTTTGGTTGACCGATGAGGCGAGTCGACCGCGAGGACGAGGAAGGCCATCACATGGGACGCCACCGACGCTCCGCCGCCGGCCGCGCCGCCACGGGCCGCGCCACGGGGGACCACGAGACGCACGGCTCCGCCGTGGGGGGCCACGACCCGCGGAACTCGCAGGAGGGCAACCCCGTACGGGGCATCGCACCGTATCTGAACCCCGAGGCGTACGCCGAGACGGTCTCGAAGAGCGAGGCCTACCTCTTCGCCCCCGACGACCCGCACGCCCCGGCCGGTAGCGGCGGCACCCCGGACGACGGCACCGCGGCCTTCCCGACCGCGGACGGGTACGGCTCGGGCGGCTACGGCGGGTACGGCCCCGACGGCGAGTCCCGGCCCGGCCGCTCGCACCGCCGCAGGAAGAAGGGGATGACGCCCGTCCGCACCGGTCTGCTGGGGGTCTCCGCGGCGGTCGCCCTCGGAACGGTCGCGGTCGCCACCGGCGTCCTTCCCGGCGGTGACAGCTACACGCTCGGCGGGGGCGGCGCCGAGAAGGTGCAGGCGAGTGACACGCCCACCACCACCGAGTCCCAGCAGGGCGGCACGTCCGGCACCGCCGAGGCAGGCCGCGGCACCGGCAGCCCGTCGGCCGGCCGCGACACCGAGCGCCGCACGCCTCCCTCACCGTCGCACTCGACCTCGCCGGCCAAGCCCACCACCAAGGCCCCGGCGGCGCCCGAAACCCCCTCCAGGAAGCCGTCGGCCACCCCGTCGCCGAAGCAGCCGGCGCCGAAGCCGACCCCGTCGCGCACCCCCTCGAAGGTGCCGACGCAGCAGACCACCCCGCCGGTGACGATCTCCCCGGAGGCCGCCGCCGAGGCCGAGGTCCTCAAGCTCGTCAACGACGAGCGCGCCCAGGCCGGCTGCAGCCCGCTCGCCGCGAACAGCGCGCTCGCGGGCCTCGCCGGGGACTACAGCGAGGCCATGGCCGAGCAGGGCTTCTTCGACCACACCGACCCCAGCGGCCGGACACCGTGGGACCGCGCGGAGGCGGCCGGCATAAGCAACCTCGCGGCCGAGAACATAGCCCGGGGCCAGGCGGACGCGGCGGCCGTCATGGAGGCCTGGATGAACAGCCCCGGCCACCGCGCCAACATACTGAACTGCGACTTCAAGACACTCGGCGTCGGTGTGCACTACGGGTCGGGCGGCCCTTGGTGGACACAGAACTTCGGGTACTGAACACGCGACAGCGCTTACCTCCGGTCAGCGCACCCCCTCCGTAAGCGCTGTGCGCGCGTACGCTTCAGGTGTGAGCAGTGAGCGGGCGCCGGAGCGGGATCTTCCCTACGACGTGTTCTCCAGGGCCTGCCCTTCCCGGGGCACGCTGGAGCATGTGACGGGGCGCTGGGGTGCGCTCACCCTCGGCGCGTTGTACGAGGGGTCGCTGCGGTTCAACGCGTTGCGGCGCCGGGTCGACGGGGTGAGCGAGAAGATGCTCTCGCAGACCCTGCACGCGCTGGAGCGCGACGGTTTGGTGCATCGCGAGGCCCAGCCGACGAACCCGCCCCGCGTCGACTACGAGCTGACGCCCCTCGGGCGGGAGGTCGCCGAGCGGCTGCTGGCGCTCATCCGTCACCTGGAGGGACGGATGACCGACGTGCTCAGCGCCCGGGAGCGCTACGACGAGATGCGCGGCGGTCGCTGACACTTCGGGCAGTAGTAGCTGGACCGGTTCATCCACGGGCGCCGGCGCATCGCCGTGCCGCACCTCCGGCACGGCAGCCCCTCGCGTCCGTACGCGTCCAGCGAGCGGTCGAAGTAGCCCGACTCGCCGTTGACATTGACGTAAAGGCTGTCGAAACTCGTGCCGCCCACCGACAGGGCCGCGTTCAGCACGTCCCTGATGTGGCCGAGGAGTTCGGACGTGCGGGGGCGGGTGAAGGTGGAGGTCGGACGGTCGTAGTGGAGGCGGGAGCGCCAAAGGGCCTCGTCCGCGTAGATGTTGCCGACGCCGCTGATCAACGACTGGTCCAGCAGCGCGCGTTTGACGGTGCTGCGCTTGCGGCGCAGCGCCTGGTGGAACGCCTCGTCGTCGAATAGCGGGTCCAGCGGGTCGCGGGCGATGTGCGCGATGACGTCGGGCAGACCGTCGGGGGTGGTGTCGTGCAACGACAGGCCGCCGAAGGTGCGTTGGTCGACGAAGCGCAGTTCGGTGCCGAGGTCGTCGGCGAACCGGACACGGATGCGCAAGTGCTTCTCGTCGGGCGCCGCGTGCGGCTGGACCAGGAGCTGGCCGCTCATGCCGAGGTGCGCCAGGATCGCCTGTTCGGTGTCCTCCAGCGGCAGCCACAGGTACTTGCCGCGCCGGCTCGGGACGCCGACGCGGTGGCCCTTCAGGCGATGGGCGAAATCGTCGGCGCCGGCCAGGTGACGCCGTACGGCACGCGGGTGCAGGACCTCGACCTCGGTGACGGTCCGGTGCGCGACCCACTGCTCCAGGCCGCGCCGGACAACCTCCACCTCGGGCAACTCGGGCATCGCGTCTCTCCCCCGTCCCCTCCGTCGTGACGAGCCGAGCGCCCGCCCCGGGGCTGGGGCGGGCGCTCGGGTGTGCTGTTCGTTTCCGCGGGCGCGGTGTCGCGGCAGCGGGTCAGCCCGACGCCGAGGGGGCGTCCGTGCTGTCGGCGTCCATGGCGGCCGGGGCCTCGGTGGCCCGGCCAGGCGCTGCCGCCCTGGTGGTCTCCACGGCCGTCGCCTCGCCGTGCGAGGCACCGTCGAGCGGGACCGCGTCGACGGCCGGTCCGGCGCCGGCGGCCGCGGCGGCCTTGGCACGCTCGTCCGCCGCCGCGCGGATGGACCGCCAGGCGGATTCGGCGGCCTGCTGCTCCGCCTCCTTCTTGCTGCGGCCGGTGCCGGTGCCGTACGAGACGCCTCCGACGCGGGCGGCAGCAGTGAAGGTCTTCTCGTGGTCGGGGCCGGTCTCCGTGACCAGGTACTCGGGGACACCGAGCCCCTCGGTCGCGGTGAGCTCCTGGAGCGACGTCTTCCAGTCCAGGCCGGCTCCGAGGTTGGAGGACTTCTCGATCAGCGGGTCGAACAGGCGGTGCACCAGCTCCGCCGCCGAGTCCAGGCCCTGGTCGAGGTAGACCGCGCCGATCACCGCTTCGAGGGTGTCGGCGAGGATGGATGCCTTGTCCCGGCCGCCCGTGCCCTCTTCACCGCGGCCGAGCCGGATGAAGGCGCCGAGGTCGAGCGTCCGCCCCACGTCCGCCAGCGCACGCGAGTTCACCACCGCGGCCCGCAGCTTGGCCAGCTGGCCTTCGGGCAGGTCGGGGTGGGTGCGGTACAGCGTGTCGGTGACGACGAGGCCGAGCACGGAGTCCCCGAGGAACTCCAGGCGCTCGTTCGTCGGCAGACCGCCGTTCTCGTACGCGTAGGAACGGTGGGTCAGCGCTCGCACCAGAAGGGCGGACTCGACCTTGTAGCCGAGCCGCCCTTCCAGAAGCGTGTGGGACGAGGCCTGGTTGTCCGGTCCACCCCCGCTCGCGCGGGAAGACTGCTTCTTCGGTGTGGACACAGTGCCTCTCACCAGCCGCTCAGACCTCGAGGACCTGGCGCTTGTTGTAGGTGCCGCAAGACGGGCACGCGATGTGCTGCTGCTTGGGCTCGTGGCAGCGCTCGCACGCAACCAGGGTGGGGACCGCAGCCTTCCACTGCGACCGGCGGTGGCGCGTGTTGCTGCGCGACATCTTCCGCTTCGGAACAGCCACGGCTACTTCTCCTGCTTCTCGTCGACGCCCGCTTCGGCGCCGCTCATCTCGTCCTTCTCGCCGTCTTCGAGTGAACCGGCGAGTCCCTGCAAAGCCGCCCAACGGATGTCGACGGCGTCGTGGTGGTGGTCCGGGTCGTCCGCGAGCCGCGCTCCGCATTCGGAACACAGACCCGGGCAGTCCTCCCGGCACACCGGCTGCATCGGCAGTGCGAGCACCACCGCATCGCGCAGCAGAGGTTCGAGGTCGAACATGCCGTCCTCGAGGAAGAGCCTGTCCTCGTCGTCCTCGGCGTCGTCGCCGGGTTCCGTGATCGCACGGCCCCGGTCGTCGGCGTCAGGGTACGAGAACATCTCCTGGAATTCCGCTTCGAGCTCCTGCCCGACCGGCTCCAGACACCTTACGCACTCCCCCTCGGCCCGTGCACGGGCGGTGCCTGTGACGAGCACACCTTCCATGACGGACTCCAGACGGAGGTCGAGCTCCACCGGCGCGCCTTCCGGCACTCCGATGACGTCCTTCAGACCGAGGTCCTTCGGGGCGTCGACCGTGCGAGTCAGGCGCTGCAGCGCACCAGGACGCCGCCCCAGCTCGTGCGTGTCGAACACGAGAGGGTTGCGGTGGTCGAGGCGGGCGTTCAGAGCCATTCCTGCTTTCGATCTTGTGAGCTCGGGGTCGCCGCCCTTCGGTGTTCCCGGGCAGCGCTGATCGCGGACGTACGCGCGACCGAAGAGCCAGGATACTGGACCTTTCGCCGACGGCCCAATCGGGGCGTCAGCCGTTGCCGCGGCCCTGCTCGTAGGCTCGCAGCTGCTCCGCGCTGATCATGCTCGTGTCGAAGAGGCTGGTCTCGTCGAGCGCCTGGGGCTGCTGCTGATAGCCGTGGTGCCCCTGGGCCTGGTGCGGATCGTAGGCGGGCTGCTGCGGATACGCGGCATACGGATCGGCCTGCTGGTAGCCGTACGGGTCCTGCTGGGCGTACTGCTGCTGGTACCCGTACGGATCCTGCGGCTGCTGCTGCGGCTGCTGCTGATAGGCGTAGGCGTCCTGGGTGGCGTACGGCTGCTGGGACGGGATCGCCGGGGGCTGGACGGGCTCGGCCGGGGCGTCGGACATCGCGGCGAGGTCGGCGAGGTAGTCGGCGTCGCTGCTGTGCTGGACGGTGGTGGTGTCCAGGGAGCCCAGGTCGTCGGTGGCGGTCCGGCCGTGCAGCTTCTGCCGGCCGCGGCCGACCGCCTCCAGGGTCTTGGCGAGCACCGCCTCGAAGGCGCCGAGCTTGACGTCGACGTACTCGTCGGCGGTGCGGCGCAGGGTCTCCGGGTCGTGGCTGCGCTCGGGGGCGTCCTCGTCCTCGTAGCCCTGCTCGTCGAGGCCGGGGCCGGTGCCGAGCAGCTTCTCGCGGCCGCGGCCGACGGAGCCGAGGGTCTTGGTGAGCACGACCTCGAAGTTGGCGAGCTTGGAATCGACGTAGTCGTCGGCCTCGGCGCGGATCTCCTCGGCCTCCTTGCGGGCCTCGGCCAGGATCCGGTCGGCCTCGGCCTGGGAGCGGCGGGCGATCTCGGTGTCGGAGATCAGCGAGCCGCGCTCGGCATGCGCGCCCTGGATGATCCGCTCGGCCTCCTGGCGGGCCTGCTCGACCATCTGCTCCCGGCCCCCGATCAGCTCCTGGGCCTGGGCCAGCGAGTCGGGCAACGCCGCGCGTACCTCTTCCAGCAGGGCGAGCAGGTCGGCGCGGTTGACCACGCACGAGGCCGACATGGGCATGCCCCGGGCGGTGGAGACCGCCGCCACGATCTCGTCGAGCTTCATCTGTACGTCCACCGGTTGCTCGCCACTCTCTACAGCTGTGTTTGGAGACGGACGGGACGACTGTACGGCCATGGGGTGCCCGCGGGACACCGGGTGACGGGGTCTCAGCCGGGGCCCGCGCGGTCAGTCCTTCTTCAGGCGCTCGGTGAGGCGGCCCAGGACCTGCGGGGGCACCAGGTGGGAGACGTCGCCGCCCCAGGCCGCGACCTCTTTGACCAGGGAGGACGACAGAAAGCTGTAGGTGGGGTTGGTGGGCACGAAGAGGGTCTCCACGCCCGAGAGTCCGTTGTTCATCTGGGCCATCTGCAACTCGTAGTCGAAGTCGCTGACCGCGCGCAGCCCCTTGACGATCGCCGGGATGTCCCGCTGCTTGCAGAAGTCCACGAGGAGGCCGTGGAAGGCCTCGACGCGCACGTTGCCGTACTCGGCGGTGACCTCGCGGATCAGCTCGATCCGCTCGTCGATCTCGAAGAGGCCCTTCTTGGACTGGTTGATCATCACCGCGACATAGACCTCGTCGTAGAGACGGGAGGCGCGGGCAATGATGTCCAGGTGTCCGTTGGTGATCGGGTCGAACGACCCGGGACAGACGGCTCGGCGCACTTGAGATCCCTCGCTCTCAGGTCCGGTCATGGTGCGTCTTCGCACGTGGAGGCGGCGCGACCGTACCAAAACGTTCCCTCGCCGTAGCGACGGGTCCGGAGTGCCTCGAAGCCCTCCGGCCACCCGAATTCACCGCCTCTGGTGCTGCGCTCCACGGTGACGAGGGCTTCCTCGGCGAGCCACCCCTCCGTACGGAGTGTGAGCAGAATCTCGCGAAGATCGTGATCCGTGACCGCGTACGGCGGGTCGAGGAACACGAGGTCGTACGGCTCCCCCGCCGGCGGGGTGCGGATGATCTGTTCCGCCTTGCCCGGCCTGACCTCGGCACCGGGCAGACCGAGGTTGTGCACGTTCTCCCGGATGATGCGGGCCGCCCTGGCGTCGGCCTCGACCAGCAGGGTGTGGCCGGCGCCACGTGAGAGGGCCTCCAGGCCGACGGCGCCGGAGCCGGCGTAGAGGTCGAGCACGCGTTCGCCGTCCAGGGGGCCGCCCAGCAGGGACTGCCACGTGGAGAAGAGTCCCTCGCGGGCGCGGTCGGAGGTGGGGCGCGTGCCGGTCCCTGGCGGGACGGCCAGGCGGCGTCCACCGGCTGCGCCGGCGATCACGCGGGTCATCTTGGGTCCTTGGGGTGGGGTCTCGTACGCGTTCAGTCTGGCAGGCGGGAAGGCAGTGCGTTCCCTCATGGGCGTCCGCGGTCCCGTCGGCGCCGCCCGCGCGGTCCCTCCCGCCCCTGGGGTCGCCGCCCGGGCCGGCGACGACACCGCGGTCACCCCTTCTCCAGGTACTGCTCCCTCTCCTCGTCCAGGAGGGCGTCCAGGGCCGTGCGCAGGCCCGGCAGGCCGGTGATGTCGGGGTCCGCGGCGACCAGGGCGGCGGCCTCCTCGCGCGCCTCGGCGATGATCTCCTCGTCCTCGATGACGGCGAGCACCCGCAGGCTGGTGCGGGCGCCGGACTGGGCCTGGCCGAGGACGTCGCCCTCGCGCCGCTGTTCGAGGTCGATGCGGGAGAGCTCGAAGCCGTCGAGCGTGGCCGCCACCGCGTTCAGCCGCTGCCGGGCGGCGCTCGCCTCGGGCATCTCGCTGACCAGCAGGCACAGGCCGGGGGCCGAGCCACGGCCGACGCGGCCGCGCAGCTGATGGAGCTGGGAGACGCCGAAGCGGTCGGCGTCCATGATCACCATCACGGTGGCGTTCGGCACGTTCACCCCGACCTCGATGACGGTGGTGGCGACGAGGACGTCCGTCTCGCCGGCGGCGAAGCGGCGCATCACGGCGTCCTTGTCGTCGGGCTGCATCCTGCCGTGCAGCACCTCGACCCGCAGACCCTTCAGCGGGCCGCCCGCGAGCTGGTCGGCCATGTCGAGGACGGCGAGCGGGGGGCGCTTCTCGGCCTCGTCCTCGGCCGACTTCTTCTTCGCGGCCCTGGGGTCGTCCTCCTCGTCGCCGATGCGCGGGCAGACGACGTAGGCCTGGTGGCCCTGGGAGACCTCCTCGCGCACCCGCTCCCAGGTCCGGGCCAGGAAGTGCGGTTTGTCGGCGGCGGGGACGACATGGCTGGCGATCGGGGAGCGGCCGGCCGGCAACTGGTCCAGGACCGAGGTCTCCAGGTCGCCGAAGACCGTCATGGCGACCGTGCGCGGGATGGGCGTGGCGGTCATGACCAGCAGGTGCGGCGGCTGCTTGCCCTTGCCGCGCAGGGCGTCGCGCTGCTCGACGCCGAAGCGGTGCTGCTCGTCGACGACGACCAGGCCGAGGTCGAGGAACTGCACCCGGTCTTCGATCAGCGCATGCGTGCCGATCACGATCCCGGCTTCCCCGGTGGCCAGGTCGAGCAGTGCCTGGCGGCGGGCGGCGGTACCCATCGAGCCGGTCAGCAGCACCACCTTGGTGGCGTGCTCGGCGCCGCCGAGCATCCCTCCCTCGGCCAGCTCACCCATCATCTCGACGACCGAGCGGTGGTGCTGCTGGGCGAGCACCTCGGTGGGCGCGAGCATGGCGGCCTGCCCGCCCGCGTCGACGACGGCGAGCATGGCGCGCAGGGCCACCATCGTCTTCCCCGATCCGACTTCGCCCTGCAGCAGCCGGTGCATCGGGTGGTCGGTGGCCAGGTCGTCGAAGATCTCCCGGGAGACCTTCTGCTGGCCCTCGGTGAGGGTGAACGGCAACCGGTCGTCGAAGGCGGCGAGGAGGCCGTCGGGGGCGGGCCTGCGGGGCACCGCCGGGAGCTGGGCGTCGGCGTGCCGGCGACGGGCCAGGGCGACCTGGAGGACGAAGGCCTCGTCCCACTTCAGGCGGTCACGGGCGGCGCCGATGTCCGCCTTGGTGTGCGGGCGGTGGATCTTCAGCAGGGCCTCGGGGAGGGAGGCCAGGCCACGGCCCTCGCGGAGGGCGTCCGGGAGGGGGTCGACGGCCTCCTGGGCGCTGGGCAGGACGGTCTGGACGGCCTTGCCGATCTTCCAGGACTCCAGCTTGGCGGTCGCCGGGTAGATCGGGATGAGGGCACCCGCCCAGGTGTCGATCGCCTCCTCGGCGTCCCCTTTCAGCAACTCGTAGGCCGGGTGTGCCAGTTGCAGCCTGCGGTTGAAGACGGAGACCTTCCCGGCGAACATCGCGCGGGTGCCTGGCAGCAGTTCCTTGTGGGGCTTGTGCACCCCGGCGCCGAAGAAGACCAGTTGGAGCCGGCCGCTGCCGTCGGTGATCGTCACTTCCAGGCGCTGGCCCTTGCCGCGGGGCGCCTTGGCGGAGGCGAAGCTGTGCAGGCGGGCGTCGGCGACCTGGGCGACCACCGTGACGTGCTCGTCCATGGGGAGGTCGGCCAGGTGCGTGAGCTGGCCGCGCTCCTCGTATCTGCGCGGATAGTGGTGCAGGAGGTCGCCGACGGTGTGCAGGCCGAGATGCTCGGCCATCACCTTCGCGGTGGCGGGGCCGAGCACCTTCTTCAGTGGTTCGTCCAGTGCGGGCACGAGATCCATTGCACACCACGGCACTGACATCGGCGCGGACGCCCTGGCGGCAGATCCGTATATCTCTTGGGAAACCCCTGGTCAGGCGGCTCGATCCGGCTCTAGGATGACGCGCTCCGGCCATCCTTTTCGCGGTCACCGCCTCACCGGGACCGCCCGACCCCGCGCCGAGGCACTCCCCCCACCGGCGCCGTGACGATGGACTCCCAGACCTCACAGGCATCTCAGGCCTCCCCTTCACCTCATACGTTCCAGGTCGATCTGCGTGGCCTGGTGGACCTGCTCTCCCATCACCTCTACTCCAGCCCCAAGGTCTACCTGCGCGAACTGCTCCAGAACGCGGTCGACGCCATCACCGCCCGCCGGGCCGAAGAGCCCCAGGCACCGGCGCGGGTGCGGCTGTACGCCGACGCGGGCACCCTGCGGGTGGAGGACACCGGCGTGGGGCTCACCGAGTCCGACGTGCACAGCCTGCTGGCGACCATCGGGCGCAGCTCCAAGCGGGCCGACGGCATCCAGGAGGTCCGCGCCGAGTTCCTCGGGCAGTTCGGCATCGGGCTGCTCGCCTGTTTCGTGGTGGCCGAGCGGATCCGGGTCGTCAGCCGCAGCGCCCGTACGCCGGATGCCCGGCCCGTGGAGTGGACGGCGACGGACGACGGCTCGTACACCGTGCGGACGCTGCCGGACAGCGCCCGGCCCGAGCCGGGTACCACCGTGCACCTGGAGGCGCGGGCGGGCGCCGGCGAGTGGCTCACCGGGGAGCGGGTGCTCGCGCTGGCGCGGGACTTCGGCTCGCTGCTGCCGTACGACGTGCGGGTGGGCGACGAGGAGGTCACCGACCTGCCCGCGCCGTGGGACCGGCCCTACCCCTCCCCCGCCACCCGGCGGGTGGCCCTGGCCCGGCACTGCCACGACCTGTTCGGCTTCACCCCGCTGGACTCGATCGAGCTGAACGTGCCGCTGGCGGGGATCCGCGGGGTGGCGTACGTGCTGCCCGCCGCGGTCAGCCCGGCGCAGCGCGCGCGGCACCGGGTGCACCTGAAGGGCATGCTGCTCACCGAACGGGCCGAACAGCTGCTGCCCGACTGGGCGTTCTTCGTGCGCTGCGTGCTCGACACCGACAGTCTGCGGCCCACGGCGTCGCGCGAGTCGCTGTACGAGGACGAGACACTGGCCGCCGTACGGGACGCCCTGGGCGAAAGGATTCGGTCCTGGCTGACCGGCCTCGCCGCCGGTGATCCGGAGCGGCTCGCGGCGTTCCTGTCGGTGCACCACCTGGGGGTGAAGTCCCTGGCACGGCACGACACGGAGATGCTCCGCACGATGCTGCCGTGGCTGCCGTTCGAGACGACGGACGGCCAGTTGTCCCTGGAGGAGTTCGCGCTGCGCCACCCGGTGGTGCACTTCACGCGCACGGTCGAGGAGTACCGGCAGGTCGCCCCGATCGCCTCCGCGCAGGGCGTCGGCGTCGTCAACGGCGGCTACACCTACGACAGCGAACTCGTCCAGGCGCTGCCGTCGGTGCGGCCGGGCACGGTCGTCGCCGAGCTGGACGCGGACACCGTGACCGCCCACCTGGATGCCGTCGATCCGGCCGAGGAACTGGCCCTGTCGGGCTTCCTGGCGGCGGCGCGGGCCAGGCTGGACCCGCTGGGCTGTGACGTGGCCCTGCGGGCCTTCCACCCGCTGTCCGTGCCCGCGCTGCACCTGGACGACCGGGCGGCCCGGCACGAGCAGGCCCGCGCGGCCGCCGAGGAGGAGGCCGACGACCTGTGGGCGGGCATCCTGGGTTCGCTGCGCGGCAGTGCCCCCCGCGCGCGTCTGGTCCTCAACCACCTCAACCCGCTCATCCGGCGGATCAGTTCCGTGCCCGATCCGGAACTCGTCGGCACCGCCACGGAGTCGCTGTACGGCCAGGCCCTGCTGATGGCGCAGCGTCCGCTGCGGCCCGCCGACTCCGCGCTGCTCAACCGGGCGTTCATCGGCCTCCTGGAATGGGCCACCCACAGCGACACCGACTCCCCGGGGGAGGGTCACGATGACTGAGATCACGGACTTCGACGCGCTGCGCCGGGCGATGGCGGAGAACTCCGAGCAGCCCGAGGGGCCCGCCCGCAACGCGCGCGCGGAGCAGCTGCTCGCCCAGGCCGAGAAGCTGAACGTCCCGCTCGCCGTGATCGAGGCGCTCGGGCACCAGCTGAAGGTCTACAACTACAGCTCCGAGAAGGACAAGATGTTCGTCCCCTTCGCGCGTCTGCTGCGCATGTGGGACGAGCACCCCGGGGAGTTCGACGAGTACGAGACCCATTCGCTGCACTGGGTCTTCAAGTGGATGTCGGCCGGGATGCTCGACCAGCCGCACATCCCGCTGGCCGCCGTCGAGAAGTGGCTCGGTGAGATGGAGCACCGCTACCGCCTCGCCGGGCACTCCGAACGGGCGGTGCGCAGCGCCGAGTTCAGCGTGGCCGCGCACATCGGGGACCTGGAGCGAGCGGAGCGGGCGTACGCGGCGTGGCTGGCGGCCGACCGGGACGGCATGGCCGACTGCCACGCGTGCGAGCTGCACGGGCAGGGCTCGTGGCAGGTGGAGCGCGGGCGGGACGCCGAGGCCCTTCGGCTGTGGACGCCCGTTCTGGACGGCGAGTTCGCGTGCGCCCACGAGCCGCACTCGGTCCTGGCGTCGTCCCTGACGCCCCTGCTGCGGCTGGGCCGCCTCGACGAGGCGCGCGCCCACCACCTGCGGGGCTTCCGGCTCGTGCGGGCCATGGAGAGCATGCGCGGCGCCTACGCGGACCACGTCGAGTTCTGCGCGCTCAGCGGCAACGAGGCGCGCGGCCTGGAGCTGCTGGCCGAGCGCCCGGCGTACTTCACGGACACCGGGCATCCGCGCAGCCGGCTGGACTTCATGTGCGTGGTGGCCCTGCTCATGGACCGGCTGACCGAGCTGGGCCTGGGCGAGCGCCAGGTGCCGGGTCCGGCGGGCCGGACATGGACGGCACGCGAACTGGCCGCCCACGCGCGCGAGGAGGCCCTCGCCCTCGCGGCGCGGTTCGACCTGCGCAACGGCACGGCGCATGTCGGCGAGCGGGCACGCGCGCGTATGGACCAGCGTCCGCTGGTGGACCGGCTCGCCCTGGGGGTGCGCTCGGACCGGCTGGGCCGCCCCGCACGCCCCGCCGCCCCGGCGCCGGTGACGCCCACGTCCGCGGCCACCGGGGAGCAGCCGGATCTGGCCGCGCTGCTGGCCGAGGCGCGGCAGCTGTCGGACTCCCTGCGGCCGAACGCCGTGGAGGCCTGGGCGGCCGTCGCGGTGGCCGCCCGGGCCGCCGAACTGGACGCCCGCGACCGGGCGGAGATCGCCGACCACGAGGCGATGGGCCTGGGCCCCGGGGGCGCCGAGCTCTTCGAACGCGCCGCCGAGCTGTACGCCGAGGCGGGCGACCCGGGCGAGGCCCTGGCGGCACGCGCGCGTGCCGCGTACGTCCGTGCGCTCGCCGGTCACCTCGACGAGGCCGTCGAGGCGGTCGCCGGGCCCTACGACGAGATCCTCGCCCTCTACGCCGAGGACGGCACCGGCGTGGGGCAGACCGCGTCCGTCCTGATGGGCCGGGCACGGATCCTGATGCGGCGGGTCCACGAGGCCGACGACAGCGCCGCGGACGGCGCCTCGCGGGCCACCGTGCCGGCGGAGGCCGAGGCGGCGGTACGGGAGGTGCTGGCGCTCGTCGAGGGCCACACCGGGGACGACGTCCGGCTGGCCTCACGGGCGGCCGAGGGCCGGGCCATGCTCGGCGAGCTGGCCGTGCACCACGGGGACGTCGAGAAGGCCGCCGGGCTGTTCGCGCGGGCCGCGTCGGCATACGTGGACGCGGGACTGCCGTGGTTCGCGGTGGAGTACGAGGCCCGGCTGGCCGGCCTCGCCCAGCATCTCGGCGACACCACGGAGGCCGAGCGGGCGCTGAGGGCGGCCCTGGAGCACGGCGGACCCCATCTGGAAGCCACCGGACGGGCCCAGCTGCACCTCCAGCTGGCCGAGGTGCTGGGCGGCCGGGGGGAGTCCGAGGAGGCCGCCGAGCATGCACTGGACGCGGCCCACTGGGCCGACGAGGCGGGTGAGGGGCCGACCTTCGGCGTCTGGGCACGGCATCTGCTCGGCGGGTTCCTGCTACGGCAGGGGCGCTGGGCCGAGGCCGCCGAGGTGCTGGAGTCCGCGCTGCCCGAACTGAGCGCCGAGACACACGGCGACGGCGCGATCGTCCAGACGCAGTGGTGGCTCGGCGACTGTCTCAGCGAGCTCGGCGAGCACCGGGCGTCCGCCGAACGCCGGCTGCAGGCGGCCGAGATCGCCCGGCACTGGCCCGAGCAGCACGACCACGCCACCCTGGCCCACCTCGCCGCCGAGTCCCTGGGGCACGCCGGCATGCCGGCCGAGGCGGACCAGGCCTACGCGCGCGCGGGCGAGCTGTGGCGTTCCCTGGGCAACGTCCACGGCCTCGTCCGCTCCTTGCGCGCCCGTGCGTGGCTCGCGCTGCGCACCGACGACGGCACGGAGGCCGCACGTGAACTGATGGCGGCGGCCGTCCAGGAGTGCGCCGGCGCCCTGAGCACCGCGGCCGACGAGGAGTCGCGGCACCGGCTCACCGCCGAACTCGGGCACACCCACCGCCAGTTCGGCGACCTGCTCGCCCGCTCGTCGGCCGAGGACGCCGAGGACGGCTCGATCCGCGCCGCGTTCGAAGAAGCCCTGACGGAGGTGGAGGAGGCCATCTCCGTGTTCGCCTCGCTCGGCGCCGACGCCCGGCACGCCCGCACCGGCGCGGAACTCGCCGCGGGCTGGCTGGCGGCCGACCTGGGCCGCTGCGCCGAGGCGGCGGCCCGCGCGCGTGCGGTGCTGGAGGCGTACGCCGAGGCCGCCGAGGACGACGAGGGGGCCGGGGAGCGGCAGGCCGAGGCGGAGCAGATGCTGCGGGTCGTGCGGGAGGGAGAGGGAGGGGAGCAGGAGGGTTGCTAGGGGCGGCGCGGGCCTATTCCACGCCGATCAGCAGCAGCGCCCCCTGCCGCCCGCCCCGGTACACCACCGTGTCGACGGCGAGATAGGCCTCCCGCACCCGGGCCTGGAGGTGGTCGGCGACGGACTGCGGGGCCTCGTCCCCGAGCACCAGGGTCACCAGCTCACCGCCGGCCGCGAGCATCCGGTCCAGCACGGTCCCGGCGACGCCCGTCACGTCCGTCCCGATCATGGCCACGTCCCCGTCGATGAGACCGAGGACGTCACCGGCCTGGCAGATGCCGGCCATGGTCCAGGCCTGACGCTCCGCGACGGCGACCTCGCCGTACCGGGTCGCCCCCGCCGCCGAGGTCATGGACACGACGTCCTCGTCGAAGCGGCGCTCCGGCTCGTGCACCGCGAGCGCCGCGATGCCCTGGACCGCGGAGCGGGTGGGGATCATGGAGACGCGGATCCCCTCCCCGCGGACCTGTTCGGCCGCCGCGGCGGCGGTGTGACGCAGTTCGGGATCGTTGGGCAGCAGCACGACCTCGCGCGCGTGCGCCCGCCGCATCGCCTCGGCGAGTTCCCCGCTCGCGGGCGGCTCCCCGGGACGCGCCAGCACGGTCGTGGCGCCCGCCTCGGCGTACAGCCCGGCCAGCCCCTCCCCTGGCACGACGGCCACCACGGCGCGCTGGACGCGCTCCCGGGGGCGCCCTTCGCCTCGTACCGTGTGCACGTCGCCTTCGCCGAAGTGCGTGATCCTGATCCGGTACGGCCGTCCGGCCTCGACGCCCGCCTCCACCGCGGCGCCCGCGTCGTCCACGTGCACGTGGACGTGCCACAGCCCGTCGCCGCCGACCACGACGAGCGAGTCCCCGAGGGCGTCGAGCCGCTCCTTCAGGCGCGCCACGGCGAGATCCCCGGCCTCCAGGAGGTAGATCACCTCGTACGCCGGACCGCCCGGCTCGGCGCACTCCGTCCCGCTCCCGGTGTCCTGGTCGCCGTGCGGCGCCCGCACGCGCGTGTGCCGCGCGCCGGCCGCCACCGCGACCGCACCCGGCGCCTCCCCCGTGAGGGTCTCCACCAGCGCCGCCAGCACCGCGACCAGACCCCGCCCGCCGGCGTCCACCACCCCCGCGCGCTCCAGGACGGCCAGCTGTCCCGGAGTCGCGGCCAGTGCCACTCGCGCCCCTTCGTAGGCGGCCCGGGCGACCGTCCCGCAGTCGCCCTCCGCTCCCCCGGCCGCGTCGGCTGCGGCCGAGGCGACCGACAGGACCGTGCCCTCCACGGGGTGCGCCACCGCCTGTCGGGCGGCGTCGGCCGCCCGACGCAGCGCGAGCCGCAGCCGCTCCCCGTCGGTGTGGGCGTCGTCACTGCCGGCGGCGAGCACCTGCGCCATGCCACGCAGCAGCTGTGCGACGATCGTCCCGGAGTTGCCCCGCGCGCCGATCAGCGCCCCATGGGCCATCGCCTGCGCGGCCTCGGCCAGCGAGGGCCGCCCGGGGTTCGGGGAGTCGACCTCGTGGGCGGCGAAGACCGCCTCGACCGCGCCCACCGCCGACTCGACGGTCAGGTAGAGATTGGTGCCGGTGTCCCCGTCCGCGACCGGGTACACGTTGATCGCGTCGATCTCCTCACGCGCGCGTCCGAGCGCCTCCAGCGCGAGACCGCACCAGGTGCGCACCGCGAGCGCATCGAGGAATGTCTGCGGCACCTGCGCCTCCTAGGACCTGCCCGGCCGATCATGTCGCAGACGCGGAGTCTGACTGCTGGACGTGGGACGCAGCGTAGCCCCGGGGCCCGTGACCACCGGAAGAGGGCGGGGCGGGCCCCTGAGCAGCCATGGTAATTTCGTTGTACGGGCGCAGCCGTTGTATGCTGCTCCGGTTGCCCGATCCTGATCGGGCCATTCCCCCTGGCAGCGCCACTCAGATCTCGGACGGCTCGCGAGAGCCCAAGATTTCGATCCCGGCATGCCGGGATCAACCGTAAGTGCATCTGAAGTCTTTGGAGTGACCCGTGGCTGCCAACTGCGACGTCTGCGGCAAGGGGCCGGGCTTCGGCAACAACATCTCGCACTCGCACCGCCGTACGTCCCGCCGCTGGAACCCGAACATCCAGCGTGTGCGTACCGTGGTGGGCGGGACGCCGAAGCGCGTGAACGCTTGCACCTCGTGCATCAAGGCCGGCAAGGTCTCGCGCTGACGCACAGCTAAGCGCGCGGCCACTGCTGGTTTGCTGCATCAGCCGGTCCACCTCAGGTGGGCCGGCTTTTTGCTGTGCGCCGCCTCTTCGTCCTTGCTGTACCCGCCCTTGCCCGGTGGGCCGGGTGAGCCTGGGCCCCGTTCTCGGGTGGACCCAGGCCCAGGAGTCAGCCCCGCAGGCGCCAGCCGTGGTCCACCGGCCCGATCCCGCCGCCGAGCGCGAATCCGGCCGCGATGGCCCCGGTGACGTACTCCTTCGCCGCCCGTACCGCCTCCGGCACGGCGAGCCCCCGCGCCAGCCCGGAGGCGATCGCGGAGGCCAGCGTGCAGCCCGTGCCGTGCGTGTGCCGGTTGTCGAGGCGGGGGGCGCGCAGCCAGTGCTCCTCGGAGCCGTCGGTGAGCAGGTCGACTGCCTCGCCCTCCAGATGACCGCCCTTGATCACGACCCACCGCGGCCCGTACCCCAGCACGGCCGCCGCCGCCTCGCGCATCTGGTCCTCGGACTCGACCCGCACCCCGGTCAGATGCCTGACCTCGTCGAGGTTCGGCGTGACCACGGTCGCGACCGGCAGCAGATGCGTCCGTACCGACTCCAGCGCGGAGGCCGCCAGCAGCGAGTCACCGTGCTTGGAGACCCCCACCGGGTCGACGACGGCCGGCGCGTCCGTCCCGGCGATCAACTCGGCCACCGCCTCGACCAGTTCCGCCGAGGCCAGCATCCCGGTCTTCACGGCCTGTACGCCGATGTCGTCGACGACACTGCGGTACTGGGCCCGCACGGCCTCCACGGGCAGTTCCCAGACGCCCTGCACACCGAGGCTGTTCTGCGCGGTCACCGCCGTGATCACGCTCATGCCGTGCACTCCGAGCGCGAGCATCGTCTTCAGGTCCGCCTGGACGCCGGCGCCTCCGCCGGAGTCGGAGCCGGCGACGGTGAGCACTCTGGGTGGCGCGCTCATGACTCGATCCCCCCGAAGTGGTCCCAGCCGCCCTGGGAGGTCCACGGGGCCCCGTCGACGGTCACCTGGGGCAGCGCCGAGGGGTTGAGCACCTCGCCGATCACCTTCCAGCGGGCGGGCAGCTTCACGTCCGGCGGGAAGGTCGCCACGATCGCGTGGTCCTCTCCTCCGGACAGCACCCACTGGAGCGGGTCGACACCCACCGCCTGCCCGATGTCGTGCATCTGCGAGGGGATGTCGACCGCGCCGGACCGGACGTCGATGCGGACCTTGCTCGCCTCCGCGATGTGCCCGAGGTCGGCGATCAGCCCGTCGCTGACGTCGCACATCGCCGTCGCGCCCAGCCCGGCCGCCGCCGGACCCGCGTGGTACGGCGGCTCCGGTCGCCGATGCGCCTCGACGAAGGCGCGCGGTGAGCGGAAGCCGCGGGAGAGCACCGCGTATCCGGCCGCCGACCAGCCGAGCCAGCCGGTCACGGCGACGAGGTCGCCGGGCTGCGCGCCGGCCCGTGTGACGGGCTCCTGGTTGCGCAGATCGCCGAGCGCGGTGATCGACACCGTGATGGTGTCCCCGCGGACGACGTCGCCGCCGACCACGGACGCGCCCGCGACCTGGCACTCGTCGCGCAGTCCGTCCATCAGCTCGGTCGGCCAGGTGACCGGGAGTTCGGCCGGCACGACGAGGCCGAGCAGCAGCGCGGTCGGAACGGCGCCCATGGCGGCGATGTCCGCGAGGTTCTGGGCCGCCGCCTTGCGCCCGACGTCGTACGCCGTGGACCAGTCCCGGCGGAAGTGCCGTCCCTCCAGCAGGATGTCGGTGCTGGCCACGACCCGGCGGTCGGGCGCGGCGACCACCGCGGCGTCGTCCCCCGGCCCGACCCGCACCGCCGGGGTGGTGGTGAGGCGGGAGGTGAGCTCCCTGATGAGCCCGAACTCCCCGAGCTCACCAACAGTCCCCTTCATTTCCCTTACGCCCCTTCTGTCCCTCAGTGTGCCCGGTCGCGGGTCATCAGTGTCCTCGATACGGTCGTAGTGACCGCCGCCCGGCCCCCCGTGGCCGGCGGTCCGGCCCTCCCGGCCGTCCCCGTCAGCCGTGCCTGCACCCCGGCACGTGAGCCCCACCCCCCGCAGGTCTCCCCGCGGCGAGCGGCAACGCGATACCGTGGCGTTCCTTTTCCCCACATGATCCTCGTGGCCGCCCTGGAGGTTCCGTGGTACAGGCGTACATCCTGATCCAGACGGAGGTCGGCAAGGCGTCGACCGTCGCCGAGACGATCAGCAAGATCCCTGGGGTGATCCAGGCCGAGGACGTGACAGGACCGTACGACGTCATCGTGCGTGCCCAGGCCGACACCGTCGACGACCTGGGCCGCATGGTGGTCGCCAAGGTCCAGCAAGTGGACGGCATCACCCGCACCCTGACCTGCCCGGTCGTCCATCTGTAGTCCCCGTCTACCCTTGGCCGGTGAAGATTTCCCGTCACCGGCTCATCGGTCTGCCCGCTTCCGCGCTGCTGATCACCGCCGTGGGCTGCTCCTCAGCAGACGACAGCGCCGACGTCGCGGTTCCCAGTACCTCTCCGGCAGTGACGAAGCTGTGCCAGAACCTGGACAGCGAACTGCCGCGCAGGGTGGACGGTCTGAGCCGGAACGACCCCGAGCCCCGGTCCGTGCTCACGGCGGGCTGGGGAAGCCCGGTGATCATACTGCGCTGCGGGGTGGCCCGGCCGTCGAAGATGGTGGACCCGAAGGTGGCCGAGGGCCGGGATCCGGACGCCGTGGCCGGTGGCGTGAACGGCGTCGACTGGTTGCAGCAGAAGCGGGACGGGGGCTACCTGTTCACCAGCGCGAACCGCACGGCGTATGTCGAGGTGCGCGTGCCCGAGGGGCAGGACAGCGCGGGTGTGCTGATCGATCTGGCCCCGGCGGTGAAATCGGCGATTCCTGAGGGGATCGCCGACTAGCCGCCGGGTCCCCGAGCCCTGGTGTGCCGGCTCGGGGCCGCCCGCGGTCGTTCGGGTTCGTTCGGGGTCGTTCGCGCGGTTGCCCGCGCCCCCGGAGGCATCGGAGGCGTCTACCTGAGGCCCGTCGAGCGGTTCAGGGCTGCCTGGATCAGGCGGTCCACCAGCTCCGCGTAGGTCACGCCGCTCGCCTGCCACATCTGCGGGTACATCGAGATCGGCGTGAAGCCGGGCATCGTGTTGATCTCGTTGATCACGAACTCGCCCGCCTCGGTGAGGAAGAAGTCCGCGCGGACCAGGCCCTCGCAGGACGCGGCCTCGAAGGCCTCCACGGCGAGGCGCTGCACCTCGGCGGTCTGCTCGTCCGTGAGGGGGGCGGGGACGATGCCGGGGGTCGAGTCGATGTACTTCGCCTCGAAGTCGTAGTACGCGTGCGCGTCCGGCGGCGGGATCTCCGCGGGGACGGATGCCCGGGGACCGTCCTCGAACTCCAGGACGCCGCACTCGATCTCGCGACCGCGCAGCGCGGCCTCCACAATGATCTTCGGGTCGTGGCGCTGGGCCTCGGCGATCGCCTCGTCGAGGCCCTCGAAGGACTCGACCTTGGTGATGCCGATCGACGAGCCCGCGCGCGCGGGCTTCACGAACAGCGGCCAGCCGTGCTCACCCGCGAACTCCGCGATCCGCCGCCGCGCCCCGGACTGGTCCCGCTGCCACTCGCGCGGCCGGACGACCAGGTACGGGCCCACCGCCAGCCCGAACGAGGTGAACACCCGCTTCATGTACTCCTTGTCCTGGCCGACGGCCGAGGCGAGCACACCGGCGCCCACGTACGGAACGCCGGAGAGTTCCAGCAGGCCCTGGAGGGTGCCGTCCTCGCCGTAGGGGCCGTGCAGCACCGGGAAGACGACATCGACCTCGCCGAGCGCCTTCGGCACGGAACCCGGCTCGCTGTACACGACTTCGCGGCTGCCCGGGTCGACGGAGAGCACGACACCGCCCTCGCCCGAGTCGGCGAGGTCGTCGACGGTGGGCGTACGGCGATCGGCGATCGCCATCCGCTCCGGCTCGTCGGCGGTGAGCGCCCACCGGCCGTCCTGGGTGATGCCGATCGGCAGGACCTCGTACTTGGTCCGGTCGACGGCACGCAGTACGGCGCCGGCGGTGACCACGGAGATCCCGTGTTCGGAGCTGCGCCCACCGAACACGACGGCCACACGCGGCTTGCGAGACGGCTGCTCGGGGCTCTGGGGGAGGTTCTCGGTGCTCATATCGCGATGAGAGTACCCGGTGGTAGGGGCCGGAGACAGCGTCCGTGGGGCCGCGTCGCTCAGCGTCGCTCAGCCTTCGCGCTGCGCGACATCAGCTCCTTCAGGGCGACCACCGGAGGCTTGCCCTCGTGCACGATGCCGACCACCGTCTCGGTGATGGGCATGTCGACGCCGTGCCGTCGCGCCAGATCCAGCACCGACTCGCAGGACTTGACGCCCTCGGCGGTCTGCCGGGTGACCGCGATGGTCTCCTCCAGGGTCATGCCCTTGCCGAGGTTGGTGCCGAAGGTGTGGTTGCGCGAGAGCGGGGAGGAACAGGTGGCCACGAGGTCACCGAGGCCCGCGAGTCCGGAGAAGGTCAGCGGGTCCGCGCCCATCGCCAGGCCCAGCCGGGTCGTCTCCGCGAGACCGCGGGTGATGAGCGAGCCCTTGGCGTTGTCGCCGAGCCCCATCCCGTCCGCGATGCCGACGGCGAGCCCGATGACGTTCTTGACCGCGCCACCGAGTTCACAGCCGGCGACGTCGGTGTTGGTGTACGGGCGGAAGTACGGCGTGTGGCAGGCGGCCTGGAGCCGCTGGGCGACCGCCTCGTCGGTGCAGGCCACCACGGAGGCGGCCGGCATCCGGGCGGCGATCTCGCGCGCGAGGTTCGGCCCCGTGACGACCGCGACCCGCTGCGCGGGGACCTTGGCGACGTCCGTGATCACCTCGCTCATCCGCATGGCGGAGCCCAGTTCGACGCCCTTCATCAGCGAGACCAGGACCGTGTCGGGGGCGAGCAGTGGCGCCCAGGCGGCGAGGTTGCCGCGCAGCGTCTGCGAGGGGACGGACAGCACCGTGAAGTCGGCTCCGGCGGCCGCCTCGGCGGCGTCGGTGGTGGCACGCAGGTTCGCGGGGAGTTCGAAGCCCGGGAGGTAGTCGGGGTTGGTCCGGCCGGAGTTGATGGCCTCGGCCACCTCCGCCCGCCGCGCCCAGAGGGTGACCTCGCACCCCGCGTCGGCGAGCACCATGGCGAAGGCGGTGCCCCACGAACCGGCGGCGAAGACCGCCGCCTTGACCGGCTTGCTCACTTGCCCTGCCCCTCTTCGCCGCCGGCCTGCCCGGCTGCTTCCCGACCCGCATGACCAGCCGCTTCCCGATCGGCTACGCCGGCAGCCCCGCGGATCGGCTGCCGGCCCTCGTCGCCGCCCGCCGCGGTGGCGGCCGCCCGGCCGAACTTCTGGGCCTGCGTCCGGCGCCGCTGCTCGTCGCGTTCGCGCTTCGGGTCGTACGGGGACTCGGGTGCCCGCTCGCCGCGAATCTCCTCCAGCTGGCCGGTGATCGCGGCCATGATGACCTCGGTGGCCTCCTTGAGGACGTCCGCGGTCATGTCCTTGCCGTAGAAGCGGGAGAGGTCCACCGGGGGGCCGACCAGCACGTGGTGGGTCTTGCGCGGGAGGAGGTCGGGCTTCTTGGCGTACGGCGGCAGCAGCTCGTTGGCGCCCCACTGGGCGACCGGGATGACCGGGCACTTGGTCTTCAGCGCGACGCGCGCGGCACCGGTCTTGCCGGTCATGGGCCAGCCGGCCGGGTCGCGGGTGATGGTGCCCTCGGGGTAGAAGGCGACGCATTCGCCGCGCTCCACGGCGTTGATCGCGGCCCGGAAGGCGCTGAGCGCGTCCGTGCTCTCCCGGTAGACGGGGATCTGGCCGGTGCCACGCATCATGGCGCCGACGAATCCCTTCTTGAAAAGCCCGCTCTTCGCCAGGAATCGCGGAACACGTCCGGTGTTGTACTGAAAGTGCGCGTACGCGAAGGGGTCGACGTGCGAATTGTGGTTCACCACGGTGATAAAGCCACCCTCGGCCGGAATGTGCTCCATTCCGCGCCAGTCCCGCTTGAGCAGAACCACCAGCGGCGGTTTACAGATCACCGCGGCGAAGCGGTACCAGAAGCCGATTCTGCGGCGGGGCACACGGACACCTTCCTTCTGAGGCCTGGGGGCCGCACAAGTGTCGCCCCAGGCCGTCGGTCTGTCGAGAACACCGTACGCCCCGAGTCCGCACCCGCCGGGTGGGCCGGGTGACAATGACCGCGACAAGAGAGGGACGAACGCGCGTGCTGTGGACCCTGGTGGTACCTGTGAAGCCCCTGGCGCGGGCCAAGAGCAGGCTCTCGGACGCCGCCGCCGACGCCCTGCGCCCGGGTCTCGCCCTCGCCTTCGCCCAGGACACGGTGGCCGCGGCGCTGGCCAGCCCGGCGGTGCGGGATGTGGCAGTCGTCACGGACGACGAGCTGGCCGGCCGGGAGCTGGCGGCGCTGGGCGCGCGGATCGTCCCGGACGAGCCGGGCGGCGGTCTGAACGCGGCGCTGGCGCACGGGGCGGCGGCCGTACGGGCCCGGCGTCCGAAAAGCCCGGTCGCGGCCCTGAACGCCGATCTCCCGGCGTTGCGGCCGGCGGAATTGGCACAGGTCCTGGACGCGGCCGCGGAATTCCCCCGCGCATTTCTCCCGGATGCGGCGGCGATCGGTACGACCTTGCTGGCGGCGGCACCGGGCCGGGAATTGCTCCCGGCATTCGGCACGGATTCGCGGGCCCGCCATCGCGGCGGCGGAGCGGTGGAACTCTCTCTCGCGGGCGTGGATTCCGTACGCCAGGACGTCGACACCGCCGGCGACCTGCGCACGGCGCTGGCGCTGGGGGTGGGGCCGCGGACGGCTGCGGCGGCCGCGCGGCTGCTGATTTCCGGGCAGTAGGCTGCCGTCATGCACGCCACCGCCTACACGTACGACGCCGAGACGCGCAGCGGGCAGGTCCTGCTCGACGACGGTACTCCGGTGCCCTTCGACGCTGCCGCGTTCGACGCGGGCGGTCTGCGGTTGCTGCGCCCCGGGCAGCGGGTGCGGATCGAGGTGACGGGCCCCAAGGAGCGCCCGAAGATCACGCTGGTGACGCTGCAGACCCTCTGACCTGCCCCTGAACACGCCGCGGGCCGGGCTCCTCGACGGAGTCCGGCCCGGCGCGTGAGTACCCGGCGCCCTCGTCTACTTGCGGGCGGTGGCCTTCTTGGCGGTGGTCTTGCGTGCCGAGGTCTTCTTGGCGGGGGCCTTCTTGGCCGTCGCCTTCTTCGCCGGGGCCTTCTTGGCCGTCGCCTTCTTGGCGGTGGTCTTCTTCGCGGCGGCGGTCTTGGCGGTCGCCGTGGTCTTCTTGGCGGTCGTCTTCTTCGCCGTGGTCTTCTTCGCGGCGGCCGTGGTCTTCTTGGCCGTCGTCTTCTTGGCCGTGATGGCCTTCTTCGCGGCCGCCTTGGTGGTCTTCTTGGCCGCGGCCTTCTTGACCGTGGCCGCGGCACCGCCGGTCAGGCTGCCCTTGGGCGCCTTCTTGACCGACACCTCACCACCGCGCGGGAGCTTCTTCGAGCCGCTCACCAGGTCCTTGAAGCCCTGACCGGCGCGGAACCGCGGTACGGAGGTCTTCTTGACCCGAACCCGCTCGCCCGTCTGGGGGTTGCGGGCGTAGCGAGCCGGACGGTCGACCTTCTCGAACGAGCCGAAGCCGGTGACCGACACCCGCTCACCTGCGACGACGGCGCGGACGATGGCGTCCAGTACATGGTCGACAGCATCGGCGGCCTGCTGACGGCCGCCCATCTTGTCGGCAATCGCTTCTACGAGCTGCGCCTTGTTCACGTCTTCCCCTTCGGAGACATCGCCAGAACGAAAGTGTTCAAGCTTTTTCGCACGTTAGGCAGATATATACCGCAAATCAAACACGAAACGGGCTAATCACCCTTGTGCCGCAACCGACTCGGCTGCCCCTGACGTGATTCAGCCTTCCTCTTCGGGGAATCGCCCCGCGTCGAGGTCGGCGATGAACCGCTCCAGACGCTTTGTCGCATCGGCGAGGTCGTGCTTGGCCGCGGCCGTGATGACCAGCAGCTTCCGGGTCAGCGCCATCCGTACGCCCTCCGGGACTTGCAGTGCGCGCACCCTTGCGTGCGCTTCCTTGAGTTGGTCCGCGACCGCCGTATAGAGCTCGAGTTGGCCGTCGTGTTCCATGCACAGATTGTGCCATCTGGGGCGAGTTGTCGCCTGCCCGGGGGGCAACTGGCGCCGCCAACGGCCCCTCGGCACGCGGCCGGAGCCGCTTTGTCAAGGCTCGCGTACCCCAACAACAACCGTCATAACGTGGGAAGTTGAAGGAACGGACGGTGCCGGGTGCGGCCATCCGGGTGCGAAAAAAGGCCGCACCCCCGATCGGGCCGATCGGGGGTACAGCCAGGTGTGGGGTGGCCGAAAGTCGACCGCCGCGAGGGCCGAAGGTTCAGACCTTCAGGGTGCGCGGCTTGTAGGCGGGCCGCCCCGCCTCGTACGTGGCGATGTCGTCCTCGTTCTGCAGCGTGAGGGAGATGTCGTCCAGCCCGTTCAGCAGCCGCCAGCGGGAGTTCTCGTCCAGCTCGAAGGAGGCGGTGACGCCCTCCGCCCGCACCTCGCGCGCGACCAGGTCGACGGTCACCTCGGCCTGCGGCTCGCGCTCGGTGAGCTCCCACAGCGCGTCCACGACCTTCTGCTCCAGCACCACCGTGAGCAGGCCGTTCTTCAGTGAGTTGCCGCGGAAGATGTCGGCGAAGCGGGAGGAGATCACGGCCCTGAAGCCGTAGTTCTGCAGCGCCCAGACGGCGTGCTCACGGGAGGAGCCGGTGCCGAAGTCGGGGCCGGCGACCAGCACGGTCGCGCCCTGCCGCTCGGGCCGGTTGAGCACGAACTCGGGGTCCTTTCGCCAGGCCTCGAAGAGCCCGTCCTCGAACCCGTCCCGGGTCACCTTCTTGAGCCAGTGGGCGGGGATGATCTGGTCGGTGTCGACGTTGCTGCGGCGCAGCGGGACGGCCCGGCCGGTGTGCGTGGTGAATGCTTCCATGATCCTCAGACTCCAGCGGGCGTACGGGTCTCGGCGTGGGCCAGGTCGGCCGGGGAGGCGAGGTGCCCCAGGACCGCCGTCGCGGCGGCGACCTGCGGCGACACCAGATGCGTACGGCCGCCCTTGCCCTGCCTGCCCTCGAAGTTGCGGTTGGAGGTGGACGCGGAGCGCTCACCGGGAGCCAGTTGGTCCGGGTTCATGCCCAGGCACATGGAGCAGCCCGCGTGCCGCCATTCGGCGCCGGCCTCCTTGAAGACGACGTCCAGGCCCTCGGAGACGGCCTGCAGGCCCACCCGCGCGGAGCCCGGCACGACCAGCATCCGTACCCCGTCGGCGACTTTGCGGCCCCGCAGCAGGTCCGCCGCGGCGCGCAGGTCCTCGATGCGGCCGTTGGTGCAGGAGCCTACGAAGACGGTGTCCACCTTGATGGACCGCAGCGGCTGCCCGGCCTCCAACCCCATGTACTCCAGGGCCTTTTCGGCGGCGAAGCGCTCCGAAGCGTCTTCGTACGAAGCAGGGTCGGGGACGGACGCCGAAAGCGGCGCGCCCTGGCCCGGGTTGGTGCCCCAGGTGACGAACGGCGACAGCGCGGCGGCATCGATGACGACCTCGGCGTCGAACTCGGCGTCGTCGTCGGTCCTCAGCGTCTTCCAGTACGCGACAGCGGCGTCCCAGTCGGCGCCCTCGGGGGCGTGCGGACGGCCCTGGAGATAGGCGAACGTGGTCTCGTCGGGGGCGATCATGCCTGCCCGGGCCCCGGCCTCGATCGACATGTTGCAGATGGTCATCCGGGCCTCCATCGAGAGCTTCTCGATGGCCGAGCCGCGGTACTCCAGGACGTAGCCCTGGCCGCCGCCGGTGCCGATCCGGGCGATGATCGCCAGGATCAGGTCCTTGGCGGTGACGCCCTCGGGCAGCTCACCGTCGACCGTGATCGCCATGGTCTTCGGGCGGGCCATGGGCAGCGTCTGGGTGGCCAGCACGTGCTCGACCTGCGAGGTGCCGATGCCGAACGCCAGCGCGCCGAAGGCGCCGTGCGTGGAGGTGTGCGAGTCGCCGCAGACGACGGTGGTGCCGGGCTGGGTCAGGCCCAGCTGCGGGCCCACGACGTGGACGACGCCCTGCTCGACGTCGCCCAGCGGGTGCAGGCGCACGCCGAAGTCGGCGCAGTTCTTGCGCAGCGTCTCCAGCTGGGCGCGGGAGACCGGGTCGGCGATGGGCTTGTCGATGTCGAGAGTGGGGGTGTTGTGGTCCTCGGTCGCGATGGTCAGGTCGAGGCGGCGCACCGTACGGCCGCTCTTGCGAAGGCCGTCGAAGGCCTGCGGGCTGGTCACCTCGTGCAGCAGGTGCAGATCGATGTAGAGGAGGTCGGGCTCGCCCTCGGCGCGCCGGACGACATGGTCGTCCCAGACCTTCTCCGCGAGTGTCCTACCCATCGCTTTCCCTCCGGCCTGCACATAAGGTGTGCCGACCCAACTAGAGATCTTGAGGCGCGGCATTCGGCGCACCGGATTTCCGGGCGTCCGCCGCCAGGCCCTTTTCGTCCACCGGGCCGCCGTGACTTCGTGACATCAAGGGTGGCGCGTTCCACCGAAAATTGAACTTGCGTTTCACAGAGTGAGACGCAAGTATCGTTGCATGGACAACAGTAGCGGCGTCGGCGTTCTGGACAAGGCGGCACTCGTCCTGAGCGCTCTGGAGTCCGGTCCGGCCACCCTCGCGGGTCTGGTCGCGGCCACCGGACTGGCACGACCCACGGCCCACCGCCTGGCCGTGGCTTTGGAACACCACCGCATGGTGGCGCGGGACATGCAGGGCCGGTTCATTCTCGGCCCGCGTCTGGCCGAGCTGGCCGCTGCCGCCGGCGAGGACCGCCTCCTGGCCACCGCCGGGCCGGTGCTCACCCACCTCCGTGACGTCACGGGCGAGAGCGCGCAGCTCTACCGCCGCCAGGGCGACATGCGCATCTGCGTCGCCGCCGCGGAACGCCTGTCCGGACTGCGGGACACCGTCCCGGTCGGCTCGACGCTCACGATGAAGGCGGGCTCCTCCGCCCAGATCCTCATGGCCTGGGAGGAGCCGGAGCGCCTGCACCGGGGCCTGCAGGGAGCCCGCTTCACCGCGACGGCACTGTCCGGCGTACGGCGCCGGGGCTGGGCCCAGTCCATCGGCGAGCGGGAGCCGGGCGTCGCGTCCGTCTCCGCGCCCGTGCGCGGCCCGTCGAACCGCGTGGTGGCCGCCGTCTCGGTCTCCGGCCCGATCGAGCGCCTGAGCCGCCACCCCGGCCGGATGCACGCCCAGGCGGTCATCGACGCCGCTTCCCGCCTCTCCGAGGCACTGCGCCGCACCGGCTGACCCCCGGCGCCACGAGGCTCACAGGGCCGCGTGGCGCACCCGAGCGCACGAAAACGCCCCGGGGGCCGGCCTCGACGCCGCGGCCGGCCCCCGGGGCGCACGGTGCATCCGCGCCTCCGCGCTGTTCTTCCGCTCAGACCGCCCCGGGCCGCTCAGACCGCGCGGAGCCGCTCCGCCGCCCGCTCACCGCGTCGCCCGACCGGCACCACGCCGGTGGCCCGCCCGAGCCCGAAGGCGGGCATGTTCACGTACACCGACTCGTAGCCGCCGGCCGGCACGACGTACGTCTCGTGCCAGAAGCCGACCTTGTCCTTCCCCTCACGGATCCGCCGGTTGAACGCCGCCCACGCGGGCCTGTGCTCCTTGTCGGCGTCCGAGGCGTACGCGAAGAGCTTCTCGGTCGACTCCCAGTACTGCACCACGTACAGCACCCGTGGCCCCAGCAGTGTCTGCGCGCCGAGCATCCCCCGCTCCCGCTCCCGCGACAGCTCCCGCAGCATGCGCGGCATGGCCCGCATCACCGGCAGCCAACTGCGCACCGCCAGCAGGCTGTTGAAGCGCATGCCGATCAAGAACACCACGACGTCCCCGTGCGCGTCCGCGGTCATACGCCCCGCGATCGGTTTGTCACCCATGACGAAACCCACCTTCCCCCTGAGACAGACCTTGAGGACAGCGATTGGATAGTGCCGCTATCCATGTTTGGATAGTGACACTCTCCATTGCGGGACGCAAGAGGCACGAGCAAGGGGGTCGCACGGCCATGAGGCTGTCGGAACTGAGCAGACAGAGCGGCGTCGCCATCGCCACCGTGAAGTTCTATCTGCGCGAGGGACTGCTGCCGCCCGGCCGCCGGGTCACCGCCACCCAGGCCGAGTACGGCGAGGAGCACCTGCGCCGGCTGCGTCTGGTGCGGGCACTGATCCAGGTCGGCGGCGTCTCCGTGGCCTCCGCCCGTGAGGTCCTCGCCGCACTGGACAACGACCTGCTGGATCACAACGAGCGCCTGGGAACCGCCGTCTGGGCCCTCCCCCACGGCAAGCCCGCCGACGCCGGCGACCCGGCGACCGGGACGGCCCGGCAGCGCGCCGACCGCCTGCTCGAACTGCTCGGCTGGGGCTACGGTCCCGTCGACGAGGTGAGACCCCCCGCGTACGGGATGCTGGTCAACGCCATCGCCACGCTGGAGCGGCTCGGATATCCCTGCGGCGCCCAGGACTTGGAGCCGTACGCCCATGCCATGGCACAGCTCGCCGTCAACGATCTGGATCTGGTGGAGCGGTACGGCGGGACGGCGGACGAGCAGGTGGAGGCGGCGGTGGCGCTCACCGTGCTGTACGAACCGGTGCTGCTCGCGCTGCGCAGGCTGGCGGAGGCGGAGGAGTCCCGCCGCAGGTTCGGCACGCGCTGATCACACGACGATGGGCCCCCACCGAAGTGGAGGCCCATCGATCACGTACCCCCGACCGGATTCGAACCGGCGCTACCGCCTTGAGAGGGCGGCGTGCTAGGCCGCTACACAACGGGGGCGTGGACACTGCGTTTCCGCAGGTCCGAGCTGGTCTACCTGGACTCGAACCAAGACTAACTGAACCAGAATCAGTCGTGCTGCCAATTACACCATAGACCAATGTGGTTTAGACCAGTCAGTACCCCCGACCGGATTCGAACCGGCGCTACCGCCTTGAGAGGGCGGCGTGCTAGGCCGCTACACAACGGGGGCCCTAGCGATCCTGCATCAAGGTCGGTGGGAGCTACCCGAGCCGTCCTCGCGGGAAGGATCTGTACCCCCGACCGGATTCGAACCGGCGCTACCGCCTTGAGAGGGCGGCGTGCTAGGCCGCTACACAACGGGGGCTTTGCAGATGAGCTCTGCGAGCTGGCCTACCTGGACTCGAACCAAGACTAACTGAACCAGAATCAGTCGTGCTGCCAATTACACCATAGGCCACTGGAACGCAAGCCCCTGAGGGGGATCTTGTTCTAGTACGCTCCCCCGGATTCCGGCCTTTCGGCCCGCTCCCCGGCGGCGCAGGAAGAACATTACCTGAAGGTGGACGGGGCTCCAAAACGAGTATCAGCGCCGAGGATCGCGGGGAGTTCGGCGAGCGAGGCGATCCGGTGCGGGCCGGCGGGAGCGTCGTCCCAGGTGTACACACCGTTGCGATCGATCCACACGGACACGAGTCCCGCGTCGGCGGCGCCGCGCCAGTCGATCTCCGGGTGGTCGCCGACGTACGCGACGAGGTGCGGCGGCAGGTCCAGTGCCTCGCACACCGCGAGGAAGGCGCCGGCCTCCGGCTTGGAGACGCCGATCTCGGCGGCGCACAGGATGACCTCGAAGCGGTCGTGCACGCCGAGCACGCGCAGCTTGCGGTCCTGGACGTGCAGGCTGGAGTTGGACAGCACCGCGTGCCGGTGGCTGGCGGCGAGGCTGTCCAGGACGGGCAGTACGTCCGGGAAGAGCGCCCAGGCGGCCTCGTAGTGGCCGAGATACCGCTCGAACCAGGCCTCCGCCTCGGCGTCGGTCAGCTCCCGGCCGAGGAACACGCGCACCCGGTCCCGCCGCTGCTCCTCGAAGGAGACCTCACCGGCCGCGAACCGCGCCCACTGGCTGTCGGTGACCGCCCGCCACTGCGCGAGGGCCCGCTCGGCGCTCTCGTACGCCTCCAGCAGGCCCTCGGCCGCCAGATGCGCGTGCATGCCCGCGCGATCCGCAGTCGTGTAGTCGAACAGCGTGTCGTCGACGTCCCAGACCACGGCCCGAATGCTCATGGTCCGACGGTAACCCGGCGGCCACGGGTTCCGGGCACATACGGCGAAAGGGCGGCATCCACCATCGGATGCCGCCCTCCGCGTGTGTCGCGCGCTACGCCGCCATTCTCGCCAGTGCCGCGTCGATGCGGGCCAGGGTCTTGTCCTTGCCCAGGATCTCCAGGGACTCGAAGAGGGGCAGGCCGACCGTGCGGCCGGTGACGGCGACACGGACCGGGGCCTGGGCCTTGCCGAGCTTGAGCCCATGGGCCTCGCCCGCCTCCAGGACGGCCGTCTTCAGCGACTCGGGGCTGTTCCAGTCGGCCGCCTCGAGCTTCTCGCGGGCGGTGCGCAGCAGGGCGTCGGAGCCCTCCTTCATGGCCTTGGCCCAGCTGGCCTCGTCGAAGACCGGCTCCGCCAGGAACAGGAAGTCGACGTTGTCGGTGATCTCGGACAGGACCTTCAGACGGGTCTGCGCGTGCGGCGCGACCGCCTGCCACTTGACCTCGTCGAAGGCCTCCGGTGCCCAGGGGGCGAACGGGGCCTGCAGCCAGGGGCGGCAGCGCTCCGTGAAGTCCTTCAGGTCCAGCAGGCGGATGTGGTCGCCGTTGATCGCCTCGCACTTCTTGAGGTCGAAGCGGGCCGGGTTGGGGTTCACGTCCGCCACGTCGAAGGCCGCGACCATCTCGTCCATCGTGAAGATGTCCTGGTCGGCCGAGAGCGACCAGCCCAGGAGGGAGAGGTAGTTGAGCAGGCCCTCCGGGAGGAAGCCGCGCTCGCGGTAGAGGTTGAGCGACGACTGCGGGTCACGCTTGGAGAGCTTCTTGTTGCCCTCGCCCATCACGTACGGCAGGTGGCCGAACTGCGGGGTCCGCTGGGCGAGGCCCAGCTCGGTCAGCGCCTTGTACAGGGCGATCTGGCGGGGGGTGGAGGAGAGCAGGTCCTCGCCGCGCAGGACGTGGGTGATCTCCATCAGAGCGTCGTCGACCGGGTTGACCAGCGTGTAGAGGGGGGCGCCGTTGGCACGGACGATGCCGTAGTCGGGGACGTTCTCCGGGGTGAACGTCAGCTCGCCGCGGACCAGGTCCGTGAAGGTGATCGTCTCGTCGGGCATGCGGAAGCGGACGATCGGCGCACGGCCCTGGGCCTTGTACTCCTCGACCTGCGCCGCGGTCAGCTCGCGGCAGTGGCCGTCGTAGCCGGACGGCCGGCCGGCGGCGCGGGCGGCCTCGCGGCGGGTGTCCAGCTCCTCCTGGGAGCAGTAGCAGCGGTAGGCGTGGCCCGCGTCGAGCAGCTTGGCGGCGACGTCCTTGTACAGGTCCATGCGCTGCGACTGGCGGTACGGCGCGTGCGGGCCGCCGATCTCCGGGCCCTCGTCCCAGTCGAAGCCGAGCCAGCGCATCGCGTCGAGCAGCTGCTCGTAGGACTCCTCGGAGTCGCGGGCCGCGTCGGTGTCCTCGATACGGAAGACCAGGGTGCCCTGGTGGTGCCGGGCGAACGCCCAGTTGAACAGGGCCGTGCGGACCAGGCCCACGTGCGGGTTACCGGTGGGCGAGGGGCAGAAACGGACGCGTGGGGGTACCCCCTGTCCGAGCGGAGCCGAGGACTTGGGGGAGGGGGAGCCGGGTGCGCTAGCCACGCTTGACAACCTTGTTGGTGAGAGTGCCGATGCCTTCGATGCTGACGGAGACCTCGTCGCCGACAGCGAGGGGGCCGACCCCCGCGGGGGTGCCCGTGAGGATCACGTCGCCGGGGAGCAGCGTCATGGCCTCGGAGATGTTGACGATCAGATCCTCGATCGGGTGGATCATCTCGCTGGTGCGGCCGAGCTGGCGTTGCTGTCCGTTGACGGTCAGCTGGATGGTCAGGTCGGCGGGGTCCAGGTCGGTCTCCACCCAGGGGCCGAGGGGGCAGGCCGTGTCGAAGCCCTTGGCCCGGGCCCACTGCTTCTCACGCCGCTGGACGTCACGGGCGGTGATGTCGTTGGCGCAGGTGTAGCCGAGGATGACGTCCTTGACGCGCTCGCGCGGGACTTCGCGGCACAGGCGGCCGATGACGACGGCCAGCTCCGCCTCGTGGTGGAGTTCCTCGGAGAAGGAGGGGTACTGGATCTCGTCGCCGGAGCCGATCACCGAGGTGGACGGCTTGAAGAAGGCGAACGGCGCGTCGGGCACCTCGTTGCCCAGCTCACGCGCGTGCTCCGCGTAGTTGCGGCCGAAGGCCACGACCTTGTTGGGCAGGACCGGCGGCAGCAGCCGTACCTTGCTCAGCGGCACCTTGGTGCCGCTGAGCTCGAAGTCCGCGAACGGGATGCCCTTGATGATGTCGAGGACGAGCTCGTCCGGCTTGCCGCCCTCGACCGCGCCGAAGGCGACGTTCCCGTCGATGGAGAACCTGGCGATGCGCACGGGATCCTTGCGCCCCTTACCTGAAGTGGCTGGAGTCTGACGCTCCAGGCTAACGCGGCAAAGGTCAGGCGCCCCGCGCAACGACGTGCGGGGCGCCTGATGGCGTCGGCGGGACTACTCGCCGGCGACGGCCGCGACGGGTGCGACCATCAGGACCGTGCGCCGGGGGTTCGCGGTCCGGGCCGGGAGGTCGACGGAGTGCTCCGGGAGGTCCAGGGGCGCCAGGTCGTCGGCGTCCTCGAGGTGCGCCAGGGTGGTGCGCCGCGGGTTGGCTGTCATACGGAACATCGTCGTCGTCTTCACGGTTGTACTGAACCCTGTCGTGTACGGGGCGCCGGAGGCGCCGGTTGGCAGAACGTTGCCTCTTGTAAAGCGTCAGGCTAAACATCCGATTCCCCGCCGACGGCGGGAAGCCCCTCTGAGCTCCGTGTGAGTTTCCTCACGAACGCGGGCTCAATTCGGTCAATTCCGGCTGGCAACTCATGCCAACGAAACGGACATTGGGCCCCTGAAGCGCGCATTCCGCTCCTGATCATGGCGACTGGGACACCCGGCGCACTCCGGCGACTCGTTCGGGTATGTCCGCTATAAGGCGGAGCCCCTTCTACATGTCGTGACGTCACCCTCACGTGGTGTCACGGAGGTCACAGCCTGACCAACTGGCCTTGTTGGAGATCCTGCACTGTGCTGGAATTCCACGGACCGCCGCAGGATCGAGCCGGCGCACAGGGGGGCGCGAATCTGCGTCGCTCCTGACGAGTGAGCGGCGAGACAGGGGGAGTCCAGCGCCGGTCACTCACGACCACCCGGGTGCGTATTCAGGGCGCTCCCGACGACGCCGACACCGTCCTTCCGTTCACGCGGAGGGGCGCCTGGTCCAGAGGTTGCGACGCTAGTGCAGGGACGTTTCAAGAGGGATGGCAGTGCTTCGGCGGAGCCGGAGCCGCACGGCGGGACCGACCGCGGTTCCTCGCCCCAGCACGCCCAGGGCCCGGCCCCGTCCGGTGACGGCGGTGCGCGCTCCGGGCGACCCGGCGCGTCCACGGCCTCCGGGCGCCCCGGCGCCCCGGCGTCCACGGGCTCCGCGGCCTCCGCTCCGGCGGTGAGGCCGCCGCAGGGCCCGACAGGTCCAGGGCCGCGAATAGCGCTGCGCAACTGGCGCATCTCGACCCGCCTGGTGGCTCTGCTCACGCTCCCGGTGGTCGCGGCCACCTCGCTCGGGGCGCTGCGCATCAGCCAGTCCATGGACGACATCGAGCAGCTCGACAACATGAAGCTGCTCACCGAGATGACCAAGCAGGCCACCGAGCTGGCCGCCGCGCTCCAGGAGGAGCGCGACCAGTCCGCCGGCCCGCTGGCCCACGGCTCGACCGCCAGCGCGATCACGGTCAAGGGCTTCCAGGACAAGACGGACCGGGCGCTGGACAACTTCCTCGCCGCGTCCGAGGAGGTCGACTCCGCAAGCAAGGAGGGCAACCTCCAGGGCGTACGCGACAGCCTCGTCGGTCTGGCCCGCGACCTGAACAGCCTCAACGAGATCCGCAACAACGCCTACGAGGCCGAGGACAACTCCACGCAGACCGTGGAGGCCTACCACCGCCTCATCACGCACCTGCTGGACCTCTCGCAGGACATGGCCGAGGCGACCAGCAACCCGGACATGATCCAGCGCACCCGCGCACTGTCCGCGTTCTCCTCCGCCAAGGAGTACGCGTCGATCCAGCGCGCGGTCCTGGCGGCGGCCCTGCCCGCCAGCAACAAGACCTTCGGTGACCTCTCCGAGAACGACCGGCTGTACGCCGAGTCGGCGCTGGAGAGCCAGGTCTCCGAGCTGCGCAGCTTCTCCAGCATCTACGGCGACGGTGCCGAGGAGCTGCTCAAGCCCATCGACCAGGGCAACGCGACCATCGAGGCCACCGACAAGTACGCCAGCCGCGCGCTGAGCCGGGAGAACGGTCTGGCCGGCCTGGAGAAGCGGTCGTACCGGGACTGGCTGGACGACAGCTCCACCAAGATCCAGCAGATGAAGAACATCGAGCGCACGCTGCTGGAGGACATGGAGCAGAAGGCGCGCGAGCTGCGCAGCGAGTCGGAGCGCGAAGCGATCATCTCCGGTGTGCTGGTCCTGATCGTGCTCGGCGTCTCGCTGGTCGGCGCTTTCGTGGTGGCCCGCTCCATGATCCGCTCGCTGCGGCGCCTGGAGGACACCGCGACCAAGGTCGCCCAGGAGCGGCTGCCCGAGCTGGTCAAGCAGCTGTCCGAGGCCGACCCGCAGGACGTCGACACGTCCGTGGAGTCGGTCGGTGTGCACTCCCGCGACGAGATCGGCCGGGTGGCCACCGCCTTCGACGACGTGCACCGCGAGGCGGTCCGCCTCGCCGCCGAGCAGGCCCTGCTGCGGGGCAACGTCAACGCGATGTTCACCAACCTCTCGCGCCGCTCGCAGGGTCTGATCCAGCGCCAGCTGTCGCTGATCTCCGAGCTGGAGTCCCGCGAGGCCGACCCGGACCAGCTGGCCTCGCTGTTCAAGCTGGACCACCTCGCCACGCGTATGCGCCGGAACGGCGAGAACCTCCTCGTCCTCGCGGGTGAGGAACCCGGCCGCCGCTGGACCCGTCCGGTCCCGCTGGTCGACGTGCTCCGCGCCGCCGCGTCCGAGGTGGAGCAGTACGAGCGCATCGAGCTGGCCTCGGTGCCGACCACCGAAGTGGCCGGCCGCGTCGTCAACGACCTCGTGCACCTGCTCGCCGAGCTGCTGGAGAACGCGACCTCGTTCTCCTCGCCGCAGACCAAGGTCAAGGTCACCGGTCACGCGCTGCCCGACGGCCGGGTGCTGATCGAGATCCACGACACCGGCATCGGCCTCTCCCCCGAGGACCTCGCCCAGATCAACGAGCGGCTCGCCTCGCCGCCCACCGTGGACGTCTCCGTCTCCCGCCGCATGGGTCTGTTCGTGGTCGGCCGCCTCTCGCAGCGCCACGGCATCCGCATCCAGCTGCGCCCGTCCGACTCGGGTGGTACGACCGCGCTGGTCATGCTGCCGGTCGACGTGGCCCAGGGCGGCCGCAAGCCGCAGGGCAAGCCCGGTCAGGGCGGCCCCGGTGGCGCGGGCGGTCCGGCAGCGGCGCAGGCCGCCGCCGGTGTGGCCGCGGCCCGGCGTGGCAACGGCTCCTCGCTCGGCGCGGGTGCGCCGGGCGGCGGTGCTCTCGGCGCCGGTGCCCCCGGTGGTGGCCGGCTCGGCGCCGGTCAGGGACCGCGGGCCGCACTGCCGGGCGGTGCGCCGGGCGGGGCACGTGGACAGCAGACTCCCCCGGCCCCGCAGCAGGGCCGGCCGGGCGCCGGTGCAAGCAACGCCCAGGCTCCGGTTCCCCCGCAGGGCCAGGAGGCCCGCGGCTCCGTGGCGCCGCAGCGCGGCAACGGGAACGCCGGTGGCGAGCGCGGCCGGCGTGGCCGTCAGCCGCAGCTCCCGCCGCGTGGCGGAGCCCGGGCCGAACTGCCGGGCGGTGACGAGCAGCAGCGCCCGAGCTGGAGCGACGAGAACGCCCAGCCGCCGGTGCCGCGTGCCGCGCTGGACACCCCGCGCGGCCACGACGAGCAGCGGGACCCGTCCCAGACGGCCCCGATGCCGAGGATCGACGACCGGAACGGTCCGGGCGCGACCGCGGAGATCCCGGCGGTTCCCCGCAGGGACGACCGGCAGAACCCGGCCGGCCCGGCCGACTTCCCGCGCCCCGGCATGAACGCCCCGCAGGGCGGCGGCCAGTTCGTCCGCCAGGACGTCTTCGGCGCCCCGGGCAACCAGGGCAACCCGAACAACCCGTCCGGCACGGGCCAGTTCGCCGTACCGCAGGCGTACGACAACGGTTCCACGGGCCAGTACCCCGCGCCTCACCAGCGGCAGGACAACGGCGCGAACGGCCAGTACGCCACGCCGCAGGGCTACGACAACGCTTCCACGGGCCAGTTCCCGGCAGCGTCGGGCTACGACAACGGGGCTACCGGCCAGTACGGGTACGACGGCTCGTCCACCGGGCAGCACGCGCTGCCCGGCCACCAGAACCCCTCGGGCACCGGCCAGTTCGAGCGTCCGCAGGGTGACGCCGGAGGCCGGCGGTCGCCCGCCCCGCAGCATCCGCAGCGGCCCGCCCGCCAGGAGCCGGAGGCGCTGCCGCCGGCCTCGGGTCCCGGTGACGGACGTACGCCGCTGTACGACACGCTGGAGACGAACTGGTTCCGCGGCCAGGCAGGCCAGCCGGGCCAGCCGGCTCAGCAGGGTCAGGCGGGCCCGCAGGGCCGGCCCGGTCAGCAGTCCCAGCCGGGCCCGGCCCAGCGTCCGCAGGGCAGCGGCCCGGCGTCGGCCCCCCAGGCCCCCCAGGCACCGCAGGGCCCCTCGGCCCCTCAGCGTCCCGCCGCCGCATGGCGCAGCTCGCCGAACGACGACCTCGTCCGGCAGGCAGAGCGTGTGCGGCAGCCGGCCGCGGGCGGTGTCACCACCTCCGGCCTGCCGCGCCGGGTGCCCCGGGCGAACCTCGTCCCGGGCACGGCACAGCAGCAGCCGCACCAGAGCGGTCCGCAGGTCTCGCGCGCCCCACAGGACGTGCGTGGCCGGCTTACCAACCTCCGTCGGGGTATCGCACAGGGCCGTCAGGCCGGGTCCGGCCAGACGGGCAGTTTCCCGAGCCCCACTCACCAGCAGGAGCGTTAGTTGAGTCCGATGAGCCAGGCGGCACAGAACCTGAACTGGTTGATCACCAACTTCGTGGACAACACCCCCGGGGTGTCCCACACCGTCGTCGTGTCCGCCGACGGTCTCCTCCTGGCCATGTCGGAGGGTTTTCCGCGCGACCGCGCCGACCAGCTCGCGGCGGTCGCGTCGGGACTCACCTCGCTGACGGCCGGGGCGTCGCGGATCTTCGAGGGCGGCAACGTCGCGCAGACCGTCGTGGAGATGGAACGGGGATTTCTCTTCCTCATGTCCGTCTCGGACGGCTCGTCCCTCGCCGTTCTCGCGCACCCCGAGTGCGACATCGGCCTCGTCGGCTACGAGATGGCGCTGCTGGTGGACCGTGCGGGAGCAGTGCTCACGCCGGACCTCCGCGCCGAACTGCAAGGAAGTCTGCTCCACTAACGCACGCGGATCCACCCGTCTCACCAAATCACCGTCCGGCCGACACAATCCCCCCACCGGCCCCCGTCAGACGGCACGACTGACCAACTTGCTGTCCCGCCCGGAGGATTCATGACCCCGCCCACCGCCTCTCATGATCCGTACACAGATCCGTACGGGGACGAGGGCGACCAGCCGCTGGTCCGTCCGTACGCGATGACCGGCGGCCGGACCCGGCCGCGCTATCAGCTCGCCCTCGAGGCGCTGATCAGCACCACGGCCGACCCGGCAGTGCTCATGGGGCTGCTCCCGGAGCACCAGCGCATCTGCCACCTGTGCCGTGAGGTGAAGTCGGTCGCCGAGGTCTCGGCGCTGCTCGCCATGCCGCTCGGGGTGGCCCGGATCCTCGTCGCGGACCTCGCCGAGGCCGGACTCGTCGCCGTGCACCAGCCCGGCGGCGACGAGAGCAACGGCGGTGCGCCCGACGTGACACTGCTCGAAAGGGTGCTCAGTGGCCTTCGCAAGCTCTGAACCGAGAGGTGCCACCACCTCTGCCAAGATCGTGGTGGCGGGCGGCTTCGGCGTGGGCAAGACCACGTTCGTCGGCGCCGTCTCGGAGATCAACCCGCTGCGCACGGAGGCCGTCATGACGTCCGCGAGCGCGGGCATCGACGACCTCACGCACACCGGGGACAAGACCACCACCACGGTGGCGATGGACTTCGGCCGCATCACGCTGGACCAGGACCTGATCCTGTACCTGTTCGGTACGCCCGGCCAGGACCGCTTCTGGTTCATGTGGGACGACCTGGTACGCGGCGCCATCGGCGCGGTGGTGCTGGTGGACACCCGCCGGCTGGCGGACTGCTTCCCGGCGGTGGACTACTTCGAGAACAGCGGTCTGCCCTTCGTCGTCGCCCTCAACGGCTTCGACGGACAGCAGCCCTACGCGCCGGAAGAGGTCCGCGAGGCGCTCCAGATCGGCCCGGACACCCCGATCATCACCACCGACGCCCGGCACCGGGCCGACGCCAAGTCCGCGCTGATCACGCTGGTGGAGCACGCGTTGATGGCGCGGCTGAAGTAGCACTCAAGTGATCGTCGCCGTACGGCAGTTGCCGTAGGCATCGTCATCGTGGCGGCGGAGCCGGCTGTGGCCTTTGACACGGTCGGCTCCGGTGTTCATAACGTTTCGGCAGAGGAATCCAGGAGCACCGCCACGCGTCGCGGTCATCCGGTGTCGCTGCGCGCACAAAAGCCCCGTCATTTGGCGGGGCTCGCTCTTTATGACCGTTTTATCTGGGCCATACCTGCACGGGAATCCGCCCTTTCCCATGTTTGGAAGAGCGCAGGTCGACGTGCTGGAATGCCTGAACTGCCCAAAGGTCAAAGACGTACTCAGTGGTCGATGGCGAACTGGGCTCTGAGACACTGCGGCACGACGAAGGTGCCCGCCGCCGAGAGGTTGTTGGTCGAGTGAGGCGAAGCAACAAAGGTCCCGAGCCGCCCGCCCGGGGCAACTTCACCCCGCCGCCGCGCGGAGCGGCGCCCGCCCCCGTCGTGCCCGGTTCGGAGCAGGTGGCGACGCCCACTCCGAGCGGCGGCCGTTTCTCCCCGCGCAACTGGCGTGTGGCGACCCGGCTGAACGCGATCCTGCTCATCCCCGTACTGGTCGGCCTGGTCATGGGCGGCTTCCAGGTGAAGAGCTCGATCGACACCTGGCAGGAGGCCGAGGACGCGGAGAGCACCGCGCGTCTGGTCCGGGCCTCCCTGACCTACGCGGACGCCCTCTCCAACGAGCGTGACGTCACCGCGGCCCCGCTGCTGCTCGGCCGCGACCAGGCCACGGTCACGCAGGCCCGCAAGAAGACGGACGCCGCGGCGGACGCCTTCGACGAGGCCGCCCAGAGCATGCCGCAGAAGCCGGGCCTGGAGCGCCGGCTGAGCCTGTTCCGTGAGGCGGAGCCCAAGCTCCAGGCGCTGCGCCAGGTCGCCTACACCTCGAAGCTCGACGGTGTGAAGACCGAGGAGGGCTACGTCGAGGTCACCCACCCGCTGATGGAGTTCGCCAACGAGCTCGGCCTGGGCACCGGAAACATCACCAGCTACGGCCGGACGGTCTACGCGATCTCGCTGACCAAGGCCGCGCTGTCGCTGGAGCGGTCCATCGGCACGCACCTGCTGGTCAAGCCGGGTCCGAAGGACTCCGACCTGGCCAAGCAGCGCGTGGCGCTCTCCTCGTACGCCTACCTCGAGGGCATCGCCGTCGAGGAGTACATCGGCGGTGGTACCGAGGCCGACGCGCAGAAGCTCGAGGACGCCAAGAAGCAGATCCAGGCGGACGGCCAGCAGCAGGCCAAGGAAGCCCTGGCCAAGGACCCGGACTACAAGGCGCCGCCGTCCGACCCGACCGTGATGATCGGGGCCATGGCGGGTCTGACCACGACCGACGCCTCCGCGCGTGAGGCGCTCGCGCAGCAGGGCATCACCGCCGAGAACTGGTGGGCGGTCAACACCCTCAAGTACAACGCGTACCGGACGATCGAGTCGGACCTGGCCGACACCGCGGTGAACGAGGCCGCGAGCATCGCCGACGACGCCAGGCAGGACGCCTTCATCACCGGCGCGATCGTCGTGATCGCCCTGCTCGCCGCGTTCATCCTGGCCGGCATGGTGGCCCGCCAGATGAGCCGCTCCATGCGCCAGCTGCGCAACGCCGCCTTCGGCATCGCCGAACAGCGGCTGCCGATGCTGGTCGACCAGCTCTCGCGCACCGACCCCGGCCGCGTCGACACCCGGGTCTCGCCCATCCCGATCTCCTCCACGGACGAGATCGGCGAGGTCGCCCGGGCCTTCGACCAGGTCCACCGCGAGGCCGTCCGGCTCGCCGCCGAGCAGGCCCTGCTGCGGGGCAACATCAACGCGATCTTCACCAACCTCTCGCGCCGCAACCAGTCGCTGATCGAGGGCCAGCTGACCCTGATCACCGACCTGGAGAACAACGAGGCCGACCCGGACCAGCTGGAGAACCTCTTCCGGCTGGACCACCTGGCCACCCGTATGCGCCGCAACGGCGAGAACCTCCTGGTCCTCGCGGGCGAGGAGCCCGGCCGCCGCTGGGACCAGCCGGTCCCGCTGGTCGACGTGGTGCGCGCCGCCTCCTCCGAGGTGGAGCAGTACGAGCGCATCGAGATATCCGGCGTGCCCGAGGCCGAGATCCACGGCCGTGCCGTGACCGACCTCGTGCACCTGCTGGCCGAGCTGCTGGAGAACGCGACCACGTTCTCCTCCCCGCAGACCAAGGTCCGCGTCACCGCGACCCGGCTGCCCGACGGCCGCGTGATGATCGAGATCCACGACAAGGGCATCGGCCTGACCGCCGAGGACTTCGCGGACATCAACCACAAGCTGGCCAACCCGCCGACCGTGGACGCCGCGATCTCCCAGCGCATGGGCCTGTTCGTGGTCGGCCGGCTGTCCGACCGGCACGGCATCCGCGTCCAGCTGCGCCCCTCCGGCGAGCAGGCCGGCACCACCTCGCTGGTCATGCTCCCCGACGCCATCACCCACGGCGGTGGCGGCGAGCAGGCCCCGGAGCGCGAGGAGTTCACCGTCTCGCAGATCATCCCGGAGCAGCAGTTCCCGGGTGAGAGCTTCAGCCAGCCCATGCGCACGGCGGCCGAGCTCGGCTTCGACGACAGCCGCTACACCGAGGTCCCGGACGACCTCCGTGACCTGGACCCGGTGGGCCGCTCCCTGATGCGTGGGGGGCGCCGTGCGGCCCTGGAGGCCCAGACCCACGGCCAGCCCGGCCAGGAGCACGCCGAGACCCAGGCGTATGGTGACGGCGGCTTCGACGGCGGCCAGGGCCAGGACTACGACAACGGCGGCCGGCCCTACGACAACGGCCAGAACGCCTACCCCGACCAGGCCCCGGCCTACGGTCAGCAGTCGGCGTACCAGGAGCAGACGTCGTACGAGGACCAGCAGCAGCAGTCGTACGAGGAGCAGTACTACGCGCCGAACGGGATGCCGCAGAGCGATGGTTTCCCGACCAACGGCGGCTATCCGGAACCGGGTTATGCGGAGCCGGTCCAGGAGAAGCACACGCCGGCCGGGTCCGGTCCCTCGGAGACCTTCTCGGCATTCGAAGAGCCGTCCTACCAGGGCGACTGGCAGCAGCGCGACGGCTACCAGAACGGCTACGGCGACCAGTACGCTCCCGAAGCGGAATCCGCGCAGGCCACTGACGCGGGTGAGCGGGACCGCGTAGGCTTCGACCGTCAGGGGCCGGGCGGCACCGCTGCGCACGCGCTGACCGACGCCGGCCTTCCCCGCCGGGGGTCCACCGGTGGCGGCCAGGCGGCCGGCGGGCCCGTGAACCGGGAGGCGGCCGCCCCTTCGGCGGACGGCGACGCCGACGACAACTGGCGCTCGGCGAACGACGAGCGCTGGCAGCAGGCCTCGCAGCTGCGCAAGCCCAAGGCGGGCGGGGTCACGTCCTCCGGCCTGCCGCGGCGGGTGCCCAAGGCCAATCTGGTCGAAGGCACCGCGGAGTCGACCCCGCAGGGCGGCCCCCAGGTCTCCCGCGCTCCCGAGGACGTCCGGGGCAGGCTGAGCAACCTGCGCCGGGGAGTGCAGCGGGGACGCACCGCAGGAAGTGAAACGAACGGCCAGGGCTTCGGTCCTGACAGCACCTACAACCAGGAGCGTTAGTGTGAGCCCGATGAGCCAGGCGGCGCAGAACCTGAACTGGTTGATCACCAACTTCGTGGACAACACCCCCGGGGTGTCCCACACGGTGGTGGTCTCCGCCGACGGACTCCTTCTGGCGATGTCCGAAGGCTTCCCCCGCGACCGCGCCGACCAGCTCGCGGCCGTCGCCTCAGGTCTGACCTCACTGACCGCCGGTGCCTCGCGCATCTTCGAGGGCGGCAGCGTGAATCAGACGGTTGTGGAGATGGAGCGAGGATTCCTGTTCATCATGTCCATTTCCGACGGGTCGTCGCTCGCGGTTCTCGCGCACCCCGAAGCGGACATCGGCCTCATTGGGTACGAGATGGCGCTTCTGGTCGACCGTGCGGGCACGGTGCTGACTCCGGATCTTCGTGCGGAGCTCCAAGGAAGCCTTCTCAACTAAGAGACAGACGGTGCGATTTCGCGTCCCGTGGCCGTAAGGTTTCGGGACGCGGCTCCACAGCGATGGGTGCCCGGCACAGTCGGAGGAGGAGAAAGTGGCAACACCCCCAAGCGGTTCATCTTCGGGCAACTGGTCGTACGGCCCTGGCCAGGGGCAGAACGACGGTTCCCAGAACCGGTACAACTTCCCCTCCTCACCGAGCCACCGGCAGCCGTACGCGCCACAGGGCCCTGGCCCCTCGCCGTACGACCAGCCGAACGCGCCGCGCATCCAGCCCGTGCAGCCGCAGCGCCGCACCCCTGAGCCGGCGCCCGCCGGGGCGTCGAACAACCCCCTGGTGCGCCCGTACGCCATGACCGGCGGCCGGACGCGCCCGCGCTACCAGCTCGCCATCGAGGCACTGGTGCACACCACCGCGCAGCCGCATCAGATGCAGGGCCAACTGCCCGAGCATCAGCGGATCTGCAACCTCTGCCGCGAGATCAAGTCGGTGGCGGAAATCTCCGCCCTCCTGACGATCCCTCTCGGCGTGGCCAGGATCCTCGTCGCCGACTTGGCGGAGGCGGGCCTGGTCGCCATCCATCAGCCCGGCGGCGACGAGAACGCCGGTGGCCAGCCAGACGTGACACTGCTCGAAAGGGTGCTCAGTGGACTTCGCAAGCTCTAGCGGCGGTCCTTCCCGCTCCACCACCTCGGCGAAGATCGTGGTGGCGGGTGGCTTCGGCGTGGGCAAGACCACGTTCGTCGGGGCCGTCTCGGAGATCAACCCGCTGCGTACCGAGGCCGTCATGACGTCAGCTTCGGCCGGCATCGACGACCTCACCCACACCGGGGACAAGACGACCACCACGGTCGCCATGGACTTCGGCCGCATCACGCTGGACCAGGACCTGATCCTGTACCTGTTCGGCACCCCCGGCCAGGACCGCTTCTGGTTCATGTGGGACGACCTGGTGCGCGGCGCCATCGGCGCGATCGTCCTCGTGGACACCCGCCGGCTGGCCGACTGCTTCCCCGCGGTCGACTACTTCGAGAACTCGGGTCTGCCGTTCGTCATCGCCCTCAACGGCTTCGACGGCCAGCAGCCGTACCAGCCCGACGAGGTGCGTGAGGCGCTCCAGATCGGCCCGGACACCCCGATCATCACCACGGACGCCCGCCACCGCGCGGACGCGAAGTCGGCGCTGATCACGCTGGTCGAGCACGCGCTCATGGCGCGCCTGCGGTAGGCAGCCGTACGACCCCCGAAGGGCCCCCTCCGCGTCGGAGGGGGCCCTTCGCCCGTTCAGGGTTGCCGACGGACGACGCAAGAGGGGCCCCTCCGACGCGGAGGGGCCCCTCTTGCGTGGATGTCCTAGCCGTGCCAGCTGTGCGGGGCGCGGAAGCCGGGCTCGCGTTCCAGGCGGCGCCAGCCGGCCTTCGCGCGGCCGCCGTGCGCCGGGGCCGCCGTGGACGTGTGGGCCGCCGCGCGGGCCAGCAGGATGGCCGTGAGGGCGGCCACTTCCTCGGGCTCGGCGTGGCCCTTCTCGACGCGGATGTCAGGAGTGCTCATGGCAGTCAGTCTCCGTGGATGAGGTTTCCGCGAGGGTGCCGCGGAAGGTCCGCTGGGTTACTGCGGGGGGTTGCCGTGCTTGCGCGACGGCAGGTCGGCGTGCTTGGTGTGCAGCATCGCCAGGGAGCGGACGAGGACCTCGCGGGTCTCGGCCGGGTCGATGACGTCGTCCACAAGTCCGCGCTCGGCCGCGTAGTACGGGTGCATGAGCTCGGACTTGTACTCCTTGACCATCTTCTGCCGCATGGCCTCGGGGTCCTCGGCGTCGGCGATCTGGCGGCGGAAGATGACGTTGGCGGCGCCCTCCGCGCCCATCACCGCGATCTCGTTCGTCGGCCAGGCGTAGGTGAGGTCGGCGCCGATGGACTGGCTGTCCATGACGATGTAGGCGCCCCCGTAGGCCTTGCGCAGGATCAGGGAGATGCGCGGGACGGTCGCGTTGCAGTACGCGTACAGCAGCTTCGCGCCGTGGCGGATGATTCCGCCGTGCTCCTGGTCGACACCGGGCAGGAACCCGGGGACGTCCAGGAAGGTGACGATCGGGATGTTGAAGGCGTCGCACATCTGGACGAAGCGCGCGGCCTTCTCGCTGGCCTCGATGTCCAGGACACCCGCCAGCACCTGCGGCTGGTTGGCGATGATGCCGACGACCTGGCCGTCCAGCCGGGCCAGGGCGCAGATGATGTTGCGCGCCCAGCGCTCGTGGACCTCCAGGTACTCGCCGTCGTCGACGATCTCCTCGATGACCTTGGCCATGTCGTAGGGCCGGTTGCCGTCCGCCGGGACGAGGTCCAGCAGGACGTCGGAGCGCCGGTCGGGGGCGTCGGAGGAGTCCACCCGGGGCGGGTTCTCCCGGTTGTTCTGCGGCAGCAGCGACAGGAGGTAGCGCACCTCGGCGATGCACGTCTCCTCGTCGTCGTACGCGAAGTGGCAGACACCCGAGGTCTCGGCGTGCACGTCGGCGCCGCCGAGGCCGTTCTGGGTGATCTCCTCGCCGGTCACGGCCTTGACCACGTCCGGGCCCGTGATGAACATCTGCGAGGTCTCGCGGACCATGAAGACGAAGTCGGTGAGGGCGGGCGAGTAGGCCGCGCCACCGGCGCACGGGCCGAGCATCACGCTGATCTGCGGGATGACGCCGGACGCCTTGGTGTTGCGCTGGAAGATGCCGCCGTAACCGGCGAGGGCGCTGACGCCCTCCTGGATGCGGGCGCCGGCGCCGTCGTTGAGCGACACCAGCGGGGCACCGGCCGCGATGGCCATGTCCATGATCTTGTGGATCTTCGTGGCGTGCGCCTCGCCGAGCGCGCCGCCGAAGACACGGAAGTCGTGGGCGTAGACGAAGACCGTGCGGCCCTCCACCGTGCCCCAGCCGGTGATGACACCGTCGGTGTACGGCTTCTTGGTCTCGAGGCCGAAGCCCGTCGCCCGGTGCCGGCGCAGCTGCTCGACCTCTCGGAAGGAGTCCGGGTCGAGGAGCAGCTCGATGCGCTCGCGGGCGGTCAGCTTGCCCTTGGCGTGCTGCGCCTCGGTCGCCCTCTCGCTGGGGCCGGCCACCGCCTGCGCGCGGATCTCGTGCAGTTCGGCCACGCGCCCGCGCGCGTCCGTCGGCTCACCCATGGGCTCGCTCGTCGACTCACCCGTCGCCTCATCCAAAACGGTCATGTAGCGACCTTACGAAGAGGAGCAAGGAATGCGAGCCGTCGACTCCGTACAGTCTCCGGGGCGTTTTCCTGGTACCCCTGAACAGAACCGGTGCGGGATGCAGGCGTTCCGACTGCTCAGAGGGCTTCGGCGTTGTAGGGGTCGCACAAAGTCGTCAGCTGCGGGCCACGCAGGATTCATGTCGCGCCGATGCCATCGGTGGAGTGACACGTGAGGTTATCCGACCCTCCACCGAAGAGGTTGAAAGTTGAATGGAATACGTCTACGGTCTCCTCCGTTGGCATCGTTGAATATTCAACAGACCCGTCCCCAAGGAGAGCATCATGGGTATCTTCGGCAGCAGGAACTCCGCCACCAAGACCAGGACCAGCGCCGTGAACCCCGAGCTGGCCGCCCTGACCGGCGACTACACGATCGACCCCGCGCACACCTCCATCGGCTTCGTCGCCCGGCACGCCATGGTGACGAACGTGAAGGGCAAGTTCCTCGACTTCACCGGCACGCTGAGCCTGGACGGCGCCGACCCGTCGCGGTCCACCGCTGCCCTCGACGTCACGATGGACAGCATCAGCACGGGCAACGAGGACCGGGACGGTCACCTGAAGAGCGCGGACTTCTTCACCACCGAGCAGTTCCCGACGATGACCTTCCGGTCCACCCGGGCCGAGGCACTCGGCGGCGGCGACTACCGGATCACCGGTGACCTGTCGATCCTCGGCGTCACCAAGCCGATCACGATCGACCTGGAGTTCCACGGCGCCGCGAAGGACCCGTTCGGCAACGACCGGGTCGGCTTCGAGGGCAAGGCCGAGCTCCTTCGCTCCGAGTGGGGCCTGACCTGGAACGCCGCGCTGGAGACGGGCGGTGTCCTGGTCTCCGACAAGATCAAGCTCAACTTCGACATCTCGGCGATCAAGAACGTCTGACGGCGGTGGTACCGCCCCGCTGACGCATTCCGAGCGCGCCCGCCCTCCACTTCCTCCGGGAGAGGGCGGGCGCTCGTCGTCCCGGGCCCCTTCCAGCCGGGGCGGGCACATGACAACCGTCCTGTGGGATGCTGCGCCGATGACCTGGTTGCCGCGTGACTTCGTCCATCCGCTGAGCGTCGCGATCCCCGACGGGGACGGGCATCGCCTGCGGCCGATCAGCGGCGCCGACGCGCCGCTGGACTACCCGGCGGTGATGGGCTCGCGGGAGCGGTTGTGGTCGATCTACGGCAAGGCCTGGGGATGGCCGCCGGCCACGATGACGTACGAGGCAAATCAAGCCGACCTGGAGCGGCACGCCGCCGAGATCGACGCGCACGAGTCGTTCAACTACACCGTGGAGAACGCGGACGGCACCGCGCTGCGTGGATGCGTCTACATCGACCCGCCGGAGAAGGCCGGAGCGGACGCCGAGATCTCCTGGTGGGTCGTGGACGGCGAGGTCGGCGGGCCACTTGAGCGGGCGCTGGACGTTTTCGTGCCGCGGTGGATCGCCGAGGAGTGGCCGTTCGAGCGGCCCCGGTTCGTGGGACGCGACCTGACCTGGGACGAATGGCTGGCGCTGCCCGAGCGTTGAGCGCGCCGGGCTGACGGCCGGCCTGCGTGGAGGGGCGCGCGTCCGCGGGAGCGGGTTGGCCGGATTGTGGTGCTTGTGTGGAGGGTCACACCGTTCCCATAATCCAGCACACGGGAATTGACATGCGCCTGACATTCCCCCACCCCCAGACCCCCCACGGAAGGCGTCAAGGTGAAGACTTTCCTCAAGGCCCTCAAGAGATGCGCGGTCGCCGGTGCGGCCGCGCTCGCGGTCCTCAGCCTTCAGCCCGTCTCGGCCGCGCAGGCGGCCCCCTCCCCCGTGGTCGGCGGCACCCGTGCCGCGCAGGGCGAGTTCCCGTTCATGGTCCGGCTGTCCATGGGCTGCGGTGGCGCTCTGTACACCCAGCAGATCGTGCTGACCGCCGCGCACTGTGTCGGCGCCACCGGCAACAACACCGGCATCACCGCGACCGCCGGTGTGGTGGACCTGCAGTCCACCAGCGGCCGCGTCCAGGTCCGCTCCACCAAGGTCTACCGGGCCCCCGGCTACAACGGCAACGGCAAGGACTGGGCGCTGATCAAGCTCGCCCAGCCGATCAACCTGCCGACCCTGAAGCTCGCCACCACCACGCAGTACAACACCGGCACCTTCACCGTCGCCGGCTGGGGCGCGGCCCGTGAGGGCGGCGCCCAGCAGCGCTACCTGCTGAAGGCGAACGTGCCGTTCGTCAGTGACGCCACCTGCCGCTCGTACAGCGGCTACAGCGGGCTGATCGCGGGCGAGGAGATCTGCGCCGGGTACACGGCGGGCGGCGTGGACACCTGCCAGGGCGACTCCGGCGGCCCCATGTTCCGCCGTGACGCGGCCGGCGCCTGGGTCCAGGTCGGCATCACGAGCTGGGGCATAGGCTGCGCCCGCCCGAACGCCCCCGGCGTCTACACGGAGGTCTCCACCTTCGCCTCCGCGATCGCCTCGGCGGCGGCCACGCTCTAGGCCTCACGGACTGTTTCGCGCCCCACAGATGAACGGGCCCGGTGCCGCGTCGGCGCCGGGCCCTTCCCGTGTCCGCGTTCGTGCCTCAGAAGCCGCCTCCGAAGTCCCCGCCCCCGCCGAAGTCGCCGCCCCCGAAGCCGCCGAAGCCGCCGCTGAAGTCGTCCGGGTTGAAGTCCGCGCCGGAGACGTCACCGCCCTGGTACCCACCGGCGCCGAAGTCGCCGTAGCCCGAGCCGTAGTCGGCGGCGTAGGAGGGGGTGGCCATGGCGCTGCCGAGCAGGGTGCCGACGAGCAGGCCGGGGAGGATGCCGCCGCCGAAGTAGCCGCCGGCCCAGGGGCCGTAGGCCGGGCCCGCGTCCCAGTACGGGCGGCGGCCGGAGACCGTGTCGACCTCGCGGATCATCGGGTCCCGGCCGTCGGACAGGCGGGCCTGGTCGGCCGCGCAGACCGGCACCTCGCGCGTCGCGCCGTCCACCGGTGTCCAGGTGACGTCGGCGACCGAGGGACCGTGGCGGGGGTCGAAGAAGCACGGCGGGCGGCGCTCCGGGAGCGGGTGTCCCTCACGGCGGGCGGCGAGCGTCGCCAGCGAGAAGCGGCCGTCCTCCAGGGACTGGGTGACCGCCCGGACGTCCTCGGGCCGCCGGGCCGCCGCCATGTGTGCCTTGGCCTTCTCGTAGGCGTCCAGCGCCTTCTCGTAGTCCGCGCGCATGGCGTCGTCGGCGCCGGGCTCGGCGGGGTGGAAGTCCAGGCGGTCCAGTTCCTCGCCGAAGGCGGTGATGTCCTCGTCGACCACCACCCGCAGCTTCTCCAGCGCCGCCCGCCGTTCCTCCTCCTGGCGACGGCGGTTGCGGCGGACGAGCGCGTAGGCGCCCGTGCCGCCGGCGGCGAGCACCGCGCCGAGGGTGATCAGGCCGGTGGAGGAGACGCCGTCGCCGGTGCCCTCGCCCCAACTGCTGGGCGCGGTACCGCCGACGTTGCGCAGCGCGCCGTCGACGAAGTCGTTCAGCTGCGCCTTGACGTCGCCCGCGCTCCGCACGGACGTCACCAGGTTGGACACGGCCGCGCGGCCCAGCACCGCGCTGTCGGCGCGGGCGTCGAACCGGTCGCCGAGCCGGATGCCGTACACGCCGGTGACGCCGGTCTCGGTGCGCAGGTTCTGGAAGAGGTTCTGGGTGGGGTAGCCGGCCGGAAGGACGGCGACGAACACGGGTTTGTCCGCGTCCCTGATCTTGTCGGCGAGCGCCTCGGCGTCCGACTCGGGCAGCAGGCCTGACGCGGCCGGGTCCACGTAGACCGGGCTCTCGCGCAGGGCCGCGGCGACCTTGGACAGGTCGGTGGCCGCGTGTGCGCCCGGCGCACCGGCCACCAGTACCGCCAGTACGGCGGCGACAGGCACGATCAGCAGGCGTACGAGCCTTTGTACGAGCGCGGCCTTCATATGTTCGAAGCTACCTGAACGGGTACAGAAACGGACATCGGCCCCAGGAGAGAAATTCCCTCCCAGGGACCGACGCCCGCTCTGGTGCTGCCCTACGCCGCCTTGTACGCGACGGTCAGCTTCTCCACGGCCGCCCCGTAGCGGCCGGTCAGCAGCAGATGGTCGGCCTCGGCGAACGGCTTCGCCACCGATGCCGTCACGTCCTGGCCGATCCGCTGCTGCACCAGCAGGCGCGCCTTGGTGACGAGTGCGCGGCCCGCCTCGGCCGCGCCGGCCCGCTCCGCCGCCCTCGCCGCGAGGCCGAGCGCCTTCAGGGTGAGGGTGCCGCCCTCCGGAACCCTGGTCAGGGTCGTCAGACCCCAGCCGTACGGGTATTGCGGATCGTACGAGGCGTCACCCACGTTGATCGGCAGCTGTTCCTGCGACTTGGGCCAGGTCACCGGCAGCTGCCCCGAGAAGGGCCGCCGCCCGTACAGCACGTCCGCCACGCCGGCGCCCTCCGTGCCCGGGAGCCAGGAGGCGACCAGGGCGTCGATCCCGCCGAGCCGGTCGCCGACGAGTTGCGGGCGCCCGGAGACGATCAGCACCGCGCACCTCATCGCCGCGCAGACCTTGTCGACCGCCGCCTGGTCGGCGGGGCTCAGCTCCAGGTCGTGGCCGTTGCCGATGTCGCCGACGCCCTCGGCGTACGGGGTCTCGCCGACCACGACGACCCCCACGTCGTGACCGGCCCTCGGGGCCGAGGCGTCCTTGGACCAGGTGACCTCGCCGCCGGCCTCGCGGATGCCCTCCAGCACGGTCGTGCCGGGGGTGATGTCGCCGGAGCCGCCCTGCCAGGTGATGGTCCAGCCGCCGGACTGGTTGCCGATGTCGTCGGCGTTGGAGCCGGCGACGTACACCTTCTGCGAGCGTTTCAGGGGCAGCAGGCCCCCGCTGTTCTTCAGCAGCACCTGCGACTCGGCCGCCGCCTTGCGCGCGACCGCCCGGTGTGCGGCGGAGCCGATCTTCGAGGCGCCGCCGGTGTCGGCGTAGGGCTGCTCGAACAGGCCCAGCCGGAACTTCTGCGTGAGGATGCGGGATACGGCGTCGTCGATCCGCCGCTCGCTGATCCGGCCCGCCCGCACCTCGTCGAGGAGGGTGGTGCGGAAGTCCCGGTAGGCGTACGGGACCATGATCATGTCCAGGCCCGCGTTCACGGACGTGCGGACGTCGGAGGCGTAGTCGCCGGGGAGCTGGTCGATGGCCGCCCAGTCACTGATGACGAAGCCCTCGAAGTCCAAGCGCCCCTTCAGCACTCCGGTGATCATGTCCGCGTCGGCGTGCATCTTGACCGGGCCCTTGTCGTCGCCGATCAGGTCGAGGGACGAGTAGGACGGCATGACCGTGCCGACTCCCCGGTCGACGGCCGTCCGGTACGGGGCCAGGTGCACCGCTTCCAGTTCCGCACGGGTGACCTTGGTGATGCCCTGGTCGATCGTGTAACTGCCGTTGCTGGAGGAGCCGTACTCGGTGCCGCCGTCGGCGACGAAGTGCTTGGCGGTGGCCAGGACCTTGTCGCCGCGGTCCAGGTCACGTCCGTCGGCACGGCCCTGGAGGCCCTGGATGACCGTCTCCATCGCGTCGACCAGCGCCGGGTCCTCGCCGAAGGACTCGTAGGAGCGGCCCCAGCGTTCGTCGCGGGTGACACAGAGGCAGGGGGCGAAGTCCCAGGGGATACCGGTGGCCCGGACCTCGGCGGCGGTCACCGCGCCCGTCTCGTAGGCGATACCGGGGTCTCTGGTCGCTCCGATGCCGATGTTGTGCGGCATGATCGTCGCGCCGACGACGTTGTTGTGGCCGTGCACGGCGTCGACGCCGTAGATCAGCGGGATCTGGAATCGGGTCGCCCGGGCGCGCAGCTGGAAGCCGTCGATCATCTTCGCCCAGGCCCCGGGGGTGTTGGGCGTCGGAGTCGAGCCGCCGCCGGAGAGCAGCGAGCCGAGGTCGTACGCGGCGATGTCCCCGGCGTCGGTGAGCGCGCCGCGCTCCGCCTGGGTCATCTGGCCGGCCTTCTCCTCCAGGGACATCCGGGCCAGCAGGTCGGCGACCCGCCTCTTCTCCGGCAGCCTGCTGTCGAGGTACGGCAGGCCGTGCGCGTCGATCACGACCTGCGGGGTCTCGGTGGGGGCCTTGGCTCCGGTGACCGTGAGCTTCAGGGGGATCGTCTCGGCGGATTCCGCCGACCGGTCCTTGCGGGTGGGCACCTCAAGGGTGTGGGTGGTGCCGGACGCGGTGCCCGCCGGGAAGGTGTACTCGCCCTTGACTGCCGTGTAGTCGGCGCCGGACGCGGTGCCTCCGGCCGTCTCGTACGCCACGGTGACCGGCTCGCCGAGCGGGGCGGAGCCGGTGGTGTCGACGACGAGCCCGACCGATGCCGTGCCGCCCTCGCGCACCGGGTACACCGCGGCGCCGGTGCGGACGGACGCCCGCTGCGACTGGTCCGCACCGCCGTACAGTTCGACGGCGTCCATCGCGAAGTCGCCCTCGGCGCCGGCCGGGAGGGTGACGGCGTACCCCCACACCTCGGCCAGGCCGAGGACCTGGTCGATGCCGCCGACCGGCTGGTAGTCGGTTCGGTAGGTGAAGTCGGTGAAGGGGATCTCGATCTGCTTCCAGCCGGTGAAGTCGTCGGTGAAGGACGTCGTCCACAGCTCGGAGGCCTCGCCGTTGGCGCCGCCGTCCTTGAGCTCGAAGGCGATCTTCCTGCCGTTGTTCCGGCCTTCCCACCACAGGCGGATGCCTTCGTGGGCGGACCAGTCGTGGGCGGGCTCGGCGAAGGCGAAGTCGTGGGTGAAGCCGCCGTAGCCGCTGATGTCGTAGGTGCCGGTGAGGACCTTCTCGCCCTCGGGTGCGTCGTCGCGGGCGGTCAGGGCGAGGGTGGGCGGGTCGTCGGTGTCGCCGCCCCAGGTGAAGATGCCTCCGGCGGGCGGATTCGCGAAGGGAACCTCACCCTCGAAGCGGTCGACGGGCACGGTGGCGGGGTCGCCGGCGCCGGACGCGGTGGTGGCGGTGGCGAGCGGGAGCAGTCCGGTGAGCAGTGCGGCACAGGCGAGCAGGGCGGTTCTTCGCATGGAACGTCCCTCTGACTCATGGTCCACGGACAACTTACGACTTAGATCACGCCGTGAGTTAACTGGCGCCCCGCTCAGCCGTCAAGACTTCACGTCAGAACCGGTACAGGGGCAACAGCACCGCGGACAGGGGCCGTTGTCCGTTCGGGAACTGAATGCGCAACCCCTTGACGCCGGTACGAAGCCGTCATTTACTCACCGCTCGCACGCCCCGCCTCCCCCACTCACCCCCCTCAGAAGGGCGGCGCACCATGAAAAGACCCCTGCAGACGCTCGGGCTGCTGCTGGCCGGCGCACTGACCACGGCCGGGCTGAACGCCCTGGGCACGGCTCCCGCACACGCGGCCGGGGAGCAGGTCACGGCCTGGCTGACCACGACCGACGACTCCGGTGGACGCCATGTGGTCCGCGGGCTCCAGCCGCAGACCCCGTTCGCCTTCCAGCCCGGTGCGGGCGGCGGTGGGGAGAACATCACCGTCGACGAGAACACCCGCTACCAGACCTTCACCGGCGGCGGCGCCTCCTTCACCGACACCGCCGCCTGGCTGATGGACGGCAGCGGCGCGCTGTCGCAGGCCACCCGCGACGAGACCATGCGCAAGCTGTTCTCGCCGACCGACGGCATCGGCCTGTCCTTCCTGCGCAATCCGATGGGCGGGTCCGACCTGGCTCGCTTCGGCTACACCTACGACGACATGCCGGCCGGGCAGACCGACCCGGACCTCTCCGAGTTCACCATCGCACACGACCTCCAGGACGTGGTGCCGCTCACCAGGCAGGCCCGCCGGCTCAACCCGGCGCTCACGGTGATGGCGTCGCCGTGGACCGCCCCGGCCTGGATGAAGGACAGCGGGCAGCTCAACGGGGGCTGGCTGAAGGCGGAGCACTACGGGGCGTACGCGTCGTACTTCGTGAAGTACGTGCAGGCCTACCAGGCCCAGGGCATCCCGATCGCGTACGTCACCGCGCAGAACGAGCCGACCTGCTGCGCGGGCTACCCGTCGATGAGCTGGAACGCCTCCGGGCTCGCGTACTTCACCAAGAACGAGCTGCTGCCCAAGCTCCAGGCGGCGGGGCTGTCCACCAAGGTGCTGGCGCACGACTGGAACTGGGACACCTACGACGCCTACGCCGCCCAGACGGTGGACGACGCGGCGATCCGCTCGCACCCGAACTTCGGCGGCATCGCCTGGCACGGGTACGGCGGCGACGTGGCCAAGCAGACGGCGGTCCACAACCGGTATCCCCAGCTGGACGCCTTCGGCACCGAGCACTCGGGCGGCACCTGGATCGCCCACCAGCAGCGCGAGGACATGATGAACATCATCGACTACACCAGGAACTGGGCGAAGTCGGTGACCAAATGGTCCCTCGCGCTGGACCAGAACCGAGGCCCCCACAACGGCGGCTGCGGCACCTGCGACGGACTGGTCACCGTGCACAACGGCGGCGCGCGGCACGGGCAGGTGGACTACACCGTCGAGTACTACACGATGGGCCACCTGACGAAGTTCGTCCGGCCGGGCGCCCACCGGATCGCCTCCACCGCGTCGTCCTCCGTGCCGAACGTGGCCTGGCGCAACACGGACGGCTCCAAGGCGCTGATCGCCTACAACGACGCCGCGACGGCGAAGACGGTGACCATCAACTGGGGCGGTCAGCACGCGACGTACAGCCTGCCGGGCAGGACGTCGGCGACCTTCACCTGGACCGGCACCCAAAGTGACGGCGGCGACCGGTCGGGGGTCCTCGCCGGGCTCGCCGGCAAGTGCCTGGACGTGGCAGGGGGTTCGTCTGCCAACGGTACGGCCGTGCAGCTCTACGACTGCAACGGCAGCGCCGCCCAGCAGTGGTCCGTGCGGGCCGACGGGTCGGTCCGGGCCCTGGGCAAGTGCCTGGACGTGACGTCCGGCTCGACGGCGGACGGCGCGAAGGTGCAGCTGTACGACTGCAACGGAACGGGGGCACAGCAGTGGTCGTACAGCTCCTCGACGGGTGACGTCGTCAATCTCGCCGCGGACAAGTGCCTCGACGTCACCGGCAACTCGTCGGCGAACGGGACGCGGGCGCAGATCTGGAGCTGCACCGGAGCCGCCAATCAGAAGTGGCGGTTGCAGTAGGGCGTGGCACGGCACCCGGCTCCCCCTTCGCGTACCCGCGCGGAACGGGGGCGGCCGCCGTGCTGCGGATAGGCTTCCCGCGCCCCATCGTGGAGATACGGGAAGCCGCCCGACCTGGAGCTCGAGATGACCACACCGCAGGATCTGCTGATCGTCGCCCTGAACTTCCCCTCCGGTCGTGACGTGGGGCAGGGCGATCTGTCGCTCGCCCTGGCCGGAGCGGAACTGCTCGACCTCGTGGACGCCGGGGCGCTCACCCTGGACGACGATCGCCTCGTGCCCGGCCCCGGGCGCACCACCGGGGACCACCTGCTGGACGAGGCCGGGGCGGGGCTGATCCGGCAGCCGCCGTACGAGACGGCCGAGGAATGGCTGTGGCGCCGTGGGCGGGGCCTGGCCGAGGCCTACGTCGCCGTTCTGGAGGCGGAGGCACCGGCGGCGGAGGGGGGACGCCGGCACTGGCTGCGGCGGCGGAGCGAGGCTGCTCCGGCGGTGGACTCGCCTTCCCGGCGACACGCGAACGAGCGGTGGGCCGACCGGGAACCCGTCCTGGTGGCCCTGGCGGGCGCGCTCGGCATCGGTCAGCCGTCGGAGACCGGCGCCGAGGACACCGCCGGCGTGCCCGTCGCCGACACCGGCGACGGACCCGTGGTGACGATCCTGGCCGCCGTCAACGACGCCCTGACGGAACTGGAGGCGGTCCGGCAGCGCCGGCGCATCGAGGAGGACGCCTTCGACAACGTCTGGCGGGCCCCCTGACCGGCCCGTCCCGGCCCGAGCGGGTTCGTGCCGCACGGCGGGCCGGCCCCGACGGCGGCACCCGCACCCCCGCTCCACAGGGACCGAGCGCCGCGCGTCCCGGAGCCACCGGTGGCCGCGGCGGGGCCGGACGGGTCCTGAGGTGCACCGCGTGGGGCGGCACCGGACTGCGCCGCCCCGTTCGCACGTGCGCCGGTTACGACGCCGGTTCCACGCCCGCGCGCAGGAGCCCGTACGTGTACGCGTCCTCCAGGGCCTGCCAGGAGGCGGCGATGACGTTCTCCGCCACGCCCACCGTGGACCACTCGCCCGAGCCGTCGGAGGTGGCGATCAGGACGCGGGTCGTGGACTGGGTGCCGTGCTTGCCCTCCAGGATGCGGACCTTGTAGTCCACCAGCTCCAGCTTGGCGAGCTGCGGGTAGATCTTCTCCAGCGCGACCCGCAGCGCCCGGTCCAGGGCGTTGACCGGGCCATTGCCCTCGGCGGTCGCGACGATGCGCTCGCTCTTGGCCCACAGCTTCACCGTGGCCTCGTTGGCGTGGCTGCCGTCGGGGCGGTCCTCGACGATCGCCCGCCAGGACTCGACCTCGAAGTACTTCAGCGGTGTGCCCTCGACCTCGCCCCGGAGCAGCAGCTCGAAGCTGGCGTCGGCGGCCTCGTACGTGTAGCCGCCCAGCTCACGCTCCTTGACCCGCTCCACGACGCGGCCGACCAGCTCGCGGTCGCCGCCCAGGTCGATGCCGAGCTCCTTGCCCTTGAGCTCGACGGAGGCGCGGCCGGCCATGTCGGAGACCAGCATCCGCATCGTGTTGCCGACCTGCTCGGGGTCGATGTGCTGGTAGAGGTCGGGGTCGACCTTGATGGCGGAGGCGTGCAGGCCCGCCTTGTGCGCGAAGGCGGAGACGCCGACGTACGGCTGGTGGGTGGAGGGCGTCAGATTGACGACCTCGGCGATCGCGTGCGAGATGCGGGTCATGTCGCGCAGATGGCCGTCGGGGAGGACCTTCTTGCCGTACTTCAGTTCCAGGGCGGCGACCACGGGGAAGAGGTTGGCGTTGCCGACCCGCTCGCCGTAGCCGTTCGCCGTGCACTGGACGTGCGTCGCGCCCGCGTCGACCGCGGCGAGGGTGTTGGCGACCGCGCAGCCGGTGTCGTCCTGGGCGTGGATGCCGAGCCGCGCGCCGGTGTCGGCGAGGACCGTCGAGACGACCGCCTGGATCTGGGCGGGGAGCATGCCGCCGTTGGTGTCGCACAGGACCACGACGTCGGCGCCGGCCTCGGACGCGGCGCGGACGACGGCCTTGGCGTACTCGGGGTTGGCGCGGTAGCCGTCGAAGAAGTGCTCGCAGTCGACGAAGACCCGGCGGCCCTGGTCCTTCAGGTGGGACACCGTGTCGCGGACCATCTCCAGGTTCTCGTCCAGGGTGGTGCGCAGGGCGAGCTCGACGTGCCGGTCGTGCGACTTGGCGACCAGGGTGATCACCGGGGCGCCGGCCGCCAGGAGCGCCTTGACCTGCGGGTCCTCGCTCGCCCTGGCCCCGGGGCGGCGGGTGGCGCCGAAGGCGACCAGGCGGGCGTGGCGGAACTGGATCTCCTGCTGGGCGCGGGCGAAGAACTCCGTGTCCCGTGGGTTGGCGCCCGGCCAGCCGCCCTCGATGAAGCCCACGCCGAAGTCGTCCAGGTGCCGCGCGATGGCCAGCTTGTCCGCGACGGTGAGGTTGATGCCCTCCCGCTGCGCACCGTCGCGCAGGGTGGTGTCGAAGACGTGGAACGAGTCGTCGAGCTCGCTGGTTTCCGTCATGGTCTGAAGGCTCCTGATGTATGGATCTCGGTCTGTACCGGAATGACCGGCTCCACCGTCCCCTATGATCCCTCGCGCCGAGCTCCCGGCTGATGGTGGGCCAGAAAAGCGAAAAACCTCTCGCGGGTGCGAGAGGTCTGCGCGCGGGTCGAGGACGACGGTGGCCGCCCGTACCTGGTCGTACGTGGCGGTCACTGCGGACCGGCGCGCCTGCTGCCAATAATCGTCGTGGCGAACGAGAGCACGGGGGCAGTCTGGCACAAGCCGTCCTCCGACTCACCGCCGTCTCAGGATGCGGGCATGGATCCCACGACCACGATCATGGGCCCACGGGACACCACGTACTGCCTACGCCCCGTCGCCGCCCGGCATCAGGGCGTCGTCCAGGAACTCCCGGACATGGCCGAGGATCTGGGCCCGGCCGGTCCCGCGCAGCCCGATCGCCACATGGATGGAGAAACCGTCGAGCAGCGCGCGCAGCCGGGCCGCGAAGCGGTCCGGGTCGACGGCGCGGAACTCGCCCCGCGACACCCCTTCCGCGATCAGCGCGACCAGGTCGCGGTGCCAGGCGCCCTCGATGGCGGCCTGCCGGGCGCGGGCGTCGTCGTCGGCGTTCTGCGAACGGTTCCAGACCTCCAGCCAGAGCGTCCAGTGCGGGTCGCGGTGCCCGTCGGGCACATACAGGTCGACGTAGGCGTCGAGCCGCTCCCGCGCGCCCCCGGCACGGCTGAGGAGCCGTCCGCGCTCGGCGCCCAGCTGTCCCTCGCTCCACTCCAGGGTCCGCAGCAGCAACTCGTCCTTGCTGCGGAAGTAGTACAGAAGATGGCCGCTGCTCATCCCCACCTCCCGCCCCAGCGCCGCCATGGTGAGCTTCTCCAGACCGCGCTCGGCGATCATCTCCATGGCGGCGACGAGAACGTCCTCGCGGGGCGGTGCGTTCTTCCGCGCGCGAGCCGCACCGGCCATCCCTGACTCCTCTAGATCTTGGGCTGCTGCTGGGTGATGCAGTGGATGCCTCCACCCCCCGCGAAGATCGTACGGGCGTCCACCAGGGTCACCGTCCGCTCCGGGAACAGCCGGCGGAAGATGCCCGCGGCCAGTTCGTCGCGGGGGTCGTCGAAGGCGCACAGGACGACGCCGCCGTTGCAGAGGTAGTGGTTGATGTAGGAGTAGTCGGCCCAGTGACCGTCGGCCTCCAGGACGGTCGGCGCGGGCACCTCGACGACCTCCAGGCTGCGGCCGCGGGCGTCGGTGGCGGACCTCAGGATGCCGAGCACCTCCTTGGTGACCTCGTGGTCGGGGTGCGCGGGGTCGGGCTGGTGGTGGGCGACGACGACGCCGGGGCGGGCGAAGGCGGCGACGATGTCGACGTGGCCGAGGGTGCCGAAGCCGTAGGGCGGGTAGTCGCCGGTGAGGCCGCGGGGCAGCCAGATGGCCTTGCGGGTGCCGAGGTGGGCGTGGATCTCGGCCTCGACCTGCTCGCGCGTCCAGCCCGGGTTCCGCTCGGGGCCGAGCTGGACCGTCTCGGTCAGCAGGACCGTGCCCTCGCCGTCGACGTGGATCGCGCCGCCCTCGTTGACGAGCTTCGAGGCGTACGTCTTCGCGCCCGCGAGGTCCGAGACGTACGCGGCGACCTTCGCGTCATGCTCCCAGCGGGCCCAGTCCTGGGCACCCCAGCCGTTGAACGTCCAGTCCACGGCGGCCAGTTCACCCTTGCCGTCGGTGAGGAAGGTGGGGCCGATGTCCCGCATCCAGGCGTCGTCCAGCTCGCGCTCGACGGTCTCGACGCCCGGCCCGAGGAAGGTCCGCGCCTCCGCCGACCGGCCGGGGCCGCACACGACGGTGACCGGTTCGAACCGCAGGACGGCGCGCGCCACCGACGCCCAGGCCATGCGGGAGAGGAGCAGGTCGTCCGGGTCGTCGAAGGTGGGGTTCGGGCCCGGCCACGCCATCCAGGTGCGCTCGTGCGGGGTCCACTCGGCGGGCATGCGGAAGCCGTCGGCGGCGGGTGTGGTCATCTCGCGGGTCCTTAGAGGAAGTACAGACGGTTGAGGGAGACGGACTCGGCCGGTTCGGAGCGCAGCGGGTCGCCGTCGAGGGTGACCAGTCCGGTGCGCCGGTCGACGTCGACCTGTCCGGTACGGGAGTTCAGGCGCAGGTCGGCCGGGCCGATCCCGCGGGTGCCGCGCACGGCGACCCTGCGGCGCCTGGTCGGCATGGTGTCGTGCCCCTGGTCGAGGGCGGCCTGGGCGACGAACGCGACGGAGATCTCGGCGGGCGTGGCGCCGTGGGCGCCGAACTGCGGGCCCAGTACCAGGGGTTCGCAGGTGTCGGTGGCCGCGTTGGGGTCGCCGACGACGCCGTACGCCGGGAAGCCGGCCTTGAGCACGAGCTGCGGCTTGGCGCCGAAGTACTCCGGCCGCCACAGCACGAGATCCGCGAGCTTGCCAGCCTCGATGGAGCCGACCTCGTGCGAAAGCCCGTGGGCGATGGCCGGGTTGATGGTCAGCTTGGCCAGGTACCGCAGGACGCGCTCGTTGTCGTGCTCGTCCGGCGCGCCGAACTCGGCCTTCATCTTGCCGGCCATGGCGAACGTACGGCGCACCGTCTCGCCCGCCCGCCCCATGCCCTGCGCGTCCGACGAGGTGATGCCGATGGCGCCCAGGTCGTGCAGCACGTCCTCGGCGCCCATGGTCCCGGCGCGGATGCGGTCGCGGGCCATGGCGGCGTCGCCCGGCAGGTCGGTCTTCAGGTCGTGGACGGAGACGATCATGCCGTAGTGCTCGGCGACCGCGTCCCGGCCGAAGGGCAGGGTGGGGTTGGTGGAGGAGCCGATGACGTTGCGGACGCCGGCCATCTTCAGCACGTTCGGGACGTGTCCGCCACCGCAGCCCTCGATGTGGAAGGCGTGGATGGTGCGGCCTTCCAGGACACGGAGGGTGTCCTCCACCGAGAGGCACTCGTTCAGGCCGTCGCTGTGCAGGGCGACCTGGACGTCGTGCTCCTCGGCGACACGCAGCGCGGTGTCGAGGGCGCGGGTGTGGGCGCCCATGTCCTCGTGCACCTTGAAGCCGCTCGCCCCGCCCTCGGCCAGCGCCTCGACCAGCGGGGCGCCGTGGGAGGACGAACCCCGGCCCAGAAAGCCGATGTTGACCGGCCAGGCGTCGAACGCGCCGAACGCGTGCCGGAGCGCCCACGGCGAGTTGACTCCGACGCCCCAGACCGGCCCGAACTCCTGGCCGATGATCGTGGTGACGCCGGACGCCAGCGAGGCCTCCATGACCCGCGGCGACAGCAGGTGGACGTGGGTGTCGACGGCCCCGGCGGTGGCGATCAGGCCCTCTCCGGACACGATCGAGGTGCCGGTGCCGACGACGACGTCGACCCCGTCGAGGGTGTCGGGGTTCCCGGCCCGCCCGATCGAGCAGATCCGGCCCTCGCGAATGCCGATGGACACCTTGCGGATCCCCTGCACCGCGTCGATCACGACGACGTTGCTGATGACGACGTCGCAGGTCTCGCGAACGGCGGCGGCCTTCAGGTGCAGTCCGTCGCGGGCGGTCTTGCCGAATCCGGCCAGGAACTCGTCGCCGTAGCGCTGGGAGTCGGACTCCACGCGGATCGTCAGGCCGGAGTCGCCGAGGCGGATCCGGTCGCCGGCGCGGGGGCCGTGGGTGGCGGCGTAGGCGTGCGGGTCGACGTGGATCGACTCGCTGATCTCGCGCCCCTTCGAGCGGCTCATCGCTCGCCTCCTTCCGGTGTGGTTGCCGTGACGCCCAGATATCCGCAGGCGGCGGCTCGTCGCAGGGCCTCTTCCCGGGCCCCCGGGGCGTCCAGCGGCCCGTCGACCAGCCCGGCGAAGCCGATCGCGATCCGCTCGCCGCCGATCGGCACGAGCCCGACCTCGCGGGTCTCCCCCGGCCCGAAGCGCACGGACGACCCGGCGGGCACGGCGAGCCGCATCCCGTAGGCGCCGGCCCGTGCGAAGTCCAGGCGCGGGTTGGCCTCGAAGAAGTGGAAGTGGGAGGTCACGGAGACCGGGACGGTCGCGGTGTTGGTGACGGTCAGCCGCACCACCGCCTCGGGCTCGGCGTGGTCCGGGCCCGGCAGCAGCGCGCCCGGCGCCCGCTCCCCGAGCCCGCCGCCGAGGGGGTGGGACACGACCGCGAGCCGTGAGCCGTCGTCGAAGACGGCCTCGACGTGCACCTCGGTCACGACGTCCGCCACGCCCGGCAGGACGTCGTCCGGGCCGAGCACCGCACGGGCGCGCTCGACGGCCTCGGCGAGCCGGGCGCCGTCACGGGCCGCCTCGCAGACGGTGTCCGCGATCAGCGCGGTGGCCTCCGGCACGTTCAGCCTCAGGCCACGGGCCCTGCGGGACCGGGCCAGCTCGGCTGCCGAGAAGAGCAACAGCCGGTCACGTTCCGTGGGGGTCAGTCTCATGACGCGGGCACCTCCTTGTCATCCCCGCTTTAGAACATCACTCTAAACATGAGATTCCCAGAACGGAAATGTTGACGGAGGGACTCGGCGGACGCCACATTGAACACCGCTCAAAACAGCCCGGAGATCACTGGCGGCCGTCGAAGGAGACCAGCCATGCCGATGGAACAGCGCGGAGTCGACACCATCCCCGACGAGGAGCGCACCAGCACACCGCGCGACCTCGTATCGATCCTGCTCGGCTCCAACCTCTGCTTCGGAGTGATCGTCTTCGGCTGGCTGCCGCCGTCCTTCGGGCTGGACTGGTGGGGTTCGGTGAGCGCGATCCTGGTCGGCACCGTCGCCGGCACGGCCGTCACGGCCCCGCTCGCCCTGATCTCCCTGCGCACCGCCACCAACCTGTCGACCTCCTCCGGCGCCCAGTTCGGCGTGCGCGGCCGGCTGGTCGGGTCGGTGGTGGGGCTGCTGCTCGCCCTCGGCTACACCGCGCTGACCGTGTGGATCGGCGGCGACGTGACGGTGCGGGTGCTGGAGCGGCTGTTCGGGATGCCGGCGAGCGGTCTGTCCTACGGCCTGGTCTACGCCCTGCTCGCGGCCGCCACCGTCGCCGCCGCGATCCACGGCTACCGCGTGCTGCTCGCCCTGTCCCGCGTCCTCGCGATCGGCATGACCGGCCTGCTCGCGCTCGGGCTCATCGCCTACGCCCCGGCCTTCACCACCGGCGCCCTCCCGGAGGCGGGCGGTCATCTGCTCGGCGGTTTCTGGCCGACCTGGGTGCTGGCCACGGTGGCCGCCGGCCTGTCCGGCCCGATCGCTTTCATCACGCTGCTCGGCGACTACACCCGCTACCTGTCCCCGGCCCGCCACTCCTCCCGCCGGGTGCTGCGCGCGACCTGGCTGGGCCTGCTGCTCGGGCTGCTGGTCCCCCAGCTCTTCGGCACCTTCACCGCGTACGCCGCCCGCGCCGCCCTCGACTACGCCGGGCCGCTGGTCACGGCCGCCCCGGCCTGGTACCTGATCCCGCTGCTGCTGGCCGCCTCCGCCGGTTCGGTCGGCAACGCGGGCCTGATGCTCTACTCGATGGGCCTCGACCTGGACGCCATCCTGCCGCGCGCCTCCCGTGCCCGGGCCACCTGCGCGGTCGCGGTCGTCGCCACCGCGTGTGTCTTCGCCGGCCACTACGCCTGGCAGGCGCAGGCCGCGATGACGTCCTTCGTCCTGCTCCTGACGGCGATCGGCACGCCCTGGGCGGTGATCACCCTGATCGGCTTCGTCCGCTGCGGCGGTGTGTACGACGCGGAGGCGCTCCAGGTCTACAACCGCCGGGCGCGGGGCGGGGTCTACTGGTTCCGGTCCGGCTGGAACGTGCCGGCCACCGTCTCCTGGGCACTGGGCGCGGGCGTGGGCGTGCTCGCGGTGTCACTGCCGTCGTACCAGGGCCCGCTGCTGGCGCTGACCGGCGGGGTGGACTGCAGCTTCCTGCTGTCCGGGGCGGTGGGCGGTCTGGCCTATGTGCTGCTCCCGCAGCGCTCCCGGGCCACCGAGGAGGGCAACTCCACGACGGCCCGGGCGACAGCCGGCCTCTAGTGCCGCAACAGGGCCTCGGGGCTGTGTGCGCTGTGCGGCTCTCGCGCGCGGGCGGACCGGCCGCTCAGGCCAGCTGGTGCATCCAGCCGTGCGTGTCCTCGGCCGTGCCGCGCTGGATGTCGAGGAGGGCCCGGCGCAGGCGCAGCGTGACCTCGCCGGGCTCGCCGCCCGACTGCTGCCACTCGCCGGAGGCACGCTTGACCGTGCCGACCGGCGTGATCACGGCCGCCGTACCGCAGGCGAAGACCTCGGTGAGGCTGCCGTTCTCCGAGTCGCGCTGCCACTCGTCGACGGAGATCCGGCCCTCCTCGGCCTCGTAACCGAGGTCGCGGGCGACGGCGAGGAGGCTGTCGCGGGTGACGCCCTCCAGGATCGAGCCGGTGAGGGTGGGCGTGACGATCTTGTTGCCGTACACGAAGTACAGGTTCATGCCGCCCAGTTCCTCGACCCACTTGTGCTCGACGGCGTCGAGGTAGCAGACCTGGTCGCAGCCCTTGGTCGCGGCCTCGGCCTGGGCCAGCAGGGACGCCGCGTAGTTGCCGCCGGTCTTGGCGTCGCCCATGCCGCCGGGGACGGCGCGCACGCGGTCCTCGGAGACCCAGATGGAGACCGGCCTGACGCCGCCCGGGAAGTAGGCACCGGCCGGGGAGGCGATGACGAGGAAGAGGTACTCGTTGGCGGGCTTCACACCGAGTCCGACCTCGGTGCCGATCATGAAGGGGCGCAGGTAGAGGGACTCCTCGCCGCCGTGCGCCGGGACCCATGCCTTGTCCTGGCGGACCAGCGCGTGACAGGCCTCGATGAACGTCTCGACCGGCAGCTCGGGCATCGCGAGCCGGCGCGCGGAGCGCTGGAAGCGCAGGGCGTTCTGGTCGGGGCGGAAGGTGGCGACCGAGCCGTCGGGGCGGCGGTAGGCCTTCAGGCCTTCGAAGATCTCCTGCGCGTAGTGCAGGACGTTCGTGGCCGGGTCGAGGGAGATCGGCGCGTACGGGACGAGCTGTCCGTCGTGCCAGCCGCGGCCCTCGGTCCACTTGATCGTGACCATGTGGTCGGTGAAGTGGCGGCCGAAGCCGGGGCTGGAGAGGATCGCCTCGCGCTCCGCGTCGGAGAGCGGGTTGGCGGAGGGCTTGAGCTCGATCGTGGGCGTCGTCATCAGTGGTTTGTCCTTCACCGTTGGTAGTGACGGGCCGCGCTCACGCCCGTACAGCCAGTGGCCAGTGCTAGGACGTCCGAGCATTCCCTCATTCCGCGGCTCCGCGTCCGATTATCGCGCGCGGGTTGCCGTGGACGAAACGGCGTGAATGCGGCCCAGGGTTGATGGTCGCACCCGGCGGGGACAGTGAAAAGCCGCCGGGTGCGGATTGCGACCCGGCGGCTTCGAAGTCTGCAGTCGCGCTGCAGCGGTGTTCCGAGTGGCCCGGGGGTCGCCCCCCACGCCCTCAGGGCAGTGGGGAGGGTCAGCCGGCTACTCGTACCGCGAGCGCGTCGCCGATCTCGGCGGTGCTGCGGGACGGCTTGCCGACGCGCTCCGCGAGGTCGGCGGCGACCGCCTCCTCGATCCGGGCCGCCTCGGCCTCCAGGCCCAGGTGACGCAGCAGCAGCGCGACGGAGAGGACCGTGGCGGTGGGGTCGGCCTTGCCCTGGCCGGCGATGTCGGGCGCGGAACCGTGCACGGGCTCGAACATCGACGGGAACTCACCGGACGGGTTGATGTTCCCGCTCGCGGCGACGCCGATGCCGCCGGAGACGGCCGCGGCGAGGTCGGTGATGATGTCGCCGAAGAGGTTGTCGGTGACGATGACGTCGAACCGCTCGGGCTGGGTGACCAGGTAGATGGTCGCCGCGTCGACGTGGATGTACTCGGTGGTGACCTCGGGGTACTCCCCGGCCACCTTGTTGAAGACGTTCGTCCACAGGTGACCCGCGAAGGTCAGCACGTTGTTCTTGTGGACCAGCGTGAGCTTCTTGCGCGGACGGGCCTGGGCGCGGGCGAAGGCGTCCCGGACGACGCGCTCGACACCGTAGGCCGTGTTGACGGACACCTCGGTGGCGACCTCGTGTGCGGTGCCCTTGCGGATGGTGCCGCCGTTGCCGGTGTACGGGCCCTCGGTGCCCTCACGGACGACCACGAAGTCGATCTGCGGCTCACCGGCGAGCGGGGTGGCGACGCCGGGCAGCAGCTTCGAGGGGCGCAGGTTGACGTGGTGGTCGAAGGCGAAACGGAGCTTGAGCAGGAAGCCGCGCTCCAGGACGCCGGACGGGACGCCGGGGTCCCCGATCGCGCCCAGCAGGATGGCGTCGTGCTGCTTCAGGGCGTCGAGGTCGGCGTCGGTGAGGGTCTCACCGGTGGCGTGGTAGCGCCGGGCGCCGAAGTCGTACTCCTTGGTCTCCAGCTTCACATCCTGCGGGAGCGCGGCGGAGAGGACCTTCAGGCCTTCGGCCACGACCTCCTGGCCGATGCCGTCACCGGGGATCACTGCGAGATCGATGCTGCGAGACATGCGGGCACCCTACTCCTCGTCCCATGCAATGACATGGCGTGTCCGCGATACGGACAGGGTGCGGCGCGGGTCGGGGCGCCGGCGGCGGGAGGTCAGCGCGTCGGGCACCTCGAGGTGCGGCGCGGGCGCGGGTGTCCGCGCCACACCTCGTCGGGTGCGGCTCCCGGACGGCCGGGCGGCCGGCCTCAGTGGCCGGTCTCGCCGCCGTTGTCCCGGCGGTCGAGGGCGCGCTGGAGAGCGGCCGCGGCGTTCTTGCGGTCGGAGTCGCTCGTACGGGAGACGTGACGGACTCGGCGGCGGGAGGTCGTCTCGGCCATGGGAAATCGACTCCTTCGAATGCGTGGAGTACGGCAGGGGTTTCGAGACGCCGGGTGGGGCGGGGAGCGGTGCCGCAGGGGTTGCCTGCACGGGGCCCGGCTCACGACCGCCATTCGCTGGATCGAGCGAGACGTTCGGCTCCTACAAAACTAGGCGAGGACGGAGCGCCTGTCTCCACAATTACTTGGGCTTCCTACTATCTGAGACGGCCGATTACGTCACACGACACTGACCTGCGCGTTCCCTAAAGGACATCACCGTCCCGCCAGTCGAGGACGAGGTCGCCCTCGGCCGCGGCGGATGCGGGCCAGACGTACGTGGAGCCCTCCTCCTCGGGCAGCCGGACCACTCCGTCCGGTCCGAGCGCGCAGACCCGCCCGCCCCACGCCTGCCAGCCCCGGGCCTCGTACAGCCGGGCTCCGTCGTCGCTGGCGGAGAGGGCACCCAGCGCGTAGGCGCGGCTGATGATGTCCTCCAGGGCCGCCATCACCCGGCCTCCGAGTCCGGTGCGCCGCACGTCGTGCCGTACGGCCACCGCCTCGACGTATCCGGCCCGCAGCCAGCGCTGCCCGTGGCGTACCCGCCGCATGACGACCGCCCCGTGCGCGGCGAGCCCGCGCCCGTCGTGGACGAGGGCGTGCATGCCGCCCAGCGCGTGATCCCAGTCGGTGCCGTCGAAGTCGCCGTCGAAGGCGTCGCGCAGAAAGTCCCGCAGGGCGCTCAGCTCGGCGGCGGCCAGGCCGGACGTGTGGACGGTACGGGTGGTCATGGGGCCAGTATCGCGGGGGCAGCGCGGCGGCTGCCCCGCAGCCCGGACCCGGTGGAGGAGGGACAGCCGACCCGGCCGACGACTTCACCGGCCCCGGCCTCCCCGGCGACAGCCCCCTACGCGAGCACGTCCTCTACCGCCTGGCGAAAGCCCGCTGGGTCCTCTACCCAGACCTGGTGCCCGGCGCCGGACAGGGACACACGACGGACGCGGGGTAACGCCTGCTCCAGGGAGTCCACGGCCGAACGGGGACGGATGTCCTGGGCTCCGTCGAGGACGAGGACCGGGACGTCGAGGGTTCGGCAGGCCTGATGGATTCCGGGTGCGCGCCGGCTGTCTGCCATCAGGGACCTGTTGCACACGGAGTTGACGCCGAACCACGGGTCCGCCATGCGGCGGGCGTGCTCCATGCCTCGTTCGGGGTCCACGAACTCGGCCGACCACCGGAGCACCGCCTGCTCGCGCTCCTCCTCATGGCTCAGAAGGGCGCCGGACGTCAGCTCGTGCCAGCGGGCCAGATGTTCGGGGATTCTGCCGAGACGGGTGAGGAAGTTCCGCCGGTAGCCGGGTTGCCAGGCTTCGTCCGGCCCTATGCCCGTGCCGGCCACGTAGGCCAGCGCGTTCACGCGGCCGGGGTGGGCAAGGGTGTAGTCGAGCGCCAGCCGTGCGCCCCAGGAGTGGCCCAGCAGGGTCATGTGTGTCAGGCCGAAGTGGCGGCGTACCGCGTCCAGGTCCGCCACGAAGCGCTGCGTCGTCCAGGGCCCCGCGCACCGCTCGGAGCGGCCGCAGCCACGCTGGTCCCAGCGGATCACCGTGGCCCGGTCGGACAGCATCACGGCGACGTCCTCGAACATGTCCCACAGGCCGGGTCCGCCGTGACACAGCACCAGCGGTTCGGCGCCCCGGCCCGACCGGGTGGCCCACAGCCGTGTCCCGTCGTCGGCCGTGACGGTCTCGGACTTGCTCCCGCTCCCACTTCCCGTCCAGGTCACCGTGGCATTCTGCCCACGCCGGACGCACGCGGGCCAGGGGGCCTCCCGGGGGAAAGAGGCGCCCTGGCCTGGTGGTGGGGTGACGAGATGTCAGCCCATGTGGGGATAGGTGTAGTCGGTCGGCGGGACCAGCGTCTCCTTGATGGCGCGGGTCAGGGTCCAGCGCATCAGGTTCTGCGGGGCGCCGGCCTTGTCGTTGGTGCCGGAGGCACGGCCGCCGCCGAAGGGCTGCTGGCCGACGACGGCGCCGGTCGACTTGTCGTTGATGTAGAAGTTGCCGGCCGCGTAGCGCAGCTTGTTCGCGGTGTACGCCGCGGCGGCACGGTCGCCCGCGATCACGGAGCCCGTCAGCGCGTAGTCCGACACCGACTCCATCTGCGTCAGCATCTCGTCGTACTTCTCGGGCGAGCTGTCGTCGTAGACGTGCACGGCGAGGATCGGGCCGAAGTACTCGGTGGTGAAGACCTCGTTCTCCGGGTCGGTGCACTCGATGACCGTCGGGCGGACGAAGTAGCCGACCGAGTCGTCGTACGAGCCGCCCGCGACGACCGTGCAGCTCGGGTCGGCCTTGGCCCGGTCGATCGCGGCCTTGTTCTTGGCGAAGGCGCGCTCGTCGATCACGGCGCCGATGAAGTTCGACAGGTCGGTGACGTCGCCCATGGTGAGGTGGTCGACCTCGGCGGCGAACTCCTCCTTGAAGCCGTCGTTCCAGAGGGACGCCGGGATGTACGCACGGGAGGTGGCGGAGCACTTCTGCCCCTGGTACTCGAAGGCACCGCGGGTCAGAGCCGTCTTGAGGACGGCGCGGTCGGCGCTCGGGTGGGCGACGAGGAAGTCCTTGCCGCCGGTCTCGCCGACCAGGCGCGGGTAGGTGCGGTACTTCTCGATGTTGTTGCCGACCGTCTTCCACAGGTACTGGAAGGTCTTGGTCGAGCCGGTGAAGTGGATGCCGGCGAGGTCGCGGTGCTCCAGGGCGACCTTGGAGACCTCGATGCCGTCACCGGTGACGAGGTTGATGACGCCCTTGGGCAGACCGGCCTCCTCCAGCAGCTGCATCAGCAGCACGGCGGCGTGGGTCTGCGTCGGGCTCGGCTTCCACACGACCACGTTGCCCATGAGGGCGGGCGCGGTGGGCAGGTTGCCCGCGATGGCCGTGAAGTTGAACGGCGTGATCGCGTAGACGAAGCCCTCCAGCGGGCGGTGGTCGAGGCGGTTCCAGACACCCGGGGAGTTGGCCGGGGGCTGCTCGGCCAGCAGCCGGCGGGCGTAGGCGACGTTGAAGCGCCAGAAGTCGACCAGCTCGCAGGGGGTGTCGATCTCCGCCTGCTGGGCGGTCTTGGACTGGCCCAGCATGGTGGAGGCGGCCAGCGTCTCGCGCCACGGGCCGGCCAGCAGCTCGGCGGCGCGCAGGATGATCGCCGCGCGGTCGTCGAAGGACAGCGCGCGCCAGGCCGGCGCGGCGGCGAGGGCGGCGTCGATGGCGTCCTGCGCGTCCTGCTGGGTGGCGTTGCGGTACGTGCCGAGCACTGCCTGGTGGTTGTGCGGCTGCACGACCTGGAACTCCTCACCGCCGCCCATCCGCCGCTCACCGCCGATGGTGCAGGTCAGGTCGATGGGGTTCTCGGCCAGCTCCTTGAGCTTGATCTCGAGGCGGGCGCGCTCGGGCGAGCCGGGGGCGTAGCCGTGCACCGGCTCGTTGACGGGGGTGGGGACCTGGGTCACAGCGTCCATGTGTTCCGTAACTCCTTGAATCGAGCGGGTGTTCGGGTTCAGCCCTTGGTGACCATGGAACGGAGGAAGAACCGCAGGTTGGCGGGCTTCTCCGCGAGCCGTCGCATGAAGTAGCCGTACCAGTCGGTGCCGTACGCGGTGTAGACGCGCATGCGGTGGCCTTCGGCGGCGAGCCGGAGGTGCTCCTCGCTCCGGATGCCGTACAGCATCTGGAACTCGTACTCGTCCATTTTGCGCCCGGCGCGGTGCGCGAGCTCCTGTGCGATGGAGATCAGGCGCGGGTCGTGGGACCCGATCATCGGGTACCCCTCGCCCTCCATCAGTGTGCGCAGGACACGCACGTACGCCTTGTCGATCTCGTGCTTCTGCTGGTACGCGACCTCGGCGGGCTCCTTGTACGCCCCCTTCACCAGCCGCACCCGGCTGCCGTCCGCGGCGAGGCGGCGGGCGTCGGCCTCGGTGCGGAAGAGGTAGGCCTGGATGACGCAGCCGGTCTGCGGGAAGCCCTTCCGCAGCTCCTCGTGGATGGCGAACATCGAGTCGAGGGTGGTGTGGTCCTCCGCGTCCAGCGTCACCGTCGTGCCGATCCCGGCGGCGGCCTCGACGACGGGGCGGACGTTGGCGAGCGCGAGCTCGTGGCCGCCGTCGAGCGCCTGGCCGAACATCGACAGCTTCACGGACATCTCGACCCGCTCGCCGAGCTCCAGCGGCTTGAGGCGGTCGATCAGCTCCAGATAGGCGTCCCGGGCGGCGGCGGCCTGCTCACGGGTGGTGATGTCCTCGCCGACGACGTCCATCGTCAGCTCCAGGCCGCGGCCGGTGAGCCCCTCGATGATCGGGACGATGTCGTCCACGCGCTCACCCGGGATGAAACGGTCGACGACCTGTTTCGTCCCCGGGGCCGCCGTCATCAGGCGTCGCATCCGGTCGCTGCGCGACGCGGCGAGAATCACGGGACCCAGCACGGGGCACCTCCAGAGACACAACCAACACAAGGCCGGCACCCGACGTTCCGGGGACGGCACGGAGAACCACCGTGAAAACTAGGGATCCCTACGATCGTCGGCCATCGACAGCTGTCACGCATCCGTGCCGCGGATCTCAGACAGATGTATGAAGGCCCTCGGGAAATGGGAGAGAATGCCCGGGTGACGGCCGATTACCGGGACGACTACCAGGAGCTGGTCGACGAGATCTCCGAGCTCCTGGGCGCCCCCGCGACGCTGGAGAACCGCGACTTCGAGCTGATCGCCTTCGGCGCGTACGACAGCGAGGGCGACCTCGATCCGTCCGCCCTGGACCCGGTCCGCACCCGCTCGATCCTGACCCGCCGCTCCACGGCAGCCGTCCGCGCCTGGTTCGAGGGCTTCGGCATCACCCGGGCGACCGGCCCGGTACGCATCCCCCGCACCCCCGATGCCGGGGTCCACCGGGGCCGTATCTGTCTCCCGGTACGCCACCGGGGAGTCGTCCTCGGCTACGTCTGGCTGCTCGACGACGAACCCGGCCCCACGGACGCCCAGCTGGCCGCGGCCATGGAGGTGACCGGCCGGATCGGCGCGCTGCTCGCCGACGAGGCGCAGGCCGGCGCCGACCTCACCCGCGAGTTCCGGGCGGTGCTGACCGCCGAGCGCGGCTGGCAGCGCGACATGGCGGTGGCCGCCCTGCGCACCGCCCTCGGCCCGCGCGGCGAGGGCCCGCACGCGGTGGTGTGCGTCGCGCCGTGGCCGTCCGCCGACCCGGAGGACGCCCCGTCGGCCCGGGCGGTGCCGCACACGACGGCCCTGTGCACGATCCCCTGGGGCACGACGGCCCAGAGCCTCGCGGTGCTCATCCGGCTGCGCTCCACGGACGTCCGCACCCCGGCGCTGACGGCAGCGTCCCGGCTGCTGCGGGAGGGCGCCCGGGCCGGCGTGGGCGACCCGCTGACCGGCCTCGCCGACCTGGGCGCGGCCTGGCAGGGGGCGACGGCCGCGGCCCGCGCGGCCCTGGCGGAACCCCGTCTCGGTCCGGTCGCCGAGTGGTCCCGCATCGGCCCGTACCGCCTGCTGACCGCCCTCCCCCCGGAGACGGCCCACGACCCCGTCGTCGCCCCGCTGCTCTCCCCCGCCCACCACGAGCTCGCGCGCACCGCCGAGATCTACCTGGACTGCGCGGGCCAGGCCGCCCGCACCGCCGCCGAACTCGGCATCCACCGGCAGACGCTGTACTACCGGCTGTCCCGCGTGGAACAGCTGACGGGCCTCGACCTGGACGACGGCGAGGACCGGCTCCTGCTGCACATGGTGCTGAAGGGGGCACGGCTGTGAGCGGCGGCGCGGTGACGTGAGTCGGGGCCGCCGGGGCGTGGCCGAGGCCGGCGCCGAGCTGCCGCATCGGGGAGCCCGGCTTCGGCGGGCGTCCCCGCATTCCTCAGCGACGCGACCCGCGACCTGTTCGGCTCCTACGGCGGATCAGCGTCGCCGCGCGGCCTCGGCGACCACCTGCCGCAGGCCTTCGGTGAGCTCCTGGGCGGTGGGCGCGGTCTTGGGATCGAAGGTCCACTGCGCGATGAGGCCGGTCATCAGCGTGACGTAGAACTTGCCGAGGGTGTCCACGGCCTCGTCGGGCACGTCCTCCTCGCCTCCGCCCATGAGCAGCGGGATGAGGCCGCGCCCGGCCTCCCGCTGCGCCCGCGCGAGGTGTTCGCGCACTTCGGGCAACTGGTCGCCCATGACGACGATCTCCATGCTGAGCCGCCACATCGAGCCGGGCTCCCGCATGGTGCCGATGATGTTCGACCACACCTGGCCGAACCGCTCCAGGGAGCCGGGTTCACCGGTGATCCGTCCCTCGCCGCCCTCGAACTCGTCCCCCATGCCCTCCACCAGCGCGATGTACGCCTGGGCGAGCAGGGCGTCCTTGGAGCCGTAGTGGTAGCCGATGGAGGCGAGGTTGGTCCCCGACTCCTTGACGACGTCGCGCGCGGTGGTGCGCACGAAGCCCTTCTCCAGCAGGCAGCGCTTGGCGCCTTCCAGGAGGTCCTCACGGTGTCCCATGGCGCCATCGTAGCGCTGCTCTTATACGGGCGTCCTATACGTTTGTCCTAGACAGACGTATAATACGTCCGTACAGTCACCGCCATGACGACGAACCCGACGAACACGCGCGCCGGACGCCGCGAATGGACCGCGCTCGGCGTGCTGATGCTGCCGCTGCTGCTGGTCTCGATGGACGTCTCGGTGCTGTACTTCGCGATCCCGGCGATCAGCGCGGACCTGGAGCCCACCGGCACCCAGCAGCTGTGGATCTTCGACATCTACGCCTTCGTCCTGGCCGGCCTGCTGATGACGATGGGCTCGGTCGGCGACCGCATCGGCCGCCGCAGGCTGCTGCTGATCGGCGCGGCCGCGTTCGGGGCCGCCTCACTGGTCGCGGCGTACGCCGGCAGCGCCGAGACGCTCATCGCCGCCCGCGCGGCGCTCGGCATCGGCGGTGCGACCCTGATGCCGTCGACGCTGTCGCTGGTCCGGACGATGTTCACCGACCCGGCCCAGCGGGCGAAGGCGATCGCGCTGTGGTCCGGCGTGATGACGGCGGGCATCGCGCTCGGCTCGGTGCTGAGCGGCGTGCTGGTGGAGTTCTTCTGGTGGGGCTCGGTCTTCCTGGTCAACCTGCCCGCGATGGCCCTGCTGCTGCTCCTCGGCCCGGTCCTGCTGCCCGAGTCGAAGGACCCCGGTCCCGGCCGCTTCGACTGGATCAGCGTGCCGCTGTCGATGGCCGCGGTACTGCCCGTCGTCTACGGCCTGAAGGAGATCCCGTCGCACGGCTGGAACGTCCGGTACGTCATCTCCGTCACCGTCGGTCTGCTCTTCGCGGCGCTGTTCGTCCAGCGCCAGCGCACCGCCGCGTCCCCGATGATCTCCCCGGCCCTGTTCCGGGGCCCTGGCTTCAGCCCCGCCGTCGCCCTCAACCTGGTGGCGTCCTTCGGGGTGATGGGCTCGGCGTACTTCACCACGCAGTACTTGCAGTCGGTGCTCGACAAGAGCGCGCTGCAGGCGGCGCTGTGGGCGCTGCTGCCGTCGCTGCCGATCGGCGTCGCGGCACCGATGGCGGCCCACCTCGTGCAGAAGGGGATGCACCGTGCGCACGTCGTCACCGCCGGGTTCCTGATCGCGGCGAGCGGTTACGCGCTGCTGGCCTTCGCCGGCACGGACGCGATGGCCCTGGTGCTGGTCGCCTCTGGAGTGCTCGCCTCCGGGCTGGTGATGGTCATGTCGCAGATCATGGACCTCGCCCTGAGCAGCGCCCCGGTGGAACGGGCAGGCTCTGCTTCGTCCCTCATGGAGACCGGCGGGGAGTTCGGCGGCGCCCTCGGCATGGCGGTGCTCGGCTCGATCGGTGCGGCGATCTACCGCCACGAGATCCCGGCCTCGTCACCGGACGCGGCCCGCGAGACGCTGGGCGGAGCGCTGGCGGTCGCCGACCAGGTCCCGGGACTGGCCGCGGCAGCGCGGGCGGCGTTCACCAGCGGCATGCAGGGGGCGGCGATCGCGGGGGCGATGGTGCTGGCGGGGGCGGCAGTGCTGGCGGGGGTGAGCCTGCGGCGGGTGACGGTGCGCACGAACGAAACGCCGGACGAGCCGAGTCACCTCAGCCCGTCCGGCGTTTGAGGAAGAGGCCCGTTCAGGGCCGAAGCGGGGGCCTGGTGGCGGCAGCCCCCACGGACGGCAACCTCAGACGAGGTTCACCGCACGAGCGGACGTCGCCCCGATCTCCGAGGCGACCTCGGCGAGCACTGCCGTGGGCACCGCGTCATCGACGGTCAGGACAGCCAGCGCCTCCCCGCCCACCGCCGCGCGAGCGACCTGCATCCCGGCGATGTTGATGCCGGCCTCGCCGATGATCCGGCCGACCGTGCCGACGACGCCGGGGCGGTCCTCGTACCGCAGGACGACCATGTGGTCGGCCAGCGCGAGGTCCACGTCGTAGTCGCCGACCGCGACGATCTTCTGGAGGTGCTTGGGGCCGGCGAGCGTGCCGGACACCGACACCTCCTCGCCGTCGCCGAGCGTGCCGCGCACGGTCACGACGTTGCGGTGGTCGGGCGACTCCGAGCTGGTCGTCAGACGCACCTCGACGCCACGCTCCTGGGCGAAGAGCGGGGCGTTGACGTAGGACACCGTCTCGTCGACGACGTCCTCGAAGACACCCTTCAGCGCCGACAGCTCCAGCACCTTCACATCGTGCTGGGTGATCTCGCCGTACACCTCGACGTCGAGGCGGACGGCGACCTCACCGGCGAGCGCGGTGAAGATCCGGCCCAGGCGCTCGGCGAGCGGCAGGCCCGGCTTGACGTCCTCGGCGATCACGCCGCCCTGGACGTTCACCGCGTCCGGCACCAGCTCACCGGCGAGCGCGAGCCGGACGGACCGGGCGACCGCGATACCGGCCTTCTCCTGCGCCTCGTCGGTGGAGGCACCGAGGTGCGGGGTGGAGACGACCTGGTCGAACTCGAACAGCGGCGAGTCGGTGCAGGGCTCCTTGGCGTACACGTCGAGGCCGGCGCCCGCGACACGGCCCTCCTTGAGCGCCGAGTACAGCGCCTCCTCGTCGACGATCCCGCCGCGCGCGGCGTTGACGATCCGCACGCTGGGCTTGACCTTGCGCAGCGCCTCCGCGCCGATCAGGCCGAGCGTCTCGGGAGTCTTGGGCAGATGGACGGTGATGAAGTCGGAGACCTCGAGCAGCTCGTCCAGCGACAGCACCTTGACGCCCATCTGGGCGGCCCGGGCGGGCTGCACGTACGGGTCGTAGGCGACGACCTTCATGCCGAACGCGGACATCCGCTGCGCGACGAGGGCGCCGATCCGGCCGAGGCCCACGACACCGAGGGTCTTCTCGGCCAGCTCGACGCCGGTGTACTTGCTGCGCTTCCATTCGCCGTTCTTCAGCGCGGCGTTGGCCTGCGGGATGTTGCGGGCGGTCGCGAGGATCAGACCGCAGGCCAGCTCGGCGGCGGTCACGATGTTCGACGTGGGGGCGTTGACGACCATCACGCCGGCCTTGGTGGCGGCGGAGACGTCGACGTTGTCCAGGCCGACGCCGGCTCGTGCGACGACCTTGAGCTTGTGCGCCGCCGCCACGGCCTCCGCGTCCACCTTGGTGGCCGAGCGGATCAGGATCGCGTCGACGTCGGCGATGGCGGGGAGCAGTTCGGCTCGGTCCGCTCCGTTGCAGTGCCGGATCTCGAAGTCCGGGCCGAGCGCGTCCACGGTGGCGGGCGACAGCTCTTCAGCGATGAGTACGACAGGTTTCGAGCTCACGTGAGTCCTCACATGTGCGATGCGGACGGCCGTCCCGACGGCCGCAGGCGGAGGAGGGGCTAGCCGCGTGGAAGACGCACGACGCTGTGGGCCTGACGCGTATATGTACGGCAGTCTAGTGGCGCTTCATGGCTCGTCCTGCGCCTCTGCGGAAGGATCACTCGTCCGTGGCTGGACGAGGTGGACAACGGGGCCGGAGTGTCGCTCCGGCCCCGCGGCCGTGAGGCTCAGGCCTCCTCGTCGACCCAGGACATCAGCTTGCGCAGCTCCTTGCCCGTGGTCTCCAGCAGGTGCTCGGAGTCCTGCTGCTTGTACTCGTTGTACTTCTTCAGACCGCCGTGGTACTCGTCCATCCAGGCCTGGGCGAAGGAGCCGTCCTGGATCTCGGCGAGGACCTTCTTCATCTCGGCCTTGGTGGCGTCGGTGATGATCCGCGGGCCGGTGACGTAGTCGCCCCACTCGGCGGTCTCGGAGATCGACCAGCGCATCTTCTCCAGGCCGCCCTCGTACATGAGGTCGACGATCAGCTTCAGCTCGTGCAGGCACTCGAAGTACGCGATCTCCGGCTGGTAGCCGGCCTCGGTCAGCGTCTCGAAACCGGCCTTCACCAGGGCGGCCGTACCACCGCAGAGAACGGCCTGCTCACCGAACAGGTCGGTCTCGGTCTCCTCGGTGAAGGTCGTCTTGATGACGCCGGCGCGAGTGCCACCGATGCCCTTGGCGTACGACAGCGCCAGCGCGAAGCCGTTGCCGGTCGCGTCCTGCTCGACGGCGGCGATGCAGGGAACGCCGCGGCCCTCCTCGTACTGACGGCGCACCAGGTGGCCCGGGCCCTTGGGGGCGACCATGCAGACGTCGACGCCGGCCGGGGGCTTGATGAAGCCGAAGCGGATGTTGAAGCCGTGCCCGAAGAACAGCGCGTCGCCGTCCTTCAGGTGCGGGGCGATCGACTCCTCGTAGACCTGGGCCTGGATGGGGTCCGGGACGAGGATCATGATGACGTCGGCCTCGGTGGCGGCCTCCGCCGGGGTGACCACGCGCAGGCCCTGCTCCTCGGCCTTGACCTTGGACTTGGAGCCCTCGTGCAGACCGACGCGGACGTCGACACCCGAGTCACGCAGCGACAGGGCGTGCGCGTGGCCCTGGCTGCCGTAACCGATGACCGCGACCTTGCGGCCCTGGATGATGGACAGGTCGGCGTCGGCGTCGTAGAACAGCTCGGCCACTTTGGGTCTCTCCTTGGAGTGCAGATGGTGCGTCCCACCGTATGACGGTGGAGGGAAGGGAAGGTTCGGGGTCTCGCCATACGGGCGGCCCGTGTCGGGCGGGCCGCCCGTCTCACATCGTCACGCCGATCGGTCCAGCGCGCGAAGCGAACGGTCGGTGATCGAACGCGCTCCACGGCCGATCGCGATCGTGCCGGACTGGACCAGTTCCTTGATGCCGTACGGCTCCAGCATCTTGAGCATGGCGGACAGCTTGTCGCTGCTGCCGGTGGCCTCGATGGTGACCGCCTCCGGGGAGACGTCGACGGTCTTGGCACGGAACAGCTGGACGATCTCGACGATCTGGGAGCGCGTCTCGTTGTCGGCGCGCACCTTCACCAGGACGAGTTCGCGCTGCACGGCCTGAGCCGGTTCCAGCTCGACGATCTTCAGCACGTTGACCAGCTTGTTGAGCTGCTTGGTCACCTGCTCCAGCGGCAGGTCCTCCACGTTGACCACGATCGTGATGCGGGAGATGTCGGGGTGCTCGGTGACGCCCACCGCGAGCGAGTCGATGTTGAAGCCGCGGCGGGAGAACAGGGCGGCGATCCGGGCCAGGATGCCCGGCGTGTTCTCCACCAGGACCGAGAGCGTGTGCTTGGACATGTTCTGGACTCAGCTCTCTCTTCAGTCGTCTTCGCTGTCGCCGAAGTCGGGGCGGACGTCCCGGGCGGCCATGATCTCGTCGTTGGAGGTGCCGGCGGCGACCATCGGCCACACCATCGCGTCCTCGTGGACGATGAAGTCGACGACGACCGGGCGGTCGTTGATCGAGTTCGCCTCCTCGATGACCTTGTCGAGGTCCGCGGGGTCCTCGCAGCGGATGGCGTAGCAGCCCATCGCCTCCGACAGCTTCACGAAGTCGGGGACGCGGGTGCCCCGCGCCTGCGGGTTGACGTCGTCGGGGCCGGAGTGCAGCACGGTGTTGGAGTACCGCTGGTTGTAGAAGAGGGTCTGCCACTGGCGGACCATCCCGAGGGCGCCGTTGTTGATGACGGCGACCTTGATCGGGATGTTGTTCAGGGCGCAGGTGGTGAGTTCCTGATTGGTCATCTGGAAGCAGCCGTCGCCGTCGATCGCCCAGACGGCCTGGCCGGGGGCGCCGGCCTTGGCACCCATGGCGGCCGGGACGGCGTACCCCATCGTCCCGGCGCCGCCGGAGTTCAGCCAGGTGGCGGGCTTCTCGTACTGGATGAAGTGCGCGGCCCACATCTGGTGCTGGCCGACGCCGGCCGCGAAGATCGTGCCCTCGGGGGCGAGTCGGCCGATCCGCTCGATGACCTGCTGCGGCGAGAGCGAGCCGTCCTCGGGCTGGTCGTAGCCGAGGGGGTAGGTGTCGCGCCAGCGGCTGAGGTCCTTCCACCAGGCCGTGTAATCGCCCCGGTTGCCCTCGCTGTGCTCCTTCTGCACGGCCTGGATCAGGTCGGCGATGACCTCGCGCGCGTCACCGACGATCGGCACGTCGGCTTCCCGGTTCTTGCCGATCTCGGCCGGGTCGATGTCGGCGTGCACGATCTTGGCGAACGGGGCGAAGCTGTCCAGCTTGCCGGTCACCCGGTCGTCGAAGCGGGCACCGAGCGCGACGATCAGGTCGGCCTTCTGCAGGGCGGTGACGGCGGAGACCGCACCGTGCATGCCGGGCATGCCCACGTGCAGCGGGTGGCTGTCGGGGAACGCGCCGAGCGCCATCAGGGTGGTGGTGACGGGCGCGCCGGTGAGCTCGGCGAGGACCTTCAGCTCGGCGGTGGCCTTGGCCTTGATGACACCGCCGCCGACGTACAGCACCGGCCGCTTGGCCGAGGTGATCAGCTTGGCGGCCTCGCGGATCTGCTTGGCGTGCGGCTTGGTCACCGGACGGTAGCCGGGCAGGTCCATGGTGGGCGGCCAGGAGAAGGTGGTCTTCGCCTGAAGGGCGTCCTTGGCGATGTCGACCAGGACCGGACCCGGGCGGCCGGTGGAGGCGATGTGGAACGCCTGCGCGATCACCTGGGGGATGTCCTCGGCCTTGGTGACCAGGAAGTTGTGCTTGGTGATCGGCATGGTGATGCCGACGATGTCCGCCTCCTGGAAGGCGTCCGTGCCGATCGCCTTGGAGGCGACCTGGCCGGTGATCGCGACCAGCGGCACGGAGTCCATGTGGGCGTCGGCGATCGGTGTGACCAGGTTGGTCGCGCCGGGGCCGGAGGTCGCCATGCAGACGCCCACCCGGCCGGTGGCCTGCGCGTAACCGGTGGCCGCGTGACCCGCGCCCTGCTCGTGCCGCACCAGCACGTGCCGGACCTTGCCGGAGTCCATGAGCGGGTCGTACGCCGGAAGGATCGCGCCGCCGGGAATGCCGAATACCGTGTCGGCGCCGACCTCCTCGAGAGAGCGGATGAGGGACTGCGCACCCGTGACGTGCTCGGGGGCGGACTGTCCTCCGGATCGGGGCCGCGGCTGCGGGTGATGGGCCCCGGTGGCCTGCTCGGTCATCGGCATTCTCTTCTCGATGCTGAGGGTTTTTGCGAGGTTTGTACGGTGTACGACTGCGGTTCGGCAGGTGCCTGTGCAACAAAAAACCCCTCGTGCCGTAGGGCAAGCGAGGGGAGCGCGCCGGTGTGGTCGCTGGGTGTTCCGGATCGTCTTCCGGTGGATCCCAGCTCAGCCGACGCGCTGTCCAAGTACGAGAATTCGGGTGCGCATGGCACTGACCCTCCCCCCGGCGCACACCCGGTGTCAAGTGGGTGGGACGGGAGTCTCATCATGTGAGCGCAATGGAGTGGCGAGGGGTGTGCCGACGGGAGTGGTCACGGACGCGCCTCCTCTGAAGACGGTGGTCACACCGCCCGGGTACCCGCCCGTGGCACCGCTCGCGAAGGCGGGTTCGGCCGACCCGTGCGGCACCGGGTAATGGCCGGAAGACAGCGCCCGGCGCAGCCGGTACTCGTCAAGGGCCCCGGAGAAGGCCATGCCCTGCCCGTGCGTGCAGCCCATCGCGCGCAGGGCGACGACCTGCTCCGGCAGATCCACGCCGTCCGCCACGGACTGCAGGCCGAGATCTCCGGCGATCCGCAGCAGCCCGCCAGTGATCTTGTGCAGCCGCGCGGACTCGACCACGCCCTCGACCAGCCCCCGGTCGAGCTTCAGCACGTCCAGCGGCAGCCGCCGCAGCGCCGTGACGGCCGGGCAGCCACTGCCGAAGCCGTCCAGCGCGATGCGGACGCCGAGCCGCCTGAGGGCGCCGAGGCGCCGCTCCAGGTCCTCCAGGCAGACCTTGGCATCGATGTCGGTCAGTTCGACGACCAGAGCCCCGGACGGCAGCCCGTGCCGGGTCAGCAGCGCCTCGACGGAACCGAGGGGCAGCGACCGGTCCAGCAGCTGGCGGGCGGTCATCCGGACGGCCACCGGTACGGCGTGGCCGGTCGTGGCGCGCTCGGCGGCCTGCTCCACGGCCTCGTCCAGCACCCAGCGGCCCAGCTCGGCCGTCCGGTCGCTGCCCTCGGCCACGCGCAGGAACTCGGCGGGCGTGAACAGCACCCCTTGCGACGACCGCCACCGCGGCTGCGCCGTGACCGACGTGATCCGGCCGTCCTCCAGGCGCACCACCGGCTGGTGCAGCAGCCTGAACTCGCCGTCGTGCAACGCGGCCCGCAGCCGGGTGGCCAGCTCGGCCTTGCGTACGACGTCCTGCTGCATCTGCGGCTTGTACAGCTCGACGCGGCCCTTGCCCGCCGACTTCGCGCGGTACATCGCGAGGTCGGCGTTGCGCAGCAGCTCACCCGCGCCGAGGCCCGGTTCGGCGAAGGCGACGCCGATGGACGCGGCGACACGGACATCGTTGCCGTCGATGGCGTAGGGCTGCGACAGCGTCACCCTGAGGCGGTCGGCGAGCTCCAGGATGTGCCGTTCGCGGGCGGACCGGTCCCGGGCACCGTCACCGACGATCAGCGCCGCGAACTCGTCGCCGCCCAGCCGGGACGCGGTGTCGCCCTTGCGGACCGCGTCCTGGAGTCTGCGCGCGGCCTGGACGAGCAGCTCGTCCCCGGCCTGGTGCCCGATGGTGTCGTTGACCGCCTTGAACCCGTCCAGATCGATGAAGAGCACCGCCGTGCCCCGCAGGGCGGCACCGCGGTCGGTGCTGCGGCGGCCGGACAGGGCCTGCTGGACCCGCCTGGTGAACAGCGCGCGGTTGGGCAGGTCCGTGAGCGGGTCGTGCTCGGCGTTGTGCTGCAACTGCGCCTGCAGCCGGACCCTTTCGGTCACGTCACGGCTGTTGAAGATCAGGCCGCCGTGGTGGCGGTTGACCGTCGACTCGACGTTCAGCCAGCCTCCCCCGCTCCCGGCTTCGCCCGGGCGGGAGGCGCCCCCGTCGCCGGAACGGAAACGGCACTCGATGCGTGTAGTGGGTTCCTCCAGGGGGCTGGCGGCGAGGAAGCGGCGCACCTCGTGCACCACGCAGCCCAGGTCCTCCGGGTGGATGAGCTCGGCCAGCTCGGTCCCGACCAGTTCCTCGGCGGGGCGTCCGTAGACCCCGGCGGCGGCCGGGGAGACGTACCGGAGGATGCCGTTGGGTGCGGCGATCATGATGACGTCGCTGGAGCCCTGCACCAGGGAGCGGAAGTGGTTCTCCTTCTGCGCCAGTTCCTGTGTGAGGGTGATGTTGTCGAGCAGCATGATCCCCTGGCGCACCACCAGCGCGAGCACCACCGTGCCGCCGGTGAGCAGCACCACGCGGTCGACACTGCGGCCGTTGAGCACGTTGTAGAGGATCCCCAGCGTGCAGACGGCTGCGGCGAGGTACGGCGTGAGGGCGGCCAGTGAGCCGCTGAGTGGCCGGGTGGCCGCGTACCGGCTGTGCTCGCCCTGCCCGGCGGGTGGGCGCGGGCCGGTGGCGCTCCCACGCTGTCCGGGCACGTGCTCGTGCACCACGCGCGCGTGCGGTTCCTCGCCGGGTTGTCCGGGGCGCGCGGTGGCCCAGGGGGCGTACGCCAGGAGCAGGGATCCGGCGAACCAGCCCGCGTCGAGCAGCTGGCCGGAGCTGTAGCTGTTGTGCAGCAGCGGAGAGGTGAACAGGGCGTCGCACATCACCGTCAGGGCGAGCGCGCCGATCGCGGTGTTCACCGCGGAGCGGTTGGCGCCCGAGCGCCGGAAGTGCAGGGCGAGGACCATGCTGACCAGCGCGATGTCGAGCAGCGGGTACGCCAGCGACAGCGCAGTGTGCGCCACGCCGGGGCCGCCGCCCTTGGCCGCCTGGGCGAGCGCGAGGCTCCACGACAGCGTGACCAGGGAACCCCCGATCAGCCAGGCGTCCAGGGCGAGGCAGACCCAGCCCGCCTTCGTCACCGGCCGCTTGGCGAGGACCAGCAGGCCGACGATCGCCGGCGGCGCGAAGCACAGGAAGAACAGGTCCGCGTAGCTGGGGCTGGGCACGGGCCGGCCCAGGACGACCTCATACCATCCCCACACCCCGTTGCCCAGGGCGGCCATCGCCGAGGAGAGGGCGAACAGCAGCCACGCGGAGCGGAACCGGACGCGCCTGCTGTGCGCGTACACGAAGCACGACACGGCGGCAGCCGCGGCCGCGGCGCTGAGCCCGAAGTCGCCCATGACGAGGGCGAGATGGTCCGAGCCCCAGCCGACCGCGGAGCCGACGGCGTAGCCCGCGCACAGCAGGGCCAGGACGAGTTGCTGGTACATGCCCGACCCGCCGCGGGACGCCGGCGGCCGGGGCAGCAGGGCCCGCGGCACGGACGGCCGCCGCAGCGCGTGGTCGAAGGTGGTCGTGGGCGAGGGCGAGTTCACCGGGACCTCCCGCTCCGTACCACTCCCGGGTCCCGAGAGTCCCGGGGCGCGCATTGCGCCTGCTTCCTGCGGCTGTTGTGCCTGCGGTGGTTGTGGTGGCCGCCGTGACTGGCGTGGAGGCCCCGTCGTCGCGTGGCCGTGCGCCAGGGCCGCCGTCGGCGGCTCCGCCTCGTCGGATCGTTCGTCCATAGGCCGTGCATCGCCCGTCGCCCCCCTCGCGTCTGAAATGTCCATCCCCGGCGCCGAACGGTCGCGGCGCAGCCCCTGTCGGGACGATACACCAGTCTCGTCACTCAGGGACATAGCTTCTCTACGCTCCGTGACCACCAGCGGGAACGCCGAACGGACCGCGTCCGGACGGTTGCGGAGGGTGCCCGAACGAGGTCACACGCTGCCCACGCCGACCGCGCTACGCGCCCTTCGCTCCCGTCGTAAGGATCACGTTGCGCAACGGCTCCCGGTTCACGAAACGGTGCAACTGGTCCACGAGCAACCGCTTGGCGCGCGGCAGGAACGCGGACGTGGGGCCCCCGACATGCGGGCTGATCAGCAGGCCGGGCGCCTGCCACAAGGGATGTCCGGGCGGCAGCGGCTCCGGATCGGTGACATCGAGCGCCGCGGTGATCCGGCCGCTCTCCAGCGCCGTGAGCAGCGCCTTGCTGTCCACGACCGGCCCGCGGGCGACGTTCACCAGCAGCGCGCCGTCCTTCATCCGCTTCAGGAACTCCGCATCCACCAGCCCCCGGGTGGTTTCGGTCAGCGGCGTGGACAGGATCACGACGTCCGCCTCGGGAAGCAGTGCGGGCAATTCGGTGAGCGGTTGCACGGGACCGCGCGCCGTGGTGCGCCCTGAGCGCGCGACGCGCGCCACCCGCGCGAGTTCAAAGGGCGTGAGCCGGTCCTCAATGGCCTCGCCGATCGAGCCGTATCCGACGATCAGCACGTTCTTGTCGGCGAGCGCCGGCCGGAAACCGCTGAGCCACTCGCCCCTGTCCTGCGCCCGCACGAAGTCCGGAATACCGCGCAGCGACGCGAGGATGAGGGTGAGCGTCAGCTCCGCGGTGCTCGCCTCGTGCACCCCGCGCGCGTTGCACAGGCGCACCCCCGGGGGCAGGTCCCCCAGCCCCGGCTCGACATGGTCGATTCCGGCGGAGAGCGTCTGCACGACCTGCACGGAGGTCATCCGGGCCAGCGGGCGCACGCCGACCCCGGAGGGCTTCATGTAGGGGACGACGTAGAAGGAGCAGTCGGCGGGGTCCGCGGGGAACGTTTCTCCACCGTCCCAGAAGCGATACGTCAGCTCGTCCGGAAGTCCCTCGACGTCCTTGGGCGGGATGGGCAGCCACACGTCAGCAGTCATGGTCCCGAGGCTAAGTGAGGTGCGTGGCCGGGCGGAGGTTAGGTTGGGGGCCAGGAGAGGGAGGGTTACGGGCAGGTGGAGCGCAGGACGATCGGCGCGGGGGCGCTCGCGGTGGGGGCCGTCGGACTCGGGTGCATGCCGATGAGCTGGGCGTACAGCACGTCACGGCAGCGGGGCGACGAGTCGCTGAGGACCGTGCACCGGGCACTCGACCTGGGCTCGACGCTGCTGGACACGGCCGACATGTACGGCCCGTTCACCAACGAGCTGCTGGTGGGGCGGGCACTGAAGGAGCGGCGCGCCGATGCCTTCGTGTCGACCAAGGTCGGGCTACTGGTGGGCGAGCAGCACATCGTGGCCAACGGCCGTCCCGGTTATGTGAAGCGTGCCTGCGACGCCTCGCTGCGGCGGCTGCAGACCGACGTGATCGACCTCTACCAGCTTCACCGGGCGGACCCCGAGGTCCCCGTCGAGGAGACGTGGGGGGCGATGGCGGAGCTCGTGCGGGCCGGGAAGGTACGGGCGCTGGGGCTGTGCGCCGTGGGTGCGCGGGGCGGCCGCCGGTCCGGGACGCGGCTGCACGACACGACGCTGCGGCAGTTGCAGCGGGTTCAGCAGGTCTTTCCGGTGAGCGCGGTCGAGGCGGAGCTGTCGGTGTGGTCGCCGGAGGCGCTGGACACGCTGCTGCCGTGGTGCGAGGCGCGCGGTATCGGCTTCCTGGCCGCGATGCCGCTCGGCAACGGCTTCCTGACCGGCACGCTCACGCCGGGCGAGGGCTTCGAGCCGGACGACATGCGCGCCCGGCACCCGCGCTTCACGGCCGAGATGATGGCGTCGAACCAGCCGATCGTGGCAGGCCTGCGCCGCGTCGCCGCCCGCCACGGCGAGCACGTCACCCCGGCCCAGGTTGCCCTGGCCTGGGTACTGGCCCAGGGACGGCACGTGGTGCCGGTGCCGGGCACCAAGCGGGAGCGGTGCGTGACGGAGAACGCCGGGGCGGAACGGGTACGCCTGACGGCGGAGGATCTGGCGGAGGTCTCGGGGCTGCCGGGGGCGCAAGGGTCCTGGGACTGATGGGGGGCTGCGGGGGCGCAAGGGTCCTGGGACTTGACGCGGCTGCCGGGGCGCAAAGGTCCTGGAACTGGACGGGGCTTCCGGGGCGCAGGGGTCTTGGGACTGACGGGGACTGCCCGGGGCGCAAAGGTCCCGGGGCTGACCACGGCTGCCAGGGGCGCAAAGGTCCCGGGACTGACCACGGCTGCCAGGGCGCAAAGGTCCCGGGACTGACCACGGCTGCCCGGGGCGCAAAGGTCCCGGGACTGACCACGGCTGCCAGGGCGCAGGAGTCCTGCGGCTGATCACGGCTCCCGGCAGGACCGGCTGAGCTGCGGCTTCGTGATGCGCCGAGGCCCTCGCCGGTTCGGGATCCGGTGACCGGGAACCTGTGAGGCGCGAGCGGTGTATGACAGGTAGAACTCGCCGCGTCGAAGGGACCATGATCGTGCAACGTCGAGCTGTGACGGCCGTGCTGGCCGCGGCCACCCTCCTGCTCACGGCCGGCTGCTCCTCCGACGACGGGGCGGGTGGCCTCCCGGACGCGAGCGCGGCACCGGGCCGTACGACGGCGCAGTCGTCGCCCTCCGGACAGCCCGGCGAGCAGACGCCGCCCGCGAAGGGCACGGTCAAGGTGGTGCGCACCGTCGCCGAGGGCCTCGCCAGCCCCTGGGGCCTGGCCGCGTTGCCCGACGGCGACCTGCTCGTCTCCTCCCGTGACGAGGGCACCATCACGCGCGTCGACACCGAGACGGGCAAGAAGAGCGAGGTGGGCGAGGTGCCCGGGGTGTCGCCGGAGGGCGAGGGCGGCCTGCTGGGCATCGCCCTCTCCCCGGACTTCGCCTCGGACCACATGATCTACGCGTACTACACCTCGGCTTCGGACAACCGCATCGTCCGCATGCTCCACGACGCGCAGAAGCCCTCCGGGGAGCAGCTGGGCGCCCCCGACACGATATTCCGGGGCATCCCCAAAGGCTTCATCCACAACGGCGGCCGCATCGCCTTCGGCCCGGACAAGATGCTGTACGCGGGCACGGGCGAGAGCGGTGAGGAGGGCCTCTCCCAGGAGAGGAACTCGCTCGGCGGCAAGATCCTGCGCATGACCCCGGAGGGCGAGCCGGCCCCGGGGAACCCGTTCCCCGACTCGACGGTGTACTCGTACGGCCACCGCAATGTGCAGGGCCTCGCCTGGGACGGCGAGCAGCGCCTGTTCGCCGCGGAGTTCGGCCAGGACACCTGGGACGAGCTGAACGCGATCGAGCCCGGCGGCAACTACGGCTGGCCGGAGGTGGAGGGCAGGACCGACGACTCGCGCTACCGCAACCCGATAGCCCAGTGGAGCACCGACGAGGCCTCCCCCAGCGGTATCGCCTACGCCGAAGGCTCCCTCTGGATGGCGGGTCTGGGCGGCAAGCGCCTGTGGCGCATCCCCCTCGACGGCACCAAGGCCTCGGCCGACCCCCAGGCCTTCCTGGAGGGTGAGCACGGCCGCCTGCGTACGGTCCTCGCGGCGGGCGGCGGCAAGCTGTGGCTGACGACGAGCGAGACCGACGGCAGGGGGTCCCCGGAGGCCGGGGACGACCGGATTCTGGAGCTGGAGGTGAGCTAGGGCCAATGCCAGTGACTTTGCGGCCTTCCAGAGGCAGCCAGCGGCGACATCACCGCAGGTCAAAGGATCGCGCGCGTCGTTAAGTAAGTGGTATTGGAGCTAGGGCCCGTCAAGTGGGGCTGGGGGAGCCGGTGCCGTCGTCCGGATCACGGTGCGGGTGCGACGGGCCCTGGGCCGGATCCGCCGGTGCCGGTGGGTCCTCTTCGGCGGGTTCCGGTGCCCGGACGACCACCTTCCCGGACGCGAGGTCTATCGGGCCGCGGCCCGGGTCGCCGTCGCCGGCGTCCTGCCGGGTCAGCTCCAGGCGGTTCCGCTCGTCCCGGGTGTGTTTGCGGCCGGGGGCGAACAGTTCCTCGAAGACATTGAACATGCGACCTCCTCGGCCGGGTGCCGTCCAGCGTAGGCCTCAGCCCGCCGTCCGCGTCGTGAGCTGCCCGGACGGGAACAGGCCCAGCCGGTGCGCCACCGCCGCCGCCTCCCCCCGGCCCGAGACGCCGAGCTTGGCCAGGATGTTGGAGACATGGACGCTGGCGGTCTTCGGGGAGATGAAGAGTTCCTCGGCGATCTGGCGGTTGGTGCGACCGTCGGAGACCAGGCGCAGGACATCGCGTTCGCGGGTGGTGAGGCCCAGCGCCTCGGCGGGGTCGGCGGCCTGCCTCGGCTCGGGGACCGGGGCCAGGCTGAGGCGGGCGCGCTGGGCGAGGAGGGTGACGGCGTCGGCGAGCGGGCGGGCGCCGAGGTGGTCGGCGGCGGCGTGGGCGAGGCGCAGCAGCTCGACGACGCGGTCGCGGTGGTCCGTGGCGTCCGTGGCGAGCAGGGCCTCGGCGAGACGGTGGCGGGCCCACGCGAGGTCGTAGGGGCGCTCCAGCTGCTCGAAGGCGGCGACGACCGGAGCCCAGGTGTCGGCGGTGGCGCTGCCCTCGGCCCGATGGAGTTCGGCGCGGACCCACTGTTCGTGGGCGAGGCAGATGGGTGCCTTGGTGGTGAGGGTCTTCACGGTGGCGAGGATCCGGTCGAGCGCCTCGGCACGGCCCTCCTCGGCGGCGGGCAGGGTGCGGGCGTCGGCCTCTGCGGTGGCGGCGGCCATCAGCAGCCGCCAGCCGTACTGCTGGGTGCCCGGCGGGGTGCCGGCGTCCAGGGCGGCGTGGAGTTCGGCGCGGGCGTCGAGGATGCGGCCTTCCGAGGCGGCGATGCCGACGGCGATGGCGGCCACCGGCAGCCACTGCTGCGGCATGGGGTCGTGCGAGCCGAACGCGGCGCGGGCGGCGTCCAGTTGGCGTTTGGCCTCGGCCACGTCGCCGCGGCCGAGGGCGAGATGGGCCAGGCAGACGCAGCCGGAGCCCTGGGGTTTGGCGCTCCGTCCGCGCCGGAAGACGTTCAGCGCGGCCTGTTCGGCCTCCTGCCAGCGGCCGAGGCTGTACAGGGACTCGGACAGGTTGGACCACACCCAGGCCTCGGTGTCGAGAAGGCCGAACTTCCGGGCGAAGGCCGCACCTTCCTCCAGCAGCGGTGCGGCCTCCCTGGAGCGGCCGATGGCTTCGAGCTGGGCGGGCAGGTTCACGTACGCGCGTCCGGCGACATAGGCGAAGCCCTCGTCGAGGGCGCGATCCTTGACCTCGTACATCTCGGCGAGTCCCGCTTCGGCGTTGCCCGCGTCGACGGTGAGGCTGCCGAGGGTGAGGCGGGCGTTCAGCTCTATCTCACGGGTGCCGACCATGCGCGCGTACTGCACGGCTCGCTCGGCGGCGGCGAGGGCCTCGGGGCCGGGCTGGTGCAGCATCGACCAGTTGGCGACGTTGGTGAGGACCTCGGCGTGCACCTCGGAGGGCGGCAGGCCGCGCAGGAGTTCCTGCGCGGTGGCGAGCTCCTGCCAGCCGTCGCCCCGGGCCAGGGCCTGGACCAGCCGGGAGCGCTGGCTCCAGAACCAGGCGGCGCGCAGGGGGTCGTCCTCGTCCTCCAGGATGCTGAGCGCGCGCCGGATGATCTTCATGGCGCGTTCGCGTTCGCCGCAGAAGCGACCGGCGACGGCGGCCTCGGCCATCAGGTCGAGGAAGCGCAGCGGGGTGGTCGCGGGGTCGCAGCCGCAGGGCGGGTAGGACGCGGTGTAGTCGACGGGGCGCAACGCGGCGCGCACGTCCGCTGGGGCGGCGTCCCAGAGTTCCATCGCACGTTCGAGAAGCCGCAGTTGCTCCGAGTAGGCGTCGCGGCGGCGGGCGGCGACGGAGGCGGCGAGCACGGCGGGCAGGGCCTTGGCGGCGTCGTTCGCGTGGTACCAGTAACTGGCCAGGCGGGCCACACGCTGGTCGGCGGGGACAAGGCCCGGGTCCGCCTCCAGGGCCTCGGCGTAGCGGCGGTTGAGGCGGGAGCGCTCGCCCGGCAGCAGGTCGTCGGCGACGGCCTCGCGGACCAGGGAGTGCCGGAAGCGGTAGCCGTCGCCGGTGGGGGCGGCGAGCAGGATGTTGGCGTTCACGGCGGCGCGCAGCGCCTCGATCAGGTCGTCCTCGCTGAGCCCGGCGACGGCGGCGAGCAGCCGGTACTCGACGGTGGAGCCGCCCTCCGCGACGATCCGGGCGACCCGCTGGGCGCGCTCGGGCAGCGCCTCGGCGCGGACGAGGAGCAGATCGCGCAGGGAGTCCGTGAGGCCCGTGCAGGAACCCTCGCAGGCGGCGGTGAGTTCCTCGACGAAGAAGGCGTTGCCGTCGGAGCGCTGGAAGATCGCGTCGACCTGGGCGGGGTCCGGTTCCGCGGCGTGGATTCCGGCGATCTGGCAGGCCACTTCCTCGCGGTTGAAGCGGGGCAGTTCGATGCGCAGGACCGTGCGCAGCCGGTCGAGTTCGGCGAGCAGGGGGCGCAGCGGGTGGCGGCGGTGGATGTCGTCGGAGCGGTAGGTGGCGAGGACGACGAGGCGGCCGGTGCGCAGGGTGCGGAACAGGTAGGCGAGCAGATGGCGGGTCGAGGCGTCGGCCCAGTGCAGGTCCTCCAGGGCGACGACGACCGTGCGGTCGGCGGCGAGGCACTCCAGGAGGCGGGCGGTGAGCTCGAAGAGGCGGGCCATGCCCTCCTCGTCGTGACGCCCGGCGCCGGCGTCCCCCAACTCGGGCAGCAGCCGGGCCAGTTCCTCCTCCTGACCGGCTGCCGCGGCGGCCAGCTCGGCGGGCAGTTCACGGCGCAGGGCCCGCAGCGCGGTGGAGAACGGGGCGAAGGGCAGCCCGTCGGCGCCGATCTCGACGCAGCCGCCGACGGCGACGACGGCTCCCTTGCGGGCGGCCGCGATGGCGAACTCCTCGACGAGGCGGGTCTTGCCGACACCGGCCTCACCGCCCAGCAGCAGCGCCTGCGGCTCGCCGGCCGCGGCACGGACGAGCGCGTCGTTCAGCGTGCCCAACTCCTCGGCACGGCCGACGAACACCGGACTGACGGACCTGGTCTCCACGCCCCCGAGCATCGCACGAGGATCCGGCGACGCGGCACCGGTTTTCGGCAGGGCGCGCGGCAGTCGGGCGCGCTCCTCGCGGGCGCCGAGCGCCTCACGGGGCGCACATGCCGGACGGCGGAGGCCGGCTGCCCGGTCCCCCGCCGTCCCGTGTGCCGGCGCTCTCCGCTCCCCGGCCGTCAGGCGTGCGGGCACTCCCCCGTCCGCCGCCCTCACCGGGAACCGCCCCACGCTCACGCGACCCGTGGGGACCGGTGCCTGCGGGGGCGGTGGGTATGCGACTCGCTCTCCGCGGTGCGTGCCGCGGCTTCGTCGCGGGCGGCGTGTGCGAGGCGTACCGCCTCGCGGGCCTGGCGTTCCCGCTCGGCCCGGCGGATCAGTTCGGCGGAACGTGCCTGGTGCATCTCGAACTCGAACATCTTCTCTCCCCTGAAGAACCGGTGGTTGCCACCGGAGGATCCGGTGGTTGTCATCGCCTGCCGCGATGCCTCCACTCTCGTCTCCCAGGGGGGTCCGCCACATCGGGAGAGTTCCGCATCTTCCGCGGTGGGCGGGGCCTTAGAAACGCGTGAGGGGCCCCGGGGGGTGCGTAAGTGCCTTACACACGCCCAAGGACCCCTCGGGACCTGGGGGATTCAGCTCGCGGCGGGCAGCCCGAGCAGGACGTCGGTGTACTTGAGTACGGCCAGAAGCAGGCCGATGACGCCGAGCGAGACACCACCCCAGGCGACCGACTTGATCCACGGCTCCTGCGGCCTGCCGGGAGCGCCGAACGCGGGGCGGGCCAGGACGACGACGCCGGCGATCAGCGCGGCCAGCGCGAACACGCCGGCCCACAGGGCGTTGGCGGCCCAGGCGTCGCCGTAGCCCTCCTTGACCATCGTGGCGACGCTGGAGGACTGCGAGGTCTGCATCTGGCCGATCAGCGACTCGCGCGCGGAGGCCACGGTGCCGACCCAGCTGCCGGTGAGCGAGACGACGCCGAGGGCCGCGGAGACGACGGCTGCGGCACCCTGCCCGACGCCGGTGGGGCCGCTCCGGCCGGCCTGCGGCGCTTCGGGCTGCTCGTCACCGTCCTCGGTCGCGGCGGTGCCGCCCTCCGAGGCGGTGGCGTCCGCCGTGTCCACCCGCTCCTCGTCGGTCTTCGCCCCGGTCCCGGCGCCGGTCCCTGCGGGGATCTCGGCGGGGGTCTCGGCGGGGGTCTCGTCCACAGTCTTGGTTCCCATGCCCCGCACCGTACGGACGCTGTCTGAGAGGTTCCTTAATGATCGCTGTGTGCGCCAGACGCGCGCGCCCCGGTCCACTCCGGTGCCAGCACCGCCCAGATCTCGTAGTCCTGCCGGACGCCCCGCCAGGGGTAGCACTCGCGCAGCACGCCCTCCCGGGTCATGCCCAGCCGCCGTGCCACGTCGATGCTGGCCGTGTTGCCGGACGCCGCGTGCCACTCCACCCGGTGCATGCCGCGCTCGGCGAACGCCCAGTCGATCAGGACGCGGGACGCGCGCGTGACCAGGCCCCGTCCGGTGGCCGCCGGCTCCAGCCAGCAGCCGATCTCGCAGACCCCGGTGGCGGTGTCGAAGAGGCGGAAGAGGACACCGCCGACGAGCTTGCCGTCCAGCCACAGGCCGTGCAGGGAGCCGCTGTCGGCGGCGCGCTTGTCGGCGTACGACTGGAGGAGATCCCGCGCGGAGTCCAGGTCGGTGGTCCTGGAGCCGAACGGGATGTGCTGGGTGATGAAGTCCCGCCCGCGGTCGAGGTGGGCGAGGAACTCCTCGGCGTGCCAGGGCTCCAGGGGGCGCAGCAGTGCACCGTCGTCACCCAGGGATATCGCGTACATCCGAACGCCGCTCCTTCTCGAGTACGTCCACGACGCCCGAGAGCTTCTCACGTTCGGCCTCGACGTCCGCGAGGTTTTCCTGTTCGGCCCGGCGCTCGGGCGGCTCGATGCTGATCCGGGGCAGATACCTGTCGAGCCGGCGCGGCAGCCACCAGTTGGCGTCGCCGAGCAGGTGCATGAGGGCGGGCACCAGCAGCGTACGGAGCACGAAGGCGTCCAGGGCGACGGCGGCGGCGAGCGCGATGCCGAACATGGCGATCACGCGGTCGCCGCTGAGGACGAAGGCGAGGAAGACCGAGATCATGATCACCGCGGCCGAGTTGATCACCCGGCCGGTCTCGGCGAGGCCGATCCGGACGGCCCGCCGGTTGTCACCGGTCTCCAGCCACTCCTCGTACATCCGGCTGACCAGGAAGACCTGGTAGTCCATGGAGAGCCCGAACAGCACCGAGACCATGATCACGGGAAGGAAGGGCTCGATCGGGCCCGCGCGGCCCAGGCCGAGCAGTTCGCTGCCCCAGCCCCACTGGAAGATCGCGACGACCACCCCGAACGAGGCGGCGACGGCGGCCACGTTCATCGCGGCGGCCTTCAGCGGGATGACGACGGACCGGAAGGCGAGCAGGAGCAGCACGCAGCCGAGGCCGATGACGACACCGACGAACAGCGGCAGCTTGCCGACGATGACGTCGGCGAAGTCGTCGTAGCCCGCCGTGACGCCGCCGACGTGCACGTCGAGCGAGGTGCCCGCCTCGGCGCGCGGCAGGGCATCGGTGCGCAGCCGGTCGACGAGCTCGCTGGTACTCGCCGACTGCGGGGAGGACTCGGGTACGACGGTGAGGTACGCGATGCGGCCGCCGGAGTCGAACATCACCGGCGTCACGGCCTCGACGCCCTCGATGCCGCGCAGGGCGCCGGCGAGGCTGTCGGCGGCGAGCCGGTCCTCGGCGCCGTGGATCTCGGTGACGAGCGTGAGGGGGCCGTTGACGCCGGGTCCGAAGCCGTCGGAGAGGAGGTCGTAGGCCTGCCGGGTCGTCGTCGACCCTGGGTTGTTGCCTTGGTCGGAGGTGCCCAGGCGGAGCCCGAGGGTGGGGAGTGCCAGCAGGGTGACGACGGCGAGCGCGACGGCACCGAGCTTCTTGGGGTGCCGTTCGACGAAGGCGGACCAGCGGGCGGCGAACCCGGTGGGCAGCTCGGGCTCGGGGCCGTTCTCCTCCAGCCTGAGGCGTTCGCGGCGGCTGAGCGCGCGCATCCCGATGAACGACAGCAGCGCCGGCAGCACCGTCACGGAGGCGGCGACGGTGAGCAGCACGGTCAGCGAGGCCGCGACGGCCACCCCGTTGAGGAAGCCGAGCTGGAGTATCAGCATCCCCAGCAGCGCGATGCAAACGGTCGCACCCGCGAACACCACCGCGCGGCCCGTGGTGGCCACCGCCGTCGTGGCCGCCTCGGCGACGTTCAGGCCGCGTTTCAGGCCGCGCCGGTGCCGGGTGACGATGAACAGCGCGTAGTCGATACCGACGCCCAGCCCGATCAGCACGCCCAGCACCGGCGCGAAGTCGGCGACGGTCATGACATGACCGAGCAGGCCGATGCCCGCGTACGCGGTGCCGACGCCGATCAGGGCGGTGGCGATGGGCAGCAGGGAGGCGGCTAGCGAGCCGAAGGCGACGAACAGCACGACCGCGGCGACGGCCACACCGACGACCTCCGCGACATGGCTGCCGGAGGCGTCGGTGATGCCGACGGCGGTGCCGCCGAGCTCCACCTGGAGCCCGTCCGCCTCGGCGTCGCCGGCGGCGTCCACGACCGCCCTGACCTCGGACTCCCGGATGTTCTCGGGCTGCTCCCGGAAGGCGACGGAGGCGTAGGCGGTACGGCCGTCCTCGCTGATCTGGCCCGCGCCCTGTCCGTCGTACGGACTCACCACGGTGGCCACTCCCGGCAGTTGGGCGATCGTCTGAAGGGTGCGGGTCATCGTCTGCTCGACGTCGGCCGCGCGGACCGACCCGGACTCGGTGTGCCAGACGACCGTTCCGGCGGCGCCGCCCAGGTCCGGGAAGCCTTCCTTCAGCAGCTGCCCTGCCTTCCCCGACTCGGTGCCGGGGACCTGGTAGTCGTTCGAGTACGCCGTTCCGCTCACGGCGGCGGCCGCGGTCACCCCGCCGAAGGCGAGGAGCCACAGGAGAACCGTGGCCAGACGGTTCCGAACACACCAGCGGGCTAGGGCTGCCACGAACGTGCTCCCAGGGATATGATTTGTGGATCTTTGACCGGGAACAGTCGTCCATGCACTGAACGGCCCGCAAAGAACGCATGAGCAATGCATAGCCACTCTTGCAGGGAGAAATGATCGTTTGGTCATTTCGTGCGTTTATTCACAAGAGTGGGAGGCGGCTCACAGGACGATCGGGTGAACCCGGTCTCCGCTCAGTCGAACTGGTCTCCGAGCGCCATCACCATCACCCCGCACACCAGCAGCCACACCGCCCGCCGGGTACGTCCCCGCGATCCCAGCACCGCGGCACCCCCACAGACGGCCGCCCCGAGGGCGTAGGCGGCCGGTACGAGCGCCGGTGCTGCGGACGCCGCCCGCAGCACGGACGCCGCCAGCCCGGCGAACGCCAGCAGCCCGCCGGTCCCGGCCGCGGTCCACCGGGCCCGCCGCGCCTCCAGCGCCGTATCACCGGCGCCCTCGACCGGCTCCCCGGCCTCGACCCGCTCCCCTGCGCCCTCGACCGGCTCCCCGGCCTCGGCTATCTCGGAAGGCGCCTCGGAATCACCGCGTCCACTCATGGCGCGCGAGCGTAGCGCCTCCCCGGCAGGGATCCACGCCGGGGTTCGTCCGGCTCGTGGGCCGGCGCTGACGCACGAGTGGGGGCGCGCCGTTCCCGGCGCGCCCCCACGGGTGCGGTTGCTCAGGCCTCTTCGACGCCCAGCCGCTGAAGGATCAGCTCCTTGACGCGGGCCGCGTCGGCCTGCCCCCGGGTCGCCTTCATGACCGCGCCGACCAGGGCTCCGGCCGCGGCCACCTTGCCACCACGGATCTTGTCCGCGATGGCGGGGTTGCCGGCGATGGCCTCGTCGACGGCGGTGCCCAGGGCGCCTTCGTCGGAGACGACCTTCAGGCCGCGCTTGTCCACGACCTCGTCCGGGGTGCCCTCGCCCGCGAGGACGCCCTCGATGACCTGCCGGGCCAGCTTGTCGTTCAGGTCACCGGAGGTCACCAGCTCGGTGACGCGGGCGACCTGAGCCGGCGTGATCGCCAGCTCGTCGAGCGCCTTGCCCGACTCGTTGGCGCTGCGGGCCAGTTCGCCCATCCACCACTTGCGGGCGGACGCGGCGTCGGCACCGGCCTCGATGGTGGCGACGATCGGCTCCAGCGCGCCGGCGTTGAGGATCGCCTGCATCTCGGTGGCGGAGACGCCCCACTCCTCGCGGAGCCGGTTACGGCGCACCAGCGGCAGCTCGGGAAGCCCGGCACGCAGCTCCTCGACCCACTCGCGGGACGGGGCGACCGGGACCAGGTCGGGCTCCGGGAAGTACCGGTAGTCCTCGGCCTCCTCCTTCACGCGGCCCGAGGTGGTGGACCCGGTGTCCTCGTGGAAGTGCCGGGTCTCCTGCACGATCGTGCCGCCGGACGACAGCACGGCCGCGTGCCGCTGCACCTCGAAACGGGCCGCGCGCTCCACGGACCGCAGCGAGTTGACGTTCTTGGTCTCGCTGCGGGTGCCGAACTTGTCGGCGCCCTTGGGCATCAGCGACAGGTTGACGTCGCAGCGCATCTGGCCCATCTCCATGCGGGCCTCGGACACGCCGAGCGCACGGATCAGTTCGCGCAGCTCACGCACGTACGCCCGGGCGACCTCGGGAGCGCGCTCGCCCGCACCGACGATCGGCTTGGTGACGATCTCGATCAGCGGGATGCCGGCGCGGTTGTAGTCGAGCAGGGAGTGGGACGCGCCGTGGATGCGGCCGGTGGCGCCGCCGACGTGCGTCGACTTGCCGGTGTCCTCCTCCATGTGCGCGCGCTCGATCTCCACGCGGAAGGTCTCGCCGTCCTCCAGCTGCACGTCGAGGTAGCCGTTGAAGGCGATCGGCTCGTCGTACTGTGAGGTCTGGAAGTTCTTCGGCATGTCCGGATAGAAGTAGTTCTTCCGGGCGAAGCGGCACCACTCGGCGATCTCGCAGTTCAGCGCGAGGCCGATCTTGATGGCGGACTCGACGCCGGTCGCGTTGACGACCGGGAGCGCACCGGGCAGGCCGAGACAGACGGGGCAGGTCTGGGTGTTCGGGTCGGCGCCGAGCGCGGTCGAACAGCCGCAGAACATCTTGGTGCGGGTGCCGAGTTCGACGTGGACCTCGAGGCCCATGACGGGGTCGTACGACGCCAGCGCGTCCTCGTACGACACCAGGTCGGTCGTGGTGGTCACGGTGAAAACTTCCCTCTCAGCCCAGCAGGACGTCGTCGTCGCCCAGCCGCTTCAGCTCGCGGTAGAGCATGGCAAGGCCGGTGACGACGCCGGCGGCGGTCACGACGGCGTCGACGAGCCGCAGCGTGTCGTTCTCGGCGCGGGCCTTATTGATCTGCTTGGCGACGCCGATCGCGCCGAACGCGGTGGCGGCCATGGACAGGTACGTACCGGACTTGGACTTCTTGAAGCCCTTGGCCTTGGTCAGTGCACTCACAGCGACGGAGCCTCCTCGAGGAGCGGGTGCCCCCACTTTTCCACGAAGGCGGCCTCGACGGCGGCGCCCACCTTGTACAGCCGGTCGTCCTGCATCGCCGGGGCGATGATCTGCAGCCCGACCGGCAGGTTGTCCTCCGGCGCGAGACCGCAGGGCAGCGACATCGCCGCGTTGCCCGCGAGGTTGGTCGGGATGGTGCACAGGTCGGCGAGGTACATCGCCATCGGGTCGTCGGCGCGCTCGCCGATCGCGAACGCCGTCGTCGGGGTCGTCGGGGAGACGATCACGTCGACCTGCTCGAAGGCCTTCTCGAAGTCCTGCGTGATGAGCGTGCGGACCTTCTGCGCCGAGCCGTAGTACGCGTCGTAGTAGCCGCTCGACAGCGCGTAGGTGCCGAGCATGATGCGCCGCTTTACCTCGGGCCCGAAGCCGGCCTCGCGGGTCAGGGAGGTGACCTCCTCGGCCGAGTGGGCGCCGTCGTCGCCGGTGCGCAGCCCGTACCGCAGGCCGTCGAAGCGGGCCAGGTTGGAGGAGCACTCGGACGGCGCGATCAGGTAGTACGCCGACAGCGCCAGGTCGAAGGACGGGCAGTCCAGCTCGACGATCTCGGCGCCGAGCTCCTTGAGCAGCGCCACGGACTCGTCGAAGCGCTGGATGACACCGGCCTGGTAGCCCTCGCCGCGGAACTGCTTGACGACGCCGACGCGCATGCCCTCGACACTGCCGTTGCGGGCGGCCTCGACGACCGGCGGGACCGGGGCGTCGATCGAGGTGGAGTCCATCGGGTCGTGCCCGGCGATCACCTCGTGCAGCAGCGCCGCGTCCAGGACCGTACGGGCGCAGGGCCCGCCCTGGTCGAGGGAGGAGGAGAACGCCACCATGCCGTAGCGGGAGACGGCCCCGTACGTGGGCTTGACGCCGACCGTGCCGGTGACGGCGGCCGGCTGGCGGATGGAGCCGCCGGTGTCCGTGCCGATGGCGAGCGGCGCCTGGTAGGAGGCCAGCGCGGCGGAGGAGCCGCCGCCGGAGCCGCCGGGGATGCGGGTGAGGTCCCAGGGGTTGCCGGTGGGTCCGTACGCGCTGTTCTCGGTCGAGGACCCCATGGCGAACTCGTCCATGTTGGTCTTGCCGAGGATCACCACGTCGGCGTCCTTCAGCCGCTTGGTGAGGGTGGCGTCGTACGGCGGGATCCAGCCCTCGAGGATCTTGGAGCCGACCGTGGTGGGGATGCCCTCGGTGGTGAAGATGTCCTTCAGCGCCAGCGGCACGCCGGCCAGCGGGCCGAGCTGCTCGCCGCGCTCCCGCTTGGCGTCGACGGCCCGCGCCTGCGCGAGGGCGCCCTCGCGGTCGACGTGCAGGAAGGCATGCACCTTCTCGTCGACGGCCTCGATCCGGGCCAGGTGCGCCTCGGTGACCTCGACGGCGGTCAGCTCGCCGGAGGCGATCTTCGCCGCGGTCTGGGCCGCGGTCAGCTTGATGATGTCCGTCATGCGGATTACTCCTCCCCCAGGATCTGCGGCACCTTGAAACGCTGCTGCTCCTGGGCCGGGGCGCCGGAGAGCGCCTGCTCGGGGGTGAGCGAGGGGCGGACCTCGTCCGGGCGCATGACGTTCGTCAGCGGGAGCGGGTGCGAGGTCGGCGGTACGTCTTGGTCGGCGACCTCGCTGACGCGGGCGACCGCGCCGATGATGTCGTCCAGCTGTCCCGCGAAGTGGTCGAGCTCTTCGGGCTTCAGCTCCAGACGCGCCAGCCGGGCGAGGTGGGCGACCTCCTCGCGCGTGATGCCAGGCATGCAGCGATCCTCTGGGGTGAGTGTGTGTGGTTTGGCCTCAATCCTATGGGGCGGCGGCGCGTACCTGTTAAACGGTTTCCGCGGGGCCGGGGGCCCCCGGCCGCCGGGGCACCTGCCGCTATTCGTCCGAGGCCGCCGCCGGCAGGGCCGCCGCCGGGCGCTGCCACCCGCGGGAGCCGCGGGCCCGCAGCCACGCCGTGGTCTCCTCGGGCGGCATCGCCGCCGCGACCAGCCACCCCTGTACGGCGTCACAGCCCAGGTCGCGCAGGCGTTCCCAGGTCTCGTCGTCCTCGACGCCCTCGGCGACGACCAGCAGCCCGAGCGAGTGCGCGAGGTCGACCGTGCAGCGCACGATCTCCGCGTCCTCGGTGTCGATCGCCAGCCGGGCCACGAACGACCGGTCGATCTTCAGTTCGCTGACCGGAAGCCGGCGCAGATGGACCAGTGAGGAGTATCCGGTGCCGAAGTCGTCCAGGGACATCTTCACGCCGTGGCCGGTCAGCCCGGCCAGGGTGTCGGCGGCCCGCTGCGGGTCCTCCAGGAGCACGTGCTCCGTTATCTCCAGTTGGAGCGCTCCCGCCGGAACTCCGTGCCGGGCGAGCCGGGCGGCGACCGATCCCGCGAACCCGGGGGTGTGCACGTCACGGGGCGACACGTTCACCGCGACCGGCACGAAGAGCCCCTGCGAGCGCCACTGGGCCACCTGGGCGAGCGCCGTCTCCAGCACGTACTCGGTCAGGTGCGGCATCAGGCCCGACGACTCGGCGATCGCGATGAACTCGTCCGGCGGCACCTTCCCGCGCTCCGGGTGCACCCACCGCACCAGCGCCTCCAGCCCGGCCACCTGGCCGTCGAAGCGCACCTTGGGCTGGTAGTGCAGCTCCACCTCGTGCGCGTCCAGCGCCCGGCGCAGGTCGGCGAGGAGGCCGAGGCGGTCCGGGGTGTTCGAGTCCCGCTTGGACTCGTAGACCTCGACGCCCGTGCGATCACGCTTGGCCTGGTACATCGCCACGTCCGCGCGGCGCAGCAGGCCCTCGGCGTCGAGAGCGTGGTCGGGGAAGACGGCGACGCCCGCGCTGGCCTCCAGCACGAGGGTGAGACCGTCGAGGTCGAGGGGGGAGCTCAGCGCGGCCACCAGGCCGCGGGCGATCCGGGTCGCGGACGTCGTGGAGTCGGCGACGGGCAGTAAGACGGCGAACTCGTCACCGCCGAGCCGGGCGGCCTCCGCCCCGCGTGGCAGGGCCATCCGCAGCCGGTCGGCGGTCTGCAGCAGCAGCCGGTCACCGGCGAGATGACCGAGGGTGTCGTTGACCGACCGGAACCGGTCGAGGTCGATCAGCATCAGGGCGGCGCGGGCGTCGATGCGCTCGGCGTCGTCCAGTGCGGTCCAGATGCGCTCCAGGAGCCACTGGCGGTTGGGCAGCCCGGTGAGCGGATCGCGCAGTTGCTCCTCCGCACGGGCGCGGGCTATCCACAGGGTGGAGTCGAGAGCGACCAGGGGGATGGCGAACAGCGGCAGCAGGATCGGCTTGGCGACGGCGACCACGCAGATCAGCGGCGCGATGCCGAGCAGCGCGACCGCGACCAGGCCGTGCCGGACGAGGGTGGTGCGGGCGACGGTGGGCAGTCCGCCCGCGCGGGGCGCGTGCAGATACCACAGCAGGGTGCGTGAGACCGCGAGGTAGGCGGTCGCGACCAGGACGACCTCGGTGGCGGTGTAGAGGGTCCAGGTGGCGGGGTGCCAGGGCTCCTCGACCGACGGCACCCTGCCGAAGGCGGCCAGCAGCAGGGCGCCGGCGCCGATGCCGAGGATGTCCACCGCACCGTGCAGCACGCCCTGCCGCCAGCGGTGGCGCCGGGCTATGCCGACCAGGACCACGACGGTGAGGCTGACCATCCCGGCGGGCACCCAGCCGTACAGCAGCAGGACGGCGAGGGTCAGGGCGGCACCGGAGCCGGTGCCGCCCCACCAGCGGGCGCGGCCGAGCGCGACCAGGTGGCCGACGATGATGCCGGTCAGCACGGCGAGCGACCAGCCGGCCGTGCCGGCGGGGAACAGCGCGTGGTTGCCGGTGAACGCCCGCAGGAACCCGGCGCCGAGCGCGAACCCGGCGGCCGCGACGACCGCCGCGGGCAGCGCGGGCCACGACAGGTGCCGCTCGGCGTCGGCTTCCGGCAGTCCGGCGGCGTGCCCGGCGGTGAGGGCGGCGGCGCCGCGGCCGTCGAGCACGATGCGCTGTCCGGGGCCCTGGTCCCGCGTCGCCGCGGCACTCGCACGCCAGGCCGAACGGGGTCCCCCTCGCCAGGCGCCGGTCATCCGGCGCAGCCGTGAGTACGGGGCGGCGCTCTCGGTCGGTTCCATTCCCGTCCCTCTCACAGCCGGCGGTGCCCACGCCACGCGGTCCGTTGCCCGACATCCGTCAACGGCCCCGCGCTGGAAAACCGTTCCCCGTACCCACCAAGGCCAAGGGAATGCCCCAACCGCAGCTGGGCACGGCAGGTGCACACCTCAACAGTAGGCCGCAGAAGGCTTCCACGGGCAGCGGTCGTCGACGGTTGCCCGAATGCGCCCCGGCCGCCCGTATGCATCTGGTATGCGCCGATCGGGTGTTCCTCAACCGCTACTCGCCGGTCGGAAGTGCGGCTTCCGACGCCGCCTCAGGCCCCTGCTCCAGGAGGACGTTGAACCCGTCCTCGTCCAGGACCGGCACCTTGAGCTGCATGGCCTTGTCGTATTTCGACCCGGGGTTGTCACCCACAACGACGAATGACGTCTTCTTCGAAACCGAACCGGTCACCTTGGCGCCCCTGGTCTGCAACGCCTCCTTCGCGCCGTCCCGCGTGAACTGTTCGAGCGTGCCGGTGACGACGACCGTGAGGCCCTCGAGCGGGCGGGGGCCCTCGTCCTCGCCGGTGCGCTCCTCCTCCAGGCGGACACCGGCCGCCTTCCACTTGCGGATGATCTCGCGGTGCCAGTCCTCGGCGAACCACTCCTTGAGCGAGGCGGCGATGATCGGGCCGACACCGTCGGTGGTGGCCAGCTCCTCCTCGGTGGCCTGCTCGATGCGGTCGACGGAGCGGAACTCGCGGGCCAGCGCCTCGGCGGCGACCGGGCCGACATGACGGATCGACAGGCCGGTCAGCACGCGGGCCAGCGGGCGCTGCTTGGCGGCGTCGATGTTCTCCAGCATCGCGAGCGCGTTCTTCTTCGGTTCGCCCTGCTGGTTGGCGAAGACCGTGACGATCTTCTCCTCACCGGTCTTCGGGTCCCGCTTGGGCAGGCCGCTGTCCTGGTCGAGCACGTACGCCTTGATGGGCAGCAGCTGCTCGAACGTGAGGTCGAACAGGTCGCCCTCGTCCCTCAGTGGCGGCTCGGCCGGCTCCAGCGGCTTGGTGAGGGCGGCTGCCGCGACATAGCCGAAGTGCTCGATGTCCAGGGCCTTGCGGCCCGCCAGATAGAACAGCCGTTCGCGCAGTTGTGCGGGGCAGGTGCGGGAGTTCGGGCAGCGCAGGTCCACGTCGCCCTCCTTCATCGGCCTCAGCGCCGTACCGCACTCCGGGCACTCGGAGGGCATCACGAACTCGCGCTCGGTGCCGTCGCGCAGGTCGACGACCGGGCCGAGGATCTCCGGGATGACGTCACCGGCCTTGCGCAGCACCACCGTGTCGCCGATGAGCACGCCCTTGGCCTTGACCACGTCCTGGTTGTGCAATGTGGCGAACTCGACCTCCGAGCCGGCCACCGTCACCGGCTCGACCTGCGCGTACGGCGTGACGCGGCCGGTGCGGCCGACGCCCACGCGGATGTTGACGAGCTTGGTGTTGACCTCCTCCGGCGCGTACTTGTACGCGATCGCCCAGCGTGGGGCGCGGGCCGTCGAGCCGAGACGGCCCTGGAGGCGGATCTCGTCGAGCTTGACCACCACGCCGTCGATCTCGTGCTCCACGGAGTGACGGTTCTCGCCGTAGTACGCGATGAACTCGCGTACGCCTTCGAGGTCGTCGACCACCCTGTTGTGCCGCGAGGTGGGCAGGCCCCACTCCCCCAGCAGGTCGTAGGCCTGGGAGAGGCGGGTGAGGCCCTCGAAGCCCTCCAGGGCCCCGATGCCGTGCACCACCATGTGCAGCGGGCGGGTGGCCGTGACGCGCGGGTCCTTCTGGCGCAGCGAACCGGCCGCCGCGTTACGCGGGTTGGCGAAGGGCTTGTCGCCGGCCTCCACCAGACGGCGGTTGAGCTCCTCGAACTTCTCCATCGGGAAGTAGACCTCGCCGCGGATCTCGACCAGGTCCGGGACCTTGTCGCCGTTCAGCCGGTCCGGGATCTCGGCGATGGTGCGGACGTTGGGTGTGATGTCCTCGCCGGTGCGGCCGTCGCCGCGGGTCGCCGCGCGCGTGAGGCGGCCGTGCTCGTAGGTGAGGTTGACGGCGAGGCCGTCGACCTTGAGCTCGCACAGGAAGTGGTAGTCCTGCTCGCCCAGTTCGCGGGCGATGCGGTCGGCCCAGGCCGCGAGTTCGTCGTCGTTGAAGGTGTTGTCGAGGGAGAGCATGCGCTGGCGGTGCTCGACCGCGGTGAACTCCGTCGCGTAGGACCCGGCGACCTTCTGGGTCGGCGAGTCCGGCGTGCGCAGCTCCGGATACTCCTCCTCCAGCTCCTCCAGGGTGCGCAGCAACTGGTCGAACTCCGCGTCGCTGACGACGGGAGCGTCCTTCACGTAGTACCGGAAGCGGTGCTCCTCGACCTGCTCGGCGAGGCGCGCATGGCGCTCCCGTGCCGTGGCGGGTACCGCTGTGGACTCCGCTTGCTTGTCGCCGGCCACCGTATCGTCCTCCCGTTACTCAGGGTTGTCCGCGAGGGATCTCGCCGCCCGGACGCAGTGGGCGAGGGCCCGGCGCGCGTACTCGGGGGAAGCGCCCGCGAGTCCACACGCCGGCGTGACCGTGACGGCCTCCGCGAGAAGCTCCGGAGACAGCCCCAGCCTGCGCCAGAGCGTCCTGACACCCATGACGCTACCGGGAGGGTCTGACAACGGGCCGTCCGTGCCCGGCACGACACCGGCGAACAGCCGGGTGCCGCCCTCCACGGCCTCGCCGATCACATCGTCGTCACGCTCGGTGAGCAGGGAGAAGTCGAAGGACACGGCGTTCGCACCGGCGCGGCGCAGCAGGGCGAACGGGACGTCGGGGGCGCAGGAGTGCACGACGACCGGGCCGCCGTCGTGCACCTGGACGACATCGCGCAGCGCGGCCTCGACGAGCTGCCGGTCGACGGCGCGGTGGGTGCGGTAGCCGCTGGCGGTGCGGACCTGGCCGCGCAGTACGGCGGTCAGGGAGGGCTCGTCGAGCTGGAGCACGAGGTGGGCGCCGGGGACGCGCCGCCGCACCTCGGCGAGATGCAGGCGCAGCCCCTCGGTGAGGGAGGCGGCGAGGTCGCGGCAGGCGCCGGGGTCGGAGAGGACCGCCTCGCCGTTCCTCAGCTCCAGGGCCGCGGCGAGCGTCCACGGCCCGACGGCCTGCACCTTCAGCGGGCCCTCGTAGCCCTGCGTGAACTCCTCCAGCGCGTCCAGGTCCTCGCCGAGCCACGACCACGCCCGCCTGGTGTCCCGCCCCGGCCGGTCACCGAGCCGCCAGCCGCTGGGTTCCACGCGCGCGTACAGCTCGACCAGCATCCCGGCGGTCCGCCCGATCATGTCCGCCCCGGGCCCCCGGGCGGGCAGCTCGGGCAGGAACGGGAAGTCCTCGAAGGACCCGGTGACGGTCCTGGCGGCCTCCCGGGCGTCCCCGCCGGGCAGGGAACCGACCCCGGTCGCGGCACCGAAGCTGAACTGGGTTTCCTCACTCACCCCAGCAGACTACGTGCCCGCCACCCGGGTGACCGTCCGCCGGGGGCTGCCGCCCCGCAAGCCCGCGCCCGCGGCCCGAACCGCCTTGTCGAGAACGAGGGACGGGCTGCTCGCCGCCGGCCGGCGGCCTCACGAGGTGCTCACCGTCCCGGCCGCACGGTCAGGTCGTTCACCTCGGCGTCCCTCGGCAGGTCCAGGGCCATCACGACGGTCGTGGCGACGGACTCGGGGTCGATCCACTGCGCGGGGTCGTACTCCTTGCCCTCCTGCTGGTGGACCTTGGCCTGCATCGGGCTCGCCGTGCGGCCGGGGTAGACGGAGGTGACGCGGACACCGTTCGCGTGCTCCTCGTGGCGCAGGGAGTCCGCGAGGGCCTTCAGCCCGTGCTTGGAGGCCGCGTAGGCGGACCAGTCGGCGTGGGCGTTCAGACCCGCGCCGGAGTTCACGAACACCACATGGCCGTGGGCGGCGCGCAGTTGGGGCAGCAGCAGGCGGGTGAGCTCGGCGGGGGCGACGAGGTTGACGTTGAGCTGGTGGCGCCAGGTCTTGGGGGTGAGGTCGCCGACCGGCCCCAGGTCGACCACGCCCGCGATGTGCAGCAGGGAGTCCACTCGCTCCGGCAGCGTCTGGTGGGACAGCGCCCAGCTCAGCCTGTCGGGGTCGGAGAGGTCGCCGACGAGGGTCCTCGCCCCGGGGAACCCGGCCGCCAGCTCCTTCGCGCGGCCCGCGTCGCGCGCGTGCAGCACGAGCTCGTCCCCGCGCGCGTGCAGACGGCGGGCCACGGCCGCGCCGATGCCGGAACCCGCCCCGGTGATCACATGTGTAGCCATGCCCGCCATGCTCGCATCATCGCGACGTCAGGCGACGCCCTGGCTCTCCTCCAGGTAGGCCAGCGCCCCCACCGGCTCCTCCGCGAAGAACACCAGGTCGGTGAGCGGCCTGGGCAGGAACCCCTCGTCCTCCATGCGGCGGAACTGCTCCTTGAGGCCGTCGTAGAAACCCGCCGTGTTCAGCAGCACCACCGGCTTGCCGGTGTGGCCGTGCTTCTTCAGCTCCAGGATCTCGGTCGCCTCGTCCAGCGTGCCGGTGCCGCCCACCATGATCACCACGGCGTCGGACTTCTCCAGGAGCAGCTTCTTGCGCTCGGCGAGGTCCTCGGCGATGACCATCTCGTCGACGCCCGGGCGGGCCTTGGCCGCCAGGAACTGCACGGAGACGCCCACGAGGCGTCCGCCCGCCTCCTGCACGCCGTCGGCCACCACCTTCATCAGGCCGACGTCCGAGCCGCCCCACACCAGCGTGTGCCCGCCCTTGCCGAGCAGCTTCGCGAACTCGCGCGCGGGACGCGTGTAGCGGTCGTCGAGGTCGGCGGCGGAGAGGAAGACGCAGATGTTCATCCGTCCACCGTACGAGGGAAGAACGGGCGCCCCGCGAGCGCTGTCCGGACATGACCCAGAACACCACCCGAGGCCACACGATCACCATCGAGCAGGGCACGCAGCGCGTGCGCGTCGTCCACGACGGGCAGGTGCTGGCGGAGAGCGACAGGCCCCTCGTCCTGAGGGAGACGGGCTGTCCCGCGCGCTACTACCTCCCGCCGCAGGACGTCCGGCTGGACCTCCTGACACCCTCCGAGACGCACACCTACTGCCCCTTCAAGGGCACCGCGTCCTACTGGTCGCTGCCGGACGCGGCGGATCTCGTCTGGGGCTACCCGGACCCCAAGCCGGAGGTCGCGGCGATCAAGGACCACCTCTGCTTCTACGAGGTGGAGACGGTCTGAACCGGCCGGTTCAGACCACCCCGGCCGGCACGCGCGTGGTCGAGGCGATCGTCGCCGAGCCGACCACGCGCGTCCCGTCGTACAGCACGATCGCCTGGCCCGGGGCCACGCCCCGGACGGGCTCGGTGAAACGCACGTGCAGGTCGCCGTCGACGACCTCGGCGGTGACCTCGGTCTCGCCGCCGTGGGCGCGCAGCTGGGCGGTGTAGGTGCCGGGGCCGCTGGGGGCGGCGCCGCACCAGCGGGGCCGGACGGCGGTGAGGGCGCCGACGTCCAGGGCGGACGCGGGGCCCACCGTCACGGTGTTGTCCACCGGCGAGATGTCGAGGACGTAGCGCGGCTTGCCGTCGGAGGCGGGGGTGCCGATCCGCAGGCCCTTGCGCTGGCCGATGGTGAAGCCGTAGGCGCCCTCGTGGGTGCCGAGCTTGTTGCCCGCCTCGTCCACGATGTCGCCCTCGGCCCTGCCGAGCCGGTCCGCCAGGAAGCCCTGCGTGTCGCCGTCGGCGATGAAGCAGATGTCGTGCGAGTCGGGCTTCTTGGCGACCGCCAGGCCCCGGCGCTCGGCCTCCGCGCGGATCTCGTCCTTCGTGGTCAGCGTGTCGCCGAGCGGGAACATCGCGTGGGCGAGCTGCCGGTCGTCCAGCACCCCTAGGACGTACGACTGGTCCTTGGCCATGTCGGAGGCGCGGTGCAGCTCGCGCGAGCCGTCCTCGTTCACGATCACCTTGGCGTAGTGGCCCGTGCAGACCGCGTCGAAACCGAGCGCCAGCGCCTTGTCCAGCAGCGCCGCGAACTTGATCTTCTCGTTGCAGCGCAGGCACGGGTTGGGCGTGCGGCCCGCCTCGTACTCGGCGACGAAGTCCTCGACGACGTCCTCGCGGAAGCGGTCGGCGAGGTCCCAGACGTAGAACGGGATGCCGATCACGTCCGCGGCGCGGCGGGCGTCGCGGGAGTCCTCGATCGTGCAGCAGCCCCGCGCGCCCGTGCGGAAGGATTGCGGGTTCGCGGAGAGCGCGAGGTGGACGCCGGTCACGTCGTGCCCGGCCTCGGCCGCGCGGGCGGCGGCGACGGCGGAGTCGACACCGCCGGACATGGCGGCGAGGACGCGGAGGGGGCGGGAGGGCTGCGGGGTGTCAGTCATAACCCTTCCAGGGTACGGGGGCGCGGGAACCGGGAACCGGGAGTATCCGTTCTGGATCACATGGAGCAGACGAAGGGCGGCCCGGACCGGCGGATCGGGCGGCGCGCCCTGATCTTCGGCGGGGCCGCGGCCCTGGTGGGCACGGGTGCCGTGCTGGCGCGTGACGAGTTGTCGCGGCTGTGGTGGCAGGTCCCCGGCGTGGAGAAGCCGCGGGTGGAGGGTGCCGTCGACTTCACGGGCGCGCGCTGGGTGGCGGCCTCGCCGGCGAACTGGCGGCGGGCCGACCGCCCGGCCGACTACACGATCGACATGGTCATCGTCCATGTCACCCAGGGCAGCTTCGACAGCGCGGTGAAGGTCTTCCAGGACCCGGAGCACGGCGCCGCGTCGCACTACATCGTGCGCGACGACGGCCACATCGCCCAGATGATCCGCGAGCTGGACGTGGCGTACCACGCGGGCAACCGCGGCTACAACGAACGCAGCATCGGCATCGAGCACGCCGGCTTCGTGGACCGCCCGCAGGACTTCACGGACGAGATGTACGCCGCGTCCGCCCGGCTCACGGCGGGGATATGCCGGCGCTACGGCATACCCGTCGACCGCGAGCACATCATCGGCCACGTGGAGGTGCCGGGGACGGACCACACCGACCCCGGGGAGCACTGGGACTGGGACCGCTACATGCGCCTCGTACGGCAGGCGGGTACGGCCGTGACCCCGGCCTGACGCGGTTCAGGTCAGCCCCGCCGCCCGCGCCCGTTCCACGGCCGGGCCGATGGCCTCGCCGACCGCCTCGACGTCGGCCGCCGTGGAGGTGTGGCCGAGGGAGAAGCGGAGGGTGCCGCGGGCCAGGTCCGGGTCGGTGCCGGTGGCGAGCAGCACGTGGCTGGGCTGGGCGACTCCGGCGGTGCAGGCGGAGCCGGTGGAGCATTCGATGCCCTGGGCGTCCAGGAGCAGCAGCAGGGAGTCGCCCTCGCAGCCGGGGAACGTGAAGTGGGCGTTGGCCGGGAGGCGGTGCACCGGATCACCGCCCAGGATCGCGTCCGGCACGGCCGTGCGGACCACGTCGACCAGGTCGTCGCGCAGGGCGCCGATCTCCCGGGCGAACTTCTCGCGGTGCGCGGCGGCATGACGGCCGGCGACGGCGAAGGAGGCGATGGCGGGGACGTCGAGAGTGCCTGAGCGGACGTGGCGTTCCTGGCCACCACCGTGCATGACGGGTACGGGGCTGTACTCACGGCCGAGGAGCAGCGCGCCGATGCCGTACGGGCCGCCGACCTTGTGGGCGGAGACGGTCATCGCGGCGAGGCCGGACGCGGCGAAGTCGACGGGCAGCTGCCCGAAGGCCTGGACGGCGTCGGAGTGCAGCGGTACGCCGAACTCGGCGGCGGTCCGGGCGAGTTCCTCGATCGGCAGCACCGTGCCGATCTCGTTGTTGGCCCACATGACGGTGGCCAGCGCGACGTCGCCGGGGTTGCGGGCGATGGCCTCGCGCAGCGCCTCGGGGGCGACCCGGCCGTAGGCGTCGACCGGGAGGTACTCGACGGTGGCGCCCTCGTGTTCGCCGAGCCAGTGGACGGCGTCCAGGACGGCGTGGTGCTCGACGGGGCTGGACAGGACCCGGGTGCGGGCCGGGTCCGCGGCGCGCCGGGACCAGTACAGGCCCTTGACCGCGAGGTTGTCGGCCTCGGTGCCGCCGGAGGTGAAGACGACCTCGCTGGGGCGGGCGCCGAGGGCTTCCGCGAGGGTCTCGCGGGCTTCCTCGACGGTGCGGCGCGCCTGGCGACCGGATGCGTGGAGGGAGGAGGCGTTGCCCGTACTGCGCAGGTGGGCGGTGAGTGCCTCCGCCGCCTCCGGGAGCATGGGGGTGGTCGCGGCGTGGTCGAGGTATGCCATGGTGACGCCGATTCTACGGCGCGGCGGGGCGGGGACGGGGCCGAGGTGGCCCGGATTCGGCTCGGCGTGGGCGGGCGTCGCCCGGGTCGCTACGGGAGCCGGCGGCGACGTACCCGGCGTGCCGGGCGCCCCCGCACCGCCGTGGCGGCCGCGTCCGGGGCACCCGGCCTCAGAAGCTCCACGAGATCGTGCTGTCCGCCTGCATGAACACCGCCAGCACCACCAGGTCCGCGATGCCGAGGCCGAGCCCCAGCCAGGCACGGAAGCGGCGTTCGGTGCCGCGCCGGAGGGCGACGACGGCCAGGGTGATGGCGATGGGGCCGAGGAAGAGGTTGAGGACGAGAAGGCCGAGGAGGCCGAGGACGAAGGACGCGACGGCCATGCCGTCGGTGTCACGGATGCCCGTGCGGCGCTTGGCCGGTGCGGTCAGCTGCATGGTGGGCTCCCGGGGGTCAGTGGGTCGGCGTCCGGCGTCGGCCGAGGCGCTCGCGGAGCGCGAAGATGCCGAGCCAGGTGGCGATCACGACGGCGGTGACGAGGGTGAAGCCGATCGGCGCGTGGGCCACGGTGCCCATGGCCACGCCGAGCAGCAGAAGTGCGGCGACCAGGAAGAGCATGGGACGAATCCCCTCCGCTTCGGTGAACGCTTGTAGTTACACTTGTTCACTGACTTCCCAGTCTAGCGCGTCCCATGACTTCCCCATTACAGAGAACAGTTGTTAACTACATGGTATGAGTCACACCCTCGGCATCCGGCAGGCACAGAAGCAGAAGACCCGGCAGGCGCTCCTGGACGCCGCGTTGGAGCTGCTGGAGGAGCAGAGCCTGAGCAGCCTGGGCCTGCGCGAGGTCACCCGCGCGGTCGGTGTCGCCCCGACCGCCTTCTACCGGCACTTCCGCTCCACCGCCGACCTCGGCGTCGCCCTGGTCGAAGAGGCGCTGGGCAGCCTGCACCCGACGATCCGCACCATTGTGTCCACCACGGGCGACAGCGACGAACGCATCGCGCGCGCCGTGGAGCTGATCAGCGGCCACGTACAGGCCCACCCCGCACACGTCCGCTTCATCGCCCGCGAGCAGCACGGCGGGGTACAGCCGGTACGGGAGGCCATCCGCAGCCAGCTGACCCTGTTCACCGAGGAGGTGAGGGCCGAGCTGGCCAAGGACCGTGCATCCGGCGGCTGGAGCGACGGCGATCTGCTGATGCTCGCGGGGCTCTACGTCGACCAGATGCTCGTCACGGCCTCGCTCCTCCTGGAGGCACTCGGCTCCGAGGAGGAGCAACGGCGGGTCGCCCAGGTGGCGACCCGCCGGCTACGGCTGATCAGCATCGGCCGCGAACACTGGCTGGATTGAACCCCTCGGCTCAGGACGTGAGCCGCACCCGCGCCAGCTGCCGGGACTGCGCCACCAGCCGGTCCGCGCTGTCCCACACCTCGGCGTCCTCCTCCAGGAAGCCGCCCGCCAGATTGCGCGTGGTGATGGACACCCGGAGCGGACCCGGCGCCGGCCGGCACCGCACGTGGACGGTCAGCTCGACCGTCGGCACCCATCCGGAGATGCCGAGTTCGAAGGCGGTGGGCGGCAGGGCGTCCACGGCGAGCAGCAGCGACAGGGGATCGGCGTCGCGGCCGTCCTTGAGCCCGAACCAGGCGCGCATCTCGCCCCTGCCGGACGGGGCACCCAGCGCCCAGCCCAGGGTGGAGGGGTCGAGCTTGAGCATCAGCCGCTCGGTGATCGCCGAGCTGCCGTCGACGGGGGCGGGCCCGTCCTCGGGGCCGAAGCACTGCTCGATCGGCGGCATCGCCGGCGGCCGCGCGGTCGTGCGGACGTCGTCGGGGAGGGTGCCGAGGTCGCCGTAGGAGGCAAGGACACGGATCCGTTCGACCTCGCGGCCCTGGTCGTCGTACTGGAAGAGCGAGGCCTGGCCGGTGGAGAGGGTGCGGCCGGTGCGGACGACGCCGGTGCGGACGACCGCGGGGCCCGGCTGGGACGCGGTCAGGTAGTGCGCGGAGATCGTGAACGGGTCCGGGTGCGGCAACGCGTCGGCGAGGGCCCGGCCCAGGACAGCCAGCAGGTAGCCACCGTTGACGGCGCTGATGATGGTCCAGCCCGCGGAGAGGTCGATGTCGTAGACGCCCTCGGAGCGCCGGGTGACGGCGGTGTCGCGGTCGAACTCGCTGTTGCCGATGGTCGCCTGGGATGCCTGAGCCATGGCGGTACGGTACAACAACAAACTACTAAGCGGTAGCTTTTGTGGTCGGCTGCCGCGATGGCTCCTCCTCGCGGACCGTCGAGCGCCGGTTCCACGCCCGTGGCGCCCGCCAGTGGAAGCGCATCGCCAGCAGCCGCAGCACGAAGGCGGTGGCGGCGGCGAGTGTGCTGGTCAGCGGGTTGAGGACGTCGTAGCGGATGCACACGGCGACCATCACGGCGCCGACGATCGCGGGCACCGCGTACAGGTCGCGGTCCCAGCGCAGCAGTGAGGGCACCTCGTTGGCGAGCACGTCCCGCAGGACGCCGCCGCCGACCGCCGTGGCGAGGCCGAGGGCCGCGGAGGCGTGCAGGCCGAGCCCGTACTCGTACGCCTTGGTGGTGCCCGCCACGCAGAACAGGCCGAGCCCGGCCGCGTCGAAGACGTTCACGCCGGCCTGGATGCGCTCCACGTGCGGATGGAGGAAGAAGACCAGGAGCGCGGCCAGCAGCGGAGTGAGGAAGTACCCCAGATCCGTGAACGCCGCCGGCGGCACCGCGCCGATCATCAGGTCCCGGAACAGCCCGCCGCCCAGCGCGGTGGCCTCGGCGAGGACGGCGATGCCGAAGACGTCGAAGTTCTTGCGGACGGCCAGCAGGGCGCCGGAGATGGCGAAGACGAAGATGCCGACCAGGTCGAGGGTGTGCTGGACGGACGGGGTGAACAGTTGCTGGAGCACCCTGACATTCTCACCTGCCGGTGAGCCCCCCTCTCACGCTCGAAGACGGGGACCCACGGCGCGGTCGGAGTCACTTCTCCTCGGCCCGGGGCTCCTTCCCGGTGAGCTCCGCCTGCGCGGGGTCGGTCCCCGCGGCCTGCGCATGCGGGGGCTCGCTCGGCGCGGGCTCCGTGCCCGCAGCGCTTTCGCCCACCGACGGGATCCCCTTGGACTGCGCCGCGGCCCCGGCGGTCTGCGCGGATCCGGTGCCCGCCGGCTCGCCCTGCGCGGACCCGCCCTGCACGGACTCAGCCGCCCCAGGGGCAGGGGCCGCCGGCTCGACGTCTGCCGCCAACGCCGCCGAGGTCGCCGCCGATTTCGCCAGCGCCTCCTGCGGGACCAGCTCCGCCGCCTCCCTGGCGTCGGCAAGCAGGACAGTGTCCTGGGGGGCCTGGTCCTCGAAGTTCTCGGGGTGGTGGCAGGCGACCTGCCGGCCCGGGCGCAACTCCATCAGCGGCGGCTCGGTCGTGCTGCAGATCTCCGTCGCCTTCCAGCACCGCGTGTGGAAACGGCAGCCGCTGGGCGGCGCGATCGGCGAGGGGACGTCACCGCGGAGCAGGATGCGCTCGCTCTTGGCACCCCGGCGCTTGGGGTCCGGCACCGGCACCGCGGACATCAGCGCCTTGGTGTACGGGTGCATCGGCGCCTCGTACAGCGAGGTGCGGTCGGAGAGTTCGACGATCTTGCCGAGGTACATCACCGCGATACGGTCCGAGACGTGGCGTACGACGGAGAGGTCGTGCGCGATGATCACGTACGTCAGGCCCAGTTCCTGCTGGAGGTCGTCCATCAGGTTCACGACCTGAGCCTGGATCGACACGTCGAGCGCGGAGACCGGCTCGTCCGCCACGACCAGCTTCGGCTTCAGGGCGAGCGCCCGCGCGATGCCGATGCGCTGACGCTGACCGCCGGAGAACTCGTGCGGGTAGCGGTTGTAGTGCTCGGGGCTCAGGCCCACCAGTTGCAACAGCCGCTGGACCTCCTTCTTCACCCCGCCCTCGGGCTCGACGCCCTGGAGCCGGAAGGGCGCCGAGACGATCGAGCCGATGGTGTGCCGGGGGTTCAGGGAGCCGTACGGGTCCTGGAAGATCATCTGGATGTCCCGCCGCAGCGGGCGCATCCCGGCCGTGTTCAGCCGCGTGATGTCCTTGCCCTCGAAGTGGATCGTGCCGCCCGTCGGGTCCTGGAGCCGGGTGATGACCCGGCCCATGGTCGACTTGCCGCAGCCCGACTCGCCGACCACGCCGAGCGTCTCGCCCTTGCGCACCTCGAAGTCGATGCCGTCCACGGCCTTGACCGCGCCGACCTGACGCTGGAGCAGGCCCTTGCGGATCGGGAAGTGCTTCTGCAGGCCCTCGACCTTGAGCAGCACCTCGCGTTCCGCGGCGGGAGCCGAGGCCTGCGACGGGACGGTCACGTCCGATTTCCTGGTTTCACTCACAGCTTCGGCGCAATCTCTTCGGTCCAGATCCGCGTACGGTCCTCGGGCGAGAGGTGGCAGGCGGAGAAGTGTCCGGTGCCGACCTGCGTCAGCTCGGGGCGCACGGTGCGGGTGACATCGCCCTTGGGGACGTCCGCGTACGGGCAGCGCGGGTGGAAGGCGCAGCCCGAGGGGACGTTGATGAGACTCGGCGGCGCACCCTTGACCGGGATGAGCCGGTCGGAGGTCTCCCGGTCGATGCGCGGCATCGAGCCGAGCAGGCCCCAGGTGTAGGGGTGCTGCGGCCGCTCGAAGACGTCGTCGACCGAACCGCGCTCCACGCACCGGCCGCCGTACATCACCAGGACGTCGTCGGCGATCTCGGCGACCACACCGAGGTCGTGGGTGATGATGACGACCGCGGAGCCGAACTCCTTCTGCAGGTCCCGGATCAGGTCCAGGATCTGCGCCTGGACGGTCACGTCCAGGGCGGTCGTCGGCTCGTCCGCGATGAGCAGCTCGGGGTTGTTGACCAGCGCCATGGCGATCATCGCCCGCTGGCGCATACCGCCGGAGAACTCGTGCGGGTAGCCGTCGACACGCTTGGCGGGCTCGGGGATGCCGACCCGGTCGAGCATCTCGATGGCCCGCTTGCGCGCGACCTTCTTGCTGACGTCGTGGTGGACGCGGTACGCCTCCACGATCTGGTTGCCGATCGTGTAGTACGGGTGCATCGCGGACAGCGGGTCCTGGAAGATCATCGCCATCTCGCGGCCACGCAGCCGGCGCACCTCGTCCGGGGCGGCGGAGATCAGTTCCTTGCCGTCGAGCCAGATCTCGCCCGACATCCGGACGCTCTTGCCGCGCGCGCCGAGCCGGTGCAGGCCCATGATCGCCAGTGAGGTGACCGACTTGCCGGAGCCGGACTCGCCCACGATGGAGAGGGTCTTGCCCTTCTCCAGCGAGAAGCTCAGCCCGTCGACGGACTTGACCAGGCCGTCGTCGGTCGGGAAGTGCACCTTGAGGTCTCGGACTTCGAGGAACGCGGTGGGCGCGTCGGAGGGTCCCTTCACGGGCTCCCCCACGGCTGCACCGGTCTTGGAGAGTTCGGTCACGAGATCCTCACCCGCGGGTCGGCGGCGGCGTACAAGAGGTCCACCAGGAAGTTTGCGAGAACGACGAAGAAGGCGGCGAGGAGGGTGACGCCGAGGATCGGCGGCAGGTCGTTGTCCCGGATGGACTGCACCGCGTACTCACCGATGCCGTGCAGGGAGAAGACCGTCTCGGTGATCACCGCGCCACCGAGCAGCAGCCCGAGGTCCATGCCGAAGACGGTGATGATCGGGGTCAGCGCGGCCCGCAGCCCGTGCTTGGCGACGACATTCCGCTCGCGCAGCCCCTTGGCGCGGGCCGTGCGGATGAAGTCCTCGCTCATCGTCTCCAGCATGCCCGAGCGGGTGAGCCGGGCGTAGATGGCGGAGTAGAGCAGGGCCAGCGAACACCACGCGGGGAACAGTGTGTTGGCCCACTGCGAGGGGTTCTCGGTGAAGGGGACGTACTCGCGGCCGAAGATGGGCCACTTGTAGGTGAAGAGGAACAGCGCGAGCTGGCCCGTGAAGAACATGGGCAGGGAGACACCGGCGAGGGCGACGCCCATGAACGACCGGTCGGCGAGCGACCGCGGCTTGAGCGCGGAGATCACACCGGCCGTGACACCGCCCAGCAGCCACATGACGGCGGCACCGGCGGCCAGCGAGAGCGTCACCGGCAGGCGGCTGGTGAGCTGCGGCCAGACCTCGACGTGGGTCTTGAAGGAGTAGCCGAAGCACGGCGCGTTGCACTGCGCCGTGGTGGGGCCGAGGTCATAGGTGGCGCCGGAGACGATCCCCTTGATGAAGTCCCAGTACTGGACGTACACGGGCTGGTCGAGTCCGAGGTTCTGCTTGACCGCTTCGATGTCGGCCTTCGAGGGGCTCTTCCCGATGTACTGCTGGGCCAGCTGGTCGGCCGTCTGGCCGGCGAGCCGGGGCAGCAGGAAGAAGATCGCGAAGGTGACCGCGGTGACGACCAGCAGCAGGATCACTGCCGCGACCGTCCGGCGGAGGATATACGAGATCACGGGGATCGGCGCTGATGCCCGCGGGCCGCGAAGCCCGCGGGCATCAATGCCTTCACCTGCCTTCCGGGGCTACTTCTTGGTCGTGCCGATGTTGAGGTAGTCGTACTGACCGCTGAAGGCCGCCGTCGAGACCAGGTTGGTGAAGCCGGCCGGGCGGTACAGCAGGACCTTGAAGTAGGTCAGCGGAACGAGGGCCGCCTCCTCCATCGTCTTGTTGTCGATCTCGGCGTAGAGGCCGTTGCGCTCGGTCTCGTCCTCGGTCGCGATCGCCTTCTCGAGCATCGAGTTGATGTCCGCGTTGTCGAGCTGCGACAGGTTGGTGTTGCCGGACTCGCCGATCGCGTCACCGTGCAGGATCTGCTGCAGGAAGCCGTAGCCGGAGGGCCAGTCGGCACCCCACTGCATCATGTGCAGGCCGATGTTCTGCTTCTTGTTGAACTGCGGCACACCCGCGGAGTCGGTGAAGTACTTGCCCGACGGGTACTGCTTGAGGGTGGCGTTGATGCCCGCCGCCTTCAGCGAGTTGATGATCGCGGTCGCCGCGGCGATCTCCTGCGGACGGTCGCTGCGCGCCGAGATGTTGGTGCTGATCGTGTTCTTGCCGCAGGCCTTCAGCTGCTCCTTGGCCTTGGCGGCGTCACCCTTGCTGTCCGTGGTGGCGTACAGGTCGGACTTCTTGTAGCCCGGGATGTCCGGCGGCAGGACGGTGGTGGCGATGTCACCGCGGATCGGGCCGCCGAGGGCGGTCTGCACCGAGTTCTTGTCGACCGCGTACTGCACGGCCTTGCGGCACTCGACCTTGTCGAACGGCGCCAGCTTGGTGTTGATCGCCATGTAGACCAGACGGCCACCGTAGGTGTTGTCGGTGTTGGCCTTGAGGTCGGGGTCGCCCACGACCTCCGCCTGCGTGGCGGCCTGGACGCCACCGCCGCCGAGGTCGATCGCCTTGCCGGCGCGGACGTCCTGGTCGATCGTCTCGGCGTTGACCTTCATCTTGACGACGATCTTGTCCGCGTACTGCTTGCGCAGCGGGTCGGTGGCGGCGTCCCAGTTCTCGTTGCGGACGAGGACGACCTCCTTGCCCTCCTCGTAGCTCTCGAACTTGTACGAGCCCGAGGACACGACGTTCTTGACGTAGTCGACGCCGGTGTCCTTGGCCTTCGGCACGGGAGCCGTCTGCGGCTGGGCGACCAGGTAGTCGAACTCCTGGAAGGAGCGGTTGAGCTTGAAGACGATCGTGGTGTCGTCCGGCGTCTCGATGGACGCGAGGCCCTTGTCGCTCTTGTCCTTGTACGGGCCCTTGTACTTCTCGCCGCCCTCGAGGAACTGCTGGAAGTAGTTCGGGCCGAGGGAGAGCACGTCACGCGCGAAGTTGGAGCGCTCGACGGCGTACTTGACGTCCTTGGACGTGATCGGCGTGCCGTCGTCGTACTTGAGGCCCTCACGCAGCTTGTACGTCCAGGTCTTGCCGCCGTCGCTGGGCTCACCCGGCGCCGAAGCGAGGTCCGGGACGAGCTCGTTGCCGGCGTCGCCGGCGCCCGGCTTGTAGGTCATGAGCGGGCGGGCGTACAGCCGGCTGAGGTTGAACATGTACCCGTAGTACGTGTTGCCCGGGTCGAAGGAGTCCGGCACGTCCGAGTACTCGTACGTGACCGTGCCCCCCTTCGCGTCGGAGGCGTTGACGACACCCTTGGTCGCTGCGTCGGCACCGGCCGACTTGTTGCTGCCGTCGCCATTGCCGTTGTCTTCGGCCTTGCTGCAACCCGAAAGCACCAGGCTCACAGTGCCTACAGCCGCGATTGCGGCCAGCGCTGACCTTCGCATGATGGTCTGCTTCCCCTCCATAGTTGGAAACTTGCCGGGCCCTCGACGCGGCCGCACGTCAGCGGCTACTGCGCGGGTCGAGAGCGTCACGGAGTCCGTCGCCGAGCAGGTTGAACGCCAGGACGGTGACGAAGATGGCGAGGCCAGGCACGATCATGAACTGCGGATCGACCTTGTAGAAGTTGACCGCCTCGCTGAGCATGCCGCCCCACGACGCCTGCGGGGGCTGGATGCCGACGCCGAGGAAGCTCAGGCTGGCCTCGAAAAGGATGTTCGTCGGGATGAGCAGCGTCGAGTAGACGATGATCGGGCCGACCAGGTTCGGGAGCAGCTCCCGGAAGAGGATGTACGGTCCCTTGGCTCCCATGCCCCGGGAGGCGTCGATGAACTCGCGCTCCTTGAGGGCCAGGGTCTGACCGCGGACGATGCGGCCCAGATACGGCCAGTTGAAGAAGCCGATGATGAAGATCAGCACGCTGATGTGCAGCGGCAGACCCTCCAGGCCGAAGGCACCGCCCTGCAGCGTCGCCGAGATGGCGATGGCGAACAGCAGCAGCGGGAAGGCGAGGAAGGTGTCCATCAGACGGCTGATGATCGTGTCCACCCGCCCTCCGTAGTAGCCCGCCATCACACCGAGGACCGTGCCGATCGTGTTGGACAGGATGGTGGCCCCGAACGCCACGACCAGGGACACCCAGGAGCCCTCCAGGATTCGGGTGGCGATGTCCCGCCCGAACTTGGGGTCCACACCCAGCGGGTGCTCCGCGCTCATGCCGCCCCAGTCGCCGCTGGGCAGCGAGGTGTTGGGGTCGAGCAGGTCCTGGTTGAAGGCGTTGGGGTCGAGGCCGAAGAGGGCCTGGATGGGACGGGCCAGGACCGCGAGCAGCACCAGCAGGATGACGACGATGCCGCCGGCCACGGCGACCTTGTCCTTCTTGAAGCGGGACCAGGCGATCTGCCCAAGGGAACGGCCTTCGATCTGCCCCTTCTCGGCACCGGCAAGCACGGCTTCCGGCTGTGCCTCGGCTGCCGCTCCGGTGGTCTCGATCGGTGCGGTCACAGTGACCCGACCCCTCTCACCGGTGGTAACCGGCTTACGTGCGCCGCTTTTCGGCGGATCTGCTGACTTACCCGTCCGCCGGCCCGGTCTGTTGGGGCCCGACGGTGCCGACCGTTCGACCTCTCATCCACAGGGTCGTTGGCCACGCGTCTGACAGGCGAGTCTTCAACGCATTCGCGATCACGTGCCAGCCCTGCCGCACAAAGTATGCGCAACCGTGATGCTGTCTCGGGTGTTCCGTTATCCGAACGCGGGTCGCTGCATTGCGGAGAGATGCGGCAGCTGTGTCGCACGGCAGTCCGAGCGAGCGCTCCAACCGTCAGCAAGTGGGGTTCGGGTGCAAGTTGAGCACCGGGGGATGCGATCGACCTCGCATCGCACCCCGGACACCGCGCATGCGAGGTGTCCGGGGAGCAGGGGAAGGGCCGCCCTGCGGCTAGAAGCCACCGCGGGGCGGCGGGTAGCCGTAGCCCGCGGACGGCGCCTGGGCCGGGGCGGCGTGGGCCTCGCGGTCGTAGAAGGGGCGGGCGTTGGCGCGCAGCCACATCGCCACCGGGTCGTACTCGTCGGACATCGCGACCGTCGACACCGGCAGACCGTCCGGCACCGCGCCGATGGACTGCTGCATCATCGCGCGTACCGAGTCCACGGCGGGCGGGGAGGTGTCGTACACATCGAGGCCGATGGCGAGGTACGGCGCCCCGAGCGCGGGCTGGACCCAGACGCGGCGCAACGAGCGGACGACCGGGGTGCGGTGGGCGTTCTGCGACAGCTGGGCGTAGAACTGCGGGATCTGGATGCCGGGTTCGGACAGCCGCAGGGGTCCGGCGGGCTGGCGGTCGAGGCCGGTGGCGATGCGGCGCAGGTCCAGCCAGGGGATGCCCATGCCACCGCCGGGGGCGTGCGGGTTCAGCCAGAGCCCGTAGTGGTCGGGGTACAGGGTGCGGGCCACGTCCAGGCCGTCGACCACTTCGTACGAACGGTTCCAGCCGCTCGCCGAGAGCTCCTGGGCGGAGGTGACACAGGGGGCGTAGCCGCAGCCGTCGACCTCCATGTTCCCGTACTGGGCGTCGGGGCTGCCGGCCTGGCCGTGCCACAGCAGCATCCAGACCTGGCCGGAGTGGGGGGTCGCGAGGGCACGCAGGAGTGCCTCGTAGGCGTCGTAGCGCCCCGGCGTCACCTGGCGCAGCATGTGCTCGACCTGGCCGGCCGCGGCGGTGCCCGTGCCGCTAGCGCTCACTGTTTACCGCCCCTTCGTGCAACGCCCTCTTCGAGCCGTGACCCTAGCTTAAGGGCGCCCACCGGCCAGGGACCCGGTGTCGTCCTGCGGATACGGGCAGGCGTGCGCCGGTCGCGCGGTTCCCCGCGCCGCCGCGGAGGACGCCGGCCCTCGGGGCGTTTCAGAAGCCCCGCTGGTAGAAGGGGCGCACCCGCTCCCGCAACCACGTGACCACCGGGTCCTGGGTCACGTCCATCAGGACCAGGTTGACGGGCCACTTCACCGGGACCCTGCCCAGGGCGCGGCCGAGCGCGTCCAGGGGGGCGGCGCGCAGATCGCCCTCCCACCCGGAGAGTTCGACGCCCACGAACATCACCGGGTCCCCCGTCTCGATCGCCGCCAGGCAGCGGCGGGCCGTGGTGACGACACCGATCGCCTCGAACTCCGCGGACGCCGCCGTGAGGAAGCCGACCGGGTCGTCCTGCCAGTCCGGCTCGAAGAGGCGGACCCGGCCGCCGCTCGCCGGTCCGTCCAGCGGGGTGCGCCCCGCGCGGCCGAGTTCGGCGACCGCCGCCGGCGGCAGCGGGACGCCGACCACGCCACCGGGGTTCACCACGATGCCCGCCTGCGGGGGCAGGCCGCGGGCGAACTCCACGGCGGGGGCGACGGTGAACGACATGTGGGAGCCGGCGACCTGACGCAACTGTTCCTCGGAGCTGAAGACCGGGACGTAGGCCTGGCCGTCGATCTCCGTGCACGGCAGGTCCAGGGTGCCGCTGTCCGGTCCGCCGCCGCCGGGCAGCGGGACCCAGACGAAGCTGCGGCCGAGCACCTCCACGATCCGGCCGCCGGCCGACGGGACGCCGAGGGACGCCGAGAGCACCTCCTCCAGCTCGTTGCCGGGCCATCCGCCGTGCGGATGCGGGTGCGCCTGCGCCGGAAAGTCCCCCGGGAAGTCCATCTGCCTACCGCCTGCTCCGTACCAGTGCTGCCGGCTGAAAAGGCTAACCCGCCGCCCCGTCAGCCGGTGAAGCCGATCCGGCGCAGCGCGTTCGCCGCCGCCCGGTCGAGCAGGATCGCGGCGCCGCAGCCGCGGGGCAGATCACCACGCTCACAGCGGCGCAGCAGGCGGGCGGCGGCGGCGCGGTGGCGCAGGAACGCGTACCGCGAGACGCCGCGGCCGCGCTCGCGCTGGCCGGCCAGGGCCTGCTCCGCGGTGACGTCGAGCAGCAGCAGATGCAGGGTGCCGCCCCGGCGGCGGGCCTCACGGGCCAGCCAGGCGCGCACCCACGCCTGCGTGCCGCAGTCGTGGACGACGACGCCCTCTCCGGTGCGCAGGGCGCGGCGCAGTCCGGCGTAGTGGGCGAGGCGCACGAGCGGGCGGTACACCGCGTACGGCAGCCAGTGGGGCGTCCGGCCGTCCCAGCGGTCGCGGGTGTCCTGGGAGTCGATGCGCCGGTCGCGGACCGCCCGCCGCATGAGGGTGGACTTGCCGCTGCCGGGCAGGCCGGTGATCACGACGAGGTCGCGGGGCCCGAAGAGCAAGGCGTGCGGGCTGCGGCCCGCCCGGGCGCGCAGGTCGCGGACCACGGGGAACGGCAGCGGGCCGCACGCCTCCCGGGCCGGGACGGTCGGCTGCTCGGGCACTGCGAGGCCCGCGGTGGCCGCGTAGGCCGTGGTCCTGTTCACCGTGATCGTCCTCCCCTGGGGCGGTTCACGAGTTCCCGTCCCCGTCGAGTGTAAAGAGAAGGTAATACGCGGCGTCTCGCATTTCCGTCCGCTTCCCGCAACAAGCCTGCTACAACACACTGTGCCCGATCGTGGACGCTGTGTGCCCCCACGGAAAGGTCCCCCTGCCGCGCGCGGAAGATGCGTGCAATGATGTGCGCGCCAACTGCATACCGGCCGCTTGAATCCGCGCGGGAGAGTTCCCAGGCACGCCGTGCCCGGGGCGCCGAAGGAGCAAGTCCCTCCCTTGAATCTCTCAGGCCCCGTTACCGCGCGGGCGAGGCACATCTGAAAAGCGGGCCGCTGCCGCAGTGGCTCCACCCAAGGTGCAAGCCATGGTTCCCCTCTCTACGGGTGGTCATGGCGAACCTCTCAGGTTCCGATGACAGATGGGGAGGAACGACCTCGCCGTCATGCCTTGGGAGACCGACCGATGAGCAGTACCGCACTCCGTCGTACCGCGCTCGATGCGCTGCATCGCTCGCTGGGCGCGACCATGACCGACTTCGCCGGCTGGGACATGCCCCTGCGCTACGGCTCCGAGCGCGACGAGCACCTCGCGGTGCGCACCAGGGCCGGGCTGTTCGACCTCTCGCACATGGGCGAGATCACCGTCACCGGCCCCCAGGCCGCACAGCTGCTGAACCACGCGCTGGTCGGCAACATCGCCTCCGTCGGCGTCGGCCGCGCCCGCTACACCATGATCTGCCGGACGGACGGCGGCATCCTCGACGACCTGATCGTCTACCGGCTCGCCGAGACCGAGTACATGGTCGTGGCCAACGCGGGCAACGCCCAGATCGTCCTGGACGCGCTCACCGAGCGCGCGGAAGGGTTCGACGCCGCCGTCCGCGACGACCGCGACGCCTACGCCCTGCTCGCCGTCCAGGGCCCCGAGTCCCCCGGCATCCTCAAGCAGCTGACCGACGCCGACCTCGACGGGCTGAAGTACTACGCCGGGCTGCCGGGCACCGTCGCGGGCGTCCCGGCGCTGATCGCGCGCACCGGCTACACCGGCGAGGACGGCTTCGAGCTGTTCGTGAAGCCGGAGCACGCCGTCGCCCTGTGGGAGGCGCTGACCGAGGCGGGCGCGGGCGCCGGCCTGATCCCCTGCGGTCTGTCGTGCCGGGACACGCTGCGCCTGGAGGCCGGCATGCCGCTGTACGGGCACGAGCTGACCACCTCCCTCACCCCCTTCGACGCCGGGCTCGGCCGCGTGGTGAAGTTCGAGAAGGAGGGCGACTTCGTCGGGCGCGAGGCGCTCACCGAGGCCGCCGCCCGCGCGGAGGCCAGCCCGCCGCGCGTCCTGGTCGGCCTGGTCGCCGAGGGCCGCCGGGTGCCGCGCGCCGGGTACCCCGTGGTCGCCGGCGGCGAGGTGATCGGCGAGGTCACCTCCGGCGCCCCCTCCCCCACCCTGGGCAAGCCCATCGCGATGGCGTACGTCGACGCCGCGCACGCGGCTCCGGGCACGCCGGGAGTCGGCGTGGACATCCGGGGCACCCACGAGCCGTACGAGGTCGTGGCGCTGCCCTTCTACAAGCGACAGAAGTAGACACTGGGCTCGGGTCCACGTGACCCGTCGCACATCCGGCCTGCTCACAGGCACCGCCAGCAGTCCCCCACTCACCAGCACTCCCGCGCGTACAGGAGAATCCCAGCCATGAGCAACCCCCAGCAGCTGCGCTACAGCAAGGAGCACGAGTGGCTGTCGGCCGCCGAGGACGGCGTCTCGACGGTCGGCATCACCGAGTTCGCGGCGAACGCGCTCGGTGACGTCGTCTACGCCCAGCTCCCCGAGGTGGGCTCCCAGGTGACCGCGGGCGAGACCTGCGGCGAGCTGGAGTCGACCAAGTCGGTCAGCGACCTGTACTCCCCGGTCGACGGTGAGATCACCGAGATCAACCAGGACGTGGTGGACGACCCGTCGCTGGTGAACTCGGCCCCCTTCGAGGGCGGCTGGCTGTTCAAGGTGCGGATCGCGGAGGAGCCCGCCGACCTGCTCTCCGCCGACGAGTACGCCGCCCACACCGCCGGCTGAGGAGTCGTAGCCACATGTCCGTCCTGAACACCCCCCTGCACGAGTACGACCCGGCCGTCGCGGCCGCCGTCGACGCGGAGCTGGACCGTCAGCAGTCCACCCTCGAGATGATCGCCTCGGAGAACTTCGCCCCGGTCGCGGTCATGGAGGCGCAGGGCTCGGTCCTGACCAACAAGTACGCCGAGGGCTACCCCGGCCGTCGCTACTACGGCGGCTGCGAGCACGTCGACGTGATCGAGCAGATCGCGATCGACCGCGTCAAGGAGCTGTACGGCGCCGAGCACGCCAACGTGCAGCCGCACTCCGGCGCACAGGCCAACGCGGCCACCATGCACGCGCTGCTCAAGCCCGGTGACACGATCATGGGTCTGAACCTCGCCCACGGCGGGCACCTGACCCACGGCATGAAGATCAACTTCTCCGGCAAGCTGTACGACGTGGTCGCCTACCACGTCGGCGAGGACGGCCTGGTCGACATGGACGAGGTCGAGCGCCTCGCCAAGGAGAAGCAGCCGAAGCTGATCGTGGCCGGCTGGTCGGCGTACCCCCGGCAGCTGGACTTCGCCGCCTTCCGGCGCATCGCCGACGAGGTCGGCGCGTACCTCATGGTCGACATGGCCCACTTCGCCGGCCTGGTCGCCGCCGGGCTGCACCCCAACCCGGTGCCGCACGCCCACGTGGTGACCACCACCACCCACAAGACGCTGGGCGGGCCGCGCGGCGGTGTGATCCTTTCCACGGCCGAACTGGCCAAGAAGATCAACTCCGCCGTCTTCCCCGGTCAGCAGGGTGGCCCGCTGGAGCACGTGATCGCCGCCAAGGCCGTCGCCTTCAAGGTCGCCGCCTCCGAGGACTTCAAGGAGCGCCAGCGGCGTACGCTGGAGGGCGCGCGCATCCTCGCCGAGCGGCTGATGAAGGACGACGCCAAGGCGGTCGGCGTGGACGTGCTCTCCGGCGGCACGGACGTCCACCTGGTCCTGGTCGACCTGCGCGACTCCGAGCTGGACGGCCAGCAGGCCGAGGACCGGCTGCACGAGGTCGGCATCACGGTCAACCGCAACGCCGTCCCGAACGACCCGCGCCCGCCGATGGTCACGTCCGGGCTGCGGATCGGTACGCCCGCGCTGGCCACCCGCGGCTTCACCGCCGAGGACTTCGCCGAGGTCGCGGACGTGATCGCCGAGGCGCTGAAGCCGTCGTACGACGCCCAGGCGCTCAAGGCACGGGTCAAGGCGCTCGCCGACAAGCACCCGCTGTACCCGGGCCTGAACAAGTAGTCCCGGACAAGCAGTCCTGAACACACAGCTCGACCGTGGGCTCCACACCGGCGTGGAGCCCACCGCACCACCCCCGTCCCAAGGAGTCACCGTGGCCATCTCGGTCTTCGACCTGTTCTCGATCGGCATCGGCCCGTCCAGCTCCCACACGGTCGGCCCCATGCGCGCCGCCCGCATCTTCGCCAGCCGGCTGCGCGGCGAGGAACTGCTGGACTCCGTGGCCTCGCTGCGCGTGGAACTCTACGGCTCCCTGGGCGCGACCGGACACGGGCACGGCACGCCCAAGGCGGTGCTGCTCGGCCTGGAGGGCCACTCGCCGCGCACGGTTGACGTCGAGACCGCCGACGAGCGGGTGGAGACGATCAGGAGCGCCGGGCGGCTGAAGGTCCTCGGCGAGCACGACATCGCCTTCGACTTCGACGCGGACCTGAAACTGCACCGCCGCAAAGCCCTCCCTTACCACGCCAACGGCATGACCCTGTGGGCCTACGACGCCTCCGGGGCGGAGCTGCTGTCCAAGACGTACTACTCGGTGGGCGGCGGCTTCGTCGTCGACGAGGACGCGGTCGGCGCGGACCGCATCAAGCTGGACGACACCGTCCTGAAGTACCCCTTCCGCACGGGCGACGAGCTGCTGCGCCTGACGAAGGAGACGGGGCTGTCGATCTCCGCGCTGATGCTGGAGAACGAGCGCGCCTGGCGCACCGAGGACGAGATCCGCGCCGGTCTGCTGGACATCTGGCAGGTCATGCAGGCGTGCGTACGGCGCGGCATGACCCGGGAGGGCATCCTGCCCGGCGGGCTGAAGGTGCGCCGCCGCGCCGCCAACACCGCGCGCAAGCTGCGCTCCGAGGGCGACCCCCAGGCCCTCGCCATGGAGTGGATCACGCTCTACGCGATGGCGGTGAACGAGGAGAACGCGGCCGGCGGCCGAGTCGTCACCGCGCCCACCAACGGCGCGGCCGGCATCATCCCCGCGGTCCTGCACTACTACATAAACTTCGTGCCCGGCGCGGACGAGGAGGGCGTGGTCCGCTTCCTGCTCGCCGCGGGCGCGATCGGCATGCTGTTCAAGGAGAACGCCTCCATCTCCGGCGCCGAGGTCGGCTGCCAGGGCGAGGTCGGCTCCGCCTGCTCGATGGCCGCGGGCGCCCTCGCCGAGGTGCTCGGCGGCAGCCCCGAACAGGTCGAGAACGCCGCCGAGATCGGCATGGAGCACAACCTCGGCCTCACCTGCGATCCCGTCGGCGGCCTGGTCCAGATCCCCTGCATCGAACGCAACGGCATGGCCGCGGTGAAGGCGGTCACGGCGGCACGGATGGCGATGCGGGGCGACGGCTCGCACAAGGTCTCCCTCGACAAGGTCATCAAGACCATGAAGGACACCGGCGCCGACATGAGCGTGAAGTACAAGGAGACGGCTCGGGGCGGGCTGGCGGTGAACATCATCGAGTGCTGAGGGCGTTCGCCGGAGCCGATGCGGGGAATCATCAACTCCCGTCCCCCACAGCCACATCCGGGAGTCCCCATGCTGCGTGGCATCGACGTCAGCTCCTACCAGTCCAGCACCTACGACACCGACGGCCTCTCCTTCGTCTTCGTCAAGGCGACGGAGGGCCGTTCGTACGTGAACCCCAAACTGGCCGCCCAGACCAAGCGCGGCCGTGACGCCGGCCTGGTCGTCGGCTTCTACCACTTCCTCTGGCCGGGCAACCTCACCGCCCAGGCGGAGTACTTCGTCGGCAAGGCCCCCGAGCGGGCCGGCGACATCCTCGCCGTCGACTGGGAGACCACGGGCGAGGGGACGCACGCGAGCAACGCGGAGAAGGACAGGTTCATCCGCACAGTGAAGGAACTGCGCCCGAACAACCGGGTGGTGCTCTATTGCAACCGCCACTACTGGCTGAACATCGACACCACGTCCTACGCCGGGGACGGCCTGTGGATCGCGGACTACGTCACCGCGGGAAAGCCCCGCATCAAGGCGAAGTGGCGCTTCCACCAGTACACGGACGACCCGGTCGACAAGAATGTCGCGGACTTCGCAAGCAAGGACGCCCTGCGGACGTGGGCCAGGGGCGACTGACGAGGGGGCGGATACACATGGCCGGAGCCGAGCGAGACGCCGTGGAGACGGCCTGGCGAATTCATGCCACGCTGACCGACTGGACCGGGAAGGTCGATGCGAAGGCCGTGTTCGCGTTGACGCTGGAGTCGGCCGCGCTGGGTGCGGTCATCGCGTTCTCCGGATCCCGGTACTCGCTGGGTGAGTTGGACGGCACGTTCGCTCAAGTGCTGTTCTGGCTCGGTGCGGGTCTGCTCGGACTGGCGGCGCTCGCGGCCGTCTCCGTCGTCAGTCCGCGGCTGGGTACGGCGCAGGGGCACGACTGGCGGCAGAACTTCGTCTACTTCGGCGATCTGCGGCACTGGGAACCCGAGCGTCTCGCCGAGAAGCTCGCCGACACCTCCCCGCTGGCCCCGCTGAGCCGTCAACTCGTCGACATGAGCCGGGTGATCTGGGCCAAGCAGCAGCGGGTACGGCAGTCGCTGCTGCTGGCGGTCGCCGGTGTGGTGGTCGTCGTGCTCGCATGGCTGCTGGGCCGGTAGCCATGGGTCATCGCCCCGCCTCCTTCTGGGAGGCACTCGATCCCGCCGACCGGGCCTCGCTGGAGCGGTCCGGCACCCGGCTGTCGCTGCCGCCGGACCGGCTGCTGCTGGCGCAGGGCGAGGACTCGGACCATCTGGTCGTGCTGCTCGCCGGCTGGATCAAGGTGGTCGCCCAGTCGCACGCCGGCTACCGCGCACTGCTCGCACTGCGCGGTCCGGGCGAACTCCTCGGCGAGCAGGCGGGACTGGAGCGGCGGCGCCGTTCGGCGTCGCTGCTCACGGCCACCGGCGCCGACGTACTGCAGCTGACGGCGGCGCGGTTCCACGGGTACGCCCGGTCGCGGCCGTCCGTCGCGGCGGCGCTGGAGCAGACGCTGTCGCAGCGGCTGCGCGAGGCCGACACCCAGCGCACCGGCATCACCGAGCCGGTCCCCGCCCGGCTCGCCGCCCTCCTGCTCGACCTGGTGGAACGCTGCGGCGAGCCGGAGCCCGACGGCGACGGCCGCCGTATCGGGCTCCCGCTCTCCCAGGACGACCTCGCCGGACTCCTCCTCACCTCCCGCCGCACGGTCAGCCGCGTGCTGGAACAGTGGCGCGCCCAGGGCTGGGTGGTGACGGGACGTCAGTCGCTGCTGGTGCGGTCCGTGGACCAGTTGAAGACGCTGGCGTTCGGCGGGTGATCCGGGGTCAGCACGAGGAGTGGCTCACTCCCTCCTTGGGTGCCTTGAAGATGCGGTAGCCGTCGGTGGTGGTCAGCTGGTAGGTGATCGTCCAGTCCGTGCAGGTGCTGTTCTCGTTGCCGGCGGGGCCGTAACCCGGGTCCTGATGGCTGCGGAAGCTGACTGTGGCGAGGGTGAAGTCGCCCGAGTCGCGGACGGCCGTGAGGGCGATGTCGGACTCCTGCGTGGTGGCCATGACGTCCTTCCACTTCGCGCGGCTGGCCGAGGAGTCGAGGTCCACGGTGGCGGTGCCGGGGTCGTAGTACCCGAGTGCCTTGTCGTAGTCCCGGTTGTTGATGGCTCCGTAGAAGTGGGCGAACATGCCGGCGACTTCGGATGCCCGGGATTCGCCGGCCGCCTGGGAGTAGTCCACGGTGGCGCCGGGGGCCTCGGCCAGGTACTCCGGTTCCGGTTCGGGGTCGGGTGTGTCCTCGGAGGTGTCCGTGCCGCCGTTGCCGGGGGCGGACCGGACGGAGGGGCCGTCGGTGACTTCCGGCGATCCCGACGACATCGAGTTCACGAGCTCCGGTACGTACTGCACGGCGGCCCACAGGCCCGCGAGCATCAGCAACAGCACCACGAAGGCCTTGCCCAGGCCGCCGCCCGTCCCGGTCGTCGCCGGGTGTTGCCGCGGCGGGGTCCAGACCGGGGCAGGAGCCGGATCGGGGGCCGGGGGCGGCTGTTGCCGCGGCGGCTGGTACGGGTTGCCGGCCGGCGGGGGCGCGGGGCGCTGCCGCATCCGGTGCCGTGCCAGATCCAGCACGGTCAGCCACTCCCCCATCGCGGGCCGTCGCACGGGGTCCCGCATCGTGCCGCGTGAGGCGAGATTGGCCAGCTCGGTGGAGACGGCGCGCAGCGGTGAGAGGTCCGTGCTGTCCTGGTCGCGGTTGAAGAGCCGTGCGGCGACCAGGGCGAACTTCCAGGAGTCCGAGGCCACCGTGGCCTTCTCCTGCTCCGGTACCTCCCAGCCGTTCGTCTCCACCTGCTGCATCACGTCCCGGCCCCGGCACCGCATGGAGTCGCAGTCGATCAGCAGGCACTTGGGCGTGCCGATCAGCGTGAACAGGATGTTCTTCGGTGACAAATCGCCCACCGTCACCCCGTTGTGGTGCAGCCGGTCCAAGGTGCGGGCGAGGTCGAGCAGCAGCGCCAGTCGCTGTGCGTCGTCCACGTCCAGGCCGATGCGGACGGCGAAGTCGTCGCCGTTGAGCAGGAACTCCAGGGCCTGGAGCTTCACCTCGGCCAGCGTCGGGCTGTGCAGTTCGTACGCCGGTGACACCCTCGGCATCAGGAAACCGGCAACGCGCATTCCGGCGTTCTGCGACGGCGGAAGCCGCTCCGGCGGCCGGCCCGTGTAGACCATGGCGCTCGGCCAGGTCATCCGGTTGTCCAGCAGGGCTCGGTCGGACGGGCCGAGCCGGTCGCGCAGCACCACCATGTCGTGCAGGACATCGGCGTCGTACGCGATGGCCGGCAGGTACTCCTTGTAGGCGAGGTACTCGCCCTGGAACCGGCCCGGAGGGCTGGGCACGCCGTACACCTTGCCCTGCCCGCCGGCGCCCAGGGCGTGCGCGGTGTAGTCGCCGAGCTGGTCGGGGCGGACCCACGACACCGTCGTCATCATGGCTGTGTCCGTTCATGGTCCCGGGGCCACAGGGCGATCAGCGTCCGGTCGTCGTCGAAGGTCTCCCGGGAGAAGTCCAGCAGGTGGGCGAAGCCCAGCGGCGGTACGGGGCGGCGCAACTGATCGGCGAAGAGCCTGCCCACCACGCCACGACCGTCCCCGACGGGGTCGCCGAACCCATCGGTGCCGACCAGCAGGACACTGCCCGGGTCCAGCCGGAACTCCAGCGGGCGGAAGTCCCGGGGGACGTACGGCAGCGGCTGCACGGCCGAGGAGAGCACGCCGTCGGTGCCGGCCGTCTTGCCGCCCAGCATCGGGTAGAGCTCCTGGTGCTTGATCTGCCAGACCCCGGAGTCGCCGACGGACACCAGTGCGACCTGGAGACCCTCAGCGGTGGGTGTGGCCACCCCGGCGACCAGGGTCGTGGCCAGCAACTCGGCCGTCTCCTCCGTCCCCGGTTCCGGGGTGCGCAGGAGACGGCCGGCCTGTTCGCGCAGCTGCCAGTGGACCGTGGACAGCAGCTTCTGCCAGTCGGTGACGAAGCCGCCGCCCGCCCGCACCTGGGCGAGGAGTTCGTCCACGGCACTCCGGCAGGCGAGTTGGGAGCCGATGTGCGGCTGGCGGGCGTCGGACACGCCGTCGGCGACGGCGATCACCACGGCGCCGGTGTCCGGGTCCCAGGCGGCCGCGGCGTCGTCCTCGCGTGGCCGCCCGTCCCAGCGGTGCTGCTGGCCGCGCACCGAGGCCAGCCGCAGATCGAGGGTGTGCGTCGACCACCCGTCGCACACCGTGTCGGGGCGGTACGACAGTCCACCCGTAGGGGGCCTCGGCGGGAAGTCTGCGCCTTCGTGCTCGTCGAGGACCAACCGGCGCCAGAAGTCCATGCCGACGTTCTCCGGCGCCGCCGCCCGGTTGGGCGGCTGACGCGGTGGCGAGGGCTGGGGATGGTGCGGTGCCGGAGGCTGCTGCTGCCATTCCGGTTCCTGCTGCCAGTCGTAGACACCGGCCTGTGCGGGCTGCTCGGGGCGCAAGGGCGGTGCCGGACGGGGTGGCGGAGGAGTCCGGGCGGACGGCCTGGCGGGCTCGTCGGGGGCGCGGCGATGAGGGAACTTCACGTCAGATCACATCGATCGCGACGGTGAAGCCCTCGGGCTTGTCCACCACCAGTTGCGGGGACGCCGAGCCCAGCGAACGGCCCGAGGCGATCACGCTCTTGGTCAGGGCGGTGCAGAACTTGGCGATGGCCGCACCGACGTCGACGCCCTTGTTCGCGACGAAGCCGAACTCCCGCTGGGTGGCGACGTTGCTGATGGTCTGCGCGTCGGCGTCCACGATGCCGCAGGCGATGATGTTGGGCGCGCCGAGGGTGGTGTTGCGGTCGGTGAGCCGGCGGTGCGCGTCCTGCCAGTCCTCGCCGTGGTTGGGCAGGCCGTCGCTGAGGAAGAACACGGCGGGCCGGTGCACCTGGTAGCCCTCGGCCTTCAGACGGTTCACGTCGGTGGGTATGCGGTTGATCAGGTCCTCGAAGGCGGCCCGGTAGCTGGTCATGCCGCGGGTGGTCAGACGCGGGAACTCGGCGGCGCTGCGCAGGTCGACCAGGCGGACGCGTTCGATCACGTCGTCGGAGAAGCCGAGCACCGAGAAGCGCACCTTGGCGGCGGCCATCGGTTCGCCGAGCAGAGCCTGGTGCAGGGAGCGCAGGCCGTCGTTGAGGTCGTCGATGTGCTCGTCCATGGAGCCCGACTCGTCGGCGAGGACGTAGATGGGGAGCAAGTGCCCCCGGTTGCTTTCCATCATCGTCTTCCGTTTCTGTTCCGGATGGGGACTGCGTGGGTTGCCTGGGTGGTGGTGGGGTGCCCGAGGGTCACAGCGCGTCCTCGGCCCGCCGGAAGCCGTCCGGCGGGGTGAGCGAGAAGTTCGCCTCGCCGGACGCGAGACGCTGCCCGTATCCGACGACGCTGTCCCGCAGGAAGGCGGCACAGCTGTGCGCGGCCGAGGCGGCGTCCTGGTGCGGGGCGGCCATGAAGCCGAACTCGGGGCGGGTCGCCACGGCTCGTACGGCCCGCGTCTCGGCCCGGCCGAAGCCCAGCGCGATCACGTGCGGGGCGGCGCGGTTGCGGTCGGTGTCGGTCAGGTCGTGGTGGTCGCTGGTCCAGGCCGTGCCTTCGTCGGGCGCGGCGCCGGTGAGGAAGTACACGAGGGGCCGCAGCACCTGCGCGCCGTCGTTCTTGACGACCGTGACGTCCTGCCCGATCAGCGGCCGCAGGGTGCGGAAGGCCTGGCTGTACGACAGTCCGCGCCGGCCGACCAGGAGGGGGGTGCGGGTGCCGGGTCCGACCTCGGCCAGGGACAGCCGCTGTTCGGTGGTGGCGGCCATGCCGAGGACGCCCAGCCGCAGCACACGGGTGACGTCCGGGGCGTCGGAGAGCGCGGAGTGCAGGGCGTCCAGTCCGCGCTGGAGTTCGTCGAGGCAGGCGCGCTCGAGCGACTCGTCGACGACGAGGTAGATCAGGGCGGTGGGGGCGGGCCGGACCGGCGGGCCGGGCGGGCTGGACGGGCCGGCGCCGGCTTCGGGGCCGACGGTGGGTGAGACCACCGTGGGGCTGTAGCCGGCGGGAGCCGGCGTCTGGCCGGCGGGGGGCAGTTGCGGAGGGTCCCAGGGGCGGGCGGTGGTGAGTTGAGGGGCACCGAGGGACGGGAAGGCGCCGTCGCCGCCGGTGGCGCGGCCGACGGTGCCGGTGAGCTGCTGGCGCATCTGCTCCAGATCGCCGGCCTGTATAAGGCCCTTCTCGGCCATCACCTGGAACAGGCCGAGCGCGCGCTGGTTCTGCAGTTCGGCGGTGGCCGCGCGGGCCTCCTCCAGCTGCCGCCGCATCTCGAACGCGCCGGCCGCGTCGTGCGGGTGGGTGACCAGGTAGTGGCGGATCAGGCCGTCGCTGGTGGTGAAGGTGTCGGCGAGCGCTTCCGCCTGCCGGGCGGTGGCCTGGATCTGGGCCTGCTGCTGGATGGTCTCGATCTCGATCTGCCGGACGACGGCACCCCGGTTGGGTATGTGCTCGGCCGCGCCGAGGTGCTCGCGCCGGCCGGCCTCGATCAGGGACTCCAGGTGGGACAGCGACTTGGCGTCGGGACGTACGTGTACCTGGCCGCCGTACAGCTTGAGGCCTTCCTGGAAGGCGACCGGCTGGGCGCACAGCTGGTTGAGGTGGTGCTGGAGGCCGAAGGAGTCCTCGATGCCGAAGCGCTGGCCGGCGCCGTGGAACAGGGAGACCAGGTGGCCGTGGACCACGGGTAGCGGGTCGCGCAGGCCGGAGCGCACGAAGTCCTCCGCGCCCTTCCAGCCGTCGACGCGGAACGCGAAGTCGACGGTCACCTCGAAGGCGTGCACGCCGTCTCGGGAGATCAGCGGGTTGCGCCCGAGGAGGGCGGAGCGCTGGTAGGCGCGCATGTCGACCTCGTACCGGGTGCGGTACCTGGAGAACATCTGCTGCGAGGGCCTCATGGGGCGGCCCTCGAAGCACGCCACCTCACCCGACGCGGTGGCGTAGACGACCGCGAGATGGGGTTCGGTCGCCTTGGTCGGTCCCACCGCCATGCGGGGCACCGGCGTCTGGCTGTGGATCAACGACACCGGCTCGGTCACCGGGCACCTCCAGAGTGAGCGGGGCCGGCGGTCGGCCGCAGGGCGCTGCCGAGGACCGCCGCGGCGCGGGGCAGGGGACGGAAGCGGTCGCGCTCGGTCCAGCGCGTGACGTAACGCTCCAGGAGGCGGCCGACGCGCGGACCGCGCGCGGCCACGTCCTGGACCAGGACGCGGACCAGGTCGTCGAGGAGCAGCGGGTCGGTCTCGGCCTGGGCTGCCCAGGCCTCCAGAACCCCTGCGGACTCGTCGCCGAACAGTTCTCCGCCGATCACCTCGGACCACAGGTAGCCGAGCAGGCGGCGCAGTTCGCTGCCGGGCGGGTCCGCCGCGGCCAGCCGGAGCAGGGTGGGGCGGGCGCGTGCGGCCGTGCCGGGGGCGGCGGGTTCCTCGGTGACCAGGGCGTCGGCGAGGATCAGGAAGACCAGGTGGCCGACCGGTCGGCTGAGCGGTTCGTGGACCATCTCGGCGACCGCCCGCAACACCAAGGGGGCGCGTGCGGCGACGTCCTCCTCGACCAGGTCCGCGAAGGCGTCCCCGATGGCGATGGCGACCTGGATGTGGTCGACGGTGCCGAGCCGGGTCAGGCAGCGTACGGCGGTGTCGAGGTCGGCGCCACCGAGGCACAGTCCGTACGCGCGGGCGGCGGCGGCCTGGAACTCCCAGGTGCCGCTGAGGTACCAGCCGTCGACGAGGGCACGCACGCCGGTCCGCAGGGCCGGGTCGCGGGCGCACACGCGCAGCGCGTAGGCGATGGCCTCGCGACGCGCGGAGCCGCTGTCCTGGTGCCGCACCCAGCCGGGCAGCACCTGGGTGGCGACGTGGTCGAAGGACTCGGTGGCGATCAGGCCGAGCGCCGTCCCGGCGAAGCTGCGCACCTGCTGCGAGGGCGAGTCGACCAGCTCGGCGAGCCAGCCGACGAGTTCCTGCTGGATGCGGTACTCGGACCAGACGTGCCGGATGATGCGGGCCGGATAGTCGGGGTTGCGGTACTCGGCGACGGTGCAGGGCAGCCAGCCGAAGCTGCCGCGGGTCACCGAGGACACGGTACGGGCGCGCAGCTTCTCGGCCAGCAGCCGGCGGGACTGGGCGAACGGGTCCTGGCTGAGCGGTACGGGGCCGCGCTCGACGCTCGTGGTGAGGACGCCGCGGTCGCTGCGGAACCGGTCCAGCAGACCGGCGGCGGCCAGCGCCACGTCCTCCTGGGGCAGCCCGCCGAGGACGGCGAGCGAGATGGCCTGGGTGCGCAGACCGGTGTCGCCGAGCCCCTCGAACCACTCCTCGGGATCCTCGCCGCCGGAGCTGTCCATCCGGGCGCGCACCCGGTCGGGGTCGATGCCGCCGCCACCGTACTCGTGGGCGAGCACCTCCGCGAGCCGGGCGGCGTCGCCGCAGGAGAGTCCGTCGCAGAGGAGTTCCGCGGTGAGGTCGGCGACTCCGTCGGCGGCCAGGGCGAGTTCGGCGTCCGCCTCGCCGAGCCGGTGCGCGAGGTGGGCGGCGAGTACGGCGTCCAGGGAGTCGGGGCGGGTGACGCGCTGGACGTATTCGGCGACGCTGCGGTCGAGTTCGGCGTCCGGCCCCGCGATCACCACCAGACGGGCGTCGGCCTGCTCCAGCAGGCCTTCGAGTCCGGCCAGTTGGGGGCCGCGCAGCTCGCCGAGGTCGCGCGGGCGGTCGAGCACCAGGCCGGCACCGCTGCCGAGCTGGCGCAGCTCGGTCAGCCGGGTCAGTTCGGCCACCGAGTCCAGCAGGTACCAGCTCTTGACCTGGGCGGAGATCAGCAGCCGGACGGCCGCCGCGGTCTTGCCCGCCCCGCCGGGGCCGCGCAGCACGACGGAACGGCGCTGCCAGGCGTCGGCCTGGATGTCGTCCCAGCGGGGCGGCGCCTGGAAGGTGTGCCGGACGATCTCCACCAGGGCGGCGGCCAGGGTGCGCAGGACCACTCCGCGCTCGCCCGCGGCATGAATGACGATCTTGTCGCCCTGCACCCGGTCGCCGCCGATGTGCGTCCAGGCCTCGCGCAGCAAACCGGCGCGGAGGCTGCCCTGTCCGGTGCGCGCGGTGGCGACGCTGGCGCTGGCTCCGGCGCCGACGTTGTCGCCGCCGCCGGGAGGCTCGGGGGCGGGTGCCTGCGGGCCGGCAGGCGGTGGGCCGTCACCGGCGGTCCCGGCACCGGCGCCCGGGGCGGGCGCGCCAGGAGCGCCCGCGGGACCCGGTGCGGGGGCGGGAGCGGGCTGGGCACCCCTCGGTGCCGCCGCCGGCCCGGGCTGCGGGGCGGGAGACGGGGCGGCGGGGGCGGGCCCGGCAGGCGTGCTCATGATCCGTCCGCCGTGGTGCGGTGGGGCGCGGGGTCCTCGGGCGCGGGCGGGGAGCCGTAGACGTGCTTGCTGCCCTCCACGTAGTCGCCGCCGACGGCCCTGGCGCCGTCGCCCCAGGCCAGCTGGCTGTGCGTCATGTCCCGGACGTGAAGCGTGGGCGGCGGTGCCGGGCTCCCCGTGTCGGCCCCGCCGCCCACTCCTCCCGCGTTGCCGCCCGTGCCGGGTGTTCCCCCGTGGCTCCCACGGTCACGTGGCGACTCCCCCGGGTCCGCGGGAAGTCCGGGAGGCGCCGGATAGCCGGGTACGGTGACCCAGCCGCGGCGCGGCTCTTCGTGCTTGGTGACGAAGTCGGCGGGCAGGTACGCGGCCGGGTCGATGCCCGGGTAGCGGCCCAGCACCACCGACCGGTGTATCTCCTCGGAGACCACCATCACCAGATGGGCCCGGCCGGCCCGGGCGAGCACCTGCTTGACCGGGCCCGCGTCCACCAGCCGCGCCAGGTCGTTGACGGCCGTGCCGGTCCATCGCTGGCCGCGCCGGATCACCAGGCCCTGGTGCAGACCGGCACGCAGCCGCATGCGGTGGTCGTCGTTGTACTTGCCGTGGTGTTCGACCAGGGCGTCCTCCAGGCCCCGCACCAGTTCACGCAGGAGCTTGGTCGGGCTGGTGCCGACCGGGATCAGGATCAGCACGCCGTCCCCGCGGTCCTGCACGGGACACGCGCCGGGGTCCAGACCGGCCCGGCTCAGGGCGAACTCGACGACTTGGTACAGCTCTTCGTGCAGGGTCGCCTGGGCGGTCTCCGCGCGCAGACTGAAGCCCTCGATGTCCAGCAGAACGATCCAGTAGCTGAGAGGATCCGGCGCGACCATCGGCGACCTCCTGTGCTCGGCCGGGGCCACGTCCGCCCCGCGGATACCTGGATAAAAGCTGTGAGCGCCCCTGTCTACGCCAACTGGCGCACAACGCAGCGCATTTGCCCCTCCCGCACGGCGCATCCGGACAAAGAACGTCACACGGACCTCTACGATGCCCACGCGCCGGTTCACGCAACCCATCCGCCGGTAACTGCCACATCGTCATACCCTGTTGTTCACAGGTGAGTTGAGCGTCGGTCGTGGCACGAGGAAGGGGACCGGTGCGCGCGTTGCGTATCCCGCCACCGCTGCTGCTGGGCTTCGCGCTCGGGCTGGTGGTGGTCCTGCTGCTGCGTGACTGCGCGGGGGGCGACGGCGGCTCGCGGGGGGCCCCTTCCGCCGGGGGCGGCGCCCCTCCGCACGCCGGGGCCGGCACCGGCGGCAGCACCTCGGTTCCCGCCCTGTGGCCCCCACCGCGCGTCGTACGCGACGACCAGGGCTCGGTGGCCATCGGGCCCCGCGTGGCGGTGCGCACCGGCGACACGACGGATCCGGCCACCCTCGACACCGTCCTGCGGGCGCTGCGCGCGGGCGGCGCCCGCGAGATCCGCGTCGGCGACGAGCCGCGCCCGGGAGAGCTGCTGGTCGTGACCGACGGGACGAGCGCGGGCCTGGACGCCGGCTCACCGAAGGGACTGCCCAAGGGTGGCTACGTCCTCGCCGTGGGCCACGCGGGCGACGCCCCCCGCGCCGTCCTCGCCGGAGCGGACCCGACCGGCACCTTCCACGCCGCCCAGACCTTCGCCCAGCTGGTCCGCCCCGTCGGCGCGGCCACCGCCCGCACCACCCTGCCCGCCGTCCGCGTCCGCGACTGGCCCGCCACCGCCGTGCGAGGCGTCGTCGAGGGCTTCTACGGCAACCCGTGGACGCAGCGGGAACGTCTGGCCCAGCTCGACTTCGCCGCCCGCTGGAAGCTCAACACCTACCTCTACAGTCCCAAGGACGACCCCTACCTGCGGTCCCGCTGGCGCGACCCCTACCCCACGGCACGCCTGACCGCCCTGCGTGCCCTGGCCCGACGCGCCGCCGACCGCCACGTCTCCTTCGTCTACGCCGTCTCCCCCGGGCCGTCCGTCTGCTACTCCTCCGCCGCCGACCGGGCCGCGCTGCTGGCCAAGTTCCGCCAGCTGTGGGAGACCGGGGTGCGCGTCTACGCCGTCCCGCTGGACGACATCGACATCACCCGCTGGAACTGCGCCGCCGACGGGACGACGTACGGTCATGGCCGGGCGGCGGTGGCGCGCGCTCAAGCGGACCTCCTGAACCACGTCCAGCGCGTGTTCCTCGACCCCCGCCCGGAAGCCGCCCCCCTGATCACGGTCCCCACCGAGTACGACGGCACGCGCGCCACGGACTACACAAGCGCCCTCGCCTCCGCGCTCGCCCCGCGGATCACCGTCATGTGGACGGGTCCCCTGGTCGTCTCCCCCACCCTGCGCACCGGCCAGGCCCGCGAAGCCGCCCGCCGCTACGCGCACCCGGTGCTGGTCTGGGACAACTACCCGGTGAACGACTACACGCCGGGCAACCTCCTCCTCGGCCCCTACGCGGGCCGCGACCCCGGCATCCCCGGTGCGGTGGCGGGCATCACCGCCAACCCGATGAACCAGGCCACCGCGTCCACCCCCGCCCTGTTCTCTCTCGCCGCCTACGCCTGGAACCCCGGGGCCTACCGCCCGGCCGAAGCCCTCGACGCGGGCCTTCGGCTCCTCGCCGCCGGCGACCGCCGCGCCCTCACCGCGCTGCGCGCCTTCGCCGACCTCAACCACGCCTCCCGCCTCGACACCACCCAGGCACCGAAACTGGCCGCGCTGATCGAGGCCTACCGGCGCCGCGGGCCGAACGCCCAGGACGCCCTGCGCGAGCACCTCGACACCCTCGCCTCGGCCCGCGACACGGTCCCGCCGTCGCTGCGCGCCTCCGCCGCACCCTGGCTGGACGCCACCCACGACTGGGCGCGAGCGGCCCTGGCCGCCCTGGCCCTGCGGGACGGCACGAGCACCCCCGCCCAGGTCCGGTCCCTACGCGACAGCGCCCGCTCCCACACGGTCACCGACTGGCAGGGCCGCAGCCGGACGGTGCAGGTGGGAACGGGCGTGCTGGACACGTTCGTGGCACGGGAGTTGGGCTAGCGGAATGCGTCGTGCCCCCGAGCACGAGCAGATCGGGGGCACGACAGCAGCTGGGCGGGTTCAGCTCTATACCGACTGGTCAAGCAATAGCCACGGAACACATTCCGGCCGCGCGCCGGTTCGGATTCGACAGAATTCTTCGAGGGCGGCGCGGACTTGGGCAGCCGGAATTGCGGCTTCCCGTGGATAGTAGCTGGGGTCTCCAGGATCTTCGATCAATTCAGGATCGACGGAGGGAGGATTGGGGTTTCCCGAGGTCCAGACGAAGCGGGAGATGTCATCCTCGGCGGCCCCGTCGGGAACCTTGCTGGTCCACCACTTCAAAGCACCGTATCCCCTTCGAGTGTTGACCGAGACATACAGGTAGTTGCTCGGCCATCTCTCGTCGGTCTCTTCCGGGTACTTCCCTTCGACGATGCTGATGACGGCCCTCTCGGGGATGATCTCGAAGCCGTCGGGAGTTGTTCCCTCCTGGATGAGATCGCTCATGACGTGGTCGATGAGAGCCTCGACTTCCTGCTCGGAACGGGCGTATATCTCACCCGCGTGCGTCCCGCCAAGGACAATCATGTCGCCGTCACCTCTTCGCCAGGCCTTTCAACTCTTCCGGCTCCGCCATGCCGGGGTAGTGTACATACAGCGTCTGGTCCTCGTAGAGGATGGCGGGGACCGCCTGCTTGCAGCCCATCGAGTTGCGAGTCGTCACCCTCGGACACACATAGTTCGTGTTGATGACGATGTGCAGCTCTTTCCCCACACCCATCTTGTTGCGCATCTCCCATGCGAGTTTCACCTCGGCATGATGCGAGACGCTCGCGTAATCCGAGAAATCCGGGAAGTCGCCAGAACCCTTGAGGAAGGAATTGATCTTCTCCGAGAGTTGACTGCGTCCGCTCACCAGCAGGTCATCCCAAACCCGCGTGCCATCAGGCTCGAACGCCAAGCCTGAAGTCGGGTCTCCCTTCTGGCGCTTGGGGAGCTTGTCCCAGGCGTTCTTCACCCATACCGGACAGGCTTCGTCGGTGTTGTGGACGAGGACGTCGCTGGTGCCGGTGGAGACGTAGTAGGTGTGGAGGTCGTCGACGGTGAGGTCGTAGGCGTCCTGGAGGCCTTGCCAGTCGCGGGTGCGGGCGATGACCGCTGTGCTGTCCTGCGGGGTGCGCAGGGTGTCGCCGGCCTCGAGGTCGCTCGCGTTCTTCCACGCGCGGTCGTTCTCGGACCAGTAGGGGTGGTGACTGGTCGAGGTGACGGTCGAGCCGTCGGCGAGGGTGACGTCGGTGAAGTTCCGGTCGTCGGGGGTGTGGATGGTCCGGGTGACGCGTCGCGGGCCTGTTTCGCCGGTGGCCGGGTCCGTGGCCGTGACGAGGTCGCCGGTTTCGATCTGCTCGATCGGGCGGCCGGTGCCGTCGGCCATGAGGACGTTGGTTCCGGCCGGGAAGCTGTGCGCCGCTCCGGTCAGGCATGCCACGGTCCGGCGGGCGGCTCGCCCGCCCTTGATGGCGTCAAGGCCGTTGTCGATCTTGGCGACGAGCTTGAGCTTGCCCCAAGGAGTGACGCCGACGACGGCCATCGCGCACTTGCCCGCGGTGGGGTCGTCGATGCAGTCCTCGATGTCGGCGAGACCCGACATCTCCCAGATGACGGTCCCGTAGGTGCGGGGATCCTTCGCCAGGTCCAGGGCTCGGTCGATTTCCCCGTCGTCGCAGATGACCGTGTTGATCGGGAAGTACGAGGTGTCGAACGGCAGCAGGTCTATGCAGGTCGACTTGGGCCCACTGTCCTGCTGCGCCTTGCGTTCTTCCTCCGCCTGCCGACGGGCCTCCTCGATCTCCTGCTCGGCGAGGTCACGCGTCGTCTGCCAGGCCTGCTTGGCCTCCGCCTCCGCCTCGTCGGCACTCTTACCGGCGGCGATGGCCGACGCGCGGGCCCGGTCGGAGGCGTCGTCGGCCTTCTGCGCCGAGTAGCGCGCGTAGGAAGCCGAGAACTCGGCCTGGGCGGCGGAGTTCTCGGCGGCGGTGGCGTCCTGGTGGGCCCGCTCGGCCGCGCTGCGTGCCGTGGCCGCCGATGCCGCCGCGTCCTCGGCGCTCTCGGCGGCGGCATCGGCTGATGCCTTGGCGTCGTCCGCGTACTGCTTGGCCTGCTTGGCCGACCTGTCCGCTTCAGCCGAGGCGTCCGCCGCTTCGTCGGCGGCGTTCTGGGCCAGAAGGGCGGCTTCGGCGGCGCGCCAGGAGTTCTCGTGTGCCTTGGCGGCGATCAGGGAGCCTTCGGCGAGGAGCCGTTGGACCCGGTGGACATGGGTGGTGGCGAGGTCGTCCTTGCGCTGGGCCATGTACTGGCCGGTGATGACGAACTCGTGGATCAGCTCCGGCGGTCCGGCGAGAGCGATCTGCGCGGCTGCCCGCACCTCCGGGCCGCCGGTCTCGGCGAGCGAGGCGGTGACGACCCGTTCGTCGGTCAGCAACCGGCCGTACCGGCCGATGTGCAGAAACGTCGCGAGGGCTCTGCCGCTTCCGTCGGCGAGTGCCGCCTTGGCGGCCTCACTGACGCCGGGGCCGCCGGTCTCGGCGAGGCGGGCGGCGTCGACCCTCATGTCGGTGCGGCCGGCTTCGTACTGGCCGGTGGCGTGGAAGGCCTCGATCTGTTCCGGTGTCCCACCCGCCAGAACTTCGGAGGCCGCGGTGCGGACGGAGGTGTAGGGGCTCTGCGAGCTCAGGTCGACGACGCGCTGGCGTACGTCGTTGTGGTTTGCCTCTTTCCAGCGGGTACGCAGGTAGTCCAAGACGTCCTGGTCGGTACCTGAGAGCGCGCGGGCGGCGGCCTCCTGGTGCCAGGGGCCGAGCAGTTTCATCGCCTGCACGGCGAGCCGGCGGCCCTTGGCGGCGGTGGCCTGGATGTCGATGTCGGGCCGACCGGCTTCCTGGGCCAGCTCGGTCGCGGTGTCGTTCAGGGACAGGGCCTCGACCTGGGTGGCGGCGGAGGCCGAGACGGCTGCCCCCGAGGCGGCCTTCATCGAGCGGGCGCGCTCGACGGCCGCGTCCGTCCGGGTCTGCAGGTCGGCCGTCTCGGTCTCCCGGGCCAGCGCGAAGATCTCCTTGGCCTGGTTCACCGCGGCGGTCGCGCTGTTGGCAGCCGCCTTGGCGCCGTCGGCATTCTTCTTGGCCACGGCGGCGTACTTGTCCGCGTCCACGGCATGTTCCGCGGCTTCTTCGGCGTAGTCGGCGGCCTTGTTGGCATGTGCGGCGGCCGAGTTGGCGGCGTCACGGGCTCCGTAGGCGGCGGTGGCCGCGCGGCGGGCCAGGGCGGCGGAGCGGTCGGCGGCGGCGTCGGCGGCGTTGGCGTGCCGGCGTGCTTCGGCGGCGGCGAGGCGGGCCTCGCTGGAGTGCAGGCCGGCCGCGTCCGCGTGGGCGTTGGCCTCCTCCGCGGCGGCGGCCGCGACCCGCGCGTTGCCGGAGGCGCCCTTTGCCGCCTCGGAGGCGACGCCGGCAGCGGCGGAGGCAAGGCCGGCGTTCTCGGCGGCGACCGCCGACGTCTCGGCGGCATCGGCCGCGGCGCGTGCCTGGCTGGCGGCTTGGTTCGCAGCGTCGGCGTTGGCCTCGTCACGGGCGGCGGCGATGGCCGCCTTGAAGGCCTTGTTCGCCGCTTCCGAGGCCGCGGCGGCCGCCGCGGCGGTCTGCGCGGCGGCGAGCGCGGCCCGCCGGGCGGCGCGATTGGCGGCGTTGGCCGACCCGATGGCCTCCTGCGCCGCCTCGGCCGCGCCCCGCGCGGCGTCGGCGGCCTGCTTGGCCTTGACCGCGGCCTTCTTGGAGTCGTCCTTGGCAGCCGCGGTCTCCTCGGCGGCCTTCTGCGCGGCCTCCTTGGCCAGCCTGGAGGCCTCGACGGCCTTCTTCGACGACTCCTCCGCCGTCTTCCGGGCGTCCTCGGCCTGCTTCCCGGCCCGCTCCGCCTGCTCGATCAGCTGGGCGATCGAGGCGTGCTCCTGGTCACGGTCGCGGGCGATGAACTGCCCGACCTCCAGGAACTCCACCATGTCGTCAGGCGTGCCCCTCAGCGCGACCTTGGCGGCCGCCTTCACGTTGGGGCCGCCCGTGGTGGCCAGCCTGGCGACCTCGACACGGTTGTCCTGCTGTCGGGCGGTGTACTGGCCCGAGGTCAGGAAGAGTTCACGGTCGTCGAAGGTGCCCTGCAGGGCGGCCTTGCCCGCCGCCTGCACACCCCTGCCGCCCAGCGTGATCAGGCGGCCGATCTCGACCCTGCGGTCCTGGTCCAGCGCGGCCTCGTACCCGGAGTGAAGGAACCTCTCCAGCTCGGCGGGGGACTTGAGCATCGCCTCCTTCGCGGCCTCCCGCACACCGGGACCGCCGGTCATGGCGAGCCGCGCGGTCTCCACTCGGTTGTCGGCGAACTGGATGGACTCCGCTTCGCCCAGAAACCTGCGGATCGCGTCGTCGCCGCCGAGCAGTGCCTGCTCGGCGGCCTCCTTCAGACCGGCACCGCCGGTCTCCCAGTAGCCCACGATGTCGGCTCGCACGTTCGCGGGCAGCGGTGCGGGCTCCACCGCCACCGCGGCCGGTGTTCCCAGCAGCCCCGACAGCAGACCCGCGGACAGCAGCATCCGCACGACCCGCCGAGGGCCGGAGAACCGTCTCAGCACTCCCGAACCAACAGTCCGGGAGGGTATGCGCCGTCTCACTCGGCGACTCCCTCTTACTTGAAGAAAAGCCCAGCCGGATAAACGCGCGGAGACCACAGGAAAGGCAGTCGGAAAGCGAAGAAAAAGACCTTGCTTTTCACCGGAAAAGCGGCTGTCTGTGATTTCCCGCACTGCTGGAGCCGCTTGATCGTACACCGAGCTTCATGGACGGGAGCCGGAGCCGACGGGTTCAGCAAGCAGGTCAGAGGCCAGATCCCAAGATCATACTGTTTGGGACGGTGGTGCGCTCCCAACCCATAAGTCTGCTTCACTTTCATATATGGAGCTTTGAAATGATACGGACCAACCACACGGTGAGCGACAGCCGAACTCCACGTGAATGAGCTGTGACCAAGAGCTGGATGAGCTATGTAAGATGAATTACCCTGCGCACATTCTTGGTGCGACTTCTGCCGCGGCTACGTCCTCCGGAAAACCGCGCTCTGTTTTCCTTCACTTGTCTTGAAAGGCCCACTATGGCGATGACCCATGTGCGCAAGGCGCTGTTGGGTGTTGTGGTTTCGGTGCTTGCGGCGTCCGCGACGACGCTTGGCGTGGCGTACGCCGACAACGGCAGCACGGCGACATCCGCGACCACGGCCGACGGCGACATGCCTTACGCCGTCGAGGACTTCAACTACCCGGGAGCAGCCCGGATCCAGGAGGAGACCGGGGCCCTCCTCAAGCGTGGCAACGGTCACATGGTGATGAGATCCTGTGACGGCAGCGAGGACGTTCTGATCATGAGCCGGATCGGGCAGTTGGACTTCTGCTTCGACGTCACGGCCAAGCCGGCCTTCCTCACGCTCGAGATCCCCGAGGCCCATGGCATCTGGACCTCCGCCGATCCGGTGAAGACCACCATCCGCGAGGACGACGGCACCACCACGGTCATCAACGCGCCCGCCAACGACTTCACCGGCTACGGCGAGTCCGGCGCCTCCGGCGAGCCGACGATGCTCATCGAGTTGCGGGTCACCGCCTGAGCCCCGGACCGGCACCACTTCTTCGTGCGCCCGTCGGTGCGCACCACTGAAACGACCAGGAACCCAACGTGTCTCACATACGCCCCCGCGTCGCGATGACGAGCACCCTGCTCGCCGCCGGCGTCGTGTCAGGTGTGGTCATCTGCGCCCCCGCACAAGCCGTCACCGGTGAACCCGCCGTGCCGACGACGTACGCCTACACCGCGAAGATCACTGTCGGCGCCCACGAACGTGGCTGCTCCGCCGCCCTCGTCGATGCCGAGTGGCTGCTGACGGCGGCCAGTTGTTTCGCCGGCTCCGCAGGCACCGCAGTGCCCCCCGGCGCCCCCAGGACCATGACCACCGTCGTCGTCGGCCCGTCCGAACTGTCCGGCAGCCCCATCCTCGACACCCGGCGCCAGGTCGTCGAACTGGTCCCGCGCACCGATCGCGACGTGGTCCTGGCCCGACTGAACCGGCCCGTCACCAAGGTCGCCCCCGTCGCTCTGGCCTCCTCGGCACCGGTGTCCGGCGAGGAGCTGAAGTTTGCGGGGTTCGGGCGCACCGTGTCCGAGTGGGCACCGCTCAAGGCGCACACCGGCGTCTACACCGTCGACTCCGCCGGCGGCACCACGGCCGCCGTGACCGGCATGGCGGGCGCTGCCGCATGTGCGGGTGATGCGGGCGGCCCGGTTCTGCGCGAGGTGGGCGGCACGGCCACGCTCGTCGGGCTCAACAGCAGGTCGTACCAGGGCGGCTGCTTCGGAGCCGACCCGGCCGAGAAGCGCACCGGCGCTGTCATCGCCCGCGTGGACGACCTGGCCTCCTGGGTGAACACCACCATCAGTGCCACCCGTGTCACCGACTTCAACTGCGACGGCGTCGAGGACATCGCGATCTCCGACCCGAAGGCGGCAGTCGGCGGGACGGACGGAGCGGGCGTGGTCCGGATCGTCTACGGCGGTGGCAAGGGCACGGCCTCGGCCGACCAGAGCCTGGACTGGGTGCCGGGCAGCCCCGAAGCCGGTGACTGGTTCGGCGAGGCCATGGACACCGTGGACCACAACGAGGACGGATGCACCGACCTGGTGGTCGGCACCCCCTCCGAGGATCTGGGCACCGTCGCCGACGCGGGCACGGTCGATGTCTTCTACGGGGCGCCGGGCGGTATCGGCACCGGCTCGGTGAAGAACACCCACTTCGAGCAGGACTCCGGCACCGGGTCCCTCGCCGGCTCGACCCCCGAGACCGGCGACCGCCTGGGCCAGGCCCTGGCCGCCGGCACCACCGCGTCCGGCGAGCCCTTCCTGGTGATCGGCGCGCCGGGCGAAGCCGTCGGCTCCGCGCTGAAGGCGGGCATCGCCTTCTATGTGCGGGACAGCACCAGCATCGGCATCACGACGGCCAATGTGGGCATCACACAGGACAACACGGGCGTGCCCGGTGCCGTGGAGGCCAACGACGGCTTCGGCGGCGCCATCGCGGCCGACGCCAACCACCTCGCCATCGGCGCCCCTGGTGAGGCCATCGGAAGCGACGCCGGTGCCGGCAACGTGGCGGTCTTCTCGCACAAGCTGAACTCCGAGAAGCGCCCGACGCCGCTGTTCGGCCTCGACCAGGACCTCGACACGGTCTCCGGCGGCGCCGAAGCGGGCGACCAGTTCGGCAAGTCGCTCGCCATGGTCCCCTACCGGCCGTCCGGCGCGGCCGCGGCGACCGACTCGATCCTCGCGGTGGGCTCGCCCGGGGAGGACCTGGACGTCGACGGTGTCGACAAGACCGACGCGGGCAACGTGATCACATTCCGGGTCACGGCGGCCGGCGGCCACAGCCAGCTGCACGTGTACAGCTCGGGCACGGCATCCGACGACGTCACCGGAACCTCCGAGAGCGGCGACCGCTTCGGCCAGTCCCTGGCCGCCGTCAACACCGCACCCCGGGCAGTGAGCACCGCGGCGACGATGAAGCTGGCCGTCGGCGCGCCCGGCGAGGCAGTCGGCACCGCCGCCAAGGCTGGTGCCGTCACCACGTTCTCCCTGCTCGGCTCGCCCGGTGCGAACGACCGCTGGATCGAAGCCGGCACCTCCGGCATCCCCGGCCCGGCAGGGGCCGACCAGCAGCTGGGCGCGAGCATCCACTACACCGGAACCGCGCTGTACGTCGGCATGCCCTACGGCCCCCACGCCCCCGGCACGCTCCACGCCCTGCCCCTGTCCAACGTGACCGCCGGCGGCACGAACGCCGCGATCACCACGTACCGGCCCGGCCAGGGTGGGCTCCCTGCCGGCGGCTCCCGCTTCGGCTACGCCGCCCGCTGACCGATCCCCTGCACCGGACGCCTGGTGCAGACAGCGGGATGCCGAAGGGGCGCCCCCCGCCGTGCGGGGGGCGCCCCTTCGGTGGGCCTACTTGTTCAGGTGGGCCCAGAACTCGTCGAACGAAAGGAGCTTGTCGCCGTCCAGGTCGCGGCTGGCGATGACGGCCTCGGCGACCGTCTCGGTGACGTTCCAGTCGCCCCCCTGCGCCAGAGCGGTCTTGAACTCCTTGGCGGTGATGCGGCCGTCACCGTCCGTGTCGATCCGCTCGAACTGCTTGCGCGCTTCCTCGATGTCCGCCACCGATCCGCCCCTCTGTCTCGTGCTGTGCCGTCGTACTGACGCAGGTCAGATTATCCGGCCGCCCGAGCGTCCAGTGCGGCGACCACCCACGCGAACTCCTCGCGGTGCGCGACGGCCGGCTCCTGACCCTTCACCAGGGCGAGCAACTCGCGGTAACGGTGAGACGGTCGTCGGCGCCGGCGCGCAGGCGTTCCATTACGTCGGCGGGGTCGGCGTCTCCGTGCCTTGCAGTGGGTGGAGACTCGAGGAGCGAAGCGGGGGTCGGTTCGAGGGGCGATGCGAGGGGCGAGCGCGATGGGGACCTTGAGGGACATTCTGGACGCCGCCGCGCGCGGCGTCTTCCCGCCGGCGGACGGCGGTACGACGGTCGTGCCCCAGCCCTCGTCCAGGGACGCGGGCGTGATCGCCTTCACCGGCCACTCCGTCGTCTTCACCGACGAGGACCCCGGCTGGGTCCACGAGACCCTGAGCACCCTGGACTGCGACGCGCTCGCGGCGACGATGAACCCCCGCTTCCTCGCCGCCTTCATGGAACGGACGGGACGCACCACGGACACGGTCGACGTGATGGCGGTGGGAGCGCCGCTGGCGGGCGAGCCACCCCTCGCGCTGAGCGAGATCCGTGACCCCGGGCATCCGAGGGTCGCCCGTTCCCGCCGGCGCCGGGACGACGTGCGGGTGTGGGCCACCGAGGGCGGTGTGCTGGTGCTGGGACGCGGCGTCGCGGGGCGGCTGGAGGCCGCGGTGGAGGTGGCGGAGGCGGTACGGCACCGGGGGCTGGGGCGGGCCCTGGCGGTGACGGCGCGGCACCTGGGCGGGGGCGAGCCGGTGTGGGCGCAGATCTCCCCGGGGAACGCCCGCAGTCTGCGGGCGTTCCAGGCGGCCGGCTACCGGCCGGTGGGGTCGGAGGCGCTGCTCAGTGCCAGGCCTCGTAGTACGGGTTGCTCTCGCAGTCGCTCATGATCTCGACCTTGGTGGTCTTGTCCACCGGGCAGACGCCGATGACGTACTCGCGGTCGATGCCGCCCGGGAAGGCCACTTCGACCTGGTCGGCCCACTTGTGGGTGTCACCGATGGTCCGGTTGACGTCGATGCCGCCGGGGGCGTCGATGTAGTAGTTGTAGCCGGACTTCCACCACGTCTTGTACAGGTCGTGGTCGTACGTCGTGGACACGAACGGCGAGGGCTGGTTGACCAGGACGTAACTCTCCACGTCGTACTGGCCGTTCACCACGTCCTTGGGATGGAAGCCCTGCTCGAAGACGACGGACGGGGCACGGCTGTCGGCACGGTAGAGGGTGCCGCAGGTGGTGCGCCAGACGGGTTCGGGGGTGATCCGGGCGATGTCGACACGGCGGTCGGCGGCGGCCTTGATCTTGTCGTCGAACTGGACGGGGCAGGAGGCCGGGGCAGGGGCGGCGGCGGGGGCCGGCGTCCCGGGGGCAGTGGCGGGGGCCGGGGTCCCGGGGGCGGCGGCCGAGGTCGTGAGGACCGCCGCGAGGGACAGGACGGCGGCAGCGGCGCGCCGTCGCAGGCGAGTTGTGATCATGGGGAGCACAATTCCCAGCCGCTGAGCGCCGGATGTGCGAGGTCACCCGTACGGCCGTATGCCGGCTGAGGGCTCGCACCGCTCAGCGGTCCGCCACCCGCATCTCGAACCAGGTCGTCTTGCCGCGCGGTAAGAGGTCCACGCCCCAGCGGTCCGAGAGCTTGTCGACCAGGTACAGGCCCCGGCCGCTGACGTCCAGCTCCTGGACCGGCATGAGGCAGGGCAGCCCCCGGGAGGGGTCACGGACCTCGACGCGGATCCAGCCCCGGCGGCGGTGCATCCGCAGGCCGAAGACACGGGCGCCGGTGTGCCGCACGGCGTTGCCTACCAGCTCCGAGACCAGTAACACGGCGTCCTCGGTCATCTTGGCGGACAGGCCCCATTGGCGCAGGACGACGACCTGGGCGAGCCGGCGCGCCGTGGCCGCGGACTCGGGGCGGGACGGCAGCGGAACCTCCGCCTCCGTGGGATTGCCGAACAACTCCAGTGCCCTGAGCGCTCGTTCGTCCTCGGCCGCCGGCGACCAGCGCGCCGCGGTCGTACCACCGCGTCCTTGCGGCTGTTCGATGCCCTCCAGCCCCGCCATGCCCCCATCATGGCCGCCCGGTGCGCCACGCGGGGCCGTTCCTGGCGAATACGCCCCCCTCGGGGCGTCGTTCCGTACTCTCCGTCCGGCATATGCCGTAGGCAGGTCGGAGGCCCCAACAGCCCCTGTGACCTGCGGAGATGGGTCGGCTGATGGCAAAGGACGGGCTCCCTCGACAAGGCAGGCTTAAGGCTGCCTTAAGGCTTCCATAAACCGCCCCATCGAGGGACCCGGATCAGACACCGCGTCAACTGCAAGTGCTGACACGGTGATTTCAGAGAAACTTGGCCTTGCCCGGACCCTCTTCCACGAAGCTGCGCATTCCCCGAACACGGTCCTCCGTGGCGAACAGGCCTGCGAACCAGTTCCGTTCGACGGCGAGGCCCGTGTCGATGTCCGTCTCCAGGCCCGTGTCGATCGACTCCTTCGCGGCGCGCAGCGCCAGTGCCGGGCCCTGCGCCAGCTTCGCCGCCCACGCGTGTGCCGTGCCGTACACCTCGGCGGCCGGGACCACCCGGTCGACCAGACCCAGGCTGAGCGCCTCGTCGGCCTTGACCATGCGGCCGGTGAAGATCAGGTCCTTGGCCTTGGACGGGCCGATCAGCCGGGCCAGCCGCTGGGTGCCGCCCGCGCCCGGGATCAGGCCGAGCAGGATCTCGGGCTGGCCCAGCTTGGCGTCGTCCGCGGCGATGCGGTAGTCCGCGCACAGCGCCAGCTCGCAACCGCCGCCGAGCGCGTACCCGGTGACGGCGGCGACGACCGGCTTGGGGATGCGGGCCACGGCCGTGAAGGCGTCCTGCAGGCCGCGGGCGCGCAGGACCATGGCCGTGTGGTCCATGTCCTGCATCTCCTTGATGTCCGCGCCGGCCGCGAACACCTTCTCCCCGCCGTACACGACGACGGCGCGCACGTCGTCGCGGCGCGTGGCCTCCTCGGCGAGTTCCTTGAGCCGGTCCTGCGTGGCGACGTCCAGCGCGTTCATGGGCGGGCGGTCGAGGCGGAGAGTGCCGACGCCCTCGGCGACTTCGAGATTCACGGTCATGCCAGCAGGTTAACGGGGACTAACGGCGACGGGCCGGTGCGGTCGCTCACACCCGGCCGGGGGTCCCGGGGTTGCCCCCGGGCAGACACAGCACGGGGACCAACGGCGACCGGGCCGGTGCGGTCGCTCACACCCGGCCGGGGGCGAGTAAGCCCTGGAGTCCGGGGGCCCCACGTCCCCGGCCCCCGGGCAGACACAGCACGGGCCCGGTGCGGTCGGTCGCACCGGGCCCACGCTCGCGCTGTGCTCGTCAGAGGCTCACGCCTTCCACTTCTCCCACGGCATGTTCCAGCCGTTGAGCCCGTTGTCCGGGTCCACGATCCGGTCGTTGGAGTTCTTCACCACGACCACGTCGCCGATCACCGAGTTCTCGAAGAACCACGCGGCCGGTGCGCCCTTGTCCCAGCCGCCGCGCGCGTCGCGCAGGCCGATGCAGCCGTGGCTGGCGTTGTAGTTGCCGAAGGCGTCGCCGGCCCAGTAGTTGCCGTGCAGGAAGGTGCCGGAGGTGGTCAGGCGCACGGCGTGCGGGACGTCCTTGATGTCGTACTCGCCGCCGTAACCGACGGTCTCGCCGTTCATCCGGGTCACCACGTGCTTCTCGCTGATGACCATCTGGCCGTTCCAGGTCTCCATGCCGGCCTTGCCGGTGGTGACCGGGATGGTCTTGACGACCTTGCCGTCCCGCATGACCCTCATCGTGAGCTTCTTGGCGTCGACGACGGAGACCTGGTTGCGGCCGATGGTGAAGGAGACGGTCTTGGACTGCTCCCCGTAGACCCCCGGGCGGCCCTCGACGCCGTCGAGGTTGAGCTTGACGGTGACCTTGGTGCCGGCCTTCCAGTACTTCTCGGGCCGGAAGTCGAGCCGGTCGTTGCCGAACCAGTGGCCCTCGACGTCGACGGCGGGCTCGGTCTTGATCTCGATGGCCTTCTCGACCTGCTCGGGGTCGGTAATACCCCGGGTGAAGTTGAGGGAGAAGGGCATTCCGACGCCGACCGTGGAGCCGTCCTCGGGGGTGAAGTGACCGATGAACGTGTTCTGCGGCGTCAGGGTGGTGAAGCTGGAGGACTCGGCGGCCTCGCGGCCCGCGGAGTCCTTGGCGACCGCGTGCACCTGGTACTTGGTGGCGGCGGCCAGGTGGATGGACGGCGTCCAGCTCGCGCCGTCCTCGGATATCTCGCCGGCTATCTCGGTGCCCTCGGCGTCCTTGACGACGACCTCGGTCAGCTTGCCCTTGGCGGCGGTGACCTTGAGGGCCCCGCTGGTGTCGACGGAGTTCGCGCCGTCCTTGGGGGCTATGGTCACGGCCGCCTCGGACTGCTTGCTCTCCGCCGTCGCCGAACCCTTGCCCTTGCCGTCCCCGGACCCGGCTCCCGAGCCCCCGGAGCCCGAGCCGCCGCCGCACGCCGTGGCGGTCAGCAGCAGTACCCCGGCGACCATTGCCAGACCCTTGCGTCCGCGCCCCCCGCGCGCGTCAACCGACGCCCCCGATATCGGTCGCACGTTCAACTTGTCTCCCCTCAACGGGCCCCGGACCGGACCCTCAACGGGTTTTGTTGGGCCCGCTCCCCTGCGCGTCCCGCGCGTTCGGCGCATAGTAACCATATGGTCGGCGCGGTCGAGGCCGCGCGATTGTCACCGTTCAGTCCCAACATCGACCGGCCGCCTCGGGCCACCCGGCCCCCCGGCGGGCTCACTTCAGAGCACTGCCCGCTTTCCACTCGTTCCACCCCATGTTCCAGCCTCCGAGCCCGTTGTCGGGAGCGACCTTCTTGTCGTCGCTGTTGACGATCTCGATGACGTCCCCGACCAGGCTCCGGTCGAAGAACCAGCCCGCCGGAGTCTGCGAGCTGCCGCCCTTCTCGTCCCGCAGTCCGACGCACCCGTGGCTGACGTTCGACTCGCCGAAGGTGCCGGCCGACGCCCAGTAGTTGCCGTGCAGGAAGGTGCCGGATTCGGTGAGGCGCATGGCGTGCGGGACGTCCTTGATGTCGTACTCGCCGCCGAATCCGACCGTGCTGCCGTTCATCCGGGTCACCTCGTACATCTCGGTGACCACCATCTTCCCGTTGTACGTCGGGGTCTTGGGCGCGCCCGCGGTGATCGGCACCGTGCCGAGCAGCTCGCCGTCCCGGCGCACCTGCATGGTGTGCTCCGCCGCGTCGACCAGGGAGACCTGACTGCGGCCGACGGTGAAGGTGACGGTCCGGTGCTGGAGCCCGTAGACCCCCGGTGCGCCCTCGACGTCCCTGAGCCGCAGGTCGACGGTGACCTCGGTGCCGGGCTCCCAGTACTTCTCGGGGCGGAAGTCGAGGCGGTCGCGGCCGAACCAGTGCGGGCGGATCTCGACGGCGGGCTCCGAGGAGACGCGCACGGCCCGTTCGACCGCGGCGCGGTCGGTGATCTCCCGGTTGAAGCCCAGGCTGACGATCATGCCGGTGCCGACCACGGAGCGGTGCTCGGGGGTGATGTAGGCGATGAAGCGCTCCTCGGGGACGTACGTGGTGAAGGTGGTGTGCCGGGCGGAGCGGCGGCCGTCGCCGTCCACGGCCACCGCGTCCACCGCGTACCTGGCGGCCAGCGCGAGTTTGCCGTCGTCGGGCTGCCAGCGCCGGCCGTCCGCGGAGATCCTGCCCGGCACGGGCTGTTCCTGGGCGTCCTGGGACCGGACGACCCGCACCGATTCCAGGCGCCCGCTGGACACTTGAACGGACAGCGTCCGGCCGGGGCGGACGCCCTTGTCGCCGTCGTCGGGCGAGACCTCGATGACGTTCCCGGGGGCCCCGGGTCTGCCGGGCGAGCCGAGCCCGCTCGCACCGTCCGCGGTGCAGCCGGCGGCCCCGGCCAGCAGCCCTGCCCATGTCAGTACGGCGGCCAGTGCGGCCCCCGCGCGCCGCGCGCGCCCATGTACGTGCCTCACAACCGTGTCCAACGACCGGGCCCGCCCTGGGGAAACGTGAGTGCGAGGCAAGCTCTGGGCAGAACAGTGGGGAGGACGACGGGCCGGGCTCCGCGGAAGGGACGCCGTGGCCCCGGCCGACGTCGTCGACACGAGCCGCGGGAGGCTGACAGGTGTCCAGCGCAGCCGAGCAGGAGACGGTGGCCGGGCAGGGCGGACGCCCGGCCACCGCGTTGAACGGCGCGCCGCGCGCGGCGCCCGCCGCCGCGGTGCCGGTGTGGCCGGGTGCGCCGACACCACTGGGGGCCCGGTTCCGGGTCGGTCCGGACGGGGTGGCGGGCACGAACTTCGCGCTGTGGGCGGGCGGGGCGGAGGCGGTGGAGCTGTGCCTGTTCGACGAGGAGGGCACGGAGCACCGGCATCGCCTGAGCGAGCTGACCCATGAGATCTGGCACGGCTTCGTGCCGGGGGTGCTGCCCGGTCAGCGCTACGGCTATCGGGTGCACGGCCGCTGGGATCCCTGGACCGGCGGCCGGTGGAACCCGGCGAAGCTGCTGCTCGACCCGTACGCGCGCGCGGTGGACGGCGACTTCAGCCTGCCGCCGGAGGTCTACGGGCACGTCCGGGACTGGCCTCAGCAGCAGGTCGCGGACACCGTGCGCGACGAGCGGGACTCGGCGCCGTACGTCCCGAAGGGCGTCGTCGTGCACGACGACGACGACTGGGCGGACGACCGCCGCCCGAAGACGCCCTGGGCGGACTCGGTGATCTACGAGCTGCACGTGCGCGGCTTCACCAAGCTGCACCCGGGGATTCCCGAGGAACTGCGCGGCACCTACGCGGGCCTGGCCCACCCGGCGGCGATCGAGCACCTCACGCGGCTCGGCATCACGGCCGTCGAACTGCTGCCCGTGCACCAGTTCGCGCACGAGGACCATCTGCTGCGCCGGGGCCTGAGGAACTACTGGGGCTACAACTCCATCGGCTACTTCGCCCCGCACGCCACGTACGCCGCGTCCGGCACGCGGGGGCAGCAGGTCGGCGAGTTCAAGCGGATGGTGCGGGCGCTGCACGCGGCCGGGATCGAGGTCATTCTCGACGTGGTCTACAACCACACCGCGGAGGCGGGCGAACTGGGCCCGACGCTGTCCCTGAAGGGCATCGACAACCGCGGCTACTACCGCCTCCAGTCCGACGCCCGCCGGTACGCCGACTACACCGGCTGCGGGAACACGCTGCACGTGGTCCAGCCGCACGTGCTGCGCCTCATCACCGACTCGCTGCGCTACTGGGTGACGGAGATGGGCGTGGACGGCTTCCGCTTCGACCTGGCGGCGGCGCTGGCGCGGTCCATGCACGACGTGGACATGCTGTCCCCGTTTCTCGCCGTGATCGCGCAGGACCCGGTGCTGCGGCGCGTGAAGCTGATCGCCGAGCCCTGGGACGTCGGCTCCGGCGGCTACCAGGTGGGCGCCTTCCCGCCGCTGTGGACGGAGTGGAACGACCGCTACCGCAACGCCGTGCGCGACTTCTGGCGGCACGCGCTGCCCGACGTACGAGAGATGGGGTACCGGCTGTCGGGGTCCAGCGACCTGTACGCCTGGGGCGGCCGGCGGCCGTACGCGTCGGTCAACTTCATCACCGCGCACGACGGTTTCACGCTGCGGGACCTCGTGTCGTACGAGCGCAAGCACAACGAGGCGAACGGCGAGGGCAACCGGGACGGCACGAACGACAACCGGGCATGGAACTGCGGGGCGGAGGGCGAGACCGACGAGGAGCGGGTGCGGGCGCTGCGGCGGCGGCAGCTGCGCAACCTGCTGACCACGCTGCTGCTGTCGACGGGCGTGCCGATGCTGGTCGCGGGCGACGAGCTCGGACGCACCCAGCGGGGCAACAACAACGCCTACTGCCAGGACAACGAGATCAGCTGGCTGGACTGGGAGCTGCTGCAGGAACCGGGCTGGAAGGCCCTGTTCGACCTGACGTCGAGGCTGATCGAGCTGCGGCACCGGCACCCGGTGCTGCGGCGCCGGGCGTTCTTCTCCGGGCGGGCGCACTCGGCGGACGGTCTGCGGGACCTGGCGTGGTTCACCCAGCGGGGCACGGAGATGACGGAACGGGACTGGTACGCCCCGGCGGCCACGCTCGGCATGTATCTGTCCGGGCGGGACATCCCGGGCCGGGACGAGCGGGGGGCGCCGATCGTCGACGACAGCTTCCTCGCCGTGCTGCACGCGGGGGAACGGCCGGTGAGCTTCGTGCTGCCGGGGCCGCCGTGGGCGGAGCGGTACGAGGTGGTCGTCGACACGTCGCAGGAGGAGCAGGCGGCAGCACCCGGGGCGACGTACCCCGCGGGGCGGGCGATCTCGGTGCCGGCCCGGTCGGTGCTGCTGCTGAAGGTCGGGTGAGGCGCCCTGCCGGACCTCGTACACGCAGGTCGTAGGACCAACGGCGGAGGCCGGCCCGGCCAAAACTCGGTGGGCGTTGTCAGTGCCGATCCGTAGGCTCGCTCCTGATGCCCACGACACGTGCCACCTCGCCCCGGGAACGCTCCGCCGTCCGCTCGCTGCTGCGCCTGTGGCCCTACGTCAGGCCGGTGCGGGCCCGTCTGTTCACCGCCGCGTTCGTCGCCGTCGTCGCGTCCTGCGTCGGGCTGGTGATCCCCCTCGTGCTGAAGTGGCTCGTGGACGGCCCGGTCGCCGGCCGGGACCCGGCGGGCGTGTGGCTCGGCGCGCTGTTCCTGCTGGTGCTCGGGCTGGGCGAGGCAGTGCTGTTCGGGCTGCGGCGATGGCTGGTGGCCCGCCCGCTGGCGGGGGTCGAGGCCGCGATGCGGGCGGACCTGTACGGGCACCTCCAGCGGCTGCCGGTGGCCTTCCACGACCGGTGGGCCTCGGGGCAGTTGCTGTCGCGGGGCACGACCGATCTGATGCTGCTGCGCATGTTCCTGGCTTTTCCGCTCACCTTCCTGCTGGTCAACGGGGTGACGATTCTCGTCGGCGTGATCATCATGCTGGTGCAGGACCTGACGCTGGGGCTGGTGGTTCTCGGGCCCGCCGTGCCCGTGATCGTCAGTTGCGCGATCTTCGAGAAGCGGTACGCCGAGGTGGCGCGGCGCGCGCAGGACCAGGTCGGTGATCTGACCACGGTCGTCGAGGAGGGCGTCCTCGGCATCCGCGTCATCAAGGGGTTCGGGCGCCATCGCAGTCAGGCGCGGGCGTTCCGTGAGCTGGCGCGGACGCTGCGGGGCACGGAGCTGCGCAAGGCCCGGCTGCTGGCGGCGATCCTGAGCGTCATCGTGACGCTGCCGGAGGTGGCCGTCGGGGCGGCGCTGGTGCTGGGGGCCGTGCAGGTGGCGGACGGCACCCTGTCGGCCGGGACGCTGGTGGCCTTCCTGTCCACGGCGCTGGCCCTGCGGTGGCCGGTCGACTCGATCGGCTTCCTGCTGGCGATGAGCCAGGAGGCGGCGACGGCGACCGAGCGGTACTTCGAGGTGATGGACGCGGAGCCGGAGACGTCCACGCCGACGGTGAGCACCGTGAAGGACCCCACGGACCCGAAGACGCCGACCGCGGCGCCGAGCCCCCTGAAGGACCCCACGGCCCCCAGGACTCCCACCGCCGCGCCGAGCACCCCGAAGGACACCACGGACCTGGGGCTCCGCTTCCACGCCGTCGGCTTCCGCTACCCCGACGCCCCCGCCGGCGCCCCGCCGGTCCTCGACCGCGTCGACCTGCACATCCGCCCCGGCGAGTCGATGGCCCTGGTCGGCGCGACCGGCAGCGGCAAGACCACCCTGACCGCGTTGATCCCCCGGCTGCACGAGGTGACCTCGGGCCGGATCACGCTCGACGGCGCCGACATCGCGGCCATGTCCCGCGAGGAGCTGCGCGCCAAGGTCGCCGTCGCGTTCGAGGAGCCGACCCTCTTCTCGGCGAGCGTCGGCGAGAACGTCCTCATGGGCGCCCCCGACGAGGCCGGAGCCGCCGAGCTGAACCGTGCCCTCGCCGTCGCCCAGGCCGAGTTCGCGCACGCGTTGCCCGAGGGCACGGACACCCAGGTCGGCGAGCAGGGGCTGAGTCTGTCCGGCGGGCAGCGGCAACGCCTCGCCCTGGCCAGGGCGGTCGTGGGACGCCCGGACTTCCTGGTCCTGGACGACCCGCTGTCGGCACTGGACGTGCACACCGAGGCGGCCGTGGAGGCGGCGCTGCGCGAGGTGCTGGCCGGCACGACGGCCCTGATCGTGGCGCACCGCCCGTCCACGGTGCTGCTCGCCGACCGGGTCGCCCTGCTCTCCGGCGGCCGTATCACGGCCGTCGGCACCCACCACGAACTGCTGCGCGACAACGCCGAGTACGCCCATCTGATGTCCGGGACGGAACTGGAGGCAGCCCGGTGACCGCGTCCACATCCACCCCCACCCCGGTCACCGGGGACGAGCCGCGGCAGCCCGCCGAGGCCAGGGACCCCTTCGACAAGGACGTCCTGCCCGCCCCGCCCGGCGCCACCGGGTCGCTGCTGCGGTCCCTGCTCGCGCCGATGAAGGCCCGGGTCGCCCTGACCACGCTCCTGCTGCTGCTGCAACAGGCGGCCGTGCAGGCGGGCCCGCTGCTGGTGGCGTACGCCATCGACCGCGCCGTGCCCGCGTTCCGCGCCCACGACCAGGGGCCGCTGATCGCGGTGGCGGTCGGCTATCTGCTGTGCGCGGCCGCCTCCGGCGGGCTCCAGTACGCCTTCGTCGTCACCTCCGCCCGGGTCAGCCAGGACGTGCTCCTCGATCTGCGCGGCCGGATCTTCCGCCATGCCCAGGCGCTCAGCGTCGACTTCCACGAGCGCTACACCTCGGGCCGGCTCATCTCCCGCTCGACCACCGACGTCGAGTCGCTGCGCGAGCTGCTGGAGGAGGGCCTCCAGGAGCTGGTGACGGTGATCCTGTCCTGTGTGTACGTCGCGGCCATCCTGCTCTGGCTGGACCTGGGGCTCGGCGCCGTGGCGGTGGCGTCGTTCGGGCCGCTGTGGTGGCTGGTACGGCTGTACCAGCGGCGGGCGCGGCGGGTGTACACGACGCGGTCGACGGCGATCGCGGCGGTGATCGTGAAGTTCGTCGAGACGATGAACGGCATCCGCCCGGTGCGGGCGTTCCGCCGGGAGGCCGCCAACGACGCCGAGTTCCGGGTCCTGAACCGGCGGCACGAGCGCACGAACGGCGACGCGCTGCTGGAGATGGCGCGTTACGTCGTCGGCTCCCGGGTCGTCGGCAACACGGCGGTCGCGCTGATCGTCCTGTGGGGCGCCTACCGCGTCGCGGACGGCACGCTGGCGCTCGGCGTGCTCGCGGCGGCGGTGCTGTATCTGCGGCGGATGTACGACCCGATCGACCGGTTCGGCATGTTCCTCAACTCCTACCAGTCGGCGGCGGCCTCGCTGGAGAAGATCGCCGGGCTGCTGGCCCAGGCGCCCTCGGTGCCGGAACCGTCCGTACCCAGGGAACTGCCGCCCCTGGCGACCGAGCACCCCGGCCGCGAGGTCGTCTTCGACGGCGTGCGGTTCGCCTACCGCACCGGTAGCGAGGTGCTGCCCCGCTTCGACCTGACGATCCCGGCCGGGCAGACGGTCGCGGTGGTCGGCTCCACGGGGGCGGGGAAGTCGACGCTGGCCAAGCTGCTGGCCCGGTTCTACGACCCGGCCGACGGACGGGTGCTGCTCGACGGGGTCGACCTGCGCGAGCTGGCCGTGCCGGAGCTGCGGCGCGGGGTCGTGATGGTGACGCAGGAGTCGTTCCTGTTCTCCGGCACGGTCGCCGAGAACATCGCCATCGGGCGGCCCGACGCGAGCCGTGCGGAGATCGAGGGCGCCGCCAAGGCCATCGGCGCGCACGATTTCATCGCCGCGCTGCCCGACGGGTACGACACGGACGTCCGCAAGCGGGGCGGCCGCATCTCGGCCGGTCAGCGCCAACTCGTGGCGTTCGCACGCGCGTTGCTCGCCGACCCGGCGGTGCTGATCCTCGACGAGGCAACCAGTTCGCTGGACATCCCGGGCGAGCGGGCGGTGCAGCGGGCGATGGCGACCGTGCTGAAGGGCCGTACCGCCGTCGTGATCGCGCACCGGCTGTCCACGGTGGAGATCGCCGACCGGGTGCTCGTCATGGAGCACGGCGGGATCGTGGAGGACGGCAGCCCGGCCGAACTCGTGGCGGGAACGGGGCGGTTCGCGGGGCTGCACCGGGCGTGGCAGGACAGCCTGGCGTGATCAGGGGGAACGAAGCAGCGGTGATCGACGCGTACGAGGACCCCGGCACGCCCGACAGCCGGGGTCCTGCCCGGTACCTGTGGTGGCTGGTGCGCCGCCAGTCGCGCCGTTCGGCCGCGGCGGCGCTGCTCGGGATCGTGTCGCTCGCGCTGCCCGCGGTGGTGCCCTATCTGCTGGCCCGCGCGATCGACGACGGGCTGCAGCCCGGTGACCGGGCCGCGCTGCTCGGCTGGGCGGGCGCCGTGCTGGCGGCCGGGGCGCTCGACGCCTGGCTGAACATCGCCCGGCACCGCACGATGACCCGGGTCCGGATGGACGCCAACTTCCGCACGGTCAAGGTCGTGGTCGGGCAGTCGGTCCGGCTCGGCGCCTCGCTGCGCCGGCAGGTCGCCGCCGGTGAGGTCGTGACGATCGGCGTGGGTGACGTGCAGACCATCGCCGGCTCCCTGACCGTGATCGGCCCCGGCGTGGGTGCCGTGGTCGGGTACGGCGTCGTCGCCGCGCTGCTGCTCACGGTCTCCCCGCTGCTGGCCGCGGTCGTCCTGCTGGGCGTGCCCGTGATCGGCGTCCTGGCCGGGCCGCTGATGGGCCGCCTGCAGGGCGCCGAGACGGCCTACCGGGAAGGGCAGGGCGCGCTGACCGCGCGCATCGGGGACCTGGCCGGGGGGCTGCGGGTGCTGGGCGGGCTCGGCGGCAAGGAGCTGGTCGCCGCGGCCTTCCGCCGGGACTCGCGGCGACTGCGCGACGAGGGGTACCGGGTCGGCGCGGTGACCAGCTGGATCCAGGCGCTCGGCCTCGGCCTGCCCACGGTGTTCCTGGCCGTGGTGACCTGGCTCGCGGCCCGGCTGGTGGCCCATGGTCAGATCACCGTGGGCGAGTTGGTGTCGGTCTACGGCTATGTCGCGGTGCTGGTGGTGCCGGTGGCGTACTTCCTGGAGTTCGGCCAGCAGGTCAGCCGGGGGCTGGTGGCCGCGCGCCGGGTCGTACGGTTCCTGCGGCTCGACCCGCTGGAGGACGGCGGGGCGCACGATGCCCCCGCCGAGCCGTCCGCGCTGCACGATCCGCAGTCGGGCGTGCGGGTGCTGCCGGGGCGGCTGACCGGCCTCGCCTGCGAGCGGCCCGCCGACGCGGCGGAGATCGTCGACCGGCTCGGGCGGTACACGCCGTCGGACGCGACCTGGGCGGGCGTACGGCTGGACGAGATCACGCTCGCCCAGGTGCGGGAGCGGATCCTGGTCGCGGACCACGAGGCCGACCTGTTCGCGGGGACGCTGCGTGAGGTGCTCCTCGGGCGGCGGTCGGACGCCGGTGACGAGGCCGTCGTGCGGGCCGTGCGGGCCGGCGTGGCCGAGGACGTCGTGCGGGGACTGCCGGACGGGCTCGACTCCCGGATCGACGCCCGGGGCCGCAATCTCTCCGGTGGACAGCGGCAGCGGGTGCGGCTGGTGAGGGCGCTGCTGGCCGACCCCGAGGTGCTGCTCGCCGTGGAGCCGACGTCCGCGCTGGACGCGCACACCGAGGCGGCGGTGGCCGAGCGGCTGCGGGATGCCCGCGCGGGCCGTACGACCGTCGTCACGACCACCTCGCCGCTGGTGCTCGACCGGGCGGACACGGTGTACTTCCTGGTCGACGGCAAGGTCGCGGCCAGTGGGACCCATGAGGGGCTGCTGGCGTACGAGCCCGGGTACCGGGCGCTGGTGGCGCGGGACGCGCAGGCCGGTACGGGCAACGGGACCGCAGTGGACGCCGAGGAGGCCGTGCGATGACGTCCGGACACGCGTCCGCCGCCACGGCGGACCCCACGGGCCGGCTGCCCGTCGCCGGGCCCGCCGAGGTGCGGCGGGCGCTGGCGGGGCTGGTCCGGGCCGACGGGCGGGCCTTCGTCGCCGTGCTGGCGCTCAACGCGCTGGCGGCCGGGGCCGGGCTGGCCGGACCGTGGCTGCTGGGGCTGATCGTCGACGAGGTGCGGGCGGGCGGCGGCGTGGACGTCGTCGACCGGCTGGCGCTCGCCCTGCTCGGGTGCGCGCTCGCGCAGTTGCTGCTGTCCCGGTGGGCGCGGTACGCCGGGCACCGGTTCGGGGAGCGGACGCTGGCGCGGATCCGGGAGCGGTTCGTGGACCGGGCGCTGTCGCTGCCCGCCTCGGTGGTGGAGCGGGCCGGCACCGGCGACGTGACGGCCCGGGGAACCGCCGACGTCACGGCCGTCGGCACGACTTTGCGGGACGCCGGTCCCGCGCTGCTGATCGCCTCGTTGCAGGTGCTGTTCCTGTTCGGCGCGGTCGTCGCGCTGGACCCGCTGCTGGGCTGCTGCGCGCTGCTGGGCTGGCTCGGCATCTGGTTCCCGCTGCGCTGGTACCTGCGCCGGGCGCGCTCCGCCTACCTCGACGAGGGAGCGGCCACCTCGGACGTCGCCGAGGTCCTCGCGGCCACGGCGGCCGGCGCCCGCACCGTCGAGGCGTTCGGGCTGCACGGGCGCCGGATCGCGGCGAGCCGGGACGCGCTGGACCAGGCGCGGCGCACCCGCCTGTACACGCTCCGGCTGCGCAGTGTGTTCTTCCCGGCGGCGGATTTCGCGTACGCCTTCCCGGTGGTGGGCGTGCTGCTGGTGGGGGGCTTCCTGCAGGAGCGGGGCGCGGTGAGCCTGGGCGCGGTGGTGGCGGCCGCGCTGTACCTGCGGCAGGTCACCGAGCCGCTGGACACGATCCTGGTCCGGGTCGAGCAACTGCAGATGAGCAACGCCTCCTTCGCCCGGGTCGAGGGCCTGGCGCTCGCGCCCCGGACGGCTCCGGCCGACTGCCCCGACCCGGACGGCGACCGAATCGACGTGACCGGGGTGCGCTACTCCTACGACCGGGGTGGCGAGGTTCTGCGCGGTGTCGACCTGACGATCCGGCCCGGGGAGCGGCTGGCGGTCGTCGGCCCGTCCGGCGCGGGGAAGTCCACGCTGAGCCGGCTGCTGGCCGGCGTCGACGCGCCGGACGCGGGCAGTGTGACGGTGGGCGGGGTGCCGGTCGCCGGTCTGGGGCCGGAGCGGCTGCGCCGCCAGGTCGTGCTGGTGACGCAGGAGCACCACGTGTTCCTGGGAACGGTCCGCGACAACCTGCTGATCGCCGAACCGGCCGCCACGGACGCCCGGTTGTGGACGGCGCTCGGCGCGGTCGGCGCCGACGCCTGGGTGCGCGAGCTGCCTGGCGGGCTCGGCGCCGAGCTGGGCACGGGAGCGTTCCGCACCGATGGCTCGCAGGCCCAGCAACTCGCCCTCGCTCGCGTGGTGCTGGCCGACCCGCACACCCTGATCCTCGACGAGGCGACCGCCCTGCTCGACCCGGCGTCCGCCCGGCACACCGAGCGCGCCCTGGCCGCCGTGCTCCGGGGCCGTACGGTCATCGCGGTCGCACACCGGCTGCACACCGCGCACGACGCGGACCGGGTGGCGGTGATGGAGGCGGGACGGATCACCGAACTCGGCACGCACGAGGAGCTGGTGGCGGCGAACGGGGCTTACGCGCGGCTGTGGCGGACCTGGCACGGGGAGCCCGCCGGATAGGGGAGCCGCCGGGGGGACCACCGGCCGGCGCGAACCGTCCTGTTCGTATACCGAACGCGAACTCCCGGACAGCGAACCGTTTCCGGCCAAATTTTTGACGCGCTCCTGACATGTCAGGAGCCGGGTGTCACGCTTCTCACGGCTACTCCACAGCAACCCCACCTCCATGCCGCTGTGTTGTTCCCGTGGCCGCGTGCACCTGGTTTCGCGTTCTGCCCGGACGGCTCACTCGCCGCCCGGATCTCCCCTGGCCGCGTGACCCGCGGCCACGCAGAAGGAGTCAGTGTTGAGAAGCAGTTCCTCATCGAGCAACGGTTCCTCCCACAGACGCACCCCCCGCGTTGCGGCCGTCGCCCTCGTCGGCGTCGCCGCGTTCCTCACCGCCGCCGTGCAGTCCGGCGCCGCGGCAGCCACCCCGGACAAGGCGCCGTCGGCAGCGGCGAAGGCCGACCCGGGCTCCCTGCCCGTGAAGCTCACTCCCGCCCAGCGCGCGGCGCTGATCCGCGAGGCCGACGCCGGCACGGCGGACACCGCCCGGGAACTCGGCCTGGGCAGCCAGGAGAAGCTCCTGGTCCGGGACGTCGTCAAGGACGCCGACGGCACGGTCCACACCCGCTACGAGCGGACATACGCCGGTCTGCCGGTCCTCGGTGGTGACCTGGTCGTCGAGACGTCGAAGGCGGGCACGACCGAGAGCGTCACCAAGGCCACCCGCGCCGCCGTCGCGGTGCCCTCGCTCAAGCCCACGATCACCGGGGCGCAGGCGGAGCGGCAGGCGCTCGGCGCCGCCCGCGCCGAGGACGCCAGGAGCCCCGAGGTCAGCAGTGAGCCCCGCAAGGTCGTCTGGGCCGCGCACGGCACACCGGTCCTCGCCTACGAGACGGTCGTCGGCGGCCTCCAGCACGACGGCACCCCACAGGAACTGCACGTCGTCACCGACGCCACCACCGGCGAGAAGCTGTACGAGTGGGAGGCCGTCAAGAACGGCACCGGGCACACGGTGTACAGCGGTACGGTCCCGCTCACCACGACCCAGTCCGGTACGACGTACAACCTCACGGACGGGGCGCGCGGCAACCACCGCACGTACAACCTCAACCGCGGCACCTCCGGCACCGGCACGCTCTTCTCCGGCCCGGACGACGTCTGGGGCAACGGCAGCCCGTCCAACCTGGAGTCGGCCGGCGCCGACGCCCACTACGGGGCCGCGCTGACCTGGGACTACTACAAGAACGTGCACGGCCGCAACGGCATCCGCGGCGACGGCGTCGGCGCCTACTCGCGGGTCCACTACGGCAACAACTACGTCAACGCGTTCTGGCAGGACAGCTGCTTCTGCATGACGTACGGCGACGGCTCCGGCAACGCCAACCCGCTCACCTCGATCGACGTGGCCGCGCACGAGATGACGCACGGCCTGACGTCGGCGACCGCGAAGCTCGTCTACAGCGGCGAGTCCGGCGGTCTGAACGAGGCGACCTCCGACATCCTCGCGGCGGGCGTCGAGTTCAACGCGAACAACGCCTCCGATCCCGGCGACTACCTCGTCGGCGAGGAGATCGACATCAACGGCGACGGCACCCCGTTGCGCTACATGGACAAGCCGAGCAAGGACGGCGCGTCCAAGGACAACTGGTACTCGGGCATCGGCTCGATCGACGTGCACTACTCCTCCGGCCCCGCGAACCACTTCTTCTACCTGCTGAGCGAGGGCAGCGGCGCCAAGGTCGTCAACGGCGTCAGCTACGACTCGCCCACCGCGGACGGGCTGCCGGTGACCGGCATCGGCCGGGCGAAGGCCGAGCAGATCTGGTTCAAGGCGCTCACCACGAAGTTCACGTCCACCACCAACTACGCGGGCGCCCGCACCGGCACGCTCGCGGTCGCCGGTGAGCTGTACGGCACGACGAGCGCCGAGTACAAGGCGGTGCAGGACGCGTGGGCGGGCGTCGCGGTCGGTTCGCGTCCCGGCGGCCCGGGCGGCGGCACCTCCTTCGAGAACACCGCCGACGTGTCGATCCCCGACAACGGGGCGGCCGTGACCTCCTCGGTCACCGTGTCCGGGCGGACGGGCAACGCCCCGGCCGACCTCCAGGTCGGCGTGGACATCGTGCACACCTGGCGCGGTGACCTGGTGATCGACCTGCTGGCCCCGGACGGGACGGCGTACCGCCTGAAGAACTTCAGCTCCTCGGACTCGGCGGACGACGTCCGGACCACCTACACCGTCAACGCCTCCTCCGAGGTCGCCAACGGCACCTGGCGGCTGCGGGTGCAGGACCAGGCGGCACGGGACACCGGCTACATCAACAGCTGGAAGCTGACGTTCCCGTAGACCCTTCGTGAGGGCGGCACCCGGCGGGCGGTCGACGCCGGGTGCCGCCCTACTCTTGGCCGCATGTCGTTCACGTACGAGGATGTCGGCGCGACCCGCGAGGCCGGGTTCTGCCCACCCGGCTTCCACCCCCTGCACGTGCGCACCCGGATCGGCGAGGGCGAGCGGGTGTTCCGCCGGGCCGCCGAGGCCGTGTGCACCTGGGAGGTGCACCGGGCGACCGGCATGGGCATCGAGGCCGGCGCCGACCGCGCCGCCCCCGGCGTCGACGTCACCGTCACGCTCGCCGGCCTGATCAAGGCGCCCTGCCGGGTGGTCTGGACGGTGTCCGAGTACCGCCGCGCAGGGTGGGCCTACGGCACGCTGACCGGCCACCCCGAGTGCGGCGAGGAGGCGTTCGTGGTGGAACGGACGGGGGACGGCACGGTGTGGCTCACCGTGTCGGCGTTCAGCCGGCCCGCGAAGTGGTACGCCCGCGCGGGCGGGCCGGCGAACCGGGGGCTTCAGGCCGCGTTCGCGAGGCGGTGCGGGAAGGTGCTCCGCCAGCTGTGCGAGCCGGAGAACGAGTACTGAGTCCCTCCGGGGACCCGTGGCACCCCGGCCCGCGCCACGCTCAGCGCATCAGCACCCCCGCGCCCTCCGCCACATCCTCCGACGGCACCGCCACCAGCCCCAGCTCCGCGCTGGTCGCCAGCAGCCGGTGCGCGGGCAGGATCCGTACCGTGTAGCCGTACGGCCCCGTCCGGTCCAGCGACAGCGGCCCCTCGTACACCCAGCGTCCTTCGAGGTCCGGTCCGCCCGCCGGTTTCAGCGGGACCGCCGTGGCGTCGGCGATGCGGTCCTCGGGGTCCACCCGGCCGGAGACCGCCTGGACCTCCACGTCGTCGGGGGCGAGGTCACCGAGGGCGACGCGGACGCGGAGGGTGAGGGTCGAGCCGAGTTCGGCCGTCGCCGTGGTCGCGGAGGTCTCGACGTGGTCGACCCGTACGCCGTGCCAGGACCGGCGCACCCGGGCCTTCCACTCCGCCAGTTCGCGGGCCGCGTCCGGCTCCATCGCGCGGTGGGCTCGGGCCGCGGGGGCGTACAGCCGCTCGACGTACTCGCCGACCATGCGGCCCGCCAGCACCTTCGGACCGAGCAGCATCAGCGTCCGGCGGACCATCTCGATCCACCGGTCGGGCAGGCCGCCGGGGCCGCGCTCGTAGAAGCGGGGGGTGATCCGCTGTTCGAGCAGGTCGTACAGCGCCGCCGCCTCGATGGCGTCGCGGCGGTCGGGGTCCGTGCCCGCCCCGTCCGCGGTCGGGATCGCCCAGCCGAAGTCGGGCTGGAACCACTCGTCCCACCAGCCGTCCATGACCGACAGGTTGAGGCAGCCGTTGAGCGCCGCCTTCATGCCGCTGGTGCCGCAGGCCTCCAGCGGGCGCAGCGGGTTGTTCAGCCAGATGTCGCAGCCGGGGTAGAGCTTCTGCGCCATCGCCATGCCGTAGTCGGGCAGGAAGACGATCCGGTGCCGCACCCGCGGGTCGTCGGCGAACCGGACCAGCTCCTGGATCAGCCGCTTGCCGCCGTCGTCGGCCGGGTGCGCCTTGCCCGCGACGACGATCTGGATCGGCCGCTCGGGGTGCAGCATCAGCTCCATCAGCCGGTCGCGGTCGCGCAGCATCAGCGTCAGGCGCTTGTACGACGGGACGCGCCGCGCGAACCCGATGGTGAGGACGTCCGGGTCGAGCACGCCGTCGATCCAGCCCAGCTCGGCCGTCCCCGCCCCGCGCTGCCGCCAGGAGGCCCGCAGCCGCTCCCGCACCTCGGTGACCAGGTGTTCGCGCAGCTCGCGGCGGAGTTCCCAGATGTCCTGGGCGGGGATGTCGGCGACGGCGTCCCACCGGTCCTCGCCGGCGCCGGTGAAGGCGTCCTCGGCGCGCTGTGCGCCGACCTGCCGGGCGCCGAGCCGGAAGACCTCGGGGGCGATCCAGGTCGGCGCGTGCACCCCGTTGGTGACGGAGGTGATCGGCACCTCGTCGGGGTCGAACCCGGGCCAGAGCCCGGAGAACATCCCGCGGCTGACGTTGCCGTGCAGCAGGGAGACGCCGTTGGCGCGCTGGGCCAGGCGCAGGCCCATCACGGCCATGTTGAACAGATTGGGCTCGCCGCCCGGGTACGTCTCCATGCCCAGCCGCAGGATCCGCTCGACGTCGATGCGGGGAAGCTCGGCGTCGGGCCCGAAGTGCCGTGCGACCAGCTCGCGGTCGAAGCGGTCGATACCGGCCGGGACGGGCGTGTGGGTGGTGAAGACCGTACCGGCGCGCACGGCCTCCAGTCCGGAGTCGAAGTCGAGCCCCGCGTCGCACAGTTCGGCGATCCGCTCCAGCCCCAGGAACCCGGCGTGCCCCTCGTTGGTGTGGAAGACCTCGGGTTCGGGGTGCCCGGTCAGCCGGCAGTACGTCCGCACGGCCCGCACACCCCCTATGCCCAGCAGCATCTCCTGCAGGAGCCGGTGCTCACTGCCGCCGCCGTACAGCCGGTCCGTCACGCCGCGCTCGCCGAGGTCGTTCTCCTCGACGTCCGAGTCGAGCATCAGCAGCGGGACCCGGCCGACCTGGGCCAGCCAGATCCGGGCGCGCAGCTGCCGGCCGCCGGGCAGGGCGAGGCTGACCTGGGCGGGCGTGCCGTCCTCCTCCTTGAGCAGGGCGACGGGCAGCTCGTTGGGGTCGAGGACGGGGTAGTGCTCCTGCTGCCAGCCGTCGCGCGAGAGGGTCTGGCGGAAGTAGCCGTGCCGGTAGAGCAGCCCCACCCCGATCAGCGGTACGCCGAGGTCGCTGGCCGCCTTCAGATGGTCGCCGGCGAGGATGCCGAGGCCGCCGGAGTACTGCGGCAGGGCCGCCGTGATGCCGAACTCCGGGGAGAAGTAGGCGACGGCGGCGGGCAGGTCACCGGGTTGTGCCTGGTACCAGCGGTCGCCGGTGACGTAGTCGCCCAGGTCGCCGGCGACGGTGGTCAGCCGGCGCAGGAAGCGGCGGTCCTCGGCCAGCTCGGCGAGCCGCGCGGGCGGGACGCTGCCCAGCAGCCGCACCGGGTCACCGCCCGAGGCGGCCCACCGCTCCGGATCGACGGACTTCAACAGCTCGCGCGTCTCCGTGTGCCAGGACCAGCGCAGGTTGCGCGCGAGGTCGCTGAGCGGCCGGAGGGGTTCGGGGAGAACGGGTCGGACGGTGAATCGACGGATCGCCTTCACATTCCACCTCGTCAGCATGCGGAGAAGGACGCACCGCGGTGTGCGTCCCGTCATCGATATCGACGGTAGTGGCTACCCGGCGTCGCCGTGGCCGACTCCGGGCGCGCCCCTGGAACGACCTTCATCCACCCCTGATGGGCGATATGGCCGATTCCGCACGCACACTCGTCCTTGTGGTGGTTCACACCGCACGAGAAGCTGCCGGACGGCGTACCGCCGGCGCACCGGCGTGGCGGTGGGCGACGAGTCCAGGAGGGGGACGCAGAGCATGGCATGGACGCGATCACGGCGTCTGCGCCGGGTGGGGGGCCTGACCGCGGTGGCGTGTGCCGTGGTCCTCTCGGCCGGGGTCCCACCCGCGCAGGCCGCACCCGTGGGACGGACGGCCGAGGCCGGAGAACCCGGTTCCGCCGGCGGCAGTTATGTGGTGACGCTCAAGGGGGGCACGACGGCCGCCTCGCCGGAGGGAAGGAGGATCGCCGGTGCGTACGGGGTGAGAATCAGCCATATTTACGGCACCGTGCTGAACGGGTTCGCCGTCCGGGCCGACGAAGGACAGGCGCGACGGCTCGCGGCCGATCCGCGGGTCGCCTCCGTGGCGCCGGACACCCCGGTGGCCGCCGGGCACACCCTGACCGATCCGCCGTCCTGGGGGCTGGACCGCGTCGACCAGCCGGATCCGCGGCTCGACCGGCGCTACACCTCGCCGGACTCCGCCGGGAGCGGCGTCACGGTGTACGTGATCGACACCGGGATCCGCGTCACCCACAAGGAGTTCGGCGGACGGGCCGGGTACGGCTGGGACTTCGTCGGCGGGGACAAGTCCGCAGGTGACGGCAACGGGCACGGCACACACGTCGCCGCCACCGTCGCCGGCCGGAGCCTCGGCGTGGCCAGGAAGGCCAGGGTCGTGTCCGTCCGCGTTCTCGACAACGCGGGCCGCGGTACGACCTCCCGGGTCATCGCCGGGATCGACTGGGTGACCAGGCACGCCCGCAAGCCGGCCGTCGCCAACCTCAGCCTGGGCGGCCCGCGCAACGCCCCACTGGACGCCGCCGTACGCAGGTCCGTCGCCTCCGGTGTCACGTACACCGTCGCCGCGGGCAACGACGGCTCCCCGGCGGGGCGATCGTCCCCGGCGGGCGTCCGCGAGGCGATCACCGCCGGGGCCACCGGCAGCACCGACATCCGGCCGTCCTTCTCCAACCACGGCCCGGCGCTGGACCTGTTCGCACCGGGCGTGTCGATCACCTCGGCGAGCCACCGCAGCGACGCCGGCAGGGCGGTCCTCTCCGGCACCTCGATGGCGTCGCCGCACGTGGCGGGCGCCGCCGCGCTGTATCTGGCGGGTCGTCCGAAGGCCACGCCGGCGCAGGTCTCCAGGGCGCTGGTGGCCGCCGCGGCCACCGGCAAGGTCTCCGGACGGGGCCCCGGTTCACCGAACAAACTTCTCCAAGTCCCGCGGTCGTAGCGGCGCATTCCAGACCCGGTGCCAGCATCGGCCCCGTTCGTCCGGAACGGGGCCGGTCTTGTGCGTAGACATACGCGTGAGTAGTTAACAAAGTGCCGGATTGCCCACCCGAATAGGGTGGGAAGGCTCCAGCGGTACGCCCCACCGGCACACCCGCGCACGACCCCACCTCCCCACAGCCATCCGCCCACCCAGTTGACGCGGAACGGAGCGGTGATGCCCGCAACGCACCACTCGTCAGCACCTCCGACCACCAGTACCGACAGCACGGAAGCACCACCTGTGCGCCCGGCCGACGCCGGGCCCCCCGCCCCGGAGCCACCCGCCGCGGGAGACGGCACGGCCGTAGGGCGCATACCGGTCCTCGACGTCCGGCCGGTCGTCCAGCACGGGCGCCGGCCCGCGAAGGCGGTGACCGGCGAGACGTTCGAGATCTCGGCCACCGTGTTCCGTGAGGGCCATGACGCGGTCGCGGCCAACCTCGTGCTGAGGGATCCGGACGGTCTGCCCGGGCCCTGGACGCCGATGCGCGAACTCGCCCCGGGCACCGACCGATGGGGAGCCACCGTCACCGCCGGCCGGCCCGGCCTGTGGACGTACACCGTCGAGGCGTGGGGTGACCCGGTCAGCACCTGGCGCCACCACGCCCAGATCAAGATCCCCGCGGGGATCGACACGGACCTGGTCCTGGAGGAGGGCGCGCGGCTGCACGAGCGCGCCGCCGAAGGGACGCGCGCCGGCGACCGGTCCGTGCTGCTCACCGCCGTCGCCGCCCTGCGCGACGGCTCCCGGCCCGCCGCCTCCCGCCTCGCGGCGGCGTTGACGCCCGAGGTGGACGCGGTGCTCGCGCGGTATCCGCTGCGGGAGTTGGTGACCGCTTCCGAGACGTTGCCGTTG
>NZ_JBIUBW010000009.1:126686-285052 GCF_044548465.1 Streptomyces sp. NPDC052023 | reverse complement strand
GTTGATAGGCCGGATATGGAAGCACGGTAACGTGTGGAGTTGACCGGTACTAATAGGCCGAGGGCTTGTCCTCAGTTGCTCGCGTCCACTGTGTTAGTTCTGAGACAACGACCGTTGTCGGCTTTGAGCAGAACGCATAACAGAAGAGTGTGCTTGTTCGCTCGAAACCATTAGGGTTTCGGTGGTCATAGCGTGAGGGAAACGCCCGGTTACATTTCGAACCCGGAAGCTAAGCCTCACAGCGCCGATGGTACTGCAGGGGGGACCCTGTGGGAGAGTAGGACGCCGCCGAACAATCTTTGGAAGGACCCCTGGTCCCAGCGTTCAGCTGGGACCAGGGGTCCTTTTGTATTTCCGAAGCGCGTCGGGTTGCCGGCTGCGCGAGAATGACTGCGGTACCGAAGACAGGAGTCACCCATGTCCACCAACTCTCCCGACGACCGACCGGAGCGCGACCAGCGGCGACGGGACGGTGGGGAACGCGGCGACCGCGGCGGCTTCCGTGGGGGCCGCAGTGACCGGGGTGACCGCGGTGGCTTCCGGCGGGACAACGACCGTGGTGGCTACGGCCGTCGAGACGGCGAACGTGGGTCGCGGCCCTCCTTCCAGCGCGACGACCGTGATCGTGGGCCGCGCCGGGACGATCGAAGTGACCGTCCTGCCTTCCGCCGCGATGACCGTCGTGACGACCGTCGTGACGACAGGCGTGACGACAGGCGTGATGATCGTCGTGGTGACGATCGGGGTGGCTTCCGGCGGGACGACCGTCGAGATGATCGTCGTAGCGATGACCGTGGTGGGTTCCGTCGTGACGATCGCCGTGATGACCGTCGCGGTGACGATCGTGGTGGGTTCCGTCGTGATGACCGCCGTGGTGATGACCGTGGTGGGTTCCGTCGTGATGACCGTGGTGGGCTCCGTCGCGATGAGCGTCGTGACGACAGGCGTGATGATCGTCGTGGTGACGACCGGGGTGGCTTCCGGCGGGACGACCGTCGCGATGATCGTCGTAGCGATGACCGTGGTGGGTTCCGTCGTGATGACCGTCGTGACGACAGGCGTGATGACCGTCGCGGTGACGATCGTGGTGGGTTCCGTCGTGATGACCGCCGTGGTGATGACCGTGGTGGGTTCCGTCGCGATGAGCGTCGTGACGACAGGCGTGATGACCGGCGTGGAGACGACCGGGGTGGCTTCCGCCGTGACGACCGTCGTGACGACCGGGGTGGCTTCCGGCGGGACGACCGTCGTGATGACAGGCGTGACGACCGGCGGGACAGCGACCGGGGCGGCTACGGTCGCCGAGATGACCGCCGTGACGATCGCCGGGATGATCGCGACCGTGGCTTCCGGCGGGACGACCGTGGGGAGCGGGGTGGCTTCGGCCGGCGGGACGACCGGGGTGAGCGGGGTGGGTTCCGCGGGCGGGACGACCGCGGTGCGCGAGGCCCTCGCCGGGACGACCGTGGCGGCCGGGACGGTGGCTTCCGTGGGCGTGACGACCGGCGCGGTGGTGGCGGGCGGTTCCGTGAGGAGCGGGAGCGCGACCGTGAGCCGATCAAGCGGCTGCCGATCCCGGAGGACGTCACCGGCGACGAGATCGACAAGGACGTGCGGCAGGAGCTGCAGAGTCTGCCGAAGACGCTCGCGGAGGACGTGGCCAAGAACCTCGTCATGGTCGCGCGGCTGATCGACGAGGACCCCGAGGGTGCGTACGGCTACTCCCGGGTCGCCCTGCGGCTTGCGTCGCGCGTCGCCGCCGTACGCGAGGCGGCCGGGTTCGCGGCGTACGCGAATCAGAAGTACGCGGAGGCGCTGGCCGAGTTCCGTGCGGCGCGGCGGATGACCGGCAGCGTGGAGCTCTGGCCCGTGATGGCCGACTGCGAGCGTGGGCTCGGGCGGCCGGAGAAGGCGCTGGACATGGCCGGTGCGCCGGAGGTGCAGAAGCTCGACAAGGCCGGGCAGGTGGAGATGCGGCTGGTCGCGGCCGGCGCCCGGCGGGACATGGAGCAGCTCGACGCGGCCATCGTGACGCTGCAGAGCCCGGAGCTGGCCTCCAGCTCCGTGCAGCCGTGGACGGCGCGGCTGCGGTACGCGTACGCCGACGCGTTGCTCGCGGCCGGGCGGGAGCGCGAGGCCCGGGAGTGGTTCGCCAAGGCCGTCGAGGCGGACCGGGACGGCAGCACGGACGCCTCGGACCGGCTGGCGGAGCTGGACGGCGTGGAGTTCGTCGACGCCCTTGACGAGACCCGGGCCGACGAGGCCGAGGCCAGGGACGACTCGGGCTCCGCCGGTGACGAAGGCGACCGGGACTGACGGGCTGATGTGACAGTGGGCGGGACCTCGCGGCAGAGGTCCCGCCCACTTCGTATGTGCGTCAGAGGTCCAGCGCGCGGAGCACCAGACCCGACGCCGGTTTGGGGCCGAAGGACGTCGACTTGCGGGGCATGGTGACGCCTTGGCGGGCCAGGTCGCGTACGACGTCCTCGTGGACCGGGTGCAGCAGGACCGCCGTGCTGCCCTGCCGTTCCGCCTTGCGGACCGTGGCGGCCGCGTCGTGGATGTAGGCGATGTGGGCGGGGGAGTCCTCGGGGACGTGCCAGATGTGGTCGAGCAGGGTGGCGTGCAGGACCGTGGCGTCGAGGGTGCGCCAGGCCTCGGGGCGGTCGGCGGGGATCGTGCGGGTCAGCAGGTCCTGGTCGGGGCGGTCGACCAGGTGGAAGGTGCCGTCGCCGGCGAGCAGGAAGGCGTTGCCCGAGGACGCGGCTTCGGCGAGGGCCGTGAGGGCTTCGGCGAGCGGTGCGTCCACGTGGCGTACGCGGAAGTGCCCGTCGAGGGCGGACAGGGCCTGGGGCACCGGCAGGCCGTGCAGGAGACGGTGGATGGCGCGGACGCGCAGGGGGTAGCGGGCGGTGTCGACCAGCAGGACCAGGCCGTAGTCCCAGGGGCTGGGGGAGGGGTGCTCGGCGCGCAGGCGGCGGTAGGTGGCCCAGCGGTGGTGACCGTCGGCGATGAGGGCCACCTGGTGGGCGAGGTCGGCCTGGACGCGGGCCAGGTCGTCGGGGTCGGTGACGGACCAGAGGCGGTGGCTGTAGCCGTCCTCGGTGGTGGTGGCGAGGAGCGGGGGCTTCCCGGCGGTCCGTTCCACGACCTCGGCGGATTCCTGGCCGTCGCCGCGGTAGGTCAGCAGCAGGGGTTCGAGGTTCGCGGAGGTCGCGCGCATCAGGTCGGCGCGGTCGGCGACGATGTGCGGCATCACGTCCTCGTGCGGCAGGACCACGCCCTCCGACGGATCCGAGACGCGCAGGGCGCCGATGATGCCGCGCTGCAGCATGCCGTTGCCGTCGTGCTGTTCGTAGACGTAGAGGCCGGGCTCGGGGTCTGCGGCCAGCACGCCCTCGGTGACCCAGCGGTGCAGGGTGTCGGCGGCCTGGGCGTTGCGCGCGGTGGGGGTGGCGGCCTCGGGGAGGATCAGCCGGACGATGTTGTGCGGGTCTGCCGACTGCAGGTGGTGCACGCCGTCGGGGCGTACGACCACGTCGTACGGCGGGGACGTCACGGCCGCCAGGCTGCCGACCCGGTCGGGGTCGTAGCGAAGGCCTCGGAACGGGGTGAGTTCGAGGCCTCGGCGCGTCGTTGCTTCCGGGTGACCTGCTGTGTTCATCTCGGCATCGTACGTGCGCCGCGTGTGTCAGTGGCATGGGGCATGATCGGGGAAAAGGCGGCGGACCGAGGAGCGGTGCGGAAATGAGCCAGCAGGTCAGGACCAGGCCCGGGGCCAGCGGGCAGGCGCTGAGCGAGGCGTACGACACGGCGCTGCTCGACCTGGACGGGGTGGTGTACGCGGGCGGGGAGGCGATCGCGCACGCGGTCGACTCGCTGGGAGCCGCCCGCGACGGCGGCATGCATCTGGCGTACGTGACGAACAACGCGCTGCGGACGCCGGACGCCGTGGCCGCGCATCTGACGGAGCTCGGGATACCGGCTCAGGCCGGTGACGTCATCACCTCGGCGCAGGCGGTCGCGCGGCTGATCGCCGAGCAGGTGCCCGCGGGCGCGCGGGTGCTCGTGGTGGGGGGCGAGGGGCTGCGTGTGGCGTTGCGGGAGCGGGGACTTGAGCCGGTGGAGTCCGCGGACGACGATCCGGCGGCGGTCGTACAGGGGTACGGCGGGCCGGAGTTGCCGTGGGGGCGTTTCGCCGAGGCGTGTTACGCGATCGCGCGCGGGGTGCCGTGGTTCGCGTCGAACACGGACCTGACGATTCCCAGCGCGCGCGGCATCGCGCCGGGGAACGGGGCGGCGGTGGAGGTGGTGCGGATCGCGACCGGTGCCGAGCCGCGGGTGGCGGGCAAGCCGCTGCCGCCGATGCACCGGGAGACGATTCTGCGGACGGGCGCGCGGCGGCCGCTGGTGGTGGGGGACCGGCTGGACACGGACATCGAGGGCGCGTTCAACGGCGGGGTCGATTCGCTGCTGGTGCTCACCGGTGTCACCGACGGGCCGCAGTTGCTCGCCGCGCCGCCGCGGCACCGTCCGACGTATGTCGACGCTGATCTGCGAGGGATGCTCACCGGGCAGCCGGAGGTCGTCGGGGCCGGTGCGGGCTTCCGGTGCGGTGGCTGGACGGCGACGGCCGGGGACCAGCGGCTGGAGCTGGAGGGCGACGGGGCGGCCCCGGACGGGCTGCGGGCGCTGTGTGCTGCCGCGTGGACGGCGGCCGGTGAGGGGAGTTGTGAGCTGGACGGGGGGAAGGCGCTGGCACGGCTGGATTGGTAGCCGGCGGGCTGGGCGTGCGACGGGCAGGCCCCGGATGCGGATCGGGATCTTGATCCGATACGAGGGTAGGCTAACCTAACTGCGTGTTGGTCGAGAGTCCCCCTGAACCGCGTGCGGAAGTCGCCTCCGCGCCCCCGACCCGTCGGGCGATACGTGCCGTTGGCCTGCTGCTGGCCGTGCTGGTCATGGTGCTCGTCGCCGTGGCGAGCATCGCCGTCGGCGCGAAGGAGCTGTCTCTCGGAGAGGTCTGGCACGGGCTGTTCCAGGACTCCGGGACGTACGGCGACGTCGTGGTCGGCGAGCGGTTGTCCCGGACGCTGCTCGGGCTGCTCGCCGGTGCCGCGCTCGGCCTGTCGGGAGCCGTACTCCAGGCGCTCACCCGCAATCCGCTGGCCGACCCGGGCCTGCTCGGCATCAACGCGGGCGCGTCCGCGGCGGTCGTGACCGCCATCACCTTCTTCGGTGTCACCAGCCTCAGCGGCTATGTGTGGTTCGCGTTCTTCGGGGCGGCCGCGGTCGGCGCGCTGGTGTGGTTCCTGGGCGGCAGCGGGGGTGCCACACCGGTGCGGCTCGCCCTCGCCGGTACGGCGATCAGCGCCGCGCTCTACGGCTATCTCCAGGCCTTGATGATCCTGGACGACGCGGCGCTGGAGCGGATGCGTTTCTGGACGGTCGGCTCGCTCAGCGCGGCCACCGACCACACCATCACGCAGGTGCTGCCGTTCCTGGTGACCGGCTCGCTCCTCGCGCTCCTGCTCGCCCGCCCCCTGAACGCGATGGCCATGGGCGACGACACCGCCAAGGCGCTCGGCGCCCACCTCAACCGCACCCGGGCGCTGTCCATGCTCGCCGCCACCGTGCTGTGTGGGGCGGCGACCGCCGCCTGCGGGCCGATCGTGTTCGTCGGGCTGATGGTGCCGCACGTCGTACGGTCCTTCACCGGGCCCGACCTGCGCTGGATCCTGCCGTACGCGGCCGTCCTGTCGCCCGTGCTGCTGCTCGGCGCCGACGTGCTCGGCCGGATCGTCGCGCGGCCCGCCGAGCTCCAGGTCGGCATCGTGACCGCGATCCTCGGTGGCCCGGTCTTCATCTTTCTCGTACGACGGCGGAGGACGGCCCAGCTGTGACCACCAACCGTGCCAACCGTGCGGTACGGACGCCCGGCGGGCTCTCCGTGCGCCTGGACGTCCGGGCCCTCACCGTCGTCGTCCTGCTGCTGCTCGCCGCGCTGACCGCCGGCGTGGTGCTGATCGGCACCGGCGACTTCCCGATCCCCGCGGGCGACGTGCTGAAGACGCTGGTCGGGGACGGGGACCCCGGGCAGGAGTTCATCGTCACCGAGCTGCGGCTGCCGCGGGTCCTGGTGGGGCTGCTGGTCGGCGCCTCGCTCGGGCTCGGGGGCGCGCTGTTCCAGTCCATCTCCCGCAATCCGCTGGGCAGTCCGGACGTCCTCGGCCTCGGCCAGGGTGCCACGGCCGGGGCGCTCGTCGTGATCGTGCTGTTCTCCGGCAGCACGGGCGCGGTCACCCTCGGGGCGCTCGTGGGCGGCCTGGGGACCGGGTTCGCCATCTACGCGCTGGCGTGGAAGCAGGGTGTGCACGGCTACCGGCTGGTGCTGGTCGGCATCGGTGTCTCCGCGATCGCCACCGCGGTCAACGGCTATCTGCTGACCAAGGCCGACATCGTCGACGCGGCGCGGGCCGTGGTGTGGATGACCGGCTCGCTCAGCGGCCGCGACTGGGCGCAGGTCTGGCCGCTGCTCGCCCTGTGCGCCGTCCTCGTGCCGCTCGTCCTCGCCAACGCCCGCGGGCTGCGGATGCTGGAGATGGGCGACGACGTGTCGTACTCCCTCGGGGTGCGGGTCGAGCGGGTACGGATGCTGCTGCTGGTGGCCGCGGTGCTGCTGACCGCCACCGCCACCGCCGCCGCCGGTCCCGTCAGCTTCGTGGCGCTCACCGCGCCCCAGCTCGCCCGGCGGCTGACCCGCTCGCCCGGCCCGAACCTGCTGCCGTCGCTGTGCATGGGCGCTGCCCTGCTGGTCACCGCCGACTGGGTCTCGCAGCGCGTCTTCGGCGCGGACCAGCTGCCCGTGGGGGTGGTCACCGGCGTGCTCGGCGGGGCCTACCTGCTGTGGCTGCTGGTCGCCGAACGCAGGGCGGGGCGGATATGAGCGGCCCCGCGCACCAGAACATCCGAAGGAGCACCGTGAACCGCCTGTCCGCCGAGAACGTCACCCTCGCCTACGACCAGCGCGTCATCGCCGAGCGGTTGTCGGTGGAGATCCCCGACAACTCGTTCACCGTGATCGTCGGGCCGAACGCCTGCGGCAAGTCGACGCTGCTGCGCGCGCTGTCGCGGATGCTCAGGCCGAACGAGGGCCGGGTGCTGCTGGACGGCCAGGTCATCCAGTCGATGCCGGCCAAGAAGGTCGCCCGCACCCTCGGTCTGCTGCCCCAGTCGTCCATCGCGCCGGACGGGATCACGGTCGGCGACCTGGTGGGCCGCGGCCGGTATCCGCACCAGGGCATCCTGCGGCAGTGGTCGGCGGAGGACGAACGGGTCGTGCGGGAGTCGATGGCGCAGACCGGGGTCGCCGAGCTCGCCGAGCGCTATGTCGACGAGTTGTCCGGCGGTCAGCGGCAGCGGGTGTGGATCGCGATGGCGCTGGCCCAGCAGACGCCGTTGCTGCTGCTGGACGAGCCGACGACATATCTGGACATTCAGCACCAGATCGATGTGCTGGACCTGTGTGCGCAGCTGCACGAGGAGCAGGGGCGCACGCTCGTCGCGGTCCTGCACGACCTCAACCACGCCGCCCGGTACGCCACGCACCTCATCGCGCTGCGCGGCGGCAGGGTGATCGCCGAGGGGGCGCCGGGCGACATCGTCACCGCCGGCCTGGTGGAGGAGGTCTTCGGGCTGCGCTGCCAGGTCATCGACGATCCGGAGACGGGCACGCCGCTGGTGGTGCCGGCGGCGCGCAAGGCACGGGCCGACGTCAGGAAGGCCGCCGCTACAGAAGCTTCCTGAGGCGGAACAGGTCCCTCAGCCCCGCCTCCAGCTTCACCCGGCCCGAAGCCCACGCCTTCGCGAAGTGCAGCTCGCCGTCCACGAGGGCCACGAGGTCGCCGCCGGCCAGGGCGAGCCGGAGCTCCGCCTTCTCGCGCGGCGGTCCCTGGAGTGTCTCGCGCACCTTGATCCGGCCGTCCTGGAGACGGCCGGCGAAGGTGACGTCCAGGTCGGTGATGTGGCAGCTCACCGAGCGGTCCAGGGCGGCGGCTGCCCGGACGTCGCCCTCGGCGTCCTGCATGTTGTCCGAAAGCTGTTCGAGCGCGGCGCGGCATTCCTCGATCGTTGCCATCGCGGTCGACGGTACCGCAGCGCTTCGCGGTAGCGTCGGGGCATGAACGACGCGGTCCCCCAGACGCAGGCCCCTGCGGACGCGTCTCCGCAGGTCTCCGCGGAGGTCCCCCAGGCAGTCGCCGCCCAGCTCTCGCAGGAGGCGGCGCGGCCCGACCATGACCCCGCCGCGCCGGCCCCGCTCGGTGTGCCCCGCATCGCCACCGGCAACGCCGAGGTGGACGGGCTCCTGGAGCGGCTGGCCGACGCCGACCACCTGGCCACCGACGGACATGTCGAGGTGTACGAGGATGTACACCGGGGGCTGCGCGACGCGCTCACCGCGCTCGACGCCCGCCCGGGACCTCCGGCGCCCCCCTCGACGTACCGACAGGGGAGCTGAACCGAACGTGGCAGGAGTCGCACGCCGCCGTCTCGACGCGGAGCTGGTCCGCCGGAAGCTCGCGCGCTCGCGTGAGCACGCCAGCCAGCTGATCGCCGCCGGGCGGGTCAGCGTCGGCAAGACGGTCGCCACCAAGCCGGCCACCCAGGTGGAGACCGCTGCGGCGATCGTCGTCACGGCGGACGAGGGCGATCCGGAGTACGTGTCGCGGGGCGGGCACAAGCTCGCCGGCGCCCTGGAGGTCTTCGTGCCGCAGGGGCTGGTCGTCGAGGGCCGGCGGGCGCTGGACGCCGGTGCCTCCACCGGCGGCTTCACCGACGTGCTGCTGCGGGCGGGCGCCGCGCATGTCGTCGCCGTCGACGTCGGCTACGGGCAACTCGCCTGGACCCTGCAGAGTGATGAACGCGTCACCGTCAAGGACCGTACGAACGTACGGGAGTTGACGCTTGAAGCGATCGATGGGGAGCCTGTGGATCTTGTCGTGGGGGATCTGTCCTTCATTCCGCTAGGGCTGGTCCTGCCCGCCCTGGTGCGCTGTGTACGACCGGATGCCGACCTGGTGATGATGGTCAAGCCGCAGTTCGAGGTGGGCAAGGAACGGCTGGGCAGCGGGGGAGTGGTACGGAGTGAGCAGCTGCGGGCCGAGGCCGTGCGCGGGGTGGCCGGCCGGGCCTGGGAGCTGGGCCTCGGGGCGAAGGGCGTGACGGCCAGTCCGCTGCCCGGGCCCTCGGGAAATGTCGAGTACTTTCTGTGGCTGCGGGCCGGGGCTCCCCGACTGGACCCGGCCGACGTCGACCGTGCAGTTGCGGAGGGGCCGCGTTGACAGCGAACCGAGCTCGTACTGTTTTCCTGCTCGCCCACACCGGACGGCCCGCGGCCGTGCGCAGCGCCGAGCTGGTGGTCAGGGGACTGCTGCGGTCCGGGATCGGCGTGCGGGTGCTGGAGGCGGAGGCCGCCGACCTGCCGCTCCCGGACGAGGTGCAGCTGGTCAAGGAGGCGACTGCGCAGTGCCTGGACGGGTGCGAGCTGCTGATCGTGCTCGGCGGTGACGGCACGCTGCTGCGGGGCGCGGAGTTCGCGCGGGCGTCCGGGGTGCCGATGCTCGGCGTCAACCTCGGGCGGGTCGGCTTCCTCGCCGAGGCCGAGCGCGACGACCTCGACAAGGTCGTCGACCGGGTGGTGACGCGGGCGTACGAGGTCGAGGAGCGGATGACCGTCGACGTCGTCGTGCACCGCAACGGCGACATCGTGCACACCGACTGGGCGCTGAACGAGGCGGCGGTGCAGAAGGCCGGCGCCGAGAAGCTGCTGGAGGTCGTCCTGGAGATCGACGGGCGGCCGGTCACCGGGTTCGGGTGCGACGGGATCGTGCTGTCGACGCCCACCGGGTCGACCGCGTACGCGTTCTCCGCCGGTGGGCCTGTGGTGTGGCCCGAGGTGGAGGCGCTGCTGATGGTGCCGATCAGCGCCCACGCGCTGTTCGCCAAACCGTTGGTGACCTCGCCGGACTCCGTGCTGGCGGTGGAGGTGCTGCCGCACATTCCGCCGGGGGTGCTGTGGTGCGACGGGCGGCGGACCGTGGAGCTGCCGCCGGGTGCGCGGGTCGAGGTGCGGCGCGGGGCCGTGCCGGTGCGGCTGGCCCGGCTGCATCATGCTTCGTTCACCGATCGGCTGGTGGCCAAGTTCGCGTTGCCTGTGTCCGGGTGGCGGGGGGCTCCCCACTAGCGGTTCGCCTTACGGGTCCGGGTGCGTGGGCGGCTTGCTGCGCCGTCGTGGTCGATCGCGCAGTTCCCCGCGCCCTGAGCGGCATGCACTCGCGTGAGTGACAAGGGGGACCGGCGTCGCGCTTTCGGGGGCGGACCTCGTATGGTCGTGTCCGTGTTGGAGGAGATGCGGATACGGTCGCTCGGAGTCATCGACGATGCCGTCGTCGAGTTGTCGCCGGGGTTCACCGCCGTCACCGGTGAGACGGGTGCGGGCAAGACCATGGTGGTCACCAGCCTGGGGCTGTTGCTGGGTGGCAGGGCGGATCCGGCGCTCGTGCGGATCGGCGCCGACAAGGCGGTCGTGGAGGGGCGGATCACCGTGCCCGCGGACGCCGCGGTCGCCGTACGGGCCGAGGAGGCCGGGGCGGAGCTCGACGACGGGGCCCTGCTGATCAGCCGTACCGTTTCCGCCGAGGGGCGGTCCCGGGCGCATGTCGGCGGGCGCTCCGTGCCCGTGGGGGTGCTGGCCGAGCTGGCCGACGAGCTGGTGGCCGTGCACGGACAGACCGACCAGCAGGGGCTGCTGAAGCTGACCCGGCAGCGGCAGGCGCTCGACCGGTACGCCGGGGGCGCGGTCGCCGGGCCGCTGACCAAGTACTCCGAGGCCTACCGGCGGCTGCGGGCCGTCTCCGCCGAGCTCGACGAGATCACCACGCGTGCGCGTGAGCGGGCCCAGGAAGCCGACATGCTGCGGTACGGGCTCGACGAGATCGCCGCCGTGGAACCGCGAGCGGGCGAGGACGTGGAGCTGGCCGAGGAGGCCGAGCGGCTCGGGCACGCGGAGGCGCTCGCGTCCGCCGCCACGGCCGCGCACGGCGCCCTCGCCGGCAACCCCGAGGATCCCGAGGGCGTCGACGCCTCGACGCTGGTCGCCGGGGCCCATCGGGCGCTGGAGGCCGTACGGTCCCACGACCCGGCGCTGGCCGCGCTCGCCGACCGGATCGGGGAGATCGGCATCCTGCTGGGTGACGTGGCGGGCGAACTGGCGGGCTACGCCGACGATCTGGACGCCGATCCGCTGCGGCTGGCGGCGGTCGAGGAGCGGCGGGCCGCGCTGACCGCGCTGACCAGGAAGTACGGCGAGGACGTGGGAGCCGTGCTCGCCTGGGCCGAGCAGGGCGCCGCACGGCTCACCGAGCTCGACGGCGACGACGAGCGGATCGGCGAGCTGACCGCGGAGCGCGACGCGCTGCGGGCCGAACTGGGCGCTCTTGCACAGGCGTTGACCGACGCGCGGACGGAGGCTGCCGAACGGTTCGCGGCCGCCGTGACCGCGGAGCTCGCCTCGCTCGCCATGCCGCACGCGCGCGTGTCGTTCGCGATCCGGCAGACCGAGGACCCGGAGGGCGTCGAGGTCGGCGGCCGTCCGGTGGCGTACGGGCCGTCGGGCGCCGACGAGGTCGAGCTGCTGCTGGCGCCCCACCCGGGTGCGCCGCCGCGGCCGATCGCCAAGGGTGCCTCCGGCGGTGAGCTGTCGCGCGTGATGCTGGCCGTCGAGGTCGTCTTCGCCGGGACGGATCCGGTGCCCACGTACCTCTTCGACGAGGTGGATGCCGGTGTGGGCGGCAAGGCCGCGGTGGAGATCGGGCGGCGGCTGGCCCGGCTGGCGAAGACCGCGCAGGTCGTCGTGGTGACGCATCTGCCGCAGGTGGCCGCCTTCGCCGACCGGCAGCTGCTGGTCGAGAAGACCAGCGACGGTTCGGTGACCCGGTCCGGCGTGAAGGTGCTGGAGGGCGAGGAGCGGATCCGGGAGCTGTCCCGGATGCTGGCCGGTCAGGAGGACTCCGAGACGGCCCGGGCACATGCGGAGGAACTGCTGGAGACGGCGCGGGCGGACGGGTAGCCGCGCGTACGGTGGCGTGATGGTCTCCCGTCGTCGCCGCACTCCGCGTACCACGTCCCTCGCACGCGCCGCCTTCGTCACCCGAGCCGCGCTCACGGCCCTGCGGGCCGCCGCGCCCGGCGGCCGTGAGCGCTGGGAGCGGAAGAACTACGCCGGGCGGACCGTGGAGTTGTACGCCGGTCCCGCCACGGCCCTCGCCACGGCCGTCGGCGCCTGGCGGGTCAGCCCGCTCGCCGGGGTGGCCCTGGCCGCCGTCGGCTGCTGCGGGGCGTACGACGACGTGGCCGGGGACCACCGGCGCGGTTTCCGGGCGCATCTGGCCGCGCTGCGGGAGGGCGAGGTCACCAGCGGGGCCGTCAAGCTGTTCGGGATCTCGGCGGCGGGGCTGCTCGCGGGTGCGGCGCTCAAGGAGCGGCCTGCCGACAGATTGCTGGCCGGGATCGTGATCGCCGGGGCGGCGCACTTCGTGAACCTGGTGGACGTGAGGCCCGGGCGGGCCGCCGGTGCGGTCGTCGCGCTCGCGGCGCCCGGGCTGCTGCGCGAGGAGCCGGACGCGGCCGAACTGGCCGCCGTCGCGCTCGGGGCGGCCGGCGCCGTGCTGCCCGGCGACCTCGGGGAGCGGGTGATGATCGGGGACACCGGGGCGCACGCGCTGGGCGCCGCCCTCGGTGCGGCCGTCGCCGTGGGGAACGGGCGGGCCGCTCTGGCCGTGCACGCGGCCGGTGCCGTCGCCGCGGCGGTGTGGGGGGACCGGGTGAGTGGGGTGGTGAGGTCACTCGGGTGAGTGATGCCGAGCGGCGCGTTGCCCCCGGGTGTGGGAGCGTGTGATCTCCGGCGTTGCCGGAACGGCGGTGTGTCCTGGCATCCTTGAGCATGTACGCGGAGGACGTCGCGCGGTACACCCCTCCGCAGCGTCCTTCCGTACGTTTCCCCGTTACCGTCGTGACCGCCGTGACCGTCCCACGCCGAATCAGGAGCCCGGGCCACGTGACCCCCGTGAGCAGCCACTCTCCGCACGGCCAGTCGACGCTGCGCACCGTGCAGGTGCTGGGCGGAGGCAACGCCGGCAGCAGCGCGCACGTGCGCTCGCTGGCCGCGGGGCTCGTCGCACGGGGCGTGCGGGTCACGGTGTGCGCCCCCGTCGATGCGGATCGCGCCTACGACTTCAGCGGGGCCGGCGCCGAGCACGTCCACGTACCGCGCAGCAGCGATCCAGGGTCGGTGGCGGCGCTGCGAGCCGTCTGCACGGGCGCCGACCTCGTGCACGCGCACGGGCTGCACGCGTCCTTCCGGGCCGCGCTCGCCCTGGCCGGACGGCGCACTCCGCTGATCGTCACCTGGCACAGCCACGCCCACTCCGAGGGGGCGCGCGCCCACTTCCTGCGCATGCTGGAACGCCGGGTGGTGCGGGCGGCCACCGTGGTGCTCGGCACCACCTCGGACCTCGTCGACCGGGCGCGGAAGGCCGGCGCGCGCGACGCCCGGCTCGCCGCCGTCGCCCTGCCCGGACGCCGCACGCCCGTCGAGCCCGACGAAGCCGATCCCGTGAGCCCCAAGGTCCGGGCCGAACTCGGTGCCGTCGCACGCCCGTTGCTGATGGCCGTCGGCTCCCTGGACCCGCAGCGCGGCTACGACGTCCTGCTCGACGCCGCCCGCGCCTGGCGCCGGCTCGATCCCGTGCCGCTCGTCGCCATCGCGGGGGAGGGGCCGCTGCGCCCGGTGCTGCAGCGCCGGATCGAGGACGAGGAGCTGCCGGTGCGCCTGCTCGGCCGGCGCGACGACGTGGGCGAACTGCTCGCCGCCGCCGACCTGGCCGTGCTGCCGAGCCACTGGGAGTCGCGGTCCGTGCTGGCGCAGGAGGCCCTGCACGCGCGCGTGCCGCTGGTCGCCACGTCCGTCGGCGGCATTCCCGAACTCGTCGGCGACGCGGCCGAACTCGTCCCGGCCGGGGACGCGGCGGCGTTCGCCGAAGCGGTCGTCAGGCTCCTGGACGACCCCGGACGGAGGGAACAGCTCCAGGAGAAGGGGCTGCGGCAGGCGGCGACCTGGCCGACCGAGGACGAGACGGTCGCCCAGGTGCTCAGCGTGTACGACGAGTTGACGCAGCCCCGGCCACTGATCTGACCCACGAGCCGTGCACGGACGGCTCTATCCGGCACCGCTGCTCTGCCCGGCGTGCCGACGGGCCCGCAGGGCGAGGCTCAACGCCAGCACCGTCTGCGGGTCGTCGAGGTCGGTGCCCAGCAACTCACCGATGCGGGCGAGGCGGTTGTACAGCGTCTGGCGGTTGAGGTGCAGTTCGCGGGCCGTCTCCGCCTTGCGTCCCGCGTGCGCGAGGAAGGTCTCCAGGGTGGGCAGCAGGGGCGGCTTCGCGCGGCTGTCGTGGTCCCGCACCGGCCCGATCGCGCGTTCCACGAAGTCCGCCAGGTCGGGATGGTCGCGCAGCCGCCACAGCAGCAGGTCGATGTCCAGGCGGCGGGCGTCGTACCAGGGCCGGTCCGTGAGCCCCTGCGCGGCCGTCGCCGTCTCCGCCGCGTGCCGCAGCCCCGCCGAAGCCGCCGCCCAGCCGCCGGCCACCCCGACCACCACGACCGGCGGCTGCGCCCCCGGACGCTGCATCCCGGTCCGCTCCACACCGGCCCGCAGCGCCGCCGCGACCCGGTCGGCGACCGCCGAGCGCTCCGACTCGGAGCGCAGGCCGAGCAGCACCAGGACGCGGCCCTCCACCGGCCGCACGCCCAGCAGGACCGGCACGCCCACCGAGGCCAGCTCCTCCGAGACCGCGCGCGCCAGCACCGCCCAGCCACCGCCCGGCGACAGCGCGTCGCCCAGCCGCATCACCACCGGCAGCAGCGGACTGCCGCCCGGCTTGAAACCCAGCACACGCGCCTGGGCCGGGGCTTCCTCGGCGGCGATCCGGCCCTCGGCGAGGTCGGTCAGGAAGTCACCGCGGCCGCGCGCGGCCAGCTCCTCCTCCTGACGGGCCTGCATCAGCACCACGGCCAGGATGCCCGCGGTCCGCTCGGCGGCGATCCGGTGCACCGGCGACAGCGGAGAGCGCACCGGCAGCAGCACCAGCCGCGCCCGCACCGAACCGGTCCCCGGGCCCGTCGCCGGACCGCCCCCCGGCACGTCCACCAGCACCGAGCCGGCCGGCGGGGCGTCCTTGTGCTGGCCGCGCAGCCCCTCCCACACCTGGAGCGGTTCCGCCCCCTCGGGCCCGGCGCCCGCGGCGTACAGCAGCTGACCGTCCGTGGTCTCCAGGAAGACCGGGTTGCCGCTGAAGTCGGCCAGGATGCCGAGGACCTGCGGGATGCCGCCGCCGCCCAGCAGGGCCTCGGTGCAGCGGCGGTGCACCTCCTCGGCGCGCTGCAGCAGCGCGTAGTGGCCGTTGACGATCTCGGTGTGGATCTCCTCCGTGACCGTCACGAACGGGACCTCGCGGTGCAGCTGCACCAAGGGCAGCCCGGCGGTGCGGGCCGTCTCGACGAGGGCCGAGGGCAGCCGAGTGAAGCGCGGGCCGAGCTCCACGACCAGGGCCGCGATACCGCGCTCGGCCAGGGTGCGGACGAACACGCGCTGCTCCGCCGGGCGGGTGCCGAGGCCGTACCCCGTGGTCAGCAGCAGTTCGCCGCCCTTCAGCAGCGAGGCGATGTTCGGCACCTCGCCCGCGTGCACCCAGCGCACGGTCCGCTGCAGCCGGTCCGCGCCCGCGAGCACCTCGGGGAGCCCGCTGCGCAGGCCGGGCAGTTCCAGTGCCCGCTGAACGGTGATCCCGGCGCCCGTGCTGTCGAATCGGCTGTCCATGCAGCGGACGCTACCCGCGCGCACCTTCCGGTGACATCTCCGGGCGGTCACGGAAACGATCACCGGTCCGCCCGGCGCCGCGCCGCTCGCCGTCCGCCGCCTCCGCCCGGGCTCCGCCTGCCGGGCTACACCGGCTTGATGTTGTGGTTGAAGCGGAAGACGTTGTCCGGGTCGTAGCGCCGCTTCACCGCACCCAGCCGCCACATGTTCTGCGGGCCGAGACCGGCCCGTACCCGGTCCCGTCCCTCGTCGCCGACGAAGTTCAGGTGGACCGCGCCGGTGCTCCACGGCCGCACGGCGGTGCGGACGTCCCGTACCCATTCCACGCACCGCTCGTCGTCCGCCGGGTCGGCCCAGCCTGCGAAGGGGTGCACGGCCCAGGTCGCGTCCCGGTACGGCACCACGTGGTCGTCCGGGGCGTCGGCGACCGCTCCGCCCAGCGGGAACAGCGTCTGCCGGGTGCCCATCGGCACGGGCAGGGAGTCCGCGAGGGCGCAGAAGGCGTCCACGAAGTCGTCCGGAGCCGCGGACAGGTACTCCGCCGACCCGTGGTGGCGCAGGCCGGGTGGCTGGTCGAGGAGGCACTGCGCGTCGGCGTACGGGAGCGCGGTGACGACCTCCGCCTCGTGCGGCAGCGCCAGCAGCGGCTCGGCCAGCTTGCGCAGGTCCTCCCAGGACCCCGCGTACGTCAGCAGCACGGAGCACAGCGGCCCGAGGTCCGGTGAGGACGGCACGAGGGACGCGGGCGGCCCGGATTGCCGGATGACTGCGCCGGCCGCCTCCAGCGGGCCGGTGCCGATGACCTCCCGGTAGGTGCGGACCGCCTCCCGGGCGTGCTCCGGGAGGTAGTGCACGAGGGCGAGCGCGAACTCCGGCACCTCGTACAGCTTCAGGGTGAGGGCGGTGGCGATGCCGAAGTTGCCGCCGCCGCCGTGCAGGGCCCAGAACAGCTCCGGGTTCTCGTCGGTGCTGGCATGGATGCGATCGCCCCTCGCGGTGATCAGCTCCACGCCGAGCAGGTTGTCGGCGGCGACGCCGCAGGAGCGCTCCAGCCAGCCGCTGCCACCCCCCAGCACGCAGCCGGCGACGCCGGTCGTGGAGGCCCGGGCGCCGGTGGTCGCCAGGCCGTACGGCTGGGCCGCCCGGTCCAGATGGCCCGTCGTGGCGCCGCCCTCGACACGGACCGCCTCGGCCACGGGGTCGACGGTCACGCCGTGCATCCGGCGCAGGTCGACGACCAGACCGGTGTCGTTCGTCCCCATGCCGGCGACACTGTGCCCGCCGCCGCGCACCGCGATGTTGAGATCCAGCTCCCGGCCGAAGCGCACCGCCCGGACGACGTCCGCCTCGTGCGCGCACTGGGCGATCACGGCTGGCCGCCGGTCGATCCTGGCGTTGAAGACGGCCCGGGCCTCGTCGTATCCCGGGTCCCACGGGGCGAACACGTCGCCGTCGAGATCCTCACGGAGCTCGACGAGGGCCGTGTGCGCCTTGGAGGACATGTGCGCCCTTCCTTCCACCGAGGCCGGTCCTTCTCAGCCTAGGCAGGGCGCGCCCTCGCCTCATCTCCTGCGACCGCGGACCGGTTCAGCTGAAGTGGATCTCGCTGAGGTCGATGGAGACCATCACCTGCTCCGTGAGCGCGCGGCCGTCGGCGCCGCGGCGGTAGGCCCGGCGTGCGGTGGGCAGCACGATGCCGTCCGCCTCGGTGTGCGCGTGGACGTACTGCGCGGCGGCGAACCCCCCGGCCACGTCGACGTGGTAGTCGTGGCGCCGCAGGAGCCGGTCGGGACCGAAGTAGAAGTCCTGGTGGGTGCTGTGGCCGGCGATCTGGGCCGGGAAGGTGGCGCGCAGCCCCGGCCAGACCTCGTCTCCTTCCCGCCACGGTTCGATGCCGGTGACCGTGAATCCCGGCATGGCGAGCAGGAAGGGCGTGGTGAGGTAGGTCCAGAGGGCGTAGCCGTTGAAGTAGGCGCGATCCAGTGGGTCCCACGGTGTCTCCAGGGTGTGTCCGGAGAACGACGTGCGGGGGTCTTGGCGTTCGGCCACCACGCGCCCGTCGAGCTTTTCGATGCTCACTCGTCCGGGCGTGAAGTCGGTCTTCTGGTCGGGGGCGCCGAAGGGCTGCACGGAGGCATGCTCCTCGTGCAGAGCGACGGTCATCCGGCGGGGCGTGTCATCCTGCGGCAGGCCCTTGATGGCGAACAGGTCACCACCGCTGACGAGGGTGGCTTGCGCCTGGGTCAGTTCCTGCCAGCGCTCGCGGCCGCCGTGGGCCTCGATCGCTTCGCTGAGCAGCTCGTTCACGGTGCTTACCTGCCGTCCTTCGGTGATGTGTGCCCCGCTGCGGGCGGGTCCGTCTGTCAGGGTCCGCCTGTCAGGCGAGGTGTTCGCGGAACCAGGCCAGAGCGGCGGCGCTCGACTGGCCGAAATGGGCGGTGTACGGGTCGAAGTGGCCGCCCGGGAGCAGCTGGAGCCGCTTCGGTTCGAGCGCACGTTCGTACGCGGCGAGTGCCGGGTCGGTCACGGTGACCGTGTCCTCGAGACGGTGTGGGGCAGACGCGGGTGATCCACGTGCCGGGGTTGTACATCCGGGCGGCGCGTGTCGAACGGACCGTGACGGTGGATCGTCGCTGACCACGGCCACGGTGCGCGGGGCCTCGCCGCGGAACCGTGCGCGCTCGTCCTCGTCGAAGGACTTCTCGATGCCGGCCCGGGCGTCGGGATCGACGCGGCGCAGTCCCTGTTCGTGACCGCTGATGGTCGGCACCTGGGACACGACGGCCCGCAGTCGGCGATCGGTGGCACCCAGAACCATTGCGTGGCCCCCGGCGTAGCTGGTGCCCCACAGGCCGATCCGGCCGGCGTCGACCTCCGGCCGGCTCTCCAGGCAGGAGACGGCCCGCCGCCAGTCACCTGTCATGAGGCACCTTCCTGGGCGGAGACCCGTACGGCGCCCGGCCCCGGGGTCGGTTCCACTTCGCCGCCGGCGACCTTGTGCCCGCACGAACAGTGCAACGCGACCTGGACGTGGCCGCCGCATCCGGCGTGCCGCAGCACCACCGGCGCGCCCGAACCGTCGCCGAGGTGGGTGTCGCCGTACTGAAGGAGCGCGGCGAGGACCCACTGCAGGTCCTGTGCGCGGGGGGTCAGGTGGTACTCCTGGCGGCCGCGCTGCCCGGCCTCCTGGTAGGTCCGGCGCTCCAGAAGGCCGACGTCGACGAGTTGCCGGAGCCTGACCCATCTGGGTTTCATTCAGAGACTTAGGTGGTCCGTCGTGCGCCGCGCTCCGGACGGACTGGGATTTCCGATGCCTGTTTTCCACGCCCACGTGCCGGCTGGCCGTTTCTCGCCCGAGCGGAACGCTGCTCCTCGGAGCGCACCGGCCCCTGGAGGACAAGCGGGCCGTGACCGCCGCCATCAGCGAACTGGTCGTCGAGGCGCTCGGTGTCCCGCCCGACGACATCTTCGTCGCGCTGATTCCGGTGCCGAACGAGAACTTCTCCTTCGGCAGGGGAGACCTCCAGCTCGCCCAACAGTCCCCTCGCTGGTGACCCCCGAAGACCCCGCACCTCCGTCGCCGTGCACACAGCGGGGCCGCACTGCACTGACACCGGCGCCCCGGGCACGGCCGGTGAGACGCCAGGACACGTCGTAGGTGACCGGCGCGCCGGCCGTCGGGCTTTCCGACGGGGGCCTTCGGCGTGCGTGTACGCGGCCCCGGCTCGCCGAGGTGGTCACGGGCCGGGCCGGGGCAGAGCGCGCGGTGGGGTGCCGGGGGAGCGGCACCTCAGCCGCCGTAGGCCCCCGAAGCCGTCAGCCGCAGCGCGGTGTCGATCAGCGGGACGTGGCTGAAGGCCTGCGGGAAGTTGCCCACCTGGCGCTGCAGGCGGGGGTCCCACTCCTCGGCGAGCAGACCGAGGTCGTTGCGCAGCGACAGGAGCCTCTCGAACAGCTTGCGGGCCTCGTCGACGCGGCCGATCATCGCCAGGTCGTCCGCCATCCAGAACGAGCACGCGAGGAAGGCGCCCTCGTCGCCGGTGAGACCGTCGACGCCCGCGTCCTCGCCGGAGGTGGGGTAGCGCAGGATGAAGCCGTCCGGCGTGGACAGCTCGCGCTGGATGGCCTCGATGGTGCCGATGACCCGCTTGTCGTCCGGCGGCAGGAAGCCCATCTGCGGGATGAGCAGCAGCGAGGCGTCCAGCTCCTGCGAGCCGTAGGACTGCGTGAAGGTGTTGCGCTCCTTGTCGTAGCCCTTCTCGCACACGTCCCGGTGGATGTCGTCGCGCAGCTCGCGCCAGCGCTCCAGCGGGCCGTCCGCGTCGCCGGACTCCAGCAGCTTGATCGTGCGGTCGACGGCGACCCAGGCCATGACCTTGGAGTGCACGAAGTGGCGGCGCGGGCCGCGCACCTCCCAGATGCCCTCGTCCGGCTCGTGCCAGTGGTCCTCCAGGTAGCGGATCAGCTTCAGCTGGAGCAGCGAGGCGTAGTCGCTGCGGGCCAGGCCGGTCATGTGGGCCAGGTGCAGGGCCTCGGTGACCTCGCCGTACACGTCGAGCTGGAGCTGGTGGGCGGCACCGTTGCCGACCCGGACCGGGGCAGAGCTCTCGTAGCCGGGCAGCCAGTCGAGCTCCGCCTCGCCCAGCTCACGCTCACCGGCGATGCCGTACATGATCTGGAGGTTCTCCGGGTCGCCGGCCACCGCGCGCAGCAGCCACTCGCGCCAGGCGCGGGCCTCCTCGCGGTAGCCGGTGCGCAGCAGCGAGGAGAGCGTGATCGCGGCGTCGCGGAGCCAGGTGTAGCGGTAGTCCCAGTTGCGTACGCCGCCGATCTCCTCGGGAAGCGAGGTCGTGGGCGCGGCGACGATGCCACCCGTGGGCGCGTACGTCAGGGCCTTCAGCGTGATCAGCGAGCGGACCACCGCCTCGCGGTAGGGACCGTGGTACGTACAGTGCTCGACCCACTCGCGCCAGAAGTCCTCCGTCGCCTCCAGCGACTGCTCGGGCTCCGGCAGCGGCGGCGGCTCACGGTGCGAGGCCTGCCACGAGATGGTGAACGCGATCCGGTCGCCGGGCGCGACCGTGAAGTCCGCGTACGTGGTCAGCGCCTTGCCGTAGGTCTCGGCGGAGGTGTCGAACCACACGGAGTCGGGGCCCGCGACGGCGACCGTGCGGCCTTCGTGCTTGTGCACCCAGGGGACGATCCGGCCGTACGAGAACCGCATCCGCAGCGCCGAGCGCATCGGCACCCGCCCCGAGACGCCCTCCACGATCCGGATCAGCTGCGGGGCCCCGTCACGCGGCGGCATGAAGTCGGTCACACGGACCGTTCCACGGGGGGTGTCCCACTCGGATTCCAGGATCAGCGAGTCACCGCGGTAGGTGCGCCGGGCGGCGGCCGGGGGCTCGGCGTCGGCGGCGTGCGCGGGGCCGATCCGCCAGAAGCCGTGTTCCTCGGTGCCCAGCAGACCGGCGAAGATGGCATGCGAGTCGAAGCGGGGCAGGCACAGCCAGTCGACTGTGCCGTCCCGGCAGACCAGGGCGGCGGTCTGCATGTCTCCGATGAGTGCGTAGTCTTCGATGCGCCCGGCCACGTGCAACTCCAGTCGAACGGCCACGTAGCCCCATGAGGGGGCTTTCGCTATGTGCGGTCAAGGGGTCGTTGTAATACGTCGTTGAGCTGTGCAGTAAAACTGCCGCTCCGCCCGGAGGCAAAACGACCGTCGTCGCTCAACGATCTGACGAGCTCTTGTTGTTCCGGTGCTTACGGGCGGGGGTGGTGCCGTGTTTCGCCGGCGGGCTCGGCAGCGAGTGTCCGAGCAGGATACGACGCACGTAGATGATCTGCGTGCCGCTCCGGGCAACCCACATGCGCCGAACGAGTGACCGCCGGGTGAGAAACAGGTGAGCAGTACGCGTACGTGGCGGGCCGTGCGCGGAGCGTGGCCGGGCGCCATCGGGTCGTGGCGCTGATACCCTGGTAGCCCGTGGACCGGTGGGCTCGAAACCCCCGAACCGCAGCGACGGCACCCCCGGCAAAGCCCGGCACGGCAGCCGCACCGCATCCCCAGACCGAGACCACGGGAGCCTCCTCTTGGCCATGACGCCCAAATCTTCGACGACCAAGCACATCTTCGTCACCGGGGGTGTCGCCTCCTCTCTCGGCAAGGGCCTGACCGCGTCCAGCCTGGGAATGCTGCTCAAGGCCCGGGGTCTGCGCGTCGTGATGCAGAAGCTCGACCCGTACATCAACGTCGACCCGGGCACGATGAACCCCTTCCAGCACGGTGAGGTGTTCGTCACCAACGACGGCGCCGAGACCGACCTGGACATCGGCCACTACGAGCGCTTCCTTGACCGCGATCTGGACGGCTCCGCCAACGTCACCACCGGCCAGGTCTACTCGACGGTGATCGCCAAGGAGCGGCGCGGGGAGTACCTGGGCGACACCGTGCAGGTCATCCCGCACATCACCAACGAGATCAAGCACCGCATCCGCCGCATGGCCACCGACGACGTGGACGTCGTCATCACCGAGGTCGGCGGCACGGTCGGCGACATCGAGTCGCTGCCGTTCCTCGAGACCGTCCGCCAGGTCCGGCACGAGGTCGGCCGCGACAACGTCTTCGTGGTGCACATCTCGCTGCTGCCGTACATCGGCCCCTCGGGCGAGCTGAAGACCAAGCCCACCCAGCACTCGGTCGCCGCCCTGCGCAACATCGGTATCCAGCCGGACGCCATCGTGCTGCGCTGCGACCGTGAGGTGCCGACCGCCATCAAGCGCAAGATCTCGCTGATGTGCGACGTCGACGAGGCCGCCGTCGTGGCCTGCCCCGACGCGCCGTCGATCTACGACATCCCCAAGGTGGTGCACTCCGAGGGCCTGGACGCCTACGCCGTCCGCCGCCTGGACCTGCCGTTCCGCGACGTCGACTGGACGACCTGGGACGACCTGCTCGACCGCGTCCACAACCCGGACCACGAGATCACCCTCGCGCTGGTCGGCAAGTACATCGACCTGCCCGACGCCTACCTCTCGGTCACCGAGGCGCTGCGCGCGGGCGGCTTCGCCAACAAGACCCGCGTGAAGATCAAGTGGGTCACCTCCGACGACTGCCGCACCTCCTCCGGCGCCGAGGCGCAGCTGTCCGACGTGGACGCCATCTGCATCCCCGGCGGCTTCGGCGACCGCGGTGTCTCCGGCAAGGTCGGCGCCATCCAGTACGCCCGGGAGAACCGGATCCCGCTGCTCGGTCTCTGCCTCGGCCTGCAGTGCATCGTGGTCGAGGCGGCGCGCAACCTGGCCGGCATCGCCGACGCCAACTCCACCGAGTTCGACCCGGCCACCGCCCACCCGGTCATCTCCACCATGGCCGAGCAGCTCGACATCGTCGCGGGCGAGGGCGACATGGGCGGAACGATGCGCCTGGGCATGTACCCGGCGAAGCTGGCCGAGGGCTCCATCGTGCGTGAGGTGTACGACGGCAAGGAGTACGTCGAGGAGCGGCACCGCCACCGCTACGAGGTGAACAACGCCTACCGCTCGGAGCTGGAGAAGAAGGCCGGGATCCTCTTCTCGGGCACCTCCCCGGACGGCAAGCTCGTCGAGTACGTGGAGTACCCGCGCGACGTGCACCCGTACCTCGTCGCCACGCAGGCGCACCCGGAGCTGCGCTCCCGGCCGACGCGTCCGCACCCGCTGTTCGCCGGGCTGGTCAAGGCCGCGGTCGAGCGGAAGAACGCGAAGTAACGCACCAGTTGTACCGTTGCCGGGGTGCGAGCCCGCCAAGGTGCGCACCCCGGCTTGTTGTCGCACGCCGGTGGTACGTCGGGAAGGACAGGGCATGACGATCAAGGACAGCCACGAGGAGTGGGAGATCCGGGCCACGGAGACCCCCTTCGTGGGCAACAAGACCTCGGTCCGCACGGACGACGTGGTCATGTCCGACGGCACGGTCGTCCGCCGTGACTACCAGGTCCACCCCGGGTCCGTGGCGGTCCTCGCCCTCGACGACGCCGGCCGGGTCCTGGTGCTGCGCCAGTACCGGCACCCGGTGCGCCAGAAGCTGTGGGAGATCCCGGCAGGCCTGCTCGACGTGCCCGGTGAGAACCCGCTGCACGCGGCCCAGCGCGAGCTGTACGAGGAGGCGCACGTCAAGGCCGAGGACTGGCGGGTGCTGACCGACGTCTACACGACGCCCGGAGGCTGCGACGAGGCGGTGCGCATCTTCCTCGCCCGCGAGCTGTCCGAGGCGGAGGGCGAGCGCTTCGCGGCGGAGCACGAGGAGATCGACCTGGAACTGGCGCGGGTCCCGGTCGAGGAGCTGGTACGGGGCGTCCTGGCCGGCGAGCTGCACAACAACTGCCTGGTCGTGGGCGTTCTTTCGCTGGTCGCCGCCCAGCAGGGCGACGGGCTCGACGCGCTGCGCCCGGCGGAGGCGCCGTGGCCGGCACGTCCCTTCCAGGCCTGATCCGCCACCTGCCGCACCGGGCGTCGTCCGGTGTGACGATCGCCTGATCCGATCGGGGGACGTCTCCGCCGTGCTCCGCCGAGTTCGTCGCAGAGCGTGAACTAGGCTCGGGAACGCCCGAACCGGAGTCCCGGCGGGCTTTTGCGCGTGCGGTTGGACGGGAGTGTGGCCCGTGACGGATCAGGCGGTGGAGCCAGACGGCGTGCAGGTGTCGGGCGCGTCCGCGCAGAGCCAGTTCCTGGGCCGCACACGGGAGTTGAAGGAACTGCGCGCCGACATCGAGCGTGCCGGACTCGACACCCTCTCCGGCCGCAAGGCGCCACGCGCGCGCGTGCTGCTGATCGCGGGCCGTCCCGGCTCCGGCCGCACCGCCCTCGCCGAGGAACTGGTACGGCAGGTCGCCGGCCGGTACCCCGACGGGGTGCTGCGCGCCCGGCTCAGCGAACCCGACGGCACCCCCGTGCCGACGGCCCGCACCGCGGGGGACCTGCTCACCGCCCTGGACCGGCCGGCCCCGCCCGGAGCCGCCGACGACGACCTCGCGGCGGCGCTCCGCGAGGCACTGGCCGGCCGCCGGGCCCTGCTCCTGCTGGACGACGCGGCCGACGCCGAGCAGGTCGACGCCCTGCTGCCGGACACCCCCGACTGCCTGGTCGTCGCGGTCGCCCGGGGCCCGCTGACCGGCATCACCGACGTCCGCCCCTGCACCCTCGGCGGCCTCGACACCAAGTCCGCCGTCGAACTGCTGTCCCGGCTCACCGGCTCCGTCCGGATCACCGTCGACCCGCGGGCGGCGGAGGGACTCGTCGAGGCGTGCCAGGCCCAGCCCGCCGCGCTGATGCTGGCCGGCGGCTGGCTCGCCGCCCGCCCCCAGGCGGCCGTCGCCGACCTCACCAAGCAGCTGCACGCCGAGGGCGACGACGGGACGCCCCTCAGCCGGGTCTTCCGGCTGGTCCACTCCTCGCTGCCGGGCAGCGCCGCCCGTATCCTGCGCCTGCTGTCGCTCGCCCCCGCCGGCCGTATCGACCAGCACACCGCGTCCGCGCTCGCCGGCTGCTCGGTCAACGGCGCCCGGCACACCCTGGACGACTTCGCCGCCCTCGGCCTGCTGCGCAGGACCAGCGCCGACTCGCTGCTGCCGGAGTACGAGGTGCCCGGGTGCCTGCACCCGCTGCTCCAGGCCGTCACCGAGACCGAGGACCGCCCCGCCGAGCTCCAGCTGGCCCGCGCCCGGATGCTGGAGCGGACGGTACGGCTGCTGCAGTCCTGCCGGGCCATCACCGAGACCGACAGCCCCCAGGCCCGCGAGAAGCTGGCCGGCACCCCGCGCGCCCTGCGCTTCCCCAGTCCCCGGGCGGCCGCGGACTGGCTGCGCCTGCGCCGCCCGGCACTGCTGGCCTCCGCCCGGCTCGCGGTCGCCGACGGGGAGCTGGACACCCTGGCCCGGCGGCTGATGTCCCAGCTCGTGCGCGCGATGGTCGCCCACTTCGGGACGCAGGCCGCCGCCTGCGACCTGTACGGCATCCACCGGCTGGTGCTCGACGTGGCCGAGCGCCGGGACCTGCCACGGGAGCAGGCGGCGGCGCTGCTGAACCTGGGCGATCTGGACGCCAGGACCGGCCGGACGGCCGACGCCCTGGTCCGTTACCGGGCCGCGCTGGACGCCGGACGCCGGGCGAACGACCCGTACGCGACCGGTCGCGCGATGGAATCCGTAGGGGGCGCGCACCAGGAGCTGGGTGATCACGACCGGGCGGCCGACTGGTTCGGCCGGGCACTGGCCGAGCGCCTGGCCCGCGGGGAGAGCGAGGAGGCCGCCCGGTTGTACGGCCGGATCGCGACGGCGCACACCTACGCGGGGCGCTACGGGGAGGCGCAGCGCAACTGGAGGGCCGCCATCGCCGGGTACCGCAGGCTGGGCGATGTGGCCGCCCACGCCCGCGCGTTGAGCGAGCTGGCGCGCGTCCAGGAGTACGCGGGGCGGCCCGAGGAGTCGCTGCGTACCTGCCAGGAGGCGGTCGAATGGGCGCGCCGCGCGGCGGACGCCCGTCTGCAGGCCGCCCTGCATCTGCGGCTGGCCGACACCCTGGAGCGTCTGGGTGATCCCACGGCCGCCCTGCTGCACCGCAGCGCCGCCGAGCGCATGCTGGGGGATGAGATCCAGGAGGCCGAAACGCCAGATCCAGCCACGGAATATGCAGCTAGTGCCTGCGAAATCCGTAGTACATCCGCAGAAGATTGATGCAATGGAAGGCTAGACAGCGGGAACACCTTCATTAGACTGGCTCTGCCGCACGTTCTCCTGCGGTGTCTCCCGGTGTGCCCCCTACATCCGGGTCAGTCGTGTAATACACCCCCTCTGAGCCAAGGACCGTGATCGACGTGAAGGTCGGCATCCCCCGCGAGGTCAAGAACAACGAGTTCCGGGTGGCCATCACCCCCGCCGGCGTGCACGAGCTGGTGCGTAACGGCCACCAGGTGGTCATCGAGCGCAACGCCGGCCTCGGCTCCTCGATCACGGACGCCGAGTACGTGGCCGCGGGCGCGCAGATCCTGGAGACGGCCGACGAGGTGTGGGCCTCGGCCGACCTGCTGCTGAAGGTCAAGGAGCCCATCGCCGAGGAGTACCACCGCCTGCGCAAGGACCAGACGCTCTTCACCTACCTGCACCTGGCCGCGTCCAAGGAGTGCACGGACGCCCTGCTGGAGTCCGGCACCACCGCCATTGCCTACGAGACCGTCGAGCTGCCGAGCCGCGCGCTGCCGCTGCTCGCCCCGATGTCCGAGGTCGCGGGCCGTCTCGCCCCGCAGGTCGGCGCCTACCACCTGATGCGCGCGGCCGGCGGCCGCGGTGTGCTGCCGGGCGGCGTTCCCGGCGTGACCCCCGCCAAGGCCGTCGTGATCGGCGGCGGTGTCTCCGGCTGGAACGCCACCCAGATCGCCGTCGGCATGGGCTTCGAGGTGACGCTGCTGGACCGCGACATCAACAAGCTGCGCGAGGCCGACCGGATCTTCGGCACCAAGGTCAAGGCCATCATGTCCAACTCCTTCGAGCTGGAGAAGGCCGTCCTCGACGCCGACCTCGTCATCGGCGCTGTGCTCATCCCCGGCGCCAAGGCGCCGAAGCTCGTCACCAACGAGCTCGTCTCCCGCATGAAGCCGGGAAGTGTCCTTGTCGACATCGCGATCGACCAGGGCGGCTGCTTCGAGGACTCCCGTCCGACCACGCACGCCGAGCCGACCTTCCCGGTCCACCAGTCGGTCTTCTACTGCGTCGCCAACATGCCCGGCGCTGTCCCGAACACCTCCACCAACGCCCTCACCAACGCCACGCTCCCGTACATCGTGGAGCTGGCCAACCGTGGCTGGGTGGAGGCGCTGCGCCGTGACCCCGCGCTCGCCAAGGGCCTCAACACGCATGACGGCAAGGTCGTTTACCGCGAGGTGGCCGAGGCGCACGGGCTGGACCACGTGGAGCTGGAGGCGCTCCTCGGCTGACCGCCGGGTCCCAAGTCATCAAAAGCGAAAAGGCGATACGTCAACACAGGTCGTCAACCGCGAACATCCGGCCGGACCTTGCCCGACAAGGTCCGGCCGGATGTGTGTATGGTCACTTTGCGACTCTCGGTCAACTCGCCTCGAACGTAACCCTTGAACCGATTCGCACACCGGTGAAACCTGCCGTGCGACGGCCGTACGCCCTTGACAGAGGGATGTTTCATTGCCGACACATCCTGCCGGGTCCGGCGGATTGTGTTGCTGCGGACGCCCGACACGCCATAGAGTCGCCAACCGTCGGCATGGTGCCACGCTGACCTGTCTAGAAGTTCCCTGGTCACCAAGGAGGTAAGACGACTTGTGAATGAGTCGACATTTTCTCCCGGGGGTGGTCAACCAGGAAGCCCTGCGCGGGGCCAGGCTCCCGCGGGGTTCGAGGCTGTCGGCTCCGTCGCGGTGCGCACCTTCGCAGCCCACCAGGGTCACCACAAGTCAGGGGTGACTCAGCCAGCACACCAGAGCATGGATGGCCATCACGTGAACGCCATGGCCGGCGACGGAAGTGGCGCGCCCCACAACCACTTCGCCGACTACGAGGAACTGCCCGAGGGGCACTTCTACGACCCGGACGCCGAGTACGAGCCCGATCCGGAGTACGCGGCCACGCTCGCGCCCGACGCGGCCCGTCAGCGCCGCGAGCGCGTCGGCCCGACCGGACGCCCGCTGCCGTACTTCCCGATCCCGGGGCCGCTGACGGACCACGGACCCGCGAAGATCATCGCGATGTGCAACCAGAAGGGCGGCGTCGGCAAGACGACGTCCACCATCAATCTGGGTGCGGCGCTCGCGGAGTACGGACGCCGGGTGCTGCTCGTGGACTTCGACCCGCAGGGCGCGTTGTCGGTCGGTCTCGGTGTCAATCCGATGGAGCTCGACCTCACCGTCTACAACCTGCTCATGGAGCGGGGCCTGGCGGCCGACGAGGTCCTGCTGAAGACGGCGGTCCCCAACATGGACCTGCTGCCCAGCAACATCGACCTGTCGGCGGCCGAGGTCCAGCTGGTCTCCGAAGTGGCCCGTGAGTCCTCGCTGCAGCGCGCGCTGAAGCCGCTGCTGCCGGACTACGACTACATCGTGATCGACTGTCAGCCCTCGCTCGGCTTGCTCACCGTGAACGCCCTGACGGCGGCTCACAAGGTGATCGTGCCGCTGGAGTGCGAGTTCTTCGCCCTGCGTGGTGTGGCGCTGCTGACCGAGACCATCGAGAAGGTCCAGGAGCGGCTCAACCCGGAGCTGGAGCTCGACGGGATCCTCGCCACGATGTACGACTCGCGCACGGTGCACAGCCGTGAGGTGCTCGCGCGGGTCGTCGAGGCCTTCGACGACCACGTCTATCACACGGTCATCGGGCGCACGGTCCGCTTCCCGGAGACCACCGTCGCCGGTGAGCCGATCACCACGTACGCCTCCAACTCCGTGGGTGCCGCCGCCTATCGCCAGCTCGCCAGGGAGGTGCTCGCCCGGTGTCACGCCGAGTGAGTCTGCCGGGGGCCGACGAACTGTTCCGTACGACAGGGGGAATGGCGCTCCAGTCATCCACTCCCCGGCGGGGCGCCAACGGCGAGGCCCGGGTGCCACCTCCGGCGGGGGAGGCCGACGCGACGGCCGTCACGGAGGACGCGCCGCAGGCGGTGCCCGCGCAGGGCGGTGACGGGGACGGCGCCGAGCATGTCGCGGCCGACGCGGAGCCGACCGACGCCGAGTCGCGCAGCCGGGGCGCGGAGCGCCCCTCGCGGCGGCAGGGGCAGGCTGCGGCGCAGGAAGGTTCTGCCGCGGCGGCGCCCCGCAACAAGCGCGGGCGGGCCGCCGCGCGGCGGCCCAGCGGGCGTGAGCGGCACGACGAGAAGATCACGGTGTACGTGTCCGCCGAGGAGCTGATGGACCTGGAGCACGCCCGCCTCGTCCTGCGGGGCGAACACGGGCTGGCCGTGGACCGGGGGCGCATCGTGCGCGAGGCCGTCGCCGTGGTGCTGGCCGACCTGGAGACCCGCGGGGACGCCAGCATCCTCGTACGACGGCTTCGTGGGCGGTAGCGGTAGCCTGCGGGGGCTATGACCTCGCAAGGCTCCCCAGTCCCGTCCTCCGGCCCGGCCGCCCGCAGGCGTGCGCTGGGGAGGGGCCCAGGGGCTGCGCCCGAGCCGGACCGCGAGGCCGCCGGGGCCGCGAAGGCCGGCGAGGCCGTCGACGTCGTCGAGACCGCCGCCCCGGAACCCGAGCCGGACCACCCGGCTCCCGCCGGGCCCGCCGAGCCCGCCCCGTCTGTCGCGTCCGCCGAGCCTGCCGGGCTCACCGGTCCCGCTACGAACCTCGCAACTGCCGCGTCCGTCGAGCCTGCCGGGTCCCCCGAGGCTGCGGCGTCTGCTGTCGAGCTTGCAGGGCCGGTCGAGGCCGGTGCGTCCGTCGTGGCCCTCGAAGCTGCCGAGGTCGATGCGTCCGTCGTGCCCCCTGAAGCCGCCGAGGCCGGTGAAGCTGACGGTAGCGGGGAAGGGGAGTCCGGTGGTTTCAAGGTGCGGCTCGCCAACTTCGAGGGCCCCTTCGACCTGCTGCTCCAGCTGATCTCCAAGCACAAGCTCGACGTCACCGAGGTCGCCCTGTCCAGGGTGACCGACGAGTTCATGGCGCACATCCGGGCCATGGGGCCGGAGTGGGACCTGGACGAGACGACCGAGTTCCTGGTCGTAGCCGCCACCCTGCTCGACCTGAAGGCGGCACGGCTGCTGCCCTCGGCCGAGGTGGAGGACGAGGCCGACCTGGCGCTGCTGGAGGCCCGCGACCTGCTCTTCGCGCGCTTGCTCCAGTACCGCGCCTACAAGCACGTCGCCGACATCTTCAGCAACCGCCTCGAGGAGGAGGCCCACCGCCACCCCCGTACCGTCGGCCTGGAACCGCAGCACGCCGAGCTGCTCCCCGAGGTCGTCATCAGCATCGGCCCGGAGGGGTTCGCGAAGCTCGCGGTCAAGGCGATGCAGCCGAAGCCCAAGCCGCAGGTGTACGTCGACCACATCCACGCCCCGCTGGTGAGTGTGCAGGAGCAGGCCGGCATCGTCGTCGCGCGCTTGCGGGAACTCGGCGAGGTCAGCTTCCGCGCGCTCGTCGAGGACACCGACGACACCCTCACCGTGGTGGCGCGGTTCCTGGCGTTGCTGGAGCTGTACCGCGAGAAGGCGGTGGCGCTGGAGCAGGAGACCGCCCTCGGTGAGCTGCTGGTGCGCTGGACCGGCGGCGAGCAGGACGCCGGGCCGATGGTGACCGACGAGTTCGACCGGCCGCCGGAGCCCGTGCGGGCCGGGGAGCCCAAGGAGCAGGAGGAGAAGGCGTGAGCGAGGACACCACCGAGCTGCCGGCCGGGCTGCGTGCCGTCGCCGGCCTGGAGCTCAGGCCCGCCCTGGAGGCCGTCCTCATGGTCGTGGACGAGCCCGCGACGGTGGAGCACCTCGCGAAGATACTGGAGCGGCCCAAGCGGCAGATCGCCAAGGCGCTGCGGGAGCTGGCCGACGAGTACACGGCACAGGGGCGCGGCTTCGAGCTGCGGCTCGTCGCCGGGGGCTGGCGCTTCTACACCCGCCCCGAGTACGCCCCGGCCGTCGAGCGGCTCGCCCTGGAGGGCCAGACGGCCCGGCTCACGCAGGCGGCGCTGGAGACGCTCGCGGTGGTGGCGTACCGCCAGCCGGTCAGCCGCAGCCGGGTCTCGGCAGTGCGTGGAGTGAACTGTGACGGCGTCATGCGCACCCTGCTCCAGCGCGGTCTGGTCCAGGAGGAGGGCACGGAACCCGAAACAGGTGCGATCCTGTACACGACGACGAACTACTTCCTGGAGCGAATGGGCCTGCGCGGCCTGGACGAGCTCCCGGAGCTCGCGCCCTTCCTCCCGGAGGCGGAGGCGATCGAGGCCGAGACGCAGGAAGGCGTGCCGTCGTTCGATCCGGACGCTCCGGATTCCGAGGACGCAGACGACAAGACGACGGAATTTTGATGCGAAGCAGCGGCAGTGGCAAGAGTGGCGGGACCGGCGGACGCGGCAACTACCGCGGTGCCGGTGACAACCGGGACCAGCAGGGGCAGGGCCGCCCCCGCAAGCCCCGCCCCGAGGAGCGCCGCTACGACGTGGGCCCCGGGGCGACCAAGGACGGCCCGAAGGCGGGGCGCGGCGGCGCGGCCCGCGGCGGCGCCAAGGGCGGCCCCCGCAAGCCCCAGCAGGGCGGACGTACCGAGCCCGCCCGTTCCCGTGAGTTCGAGACGCGGGCCGAGGAGCGCAACCGGGAGCGGTACGCGGGCCGGAAGGACGTCAAGCTGCCCAAGACCTTCCCGGGTGCCGAGCAGGAGGGCGAGCGGCTCCAGAAGGTTCTCGCGCGCGCGGGCTACGGCTCCCGGCGCGCCTGCGAGGAGCTGATCGAGCAGGCCCGGGTCGAGGTCAACGGCGAGATCGTGCTGGAGCAGGGCAAGCGCGTCGACCCGGAGAAGGACGAGGTCAAGGTCGACGGCCTGACGGTCGCGACCCAGTCGTACCAGTTCTTCTCGCTGAACAAGCCCGCCGGTGTCGTCTCCACGATGGAGGACCCCGAGGGGCGCCAGTGCCTCGGCGACTACGTCACCAACCGCGAGACGCGGCTCTTCCACGTGGGGCGGCTCGACACCGAGACCGAGGGCGTCATCCTGCTCACCAACCACGGCGAGCTGGCCCACCGGCTGACCCACCCCAAGTACGGCGTCAAGAAGACCTACCTCGCGCACATCGTCGGCCCGATCCCGCGTGACCTGGGCAAGCGGCTGAAGGACGGCATCCAGCTGGAGGACGGGTACGCGCGCGCGGACCACTTCCGGGTCGTCGAGCAGACCGGCAAGAACTACCTCGTCGAGGTCACCCTGCACGAGGGCCGCAAGCACATCGTGCGCCGCATGCTCGCCGAGGCCGGATTCCCGGTCGACAAGCTGGTGCGCGTCGCCTTCGGCCCGATCACGCTCGGCGACCAGAAGTCGGGCTGGCTGCGGCGGCTGTCCAACACCGAGGTCGGAATGCTGATGAAGGAAGTGGACCTCTAGGCGGCAGGACGGCCGGCCTCTTGCGAGTGACGACCACCCCCTTTATAGTCAGTGCGACTATTAAGGGGGTGGTGCCGCATGCAGGGCTACGACAAGTACGCGTACGAACCCTTCGCGGTCACCGTCGACCTGGCCGTCCTCACCATCCGCGCCGGCGCGCTGCACGTCCTGCTCGTCGAGCGCGGACAGGAGCCGTACGCCGGCCGCTGGGCCCTGCCCGGTGGCTTCGTGCTGCCGGACGAGTCCGCGGAGGTGGCGGCCCGGCGTGAACTCGCCGAGGAGACCGGCCTGTCCGACGTCTCCGGGCTGCACCTGGAGCAGCTGCGCACCTACAGCGAGCCGGACCGCGATCCCCGGATGCGGGTCGTCTCGGTGGCCTTCACCGCGCTGCTGCCCGACCCGCCCGAACCGTACGGCGGCGGCGACGCCACGCAGGCCCGCTGGGTGCCGTACGACACGGCCCGGCCGCTGGCGTTCGACCACGACCGGATCCTGGCCGACGCGCACGAGAGGGTCGGGGCCAGATTCGAGTACACCGGTCTCGCCACCGCCTTCTGCCCGCCCGAGTTCACCCTCGGCGAGCTCCAGCAGGTCTACGAGACCGTGTGGGGCACCCCGCTCGACCGGCCCAACTTCCGGCGCAAGGTGCTCGCCACCCCCGGCTTCGTCACACCGGTCCCCGGCGCCGCGCGCCTGACCGGAGGCCGCGGCAAACCCGCCGCCCTCTACCGCGCGGGCGACGCCGCCGCCCTGCACCCGCCCCTCCTCCGCCCGTCCCGGGAAGGACGCCCCGCATGACCTCCACCACCGTCCGCAAGCGCGCCGCCACCGGCTCCCTGATCGGCCTCGCCCTCGGGGACGCGCTCGGCTTCCCGACCGAGTTCAGCAACGTGCCGTCGATACTCGCCAAGTTCGGGCCCTGGCGGGAGATGGAACTGCCGGCGCCCGCCATCGTCACGGACGACACGCAGATGACGCTGGCGCTGGGGCGCGGGCTGCGCACCGCGATGGACCGGGGGGTGCTCGGACCCGGCGAACTGGCCGGGCCCGTGCGGCAGGAGTTCATCGACTGGAACCGCTCCCCGGAGAACAACCGGGCGCCCGGCAACACCTGCATCCGGGCCTGTGTCCTGCTGGAGCAGCCTGAGCGGCCCTGGCAGGACGCCAGCCAGATCCACTCCAAGGGATGCGGCGCCAACATGCGCGTCGCGCCGATCGGCCTCGTCCCCGGGCTGAGCGACGAACAGCGCGCGGGCGCCGCCCAGTTGCAGGCCGCTCTCACGCACGGGCACCCCACGGCACTGGCCGCCTCCGACCTCACCGCGCACGCCGTACGGCTGCTCGCGCAGGGCGCGGAGCCGACCGGACTGGTCGGGCTGCTGCGGTCGTACGCCTACGAGAACCGCGACCGCTACCACGAGCAGTGGCTCGGTGATCTGTGGACGCGGGCCGAGGACGCCACGCCGGAGCAGTTCATCGCGCGCGGCTGGGACGAGTGCCTGGGGGTGCTCGACCGGCTGCGGGACGCCGTACGGACCTTCTCCCCGGAGAACGACCCCTGCCTCGCCACGGGGGAGGGCTGGATCGCCGAGGAGGCGCTTGCCACCGGGCTGCTGTGTTTCCTGCAGTTCGTGGACGAGCCCCTGACCGCCCTGCGCCGGGCCGCGTGCACCTCCGGCGACTCCGACTCCATCGCGTGCCTGGCCGGGGCCTTCGCGGGCGCGTACCTCGGCGCCGAGGCCTGGCCCGCCGAGTGGGCGGACCGGATCGAGTACCGGAGTGAACTCGTGACGCTCGGCGCCCTCTGGGATCTCTGAGACGCCGGCCCGCCCGTCTCAGCGGGCGAGCGCCCCGCACCCGTCCGCACCCGGCTGACTAGGCTTGACGGACGTAGAGCCGATGTCGCACACCAGCAAGGAGCAGCCGTGGCGGTACGAGCGGTCCGGGGCGCCGTCCAACTCGAGCGGGACGAAGCCGGCCACATGGACGAGCAGGTCGGGGCCCTGCTCACCGCCGTCCTGGAGCGGAACGGGCTGACCACCGACGACCTGATCAGCATCTGGTTCACGGCCACGCCCGATCTGCACAGCGACTTCCCGGCCGCGGCCGCCCGGAAGCTGGGCATCCTGGACGTGCCGCTGATCTGCGCCCAGGAACTGGACATCGAGGGCGCCATGCCCCGCGTCGTCCGGGTGCTCGCGCACATCGAGTCCGACCGGCCGCGGGCCGAGATCAACCACGTCTACCTGGGCGCCGCCGCCGCACTGCGCAAGGACATCGCCCAGTGAGAACCGCACTCGTCATCGGCACCGGACTCATCGGGACCTCCGCCGCCCTGGCCCTCGCCCAGCGCGGCGTCGCCGTCCACCTCGCCGACCACGACCCCGAGCAGGCCCGCACGGCGACCGCGCTCGGAGCCGGTACGGACGAGGCGCCCGACGGGCCCGTCGACCTGGCGATCGTCGCCGCCCCGCCCGCGCACGTCGCCGCGGTCCTCGCCGACGCCATGCGGCGCGGCCTGGCGCGCGGCTACCTCGATGTGGCAAGCGTCAAGGGCGGCCCGCGCCGCGAGCTGGAGGCGCTCGGGCTCGACCTGACCCGGTACCTGGGCACGCACCCCATGTCGGGCCGGGAGAAGTCCGGCCCGCTGGCGGCGACCGGCGACCTCTTCGAGGGCCGCCCCTGGGTGCTCACCCCCACGAGGGACACCGACACCGAGGTGCTGAACCTCGCCCTGGAGCTGGTCTCGCACTGCCGTGCCGTGCCGGTCGTCATGGACGCCGACGCCCACGACCGGGCCGTGGCGCTGGTCTCCCACATGCCCCACCTGGTCTCCAGCATGGTCGCCGCCCGCCTGGAGCACGCCGAGGAGGCGGCCGTACGGCTGTGCGGGCAAGGCATCCGGGACGTGACCCGGATCGCCGCCTCCGACCCGCGGATGTGGATCGACATCCTCTCCGCCAACCCCGGGCCGGTCGCCGACCTGCTCGGCGACCTCTCCGCCGACCTCGACGAGACCGTCCGGGCGCTGCGCGCCCTGCAGTCCTCCGACGAGGCCAAGCGCCGTGAGGGGACCGGCGGCATCGAGGACGTGCTGCGGCGGGGCAACGCCGGGCAGGTCCGGGTGCCCGGCAAGCACGGCTCCGCGCCGCGCGTGTACGAGGTCGTCGCGGTGCTCATCGACGACCAGCCGGGCCAGCTGGCCCGAATCTTCGCGGACGCCGGGCAGGCCGGGGTCAACATCGAGGACGTGCGGATCGAGCACGCGACGGGACAGCAGGCCGGTCTCGTGCAGCTGATGGTCGAACCGAAGGCGGTGCCCGTGCTGTCGGCGGCGCTGCGGGAGCGGGGCTGGGCGATCCGTCAGTAGGACGCGTGCCCGCCGCCGGGCGGGTGGGCCGGACGAGTGACCCGCACCCAGTAACCTTGTGCGGGGCACCGCCCCGCCCCAGATCGCCACCCCGGCCCAGGAAGGTCCCCACAGTGGAAAGCGTCCCGGCAGTGATTGTCGCCATCGACGGCCCCTCCGGCACGGGCAAGTCCAGCACGTCGAAGGCGGTGGCCGCGCAGCTCGGCCTGAGCTACCTGGACACCGGTGCCCAGTACCGGGCGATCACCTGGTGGATGGTGACCAACGGGATCGATGTCGCCGACCCGTCGGAGATCGCCGCCGTGGCGGGCAAGCCGGACATCGTCTCCGGCACCGACCCGGCCAACCCGACGATCACGGTCGACGGCGTGGACGTCGCCGGGCCGATCCGCACCCAGGAGGTCACCTCCAAGGTCAGCGCGGTCAGCGCCGTACCCGAGGTGCGCGCCCGGATCACCGAGCTGCAGCGCTCCATCGCCACCGACGCCGAGCAGGGCATCGTCGTCGAAGGCCGTGACATCGGCACGACGGTGCTGCCGGACGCCGACCTGAAGATCTTCCTCACCGCCTCCCCGGAGGCCCGCGCCGCCCGGCGCAGCGGCGAGCTGAAGGACGCGGACGTCCACGCCACCCGCGAGGCCCTGATCAAGCGGGACGCCGCCGACTCCAGCCGGAAGGCCTCGCCGCTCGCGAAGGCGGGCGACGCGGTCGAGGTGGACACCACCGACCTCACGCTGCCGCAGGTCATCGAGTGCGTCGTCACCCTCGTCGAGGAGAAGCGGGCGGCGAAGTGACCCAGGCACCGTCCCTGCGGGGCGCGGAGGTCGGCCGGCGCATCGGCCTCCCGCTGATGCACGCGCTGTGGCGGCCCCGGGTGCTCGGCGCCTGGAAGGTTCCGGCGAGCGGCCCGGCGATCCTCGCCGTCAACCACTCCCACAACGTCGACGGCCCGATGGTGATGGGCGTCGCACCCCGGCCGGTGCACTTCCTGATCAAGAAGGAGGTGTTCGTCGGCCCGCTCGACCCCTTCCTGACCGGCATCGGCCAGGTCAAGGTGGACCGGCAGAGCACCGACCGCACGGCGGTCACCCGGGCGCTGGACGTGCTGTCGGCCGGCGGCGTGCTGGGGATATTCCCGGAGGGCACCCGGGGCGAGGGCGACTTCGCCTCGCTGCGCGCCGGGCTCGCCTACTTCGCCGTCCGCAGCGGCGCCCCGGTCGTCCCGGTCGCCGTACTGGGGAGTTCCGAGCGGCGCGGACGGCTGGTCAAGGCGCTGCCCCCGCTGCGGCAGCGGATCGACATCGTCTTCGGCGAACCGTTCGAGGCGGGCGACGGCAGCGGACGGCGTACCCGCACGGCGCTGGACGAGGCGACCGAGCGCATCCAGAAGCACCTCACCGAGCACCTGGCGCAGGCCAGACGGCTCACCGGCAGGCTGTCCGGCCCCGGCGGCCGGGCCTGAGGCCCGCGGCCGGACCGGAAAACGCCAGGCGCCCGGACGGGCGCTGGGCGACACTGAGTAGTGGATCACCCCGAACCGGGGCAATCCACCGATCACCACGATGAACGACGAGGTACGGACTTCATGAACGACCAGACCCAGCCCGACGGCTCGGACGCGTTCGAGCACGATCACGGGGCGCTCGGCGACGTCGAGTACGCGGAGTTCATGGAGCTCGCCGCCGAAGAGGGCTTCGACCTGGAGGAGGTCGAGGGCGCGATCGAGGAGGCCGGTCACGGACCGCTGCCCGTCCTCGCCGTCGTCGGCCGCCCGAATGTGGGCAAGTCGACTCTGGTGAACCGCATCATCGGCCGCCGCGAGGCCGTCGTCGAGGACAAGCCGGGCGTCACCCGCGACCGGGTCACCTACGAGGCCGAGTGGGCGGGCCGCCGCTTCAAGGTCGTCGACACCGGAGGCTGGGAGCAGGACGTCTTCGGTATCGACGCCTCCGTGGCCGCGCAGGCCGAGTTCGCCATCGAGGCGGCCGACGCGGTCGTCTTCGTGGTCGACGCCAAGGTGGGCGCCACCGACACCGACGAGGCGGTCGTACGCCTGCTGCGCAAGGCCGGCAAGCCCGTCGTGCTGTGCGCCAACAAGGTGGACGGCCCGAGCGGCGAGGCCGACGCCTCCTACCTGTGGTCCCTGGGCCTCGGCGAGCCGCACCCCGTGTCGGCACTGCACGGCCGGGGCACCGGCGACATGCTGGACGCGGTCCTGGAGGCGCTGCCCGAGGCACCGCGCGAGGGCTTCGGCGGGGCCGGCGTCGGCGGACCGCGCCGCGTCGCCCTGATCGGCCGCCCGAACGTCGGCAAGTCCTCGCTGCTGAACAAGGTGGCGGGCGAGGAGCGCGTCGTCGTCAACGAACTCGCCGGCACCACCCGCGATCCGGTCGATGAGCTGATCGAACTCGGCGGCAAGACCTGGAAGTTCGTCGACACGGCGGGCATCCGCAAGCGCGTCCACCTCCAGCAGGGCGCCGACTACTACGCCTCGCTGCGCACCGCGGCCGCCGTCGAGAAGGCCGAGGTGGCCGTCGTCCTCATCGACGGTGCCGACTCCATCTCGGTGCAGGACCAGCGGATCGTCACCATGGCCGTGGAGGCGGGCCGCGCGCTCGTCCTCGCGTACAACAAGTGGGACACCCTCGACGAGGAGCGCCGCTACTACCTGGAGCGGGAGATCGAGACCGAGATGGGCCAGGTCTCCTGGGCGCCTCGCGTCAATGTCTCGGCGCGCACCGGGCGGCACATGGAGAAGCTGGTCCCGGCGATCGAGACGGCGCTCGCGGGCTGGGAGACGCGCGTCCCGACGGGCCGGCTGAACGCGTTCCTGGGCGAGCTGGTCTCCGCCCATCCGCACCCGGTCCGGGGCGGCAAGCAGCCACGCATCCTGTTCGGCACCCAGGCGGGCACGAAGCCGCCGCGGTTCGTGCTCTTCGCCTCCGGCTTCATCGAGGCGGGCTACCGGCGCTTCATCGAGCGCCGGCTGCGTGAGGAGTTCGGCTTCGAGGGGACGCCGATCCACATCTCGGTGCGGGTGCGCGAGAAGCGCGGCGCCAAGAAGAAGTAGCGACAGCAAAGAGGGCGGCCCCGGTGGGGCCGCCCTCTCAGATTCCCCGGCGTGGGCCGGGTGGCAGTGCGGGGATGTGGTGCATCCCGGTGGAGTGCTGCTGCCCGATGGTCCCGACCCGCTGCCAGGTCGGCTGCTGCCCGCCACCGTGCCGGGTGCTCTGGGCGCCCGCGCTGTAGGCGCTGTACGAGCCGGTGTGCGAACCCGAGCCGTGCCCCAGGTTGCCGAACGCCGTGAAGCCCAGGTTCTCCTCGCCGCGCCGGTCGCCCGGCAGCGCACGGAAGGACTTGACGTACTCGGCGTAGAGCGCGTCGTAGATCGGCGTGGCCGATGGCCCGCCGGAATGATCCTGACCGGACCGAGCGGACGGAATCGGCTGCAAGGACTGGCGGCGGGGAACGTCGTATGCGTGCACGTATGTCCAAACGACCCCGAGCGGGAAGGGATGCGGTCGCGGGAGCGCCTCAAGGGGTGCGAGGCACGGCGCGGCCGGCCAGGGACGACCCGTACCCGCCGGCGCTCCTGCCCACCCGGACGAGGGCGTGCGTCACGTCCCCGCGAGCGGCAGCACGCTCGCGACCAGCTTGCCGCCCGCCGCGGCCTTGTCCAGGGCGTCCCGCAGCAGGTCCTCCCGGGGCTGCCGGCCGATGGACCCGACCGGTGCGGCGAACATGAGCACCTGCTGGTGCTTGTTCGCGGCGGCCCGCCAGCCGTCCGTCACTTGCAACGGCTGGTGCGCCTGCCACCAGGCGACCGGCTGCCCGCCGTTCATCCCCGGCTGGAGCACCGCGTGCAGCTGGCCCATGGCGAGCAGCACGGACCAGCCGTGCAGCACCGGCGGGACGGAGTTCAGCTCGGTCACCGGCATGAAGCCCTGCTCGATCAGCAGCGGCAGGAAGTCGTCCCCGGCGCCGGTGGAACCGGGACGCACGATCGGGCCGGTGGGCTCGACGACCAGGGCCGGGTGCAACTCCCCGGCGATCAGGACGAGTCCGCTGGTCACACCGAGCACGGCCTGCTCGGGCGCCACCTTCGCGGGCTCCAGGTCGACGGAGTTGCCGCTGATGGACCTGACGGCGCCCTGGAGCTGTTCCTCGGTGACCTGGACGACCTGCGAGGGCAGACAGCCGGCGTGCGCGAAGGCGAGCACGGCGGTCTCGTCGCCGATGAACAGGACGGTGCTGGTCCGCTCGCGCTCGGAGTCGCCCGGGGTGCGGCAGGACGTGCAGTCATAACTGCCCGGGGCGTTGTCTCCGGCGAGCAGCCGGTCGGCTTCTTCGTCGCCGATCTCGGCGCGTACCTCGTCGCTGACGTCGAGCATGCGCGGCACGGGTGGCTCCCTCGGGATGCGATGCGTGGCGAGGCCGGGTGGCTCCCGGCCTGTGGGCCGGGGTGCGTCCCCGGCTCATGAAGAAGACAACGGCCGAGCTGTGGCGGTAGTCACGCTGCCCGGCGAACGGAATCGAACCATCCACCGCACACGGTCACGACTGGCATGAAATCGAACACTCTGCGTCAAGTGGTCGTCACCGTAAGGGATTTGAGTCGGTGAGGTGAGTCACAGCATAAAGGAGTGAGTGGTCGACAAATCCCGAAATCGGCGAATGAAATGGGTGGCCGAAAACACCTGCTACCTCGGGTAACCAGGAACTGGCCTGGAGGGAAGGGCAGTTGGTTGATCCGGGCTCGTGATGCTCCGTACATTCCTGCGCCGTGTGCAACGAGCACCGCTCGGGTTTCGTCCACCGGCCCGGGCCGGCCGCAGCAGGCCGGTCCACCGCACCACCTCCGGCGGACGGGGCCGGCGCGACGACCACGCCCTCGCGTGGAGACCGCGCCAGGCCTGGGGGACCCCGGGTAAGTGGAGAGGGAATCACATGTCCGAATGTGCCGATACCACCCGCGACAACGTCCGTAAGGCGCGTACGACGGCGGTCCTCACCGGGGCGGCCCTGCTCGCCCCGCTCGGCCTGCTGGCGGCCGGCGGTACCGCCACCGCGGCGGACGGCGGAGTGTGGGACCGCATCGCCCAGTGCGAGAGCGGCGGCAACTGGCACATCAACACCGGCAACGGCTACTACGGCGGACTCCAGTTCTCCGCCGGCACCTGGCGCGCGTACGGCGGCACCGCCTACGCCCCGACCGCCGACCAGGCGTCCAGGGAGCAGCAGATCGCCGTCGCCACCCAGGTGCAGCGGGCCCAGGGCTGGGGCGCCTGGCCCGTCTGCTCGACGCGCGCCGGGGCGTACGGCGGCGCGCCGGCCGCACCCGGGGCGTCCGCGGGGAACTCGGCGCCGGCGCGGCAGGCGGCCCCGACGCAGCAGCGGTCGTCGCAGCCCGCGCAGGCGCGCGAGTCGGGGCACACCGACCGGGACGCGTCCCGCGGCGACTACACCGTCCGCCAGGGCGACACGCTGAGCGGCATCGCGGCCCGCAACGGCACCACCTGGCAGCACCTCTTCGCCGCCAACAAAGCCGTCATCGGCGGTGATCCCGACGTGATCGTGCCCGGGCAGCGCCTGGCACTCTGAGCCGCGCCCTCCTGGACGCGGCGCGGTACCCCGCCCGGTCCGCCGACCGGGTGGGGCGCAGGCACCCACCGGGCGCGGCTCGGCCGGCGCGGGGGACACGCTGCCTAGCGTGATCTGATGAACAGAAAATCACTCACACTCGGCCTTGCCGCGACCCTGCTCACCGTCCTCGCCCCCGTCGCCGCCCAGGCGGCACCCCCGGAGTCCCCCGCGACCGGCCCGTCCAGCGTGCGCTCGGCCCTCGCGTGCGCGGACGACCAGTGGCCCTGGGGTTGTGTGGCCAAGTGCGAGAGCGGCGGCCGCTGGAGCCTCAACACCGGCAACGGCTACTACGGCGGCCTGCAGTTCTCGCAGCCCACCTGGAAGGCGTACGGCGGCCTGAAGTACGCCCCGCGCGCGGACCTGGCCACCCGGGCGGAGCAGATCGCCGTCGCGCGGGAAGTGGTCGCCGAGCAGGGGTGGGGGGCCTGGCCGGTCTGCGCGCAGCGGTACGGTCTCAAGGGGCGCTGGTACACCGTCAAGCGTGGGGACACGCTGGCCTCGATCGCCCGCGAGTACCGGATCGGGGGCGGCTGGAAAGCCCTCTACGAGGCCAACAGGCAGACGATCGGGCCCAGTCCCGGGCGGATCGGGACCGGCATCACACTGGTCATCCCCGGCAGCGCGGCCCGTACCCAGCACGCCCCCGCGGTGTTCGGCCCGCCGCTTCCCGTGCGGTGAGGTGGACCGGTTCGAAGCCGTGGCCGCCGTGCGGCGCACCGCGGAGGTGCTTCACCTGGCCCGGACGGCCTAAGGTGTTCACGCCGTCGGTTTCGATTCAAACCCGGTTCACCTGCTCGTTACGCTGATGTGATGGCAACGTCATGACTCGCGGACCCGGTCGAGGGTAAGTTCGATCGTCCGGCTCCGGGGCGACCACCAGCGCCGGCCGGGTGACGCCCCACGAGCAAGGAGATCACAACGGTGCCCGTCCGCCGCCTCGTACATCCCCCGCGGCCCAGTTCCGACGATGTCCCGTCCGTTCCGGAACCACGGAACGGTGCTCCCGGGGACCGCGGCAAGCCGTCAGCTCCGGCGGCGGGCGGCGCGGGACTCAGGCTCGACATCCAGGGCCTGCGCGCGGTGGCGGTCACACTCGTGGTGCTCGGCCACTCAGGAGTGTCCTCGGTCGCCGGCGGATTCGTCGGCGTGGACGTCTTCTTCGTGATATCCGGGTTCCTGATCACCTCGCTGATGCTGCGCGAATGGCGCCGTGACGGCCGGATCTCGCTGGGCCGCTTCTACGCCCGCCGGGCGCTGCGCCTGCTGCCGGCGTCCACCCTCGTCGTCGTGGCGACGCTGGCGGGCTCCTGGCTCTTCCTGGGGCCGCTGCGCTTCGCGGACTACGCCAAGGACGCCATAGCCTCCGCCTGGTACGTCGTCAACTTCCGGCTGGCCGAGGCCGGGACGGACTACTTCAACACGGACGTGCCGCCCTCGCCGTTCCAGCACTTCTGGTCGCTGGCGGTGGAGGAGCAGTTCTATCTGATCTGGCCCATCGTCCTGATCGTCGGGCTCAAGCTGTTCCGGCGCCGGGTGCTGCTCGCCATCCCGTTGCTCACGCTGGCCGTCGCCTCCTTCGTGCTGAGCCTGCACCTCACCGAAACCTCCCCCTCCTGGGCCTACTTCGGTTCGCAGGCGCGGATCTGGGAGCTCGCGGTGGGCGCCCTGCTGGCCCTCGCGGCACACCGCCTGGACGACATCCCCCGCCCCGTCGCGGCCGTCGTCAGCTGGGCCGGTCTGGCCGCCATCGCCTACGCGGCCGTCTCCTTCGACGAGAGCACCCCCTTCCCCGGCTACAACGCCGTGATCCCCGTCGCCGGTGCCGCCGCCGTCCTCGCCGGAGGTGCCGCGGCCGGGCGCTGGGGCGCCGGAGCGGTCCTCTCCCTGCGCCCCGCCGTCTGGATCGGCGGGATCTCCTACGCCTGGTACCTGTGGCACTGGCCGCTCATCATCATCGTCCCGGCCGCGGCCGGATTCGGCGAGAAGGACGGACCGCTGAGGCTGATCGCGGCGCTCGGCGGCATCGTCCTCGCCTGGGCCACCCTCCACCTGGTGGAGAACCCGATGCGCTTCCACCGCGCGTTCAAGGCCCGGGCCCGCAGGGGCCTGTCGATGGGTCTCGGCCTGTCGGCCGTGGCGGCCGCGGCCGCGGTGCTCGCCGCGCAGTTCCCGCCGGCCCTGAGCGAGGGGGCGGCCCGGCCGGACACCAAGGAGACCCTCGCCACCGCGTCCGACCCCCGCGCCGCACTGACCGAACTGCTGCGGCAGCCGGTGGAGAAGCTCCCGTCCAACCTCACGCCGAGCATGCGGGACACGGCCTACAAGCGGTCCGCCGTCTACACCGACGACTGCGCGCTGACCATGACCGGCACGGTGCAGACGCAGCCCTGCCTGTACGGCGACAAGGACGCCGAACGCACCGTGGTCCTGTTCGGCGACTCGCACGTCGCGCAGTGGTTCCCGGCGCTCGACGCGATCGCCCGCAAGCACCACTGGAAGCTGTACTCGTTCACCAAGAACGCCTGCAAGATCTCCCAGATCACCATCGAGTGGAACGGCGGCCCGTACTCGACCTGTGACGACTGGCGGACGGTCACCATCGAGAAGATCCGCAAGATGAAGCCCGAACTCGTCATCACGTCGAGCTCCAACTCGGCGAAGCTGTACGGCGAGGGCGACATGGCCGAGGTCTGGGGCAAGGGCCAGGCCGAGACGTACCGGATGCTCCAGGAGGGCGGCACCCGGGTGCTCACCGTGCTGGACAACCCCTGGCCGAAGAACAACGCGGTGGACTGCGCGGTGGCGCACCCGGACAGCCTGAGCGACTGCGCCCGGCACCGTTCGCAGGCCGACCGCAAGCCCGAGGTCACCCAGGCCATCCGGGAGGCGGCCGCAGCCGAGGACGTGACGATCCTCGACCCCTACGACTGGGTCTGCGCCCCGTCCGGCACCTGCCCGACCGTGGTCGGCAACACCATGGTCTACCGCGACTTCGGGCACCTGGCGGACGGCTATGTCGAGGCGCTCACCCCCGTGGTGGAGGACTACCTGCTGGAGCTCTACGGAGAGGACCTGAGCCGGCGCCCGGGTGCGTGATACTCGCCCCCATGCTGGAAACCTCCGCCCGTCTGCTGCGCCTGCTCTCCCTCCTCCAGGCCCACCGTGACTGGTCCGGAGCCGAGCTCGCCGACCGCCTCGGTGTCACCCCGCGCACGGTGCGCCGGGACGTCGACCGGCTGCGCGAGCTCGGCTACCCGGTCGACGCCAGTCCGGGCACGGGTGGCGGCTACCGGCTGGGCGCGGGCGCCGAGCTGCCGCCGCTGCTGCTGGACGACGACGAGGCGGTGGCGGTCGCCGTCGGCCTGCGCACGGCCGCCGGGCAGGGCATCGAGGGCATCGGCGAGACGTCCGTACGGGCCCTCGCCAAGCTGGAGCAGGTACTGCCGAACCGGCTGCGCCGCAGGGTGGGCGCGCTCAACGCCTTCACCGTGCCGATGTTCGGCGGCGCCACCCGGGCCGCCGTCGACCCAGCGGTGCTGACCGAACTGGCGGGGCTGTGCCGGGACGCCGAACGGCTGCGCTTCGCGTACCGCTCGCACGACGGCACCGTCACCCGGCGGACCGTCGAACCCCATCGCCTGGTGTGCACCGAGCGCCGCTGGTATCTGGTCGCCTGGGACCTCGACCGGGAGGGCTGGCGGACGTTCCGTGCCGACCGTGTCACGCCGAAGCCCCCGCACGGCCCCCGCTTCTCGCCGCGTACGCCGCCCGCCGAGGATCTGGCCGCGTACGTCTCGCAGGGCGTCTCGACGCACGCGTACGCCAGCCAGGCCGTCGTCCGGCTGCTGGTGCCCCTCGCGGAGGCCGCCGAGCGCATCTCGCCGTCCGACGGGACACTGGAGCCCGACGGCGAGGACGCGTGCATCCTGCGCACCGGGGCGGCGAGCCTTGACGTGATGGTCGTTCACGTGATGCTGACGGGCCTCGAGTTCGAGGTGCTCCGGCCGGCGGAGCTGACCGGCGCCCTCACGGCCGCCCGGGACCGCCTGAGCCGGGCTCTGGAACGCCGGGCTCCTGAAGGACATGGCGCTCCGCGTACTCCGGATGGTGCAGGTCGAACGCCGGGGAGTCGGAGCGGATCCTCGGCAGCGCCGTGAAGTTGTGCCGGGGCGGTGGGCAGGAGGTCGCCCACTCCAGGGAGCGGCCGTAGCCCCAGGGGTCGTCGACCCCGACCTTCCTGCCGTACCTGGCGGTCTTCCAGACGTTGTACAAGAACGGCAGCGTCGACAGGCCGAGCAGGAACGACCCGATGGTCGAGACGGTGTTCAGGGCGGTGAAGCCGTCCGCGGCCAGGTAGTCGGAGTAGCGGCGGGGCATGCCCTCGGCGCCCAGCCAGTGCTGCACCAGGAAGGTGGTGTGGAAGCCGGCGAACAGGGTCCAGAACTGGATCTTGCCGAGCCGCTCGTCGAGCATCTTCCCGGTGAACTTGGGCCACCAGAAGAAGAACCCCGCGAAGATCGCGAAGACGACGGTGCCGAACACCACGTAGTGGAAGTGCGCGACGACGAAGTACGAGTCCGTGACGTGGAAGTCCATCGGCGGCGACGCCAGGATCACCCCGGTCAGCCCGCCGAGCAGGAACGTCACCAGGAAGCCGGCCGACCACAGCATCGGCGTCTCGAAGGACAGCGAGCCCTTCAGCATCGTGCCGGTCCAGTTGAAGAACTTCACGCCGGTCGGCACGGCGATCAGGAAGCTCATGAAGGAGAAGAACGGCAGCAGCACCGCGCCGGTCGCGAACATGTGGTGCGCCCACACCACGACCGACAGGCCGGTGATCGCCATCGTCGCGCCGACCAGCGCCCCGTAGCCGAAGACCGGCTTGCGGCTGAACACCGGGATGATCTCCGTGACGATGCCGAAGAAGGGCAGCGCGATGATGTAGACCTCGGGATGCCCGAAGAACCAGAAGAGGTGCTGCCACAGCAGCGCCCCGCCGCTCGCCGCGTCGTAGACCTGGCTGCCGAACCGCCGGTCCGCCTCCAGCACCAGCAGCGCCGCCGCCAGCACCGGGAACGCCAGCAGGATCAGGATCGACGTGAACAGCGTGTTCCAGGTGAAGATCGGCATGCGGAACATGGTCATGCCGGGGGCGCGCATCCCGATGATCGTGGTGATGAAGTTGACCGCGCCGAGGATGGTGCCGAACCCGGAGAGTGCCAGCCCCATGATCCACAAATCGGGTCCGACGCCCGGCGAGCGTTCCAGGCTGTTGAGCGGCGCGTAGGCGAACCAGCCGAAGGCGGCGGGCCCGTCCGGCACGAGCAGCGAACCCAGCACGATCAGCCCGCCGAACAGGAAGAACCAGTACGAGAGCATGTTCAGCCGGGGGAAGGCGACATCCGGCGCGCCGATCTGCAACGGCATCAGCTCGTTGGCGAAGCCCGCGAAGCTCGGCGTCGCGAACAGCAGGAGCATGATCGTGCCGTGCATCGTGAACAGCTGGTTGAACTCGTTGTTGCTCACGATCTGGAGCCCCGGCCGGGCCAGCTCGGCGCGCATCACCAGCGCCATCGCCCCGCCGATCAGGAAGAACGCGAACGACGTGATCAGGTAGAGATGGCCGATCTTCTTGTGGTCGGTGGTGCTCAGCCAGTCGACGGCCACCCTCCCGGGCCGCCGGGCCGGTACGGGTCGTCCTGTCGCCGGTGCGGTCTCCGTCCCCATCCTGCGCCTGCCCCTTCGCCTCAACGCGTCCCGGGCCCCGCCGTGCCCGCGCCACGGGTGCCCGCGAGCACCCGCCGTGATGCTCGCGCCGCCACGGGCGGAACAGGGCGCGTACGGGGATCCTGTGCCGAATGCGTGTGTTTCCTGTGCTGTTCCGCCATTCGGCGGACCGGCCCGCTGCCGAAAAGGAAAGGCGTCGCCGGACCGTCACGGGCCAGTCTTCGGTGAGCTTTCCGTCGGCTATTCGAAGTGCCGCGCAGACACACGGGAATTGCGTTCGAATACGTGCGTAAGGCGTACGGAACCGCCCGTCCGTGTGACGAAGTGACACCGAAACGCATGTCGTGATCCTGTGACAGAAGTGTGACCGGAGGGGGATCAGTGACCCTCGGTGCAGGCCTCGCACTTCCCCGCCCGTGGCGCAGCGCCTAGCGTGGCGGCATGGCACCGTTTTCGACATCCGAACCCGATGACGATCCCGAGACCTACGTCGGCCTCGCCCAGCCGGACGCCGAGGAACGCGCGCGTGGGCGCGGCTGGACCACGGTGCGCTCGCTGGCACCGGGGACGATCATCACCATGGAGTACCGGGTCGGCCGGCTGAACTTCGAGGTCAAGGACGGCAGCGTGGCGCGGGCCTGGAAGGGCTGAGCGGACACGGCGAAGGCCCCGGCCCCCACTTCGGGGAACCGGGGCCTTCGGCGTAGGTCCGTTTCGGGCCGGTCAGCCGCCCGTGAGCGGGCGGGCCGCCGGTGTCGAGCCGCGTGCCACACGCTCGGGGTGCGGCGGGCGGCGGCTGCCGGTCGGGGTGACCGGGGTGCGCTCCGAGCGGGCGGTGTGCGGACCCGGCGCCAGGAAGATGGGCGCGCGCGGGGCGCGGGCCGTCGTCGGGGAGACGGTCTCGCGCGGCGGCGCCTCCTCTCCGGCGGCCGTGAGGGGGGTGACCGCGACCGGTGCCGCTGCGGGTACCGGCGTGGGCCGTGGCGCCGTACGGCGCGCGCCTGCCAGCAGACGGTCGCGCAGCTCCAGCAGCCAGGCCTCGGCCCGGGCGATCGGCGGCTCGAACCACGGCAGTCCCAGCAGGATCAGCAGCCCCGCGGCCCAGCCCAGCAGCACATCGCTCAGCCAGTGCGTACCGAGGTAGACGGTGGTCAGGCCGACGCTGAGCGACAGGACGGCCGACAGGGCCGACAGCCAGCGCCGGGCCCGTGGCGAGGTGGCCAGGTAGGCGAGGATGCCCCAGGTCACCACGGCGTTCGCGGTGTGACCCGAGGGAAATATGTCACTGCCGGCTTGGAACCAGTGCCACATCTCGTTGGAGCCGACCTCGGTCGCGTAGTGCGGACCCGAGCGGCCCAGGCCGTACTTCACGGCGCCGACCGTCACGTTCAGCAGCAGCAGCGCCGCACCGAACGCGAGCAGCGGACGCACCGTGTGCTGCCGCCAGGAGCGCCAGCCGAGCCAGGCGGCGACCATCACGGCGGTCGGGCCGCGCTGGCCGAGGACCACCCAGTAGTCCAGGAAGGCGTGGATCTCCGGCCACTGCTGGTACGGCCGGAAGAGCATCGCCTGCCAGTCGAACCGGACCAGCCACGAGGTGGTCACCACGGCCAGGACGATCGTGAGGTAGAAGGCGAGAGTCGCGCCGAAGAGCACCACCCGGTGACGCGTCATACGCGGCACCTCGAGGACCGGCCGCACGGGTTCGCGGTCCAGCCGGGCGAAGATCCGGTCGAGCCGGGTCAGCTTTGGTTCGGTACGCACCCAATCGACGTTACAGCGAGTGAGCTGTGTTCCCCGACGAATCACCGGGGTTGTAATGACGATGTGATGTGGGATTGCTCTCAGGAACGGGTCTATTTCAAGGGAATCCGGCAATAGGCAGGTCTCCTTCCCTTCATTTCCTTTGATCATTCCAGTGGGGCCGTATTAGGCCGCCTGTGTAATCGTTCACCCGATCATCCGTAGGAATTCCCCTCGGGCTCACCGGCCGCCGGAAGGGCTCACGGCGGACCGGAGCCGTTCAGCCAGAACGCTCCGTACACCGCCGAGGCCACCGCGACGCCGCCGACGACCAGGGCGGCGGCCCGGGTGCGCAGCCGGGCCAGGGCCAGGGCGAGCGGCAGCAGCAGGGGGAACGCCGGGAGCAGCAGGCGCGGCTTCGAGCCGAAGTAGCTCGACGCGCACAGGGCGAGGGCGGTGACGACCCCCGCGTACACCAGGAGCGGAAGCGGCTGGCGCTGCCGGACGCAGACGACGTGGAGCCGGACCAGCAGGGCCACCCCGGCGATCAGCGCCAGGCCGGCCAGTGCCGAGGGGAACGACGTGAACTTCTCGGCGATGAAGCGGGCGAACGCGTAGCCGCCGTCGAAGCCGTTGCGCCAGCCCGCCTGGACGTCGAGATAGCCGAGCGGGCCGCTGCCGGTGCGGTGGCCGACCCAGAGCACGTACCCGGCGGCTCCGAGGGGCGCGAGGAGCATGCCGAGGGCGCACCGCCAGGCCGGTGCGCCGTCCGGGGGCAGGTGGCGGGCGGGGGAGGGGGCGTGCTCGTCCGGGTGCGCGCCGCCGATGGGCGCCGTGCTCCGGTGGTGCGCGGATGGAGCAGTGCCGGCGCGCTCCCGCAGGAGCGCGGCGATGCCCGCGGCCCAGACCGCCGCGACCACCGCGAGCCCCACGGGCCGGGTCAGACCCGCCAGCAGGGCCAGGGTGCCCGCGGTGAGCCAGCGGCCGGTGAGGACCGCGTACAGCGACCAGGCGGCCAGCGCGGTGAACAGGGACTCGCTGTACGCCATGGACTGCACGATCCCCACCGGGATCACCGCCCACAGCAGCACGGCGTACAGGCCTGCCCGGCGGCCGTACACATGGGCGGCGACCGCGAAGATGCCCCAGGCCGCGGCGAGCGAGGCGAGCAGGCTGACGACGAAACCGGCGCCGGCGTACGACAGCGGGGTCGTCGTGTGCAGCAACCGCTCCAGCCAGGGCAGCAGCGGGAAGAAGGCGAGGTTGGAGTGCACGTCGCCGTTCGGCAGCCGCACCTCGTAGCCGTACCCCAGCTCCGCGACCCGGGTGTACCACAGGGAGTCCCAGCGGGCGGTCAGCAGTGTGTACGCGCTCTTGTCGCGGGCGGCACTCCATACGGCCAGGACGAGCAGGCCGAGGGCGCGGACGGCCGCGTACCCGAGCAGGGCGGAAGCCGCCGCCCCGAGTCCCCGGGGTGCCACGCGTGTTTCAAGATCGGTCACGGGCTCGATTATCGACGGTGGCCGGAACCGGCCCGCCGGTCCCGGCGTGATGGAGAGGAGGGTAGTGGCGCACGCCACACCGTTCCGCCATCTGTATGAGAGCCCCGCCACGTGACCCCGGCGGGAACTCGCGTACGCTGACGTGCCACTCGCCATTCGTTGCGCGGGCCGGAGACCACCGCTCCTCTCCGGCCGAGTCGCGGGAGGTCCCCCGCCCCCGTGAACCCGCCGAGGCGAGGGAACATCTGGGAGGTACGTACATGTCCGGGACGACCACGGCTGCCGTCGGGCTGCGCCGTCGGGCGGCCGGGGCCGGTGCCAACCGCTGGGTCGTTCTCGTGGTCCTCTGCACCAGCCTGCTGCTGGTCGCGGTCGACGCGACCGTGCTGCACGTGGCGGTGCCCGCCGTCACCGAGGACCTCCGGCCGAGCGCGATAGAGCTGCTCTGGATCGTCGACACCTACCCGCTCGTCTGCGCCTCGCTGCTGATCCTCTTCGGCACCCTCGGTGACCGCGTGGGCCGCAGACGGATCCTGCTGCTCGGATACGCCCTGTTCGGCGTCGCCTCCGCGATGGCGGCCGTCGCCCATGACCCGCAGCTGCTGATCCTGGCCCGGGCGCTGCTCGGCGTCGGCGGCGCGATGATCATGCCGGCGACGCTGTCGATCCTGCGGCAGGTCTTCCCCGACCGGCGCGAACGGGCGCTCGCCATCGGCGTCTGGAGCGCGGTGGCCGCGGTCGGCGCGGCGGTCGGGCCGCTGCTCGGCGGCTTCCTCCTCGAGCACTTCTGGTGGGGCTCGGTGTTCCTCGTCAACATCCCGTTGATGCTGGTCAGCCTGCCGGTCGGGAGGCTTCTGCTGCCCGAGTCGACGGGCGGCGAGGACGGGCCCTGGGACGTGGCAGGCGCGCTGATGGCGGCGGCCGGCCTGTTCGGGGTGGTGCTCGGGATCAAGCGGCTGGGTGGCGGGGAACCGGCCGGCAGCCTGCTCACCGTGGTGCCGCTGCTCGTGGGTGCGACCCTGCTCGCGCTGTTCGTACGGCGACAGCGACAGCGCAAGCATCCCCTGGTGGACCTGCGGATGTTCACGCGGCCGGCGTTCAGCACGTCGGTCGGGTGCATCGTGCTGGCGATGCTCGCCCTGGTGGGCCTCGAGCTGATCGCGGCGCAGTATCTGCAACTCGTGCTCGGGCTGTCGCCGCTGGAGACGGGGCTGAGGCTGCTGCCGCTGACCGTGGCGGCGATGGCGGCGGGACTGTGCGGGGCGCGGATGCTGCGGCGGTTCGGGCCCCGGCGGATGGTCTGCGCCGGGTTCTGCCTGACCGCGCTGGCGGTCGTGCTGCTCACCGCGATGGGGCGGGAGGACCAGGCTCCGTTGCTGTTCGCCGGGTTCGTACTGCTGGGGTTCGGTCTGGAGACGACGCTGTTCGGGGCGTACGAGTCCATGCTGAGCGAGGCTCCGGCGGAGCAGGCGGGCGGCGCCGCGGCGATCGGGGAGACGTCGTACCAGCTAGGGGCGGGGATCGGCATCGCGTTGCTCGGGACGGTGATGAACGCGGCCTACGCGCCCGGGCTGTCCTCCGTGCCGGGTGTCCCGGCGGCGGCGTCGGCCGCCGCGGGGCATTCGCTGGGCGAGGCGTACGACGTGGCAGGCGAGCTCGGGGGCTCGGCCGGGTCGGCCCTGCGGCGCGCGGCCCGGGACAGCTTCGTGCACGGACTGCATGTGACGTTGCTGGTGAGCGCGGGGCTGCTGCTGCTCGGGGCGGTGATGGCGTTGCGGTTGCCGCGGGCGATGCAGTGTGATGCCGATGTCGCCGTGGAGGTGCCGTCGCCTCGTGCCGAGGCCGGGTCCGCCACCCACGCACCGCCCGTGCGCGCGCGCTGAGGGGTGGCGTGCGGGTGATCGCCGTCGGCCGCCCGCGGGTGGTTGCTCCGCGACTCCCCACGTCGTAACGTCACTCCCAGTCCGTGACTAGCGCTGCTAGTTTGAGCTGCCCGGAGGATGCCCGTGTCCCCGAAACTCCCCCCTTTCGACGCGTCGGATCCGCTCGGGATCGACGACTTGCTGGAGCCGGAGGACCTGGCCGTCCGGGACACCGTGCGCAGCTGGGCCGCGGATCGTGTGCTGCCCCACGTCGCCGAGTGGTACGAGGCCGGGGAGTTGCCCGAGATCCGGGAGCTGGCCAAGGAGCTCGGGGGGATCGGCGCCCTCGGGATGTCGCTCAGCGGGTACGGGTGCGCGGGGGCCAGCGCCGTGCAGTACGGACTCGCCTGCCTGGAGCTGGAGGCCGCCGACTCCGGGATCCGCTCGCTGGTGTCCGTGCAGGGATCGCTGGCCATGTACGCCATCCACCGGTTCGGCTCCGAGGAGCAGAAGCAGCGCTGGCTGCCGGACATGGCCGCCGGGGACGTCATCGGGTGCTTCGGGCTGACCGAGCCCGACCACGGGTCGGACCCGGCCTCCATGCGAACGCATGCCAAGCGGGACGGCGGCGACTGGGTGCTCAACGGGCGGAAGATGTGGATCACCAACGGGTCCGTCGCCGGGGTGGCCGTGGTGTGGGCGCAGACCGAGGACGGGATCCGCGGGTTCGCCGTGCCCACGGACGTGCCCGGGTTCTCGGCGCCCGAGATCAAGCACAAGTGGTCGCTGCGGGCCAGCGTCACGAGCGAACTGGTTCTCGACGACGTGCGGTTGCCCGCCGATGCCGTACTGCCGGAGGTGTCCGGGCTCCGCGGACCGCTCAGCTGTCTGTCGCATGCGCGGTACGGGATCGTGTGGGGGGCGATGGGGGCGGCGCGGGCCAGTTTCGAGGCCGCCGTCGACTACGCGAAGAGCCGGGAGCAGTTCGGGCGGCCCATCGGGGGGTTCCAGCTCACCCAGGCCAAGCTCGCCGACATGGCGGTCGAACTGCACAAGGGGATCCTGCTGGCCCATCACCTCGGGCGGCGGATGGACGCGGGGCGGCTGCGGCCGGAGCAGGTCAGCTTCGGCAAGCTCAACAACGTGCGGGAGGCCATCGACATCTGCCGGACGGCCCGGACGATCCTCGGCGCCAACGGGATCTCCCTGGAGTACCCGGTGATGCGGCACGCGACGAATCTGGAGTCGGTGCTCACCTATGAGGGCACCGTCGAGATGCACCAGCTCGTGCTGGGCAAGGCGCTCACCGGACTCGATGCCTTCCGCTGACCCCCGCGGGGGCGGCTCCGGTGAGCGGCCTTGCCTCAGCTCTGGTTGAAGAACCCGTCCGCCCGGTGGGCGGCCGGGTCGCCGCTGACGATCTCGGTGTCGGAGGGGGTCAGCAGGAACACCCGGTTGGACACGCGGTCGATCGATCCCCGCAGGCCGAAGATCAGGCCGGCCGCGAAGTCCACCACGCGCTTGGCGTCGGCGGGTTCCATCGCCGTCAGGTTCATGATGACCGGGACGCCTTCCCGGAACAGCTCGCCGATGGCACGGGCGTCCCGGAAGCTGTCCGGGCTCACCGTGGCGATCCGGCGGTCCTTCTGCTCGGCCGTGTCCGCGGCCACCTTCACCCGCGGGTCCGTGACCCAGGCGTCGCCGGACTCGGTCCCCTCGGAGTACTCGTCGTCGTAGTAACGCTCGTCATCGTTGTCGTCGACGAGGCCGAGCCACGCACTCGCCTTGCGCACCGATCCCATGGACGCCTCCTCTCACAGCAATCCTTCTTGCTTTCCGCATCCCTATGGTCATCCATGATGCGGACGGCGCGCCAAGTGGATAGACGCCGCGCGGGGGGTTTGTGACGGTACTGGTGCACGGCGGATACGTCGAGAGGCCGGATACCCCAAGGGTGTTGTCATACACAGCTGCTGACTGTGAGTGAAATATGATTCTTGCTGGCGTACGGGTGAGCGGCGGGGCGTACGGGTGAACCGGAGCGGTCGAACCGATGTGAAAATCGGTCGATACGAAGAAGTGGCTCGGCGTCGATACGATGCCGCCGCTCAACGTCGCGCGTATCACGGGGGATCATCGTGTTCGGAATCGTCAGGCCATGCCGGCATCGGCTGGGGGAGCGGCTCAAGACCGAGTGGATGGCGCATTTGTGCGGGCTGTGTCTCGCGCTGCGCAGCGACCATGGGCAGTTCGCACGTGTGGTGACCAATTACGACGGGCTGCTCGTCTCGGTTCTGACGGAGGCTCAGGCACTGGCTCCCGAGGGCGGTCTGCTGCGGCGTACCGCCGGGCCCTGTCCGTTGCGCGGGATGCGGACCGCGTCCGTCGCCCGGGGTGAGGGGGCACGGCTGGCCGCCGCCGTCTCGCTGGTGCTGGCCTCGGCCAAGGTGCGTGACCATGTCGCCGACGGGGACGGGCTGCTGGCCCGGCGGCCCGTGGCGCTCGCCGCGCGCCGGGTGGCGGACCGGTGGGGGCGTGCCGGTGCCCGGGGCGGGGCGGTCGTCGGCTTCGACACGGCGGTGCTGGTCGACGCCGTGGACCGGCAGGCCGGCGTCGAGGCGCTCGCCGGGCCCGGGACATCGATACTGGCGGTCACCGAGCCCACGGAGACCGCGACCGCCGCGGCCTTCGCGCACACCGCGTACCTGGCCGGACGGCCGGGCAACGCCGAACCGCTCGCCGAGGCCGGCCGGCTCTTCGGACGGCTGGCGCATCTGCTGGACGCCGTGGAGGACCAGGAAACTGACGCCGCGTCGGATGCCTGGAACCCGCTCACCGCGACGCGCACCTCGCTCACCGAGGCCCGGCGGCTCGCCGACGACGCCGTGCACGGGATCCGGCTCGCGCTGCGCGAGGTGGAGTTCTCCGACGGGCGGCTGGCGCACCGGCTGCTCGTGCACGAGCTGCCCGCCTCGGTCGGCCGTGCCTTCGGCACCTCCTCGTGCGGGCACCGGCCCGAACTGGCCGGTCCCTACGCCCCGCCCGGCGGGGGCTGCTCGCGGGGTGCCTCGTCTGGGCGGGCCTCGCGTGCACGTGCCAGATGTGCTGCGGCGAGTACGACGATCCGTGGACGCGGGAGCCCAAGGAGGGCCTCTGCCATCGCTGCGACGACTGCTCCGACTGCTGCGAAGGCTGTGACTGCTGCGGGAACTGTTGCGACGGCTGCTGCTGCGACTGCAACTGCTGACCCGGGTGTCCTTCGGGGTTCCGGCCCGCACGGAGAAGGCGTCCGGGCTTCGAGGGCCGCTCGCACGCAAGGCCGTTCACCGGCTGGCCGGCCATCCGGAGGGGCGACTTCCGGACACCCCCGGGTCGTGGGCGACGGGCGGCCGGGTGGCGTCCGGCGAGGGCGGACCGGTCGCTCCGATCCGTGAAGGAGCCTGTGCCGCACAAGGCTTCGATCCCGGCCCCGGGGTGCGGCGGCGGTTACCGGGCGACGCGGCCACGTCGTACGATCCGCGCTGGTCGGTGCCCGGGTGCCGCACCCCGTACGCCGGTCCCCGTGCCGTGCGCGTCGGGTGCGGCGGCGGGCGCCGGCCGGGGATCGGGCCCGGACGCCCGCTGCGGTGAACGATCTGACGGGGCGACAGGGGAGCCGTTCTGATCCATCGTTCAAATGTTGACGGCCGAAAGGCGCCCTTGCGCCCGTCGGCCGTGCGGCCGAATACTCCCCCTCAGCGCTTGTCAGGGGCACGACGGGTTCGGAATCCGGACACCGATGTCGCTGGCTGCGCCTCACCGGGCCCCGACCCCACGCGGGCCCCCTACTTCCCATGTGGAGGAACGAAAAAGTGAGGATCAAGCGCACCACCCCCCGCAGCGGAGTCGCGAGACGGACCCGGCTGATCGCCGTTTCCGCCGGCCTCGTGGCCGCAGCCGCGTTCACGATCCCCAGCGCGAACGCGTCCGACACTCCCACCACCTTCAGCGCCGCCGAGCTCAAGGGCGTCAGCGGCTCCGTGCTGGAGGCCGACGTCCCGGGCACCGCCTGGGCCGTCGACAGCAAGACCAACCGGGTCCTGGTCACCGTGGACAGCACGGTGTCGCAGGCCGAGATCGCCGAGATCAAGCGGCAGGCCGGTGACGACGCCGGCGCGCTGACGATCAAGCGCACCCCGGGCACGTTCAGCAAGCTCATCCAGGGCGGCGACGCCATCTATGCGAGTAGCTGGCGCTGCTCCCTCGGCTTCAACGTCCGCGCCTCCAGCGGCACCGAGTACTTCCTGACCGCCGGCCACTGCACCGACGGCGCGGGCACCTGGTACTCCAACTCCGGCCGCACCACGGTCATCGGCTCGACCGCCGGCTCCAGCTTCCCCGGCAACGACTACGGCATCGTGCGCTACTCCGGTTCCGTGAGCCGGCCGGGCACCGCCAACGGTGTCGACATCACCCGTGCCGCCACCCCGAGCGTGGGCACCACCGTCATCCGTGACGGTTCCACCACGGGTACGCACAGCGGCCGGGTCACCGCGCTCAACGCGACCGTGAACTACGGCGGCGGCGACATCGTCTCGGGTCTCATCCAGACCACGGTCTGCGCCGAGCCCGGCGACTCCGGCGGCCCGCTCTACGGCAGCAACGGCACCGCGTACGGTCTGACCTCCGGCGGCAGCGGCAACTGCTCCTCCGGCGGTACGACGTTCTTCCAGCCGGTCACCGAGGCGCTGAGCGCCTACGGCGTGAGCGTGTACTGAGCAGCGCCCCGCCGGTGAAGGCCGTGGGCGGCTGCGATCCGTCCGTGACCTGTCGCGCGGTTCCCCGCGCTCCTTGAGGGGAGTTGGCGCGCACGGCATCACCACCCCGAGCCCCCGCACGAGACTCTCGTGCGGGGGCTCTCGCCTGTCCGGAGCCCCTCTGGATCCGGCCTAGGGGGGCGATTTCAAGACAGGACTAGACCTCACTGGCCGCATACCGGTTACTCGCGCGTAGTGTTTGCAGCGCGAAGAGCCCCTGTGCTGACCGTGCACAGTCAAGCTGGTGCAAGGTGTAAGGGGCGCACGTCAGTTGCCGTACGCGCGTCCTGAAGTCGACCTTGTGTGCTCCCTGTGGGTCTAGGAATAGTGGTCGCCCAGTCCACAGACCTTCTGATCCGGCGCGGCCCCCACAGCCTCGCCGGATCAACCCCCCACAGGAGGACGTGAGTTGAAGCACCGACGCATACCCAAGCGGCGGGCCGCCGTGGTAGGTGCGGGCATCACCGCACTGGTTGCCGCGGGAGTGACCTTCCAGAGTGCGAACGCCAGCGAGACCCCGGCCACCCCGGAGGTCAAGACGCTGTCGGTCCTCGCGGCCGGAAAGCTCGCCTCCACGCTCGGCCAGGACCTCGGCACCGACGCCGCGGGCACGTACTACGACGCCGAGGCGAAGAGCCTCGTGGTGAACGTGCTCGACGAGGCCGCGGCCCAGCTGGTCGAGGAGGCCGGCGCCAAGGCGAGAATCGTCGAGAACTCCCTCGCCGAGCTGAAGAGCGCGCGGACCACCCTCAAGCAGGACGCGACCATCCCCGGCACCGCCTGGGTGACGGACCCGACCACCAACAAGGTCGTGGTGACCGCCGACCGCACCGTCTCCGCGGCGGAGTGGAAGAAGCTGAGCCAGGTCGTCGAGGAGCTCGGCGGCACGGCCGAACTCCAGCGCTCGAAGGGGGAGTTCAAGCCCTTCATCGCCGGTGGTGACGCCATCACCGACGGCAGCGGGCGCTGCTCGCTCGGCTTCAACGTGGTCAAGGGCGGCGAGCCGCACTTCCTGACCGCCGGGCACTGCACCGAGGGCATCACCACCTGGTCCGACTCGGCCGGGACCGTCATCGGCGAGAACGCGGACTCCAGCTTCCCGGACGACGACTACGGTCTGGTGAAGTACACCGCTGAGGTCGACCACCCGAGCGAGGTCAACCTCTACAACGGCTCCACGCAGCAGATCAGCGGCGCGGCCGAGGCGACCGTCGGCATGGAGGTCACCCGGAGCGGTTCGACCACGCAGGTGCACTCCGGCAAGGTCACCGGCCTGGACGCCACCGTGAACTACGGCAACGGCGACATCGTCAACGGCCTGATCCAGACCGACGTCTGCGCCGAGCCCGGCGACAGCGGCGGCTCGCTCTTCTCGGGCGACAAGGCGGTCGGCCTCACCTCCGGCGGCAGCGGTGACTGCACCTCCGGCGGGGAGACCTTCTTCCAGCCGGTGACCGAGGCGCTGTCGGCGACCGGTACGCAGATCGGCTGATCCCGCCGCACGGCCTGTGCTTGTGCGAAGTCCCGTCCCGCGCGCGAGGGGCGGGACTTCCGCATGCGGGGGAGGGGCGGGCAGGGCGCTGTTCGCCGTCGGTGGTGCGGCGTCGAGGGCTCCGCGGTCCGCCGTGGGCTTGTCGCGCAGTTCCCCGCGCCCCCTGCCGGCGTGCGGTCCCGTCCTGGCTCATCGCTTGGGCCAGTGCCACAGGGGCTCGTCCAGGGGGCCCTCCCGGCCCGCCACCTCCGTCTGCCCGAACTCCTTCACCAGCTCGACGGAGTTGACGTCGAGACGATGACGCACCGCCCCCTTGGCGAGCGCCTCGGCGAGGGGGCGGGCGTGGGTGACCACGACGATCTGGGTGTCCCGGGTCGCGGTGAGGATCAGGTCGGCGAGGTGGGGGACCAGATCGGGGTGGAGGCTGGTCTCCGGCTCGTTGAGGACCAGCAGGGACGGGGGCCGCGGGGTCAGCAGGGCTGCCGCCCAGAGCAGATAGCGCAGGGTGCCGTCGGAGAGCTCGGCGGCGGTGAGGGGGCGCAGCAGGCCGTGCTGGCGCAGGGCGAGCTCGAAGCGCCCGCCGTGGCCGGTGATCGTGACGCTGCTGCCCGGGAAGGCGGCGTCGACCGCCGCGTCCAGCGCGTCGGCGTCACCGGTCTCACGGATCGTCTGGAGCGCTGCCGCCAGGTCCGAGCCGTCGCCGCTGAGCACCGGCGTGCGGGTGCCGATGCGCGCGGCGCGGGCCGGTGCGTGCGCGTCGGTGCGGACATGGTCGTAGAACCGCCAGGACCGGATGGACTCCCGCACCGCCAGCACGTCGGGCGCGTGCTGCGGGTCGGCCAGCTCGCCGAGCATGCTGTCGTACGGCCGCAGTGTGCCGTGCGCCCGGGACCAGCCGCCGCCCGCGCTGCGTAGCTTCACGGCCGCGCCCGCGCGGTCCGAGAGCACGGCGGCGGGGCGCAGCACGGGGCCGCTCCAGATGCACTCGCGCTTGATCTCGGGGTCGAGGTCGAACATGGAGGGGCCGCCGGCGGGGCTCGGGTGGCCGAAGTCGACCGCGTACCCGAACTCGTCCCCCGCGAAGCCCAGCCGCAGGCCGACCGGGCTCGAGCGGACCGTGCCCTGCACCGGGTGGCGGCCCTCGCGCACCGCGCGGCTGATCTTCTCCGGACCGGCCCACAGCACCGAGGGCAGGCCGCCCTCCTGGGCCAGCGCGGCGATCGCGCCGCCGCGCGCGGACTCGGCGAGCAGCCGCAGCGACCGGTACAGGCTCGACTTGCCCGTGCCGTTCGCACCCGTGATCACGTTCAGTCCGTCCAGGGGCACGATCAGGCGGCGCAGGGAGCGGTAGTTCTCGACGGCGAGAGTGCGGATCATGCCTCCAGGCTGGCAGACGGGTCTGACAACGCCCGCTCCTGTCATGTCCCCACCGTGCGGTCGGCAGGCGTTTTCGCAGGTGGGGCGCGCCCGAACGGATGTCGCACAGACGTTCGGGAATTGGTCTATGGTGGGGGTGGGAGAGTTGGGAACTGATGTTCGAGAGCCCGTTCGGGCTCGCGAGTGCGGGAGGTGCGTGTGCCGGGCTTCACGCATCTGCGCACCGTCTCCGGGTTCTCCCTGCGCCACGGCGCCTCGCACCCGGAGCGGCTTGCCGAGCGCGCCTCCGAGCGGGGCATGGACGCCCTCGCGCTCACCGACCGCGACACGCTCGCCGGCTCCGTCCGCTTCGCCAAGGCCTGCGCGAAGGCGGGCGTCCGTCCGCTGTTCGGGGTGGAGCTGGCGGTGGCGGAGCCCGAGCCCGACCGCGTGCGGCAGGACCGGCGACGGCGCGCGCCGGTGCGCGGCGGCGCCTTCGTCGACGAGTCGACCCCTCGCGTCACCTTCCTCGCCCGGGACGGCGCCCGCGGCTGGGCCGAGCTGTGCAGAATCGTCACTGCGGCGCGGCAGGGCGAGGGCACGCCCCTGCTGCCCTGGAGCGCCAACCACGCCGACGGCCTCACCGTCCTGCTCGGCCCCGACTCCGATGTCGGCCGCGCCCTGGCCGCCGGCCGCCCGGACCGTGCCGCGAAGCTCCTCGTCCCCTGGCGGGAGGTCTACGGTGACGCCCTGCGCCTGGAGGCCGTCTGGCACGGCCGCACGGGCACCGGCCCCGGGTCCCTGCGCCTGGCCGCCCGTACCGTCGGTTTCGCCGCCGAGCAGCGTGTGCGGCCCGTGCTCAGCAACGCCGTCCGGTACGCCGACCCCGGCATGGGCCCGGTCGCCGACGTGCTGGACGCCGCCCGCCGCCTGGTGCCGATCGACCCCACCAAGGAGCTGGACTCCGGCGAGGCCTGGCTGAAGAACGCGGGTGCCATGCTCGGGGTGGCGGAGCGGGTCGTCGAGGCCGCGGGCTTCCGGCGGGACACCGCGCACCGGCTGCTGGAGCAGACGCAGGCGACCGCCGCCGAGTGCCTGGTCGACCCCGAGGACGACCTCGGCATCGGCACCGTCCACTTCCCCGAGCCGCATCTGGTCGGCGCGGGCCGGCGCAGCGCCCAGCGGGTGCTCGCCTCCCGGGCGGCGGCGGGGATGGTGGTGCACGGCTACGCCGGCCGGCGGGCGTACTGGGAGCGGATGCACGACGAGCTGGACATCATCGCCCACCACGGCTTCGCCTCCTACTTCCTGACCGTCGCGCAGGTCGTCGACGACGTGAAGAGGATGGGCATCCGGGTCGCCGCGCGCGGCTCCGGTGCCGGCTCCCTCGTCAACCACCTGCTCGGCATCGCCCACGCCGACCCGGTCGAGCACGGGCTGCTGATGGAGCGCTTCCTGTCCAAGCGCCGCCCGGTGCTGCCCGACATCGACATCGACGTGGAGTCCGCGCGCCGTCTGGAGGTCTACCGGGCGATCATCGGCCGGTTCGGCGCCGAGCGGGTCGCGACGGTCGCGATGCCGGAGACGTACCGCGTCCGGCACGCCATCCGTGACGTGGGCGCGGCCCTGTCCATGGACCCCGCCGACATCGACCGCATCGCCAAGTCCTTCCCGCACATCCGCGCGCGGGACGCCCGTGCCGCCCTCGACGAGCTGCCCGAGCTCAAGCGGCTGGCCGGTGAGAAGGAGCGCTACGGGAAGCTGTGGGAGCTGGTCGAGGCCCTCGACGCCCTCCCGCGCGGGGTCGCGATGCACCCGTGCGGGGTGCTGCTGTCCGACGCCTCCCTGCTCTCCCGTACGCCGGTCATGCCGACCAGCGGCGAGGGCCTGCCCATGTCGCAGTTCGACAAGGACGACGTCGAGGACCTGGGGCTGCTCAAGCTGGACGTGCTCGGGGTGCGGATGCAATCGGCGATGGCCCACGCGGTCGCCGAGGTGAAGCGGGCGACGGGGGAGCGGATCGACCTCGACGCGGTCCGCGACGGCGATCCGGCGACGTACGGCCTGATCCGCACCGCCGAGACGCTGGGCTGCTTCCAGATCGAGTCGCCGGGGCAGCGGGACCTGGTCGGGCGGCTCCAGCCGGCCACCTTCCACGACCTGGTCGTCGACATCTCGCTCTTCCGGCCCGGACCGGTCGCCGCCGACATGGTGCGGCCGTTCATCGAGGCGCGGCACGGGCGGGCGCCGGTCCGCTATCCGCACCCCGATCTGGAGGGCCCGCTGAAGGAGACGTACGGGGTCGTCGTCTTCCACGAACAGATCATCCACATCGTCGACATCATGACCGGCTGCGGGCGCGACGAGGCGGACCGGGTGCGGCGCGGGCTGTCCGACCCGGAGTCGCAGGGGCGGATCAAGGTGTGGTTCGCCCAGCACGCGGCGGGGCGCGGTTACGACGCGGAAACGATCCGGCGGACCTGGGAGATCGTCGAGGCGTTCGGCTCGTACGGCTTCTGCAAGGCGCACGCGGTCGCCTTCGCCGTACCGACGTACCAGTCGGCGTGGCTGAAGGCGCATCACCCCGCCGCCTTCTACGCGGGGCTGCTCACGCACGACCCCGGGATGTACCCGAAGCGGTTGCTGCTGGCGGACGCGCGGCGGCGGGGGGTGCCGATCCTCCCGCTGGACGTGAACAAGTCCGGGGTCGCACACAGGATCGAACTGGTGTCTGAATCAGGGGTGTGGGGACTTCGGTTGGCCCTCTCCGACGTGCACGGCATCAGCGAGGCCGAGGCGGCGCGGGTCGCGGACGGGCAGCCGTACGCCTCCCTGGTGGACTTCTGGGAACGGGCGCGGCCCAGCCGGCCGCTGGCGCAACGGCTCGCCCAGGTCGGCGCCCTGGACTCCTTCGGCGCCAACCGCCGCGATCTGCAACTGCATCTGACGGAGCTGCACCGGGCCGCGCGGAGCCGGGGCGGGGCCCAGCTCCCTCTGGCGGGCGGGCGGAAGACCGCGCCGGCCGGGCTGCCCGACCTGTCCGCGGCGGAGCGGCTCAGCGCCGAGCTGGGAGTGCTGTCCATGGACGCCTCGCGCAACCTGATGGACGACCACCGCCAGTTCCTCGACGAGCTGGGCGTGGTGCCGGCGCGGCGGCTGCGCGACGCCCGGCACGGCGAGACGGTGCTGGTCGCGGGCGCCAAGGCGGCCACGCAGACGCCGCCGATCCGGTCCGGCAAGCGGGTCATCTTCAGCACCCTGGACGACGGTACGGGCCTGGTCGACCTCGCCTTCTTCGACGACTCGCACGACGCCTGCGCGCACACCGTCTTCCACTCCTGGCTGCTGCTGGTGCGCGGGGTGGTGCAGCGGCGCGGGCCGCGCAGCCTCAGCGTGGTGGGGGCCGCCGCCTGGAACCTCGCCGAGCTGCTGGAAGTGCGCCGGGAGAAGGGCCTGGAGGGCGTCGCGGCCCGGCTCGCGGACGCGCGCGGCGCCGGCCCCGGATCCGCCGGCGGAGACGGCGACGGCCCGGCGCGCCGCCGGCTCGCCGGCTCCGACGGGCTGCCCACGCCGGCCGGCTCCGCGGCCCGTGACCCCATGGAGAGCAGGAGGGACGGGGACGGCCGGCGCGGGCCGGGGGAGACGGAGGACCGGGAGAGCACGGGGGACCAGGAGGGGGCGGGGGACCGGAAGATCCGGATGCCCACGGGGTACGAGATGCACCCCTGGGCAGATCTGCGCCCCGCGGGCGAAGGGCCCGCGGTGGGAAGGAAGTTGTGGCACCAGAGTCCGGGGAGTGCGGGATGACCATCCTCTGCGTACGTTTCCAGCTGCCGCCGATGTACGAGGCGGCCCTGCCCCAGTTGCTGGGTCTGCTGGAGGAGTTCACGCCGGTCGTCGAGGCCTTGCCGCCGGACGGGGCGCTGGCCGATCTGCGGGGCGCCGAGCGGTACTTCGGGCGCGGCGCCGTGGAGCTCGCGTCGGTGATCCGGGTCCGGGCACTCGCCCATCACGGGGTCGACTGCGTGATCGGCGCCGGGCCCGGCCCGATGCTGGCCCGCGTGGCGCTGCGGTACGCCGAACCCGGGAAGACCTGTGCGGTGCCCGAGGACCCGGACGCCCTCGCGGAGTTCCTCGCCGGCAAGCCCCTCGCCGTGCTGCCCGGCGTCGGGGCCGCGACCGCACGCACCCTGTGCGAGTACGGCCTCGACACCCTCGGCAGGGTCGCCGGTGCGCCGCTGTCCACGCTCCAGCGGCTGATCGGCGCGAAGGCGGGGCGGGACCTGCACGAGAAGGCGAACGGCATCGACCGCGGGCGGGTGGTCCCGAACGCCGTGTCGCGTTCGCTCGCCGCCGAACGGTCCTTCCCGCGCGACGAACTGGATCCCGAGCGGCACCGCCGGGCGCTGATGTCGGCGACCGAGGAACTCGGCACCCGGCTGCGTGCCGTGGAGAAGGTGTGCCGCACCCTGACCCTCACCGTCCGCTACGCGGACCGATCCTCGACCACCCGCACCCGCACCCTCCAGGAACCCACCGCGCACTCGCCCGCGCTGGCACGCGCGGCGTACGGGATGTACGAGGCGCTCGGTCTCCAGCGCGCCCGGGTCCGCGCGGTCGCCCTGCGCGCGGAGGGGCTCATGTCCGTCGAGCAGGCCTCCCACCAGCTGACCTTCGACCCCGTGGACGAGAAGGTCCGCCGGATCGAGGAGGTCGCGGACCGCGCGCGAGCGAAGTTCGGGCCACGGGCGGTGATTCCGGGGTCGCTGGCGGCGTAGCTCCCGCTCTCAGTTGGCCCACGGGGGTGCGATGCGGGTGCCGTCGGCCAGTTCCGCCCGGAGGCCGACGGAGGTGGTGACCCAGGTGACGGCGGTCCGGTCGGCCGGGTTCTCGACGGCGAAGGTGGCGCCCGGGTTGACGATCACTGTGTCGCCCGCGGTGATCCGGGTGGACTCGCCGTCGAGGGTGACCAGCAGGTCGCCGGTGAGCAGATGGAGGATCTCCTCGCGGGTCACCATGTGGGCGGGGGCCCGGGTGCCCGCGGGGATCTCACCGCGCCAGGCGCAGAGCTCCCGGCTGCCGGTGCGCGGGGTGGCGTACGAGACGAAGCGGGCGCCGTGCAGGTCGTGGGTGACGGCTTCGGACGAGCGGACGACGGGCATGGGTGGACTCCGGCCTGAGATATTGGTCAAGCTTCTTGACTATCTGGGTCGTGCCTATGGTCAAGCTGCTTGACCGATTCGTCAAGGGTGTTTGAATGCCCTCGTGCAGAACTCCGAGGCCCTCTCCCTCTCCTCCGCCCTGCTCGCCGCCGCCGGTGAGCTGACGCGGCATATCAACGACGGTGTCGTCGCCCGCGGTTTCGAAGGACGGCCGGTGTACGGCTTCGCGTTCGCCCGGCTCGCCCCGGACGGCGCGACCGCCACCGATCTCGCCGCGCACCTCGGTGTCACCAAGCAGGCCGCGAGTCAGCTCGTCGACGAGCTGGTGCGCAAGGGGTACGTCGAACGCCGGCCGCATCCGGAGGACGCGCGGGCGCGGCTCGTGGTGCTGACCGGGCGCGGCCGGGAGTGTGCGCGGGCCGCGGAGGAGGCGGCCGCGGAGGCGGTGCGTGCGTGGGGGGAGCTGCTCGGCGAGCGGGAAGTCCGGGCGCTCGGGCGGCACCTGCTGCGCATCGCGCCCAACGGGCCCGTGCGCCCTTCCTGGTGACCGGCTATCACTGGAAGTTTTTACTGACGCGTAACTTCCCCCTTGAACTACTCACCCGTAACTTGACGGGTGAACAGCATCCTCGTGATCCGGATCACAGGGCGTAAGGCCATCGCACCTCCCTTGAGCCGCAAGGAGATCACCCGATGCTGCCCTGGAAACGAGTGCTCAGACCCGTGGTCGCGCTGCTGCTGACCGCCGCGGTCGCCACCCTCCCCGCCGCCACCACCGCCAGCGCGGCCACCACCGCGGGCGCCACCACCGCCGCTCCCAGCCGGGGGTGGAACGACTACTCCTGCAAGCCCTCCGCCGCCCACCCCCGCCCCGTCGTCCTGGTCCACGGCACGTTCGGCAACTCCGTCGACAACTGGCTGGGACTCGCCCCGTACCTGACGAACCGCGGCTACTGCGTCTTCTCCCTCGACTACGGCCGGCTGCCCGGCGTCCCGTTCTTCCACGGCCTCGGCCCCATCGAGAAGTCGGCCGAACAGCTCGACGCGTTCGTCGACAAGGTGCTCGCCGCGACCGGCGCCGCCGAGGCCGACCTCGTCGGGCACTCGCAGGGCGGCATGATGCCCCGCCACTACCTCAAGTTCCTCGGCGGAGCGGCCGAGGTGAACGCCCTCGTCGGCATCGCCCCCGACAACCACGGCACGACCCTGTCCGGCCTCACCCAGCTGCTGCCCTACTTCCCCGGCGCCGAGGACCTGCTCTCCACCGCCACCCCGGCCCTCGCCGACCAGATCGCCGGCTCCGCCTTCCTCACCAAGCTCAACGCGGGCGGCGACACCGTGCCCGGCGTGCGGTACACGGTCATCGCCACCAAGTACGACCAGGTGGTCACGCCGTACCGCAGCCAGTTCCTGAACGGGCCGGACGTACGCAACGTACTGCTCCAGGACCTGTGCCCGGTCGACCTCTCCGAGCACCTGGCGATCGGGCTGTTCGACCGGATCGCCTTCCACGAGGTGGCCAACGCCCTGGACCCGGCGCGGGCCAAGCCGACCACCTGCGCCTCCGTGTTCAGCTGACCGCCCGCCCCGCGGCGCCGGGGCCTGACCGGCCTGAGCCGCCGGTCAGGCCCCGGCGCACGGGATCAGCGGCCGTGCCGCCCGCCGCTCGCCGCCCGCCGGCGGACCGACGCGAACAGGGCCGCGGAGCCCAGCGCGAGCGCGGCCGCGCCGCCGACGGCGATGTACGTGGTGCCGCTGTCGCCGCCGGTCTCGGCGAGGTTCTCGGAAGTCCCGGCGGCGGCCGCCTTGGGCTGGTTGGCCGTGGGGGCCTCCGGGGCGGCGTCCTCGGCGGCCGGCTCCGCGGAGGTGGCGGGGTCGTCGTCGCCGTGGCCGTGGTTCTCCACGGTGGAGTGCTCGGTGCCCGCCTCGATCTGCTCGTCGGTGGGCGCGGAGGCGCTGGGGGCGGGCGCCGCGGAGCCGTCGCCGCCGCTCTGGCCACCCTCGCCGTTGTCGCCGGCACCGGCACCGGCACCGGCACCGGCGTCGGTGTCGCCGCCGTTGCCGCCGCCGAAGGTGACGTCCGAGCAGGAGTAGAAGGCCTCCGGGCTGTCCGAACGCTGCCAGACCGCGTACAGGACGTGCTTGCCGGAGCGCTCCGGGAGGCTGCCGGAGAAGGTGTAGAAGCCACCCGACGCGGCCGGGTCGGTGACCGTGGCCACCGGGTTCGCCAGATCCAGGTCGCCCCAGCCGAGCGCCTTGGCGGGGTCGAAACCGGGCTTGGTGACATAGACCTTGAAGGTGCCCTTGTGCGGAGCGGTCACGCGGTACTTGAAGGTGTACGACCCGCTGCTCACGGACGTCGCGGGCCAGTCGGCGCGGGCCAGGTCGAGGCCCTTGAACGCCTCGTTGTTCGCGCTGCACAGCTTGCCGTCCGGGATGAGCGCCTCGTGCTGCCCGGCCGCGTTGCCGATGCGGACGCCGTTCCAGTCGTACAGGGCCTGGGTGCCGCCCGCCGCGACCGCCGCCTTGCACGCGTCCGACCTCGGACTCTCCGGTCCCTCCGCGTAGCACTGGGAGACGCGGCTGACCGGGTCGCCCATCGAGCCGTGCGCGGACGCGGGCGCGGTGGACAGCGCGGTCAGGGCGAGCGGGGCGATGCCGACGGCGGCGACGGCGGCGGCCTTGCGGCGTGCGGGCATGGGGGAACTCCTCGTGCGGTCACTGGGGGCGGATCCCGGGGGGGTGGTCCCGGAAGGGATCCCGTGGGGGGCGTTCAGAAGCTAGCCCGAAGAGACCGCGAAATCGCCTGCTGAGGGCGGTGGAGGGAGATCCTTATGGTCCCTTTAAGGGACCGCTCAGACTGCGCTGAGGTAGGTGCCGTCGGCGGGCGCCGTGCGCCCGGTCATGAATCAGCCGGCCGGCCACCAGGTGCGTGCGATGTCCTTGCGCACCTCGGGCCGGCGTTCGTAGGTGGGCTCGTCGGTCTCCTCGCGGAGTCTTCGGGAGTCCGTCTTCCGCGGGGGCTTGTGCACTGTGACTCGGCGCATGGCTGCCTCCTTCAGTGCCTACCGGGTTCCGTGTTCTCACGGAGGTAGACCCATTTCGGGGAGAGTTCCTCATCGCTGCCGGTATGTCTGTGGCGGCCGTCACGATTCGACTGTCAGTGGCTGCTGTCACCCTGAGTGCCATGACGGACCACAGTGCGGATCGGGGCGCGGACCACAAGGGCGGGCCGGCCTCGGCGGGCGGCGTGGACTGGGACGCGCGGGCCGCCACCTTCGACGACGAGCCGGATCACGGGCTGCGTGATCCCGGCGTGCGGGACGCCTGGGCGCGCCGGCTGCGCTCCTGGCTGCCCGGCGCCCCCGGCGACATCCTCGACCTCGGCTGCGGCACCGGCAGCCTGTCGCTCCTCGCGGCCGAGCAGGGACACCGCGTCACCGGAGTCGATCTCTCCCCAGCCATGGTGGAACTGGCCCGCGCCAAGTCCGCTGGGCGTGACGCCGTGTTCGTGGTCGGTGACGCGGCGGCACCACCGGTGGGGCAGCGGCGATTCGACGTCGTGCTCGTGCGGCACGTGCTGTGGGCGCTGCCGGATCCGGGCGGGGCGTTGCGGCACTGGCGGGGGTTGCTGCGGCCGGGAGGGCGGCTGGTGCTGGTCGAGGGTGTCTGGGGGACGGTGACGCCCGTGGGCGTCGCCGCCGGCCGGCTGTGCGAGCTGCTCGGGCCGGTCGCCGGGTCGGTGCGGGTGGAGCGGCTGTCGGGGGACGCGGCGCTGTGGGGGAGGGCCGTGGACGACGAGCGGTACGCGGTCGTCGCCCAGGCGTGACGTTCAGCCGGCGAGCAGCGCCTCGAAGCCGTCGCCGCGTGCCAGTTCCTCCAGCGCGTCCAGAGCCGCCACGGCCGCGGCGGCCGCCTCCGGGTCCGTCGCGGTGAGCCCGCTCTGGGCGAACTCGTCCTCGTCCAGGCGGCGTACGTCCCTGCCGTCGGCCGAGCGCCACAGGTCCAGGTCGAGGTCCTCGACGACCAGTTCCGTGCCGGACAGCACCGCCGGGCGGGCGATGTCGCAGTACCAGCCCTTGAGTACGCCGGACGGGCCGCGGACCTCCATCACCGCGTACCAGCGGTCCCGCCAGTAGTACTCGGTGAAGACGTCCCCGGGCTCGAAGCGCACGAAGCCGAAGTCGCGTACGCCGGTGCCCGCGAAGGGGGCGCGGACCACGATCCGGGTGCCGTCGTCCTGGAGCAGCTCCGCCGGGTAGCGGATCTTGGTCCGGCCCGCCTTGAGCAGGACGACGTCCACCCGGCGGCCCGGCTCAGACGAGTTCGCGGACATGGCGCACCTCCGTCGCGCAGATCTCGTACCCGAACCACTTGTTGATGGCGAGCATCGGGCCGTTACCGGCGTCGTTGCCCGTGAACGCCTCCGTGTACCCGGCGGCGCGGGCACGGTGCAGGCAGGCGTTCTTGGCGAGCTTGGCCAGGCCCCGGCCGCGGAAGGCGCGGGCCGTCCCCGTCATGGCGGTGCTGATGGGGGTCCCCCCGCTCGAGCGCGTTCGAGAGTGGGGGAGGGTGCCGTCCGTATAGGCGACGCTGAAGGCGGCCGGGCGGCCGTCGACGACCACGACCGAGGTGAGGCCGAGGTCGAGGAGTGGGTGCTTCCAGGTCTCCTCGATCCAGGCCTCGTAGTCGGTGAACTCCGTTTCGATGTCGCTGGGTTCGTCGGATGTCGTCTCCGCGTCCAGTGCGAACATCGGACGCGGGTCGTCGGCGTAGTCGGCGGCCGTGCGCACCTCGACTCCGGGTGGCGGGTCCTGGAGCGGTGGCAGGGCGCGGTGCGCCAGGTCCAGGCGGAGGAAGTGCGCCGAGCGGCTCGCGCCGTAGCCGTGGCCTTCGGCGAAGGCGCGGTTGGCGGGCTCGTCAAGGACCCAGGAGTAGAGCTTGGTCGCCCCGTGGGCCACCAGGTGTTCCTCGGCCGCCCGGACCAGCAGCGACCCGGCGCCGCGCCGTGTCCGCTCCGGGTGGACGTAGACGTTCAGGGAGCCCTGACCGGGCTCCGGGCTGTCGTGCGCCAGGCTCACCTGTGCGGTCCCGACCACCTCGCCGTCCTCCTCCGCGACGAGGGAACGGAAGCGGGCGTCGGGGTGGGTCCGGGTCAGATGGTGGACGACGGACTCCGGCGTGGCCAGCATGAAAGGCAGAGCCAGCCGGCGCACACGGGCGAACGCCTCGACGTCGGTCCGGACATCGGGGCGGAGGTCGCGCACGATCACTGTCATGGGGGCGCACGCTACGCGGGGGGACGGGACGGATGCCTCCCATTTTCCGGCGGGTACGGGAGAATCGGGCCGTGACCTTGAAGATCCACATTGACGAGAGCGCCGCGGAGGCGCCGTACGAGCAGGTGCGGGCGCAGATCTCCGCGCAGGCACGCTCGGGAGCGCTGCCGGTGGGGTACCGGCTGCCGACGGTCCGGGGGCTGGCCGAGACGCTGGGGCTGGCCGCGAACACGGTGGCGAAGGCGTACCGCGCGCTGGAGACGGACGGAGTGATCGAGACGCGGGGGCGCAACGGGACGTTCGTCGCCGCGGCGGGGCCGGCGGCGCAGCGGGAGGCGGCGGGGGCCGCGCAGGCCTATGCCGAGCGGGCGCGGCGGCTGGGGCTCTCGGAGGCGGATGCGCTGGCGGCTGCGCGGGACGCCCTGCGGGCGGCTTACGGAGCGGGGTGAGCCAATAAGGTCAAGGTTGAGCCAATACGGTCAAGCAGGACTGTGCAGGTGCTCCGGCGTGCGCGTGACCCTCCACCCCGTGCGCCTCGCCAGCTCCGCGAACGTCATCGCGTCCTCCACCGCCGCCCCGCCCGGGTCGTTGTTGAAGTACACGTACACGTCGCGGTCGTCGGGGAACGCGGCCGTGATGCGGTGGAGCCAGGTCCGCAGGGCCTGCCTGCCGTAGTGGGGCCAGGGCTGGGCGCGGCCCTGGTGGAAGCGGACGTAGCCCCACCCGGTGGTGCGCCAGAGCGGTGTCGCGGGCCGGGAGCGGACGTCGGCCCAGCACAGTGCCGCCCCGCGCGAGCGCAGCACCTCCTCCACCTCCGGCGTCCACCAGGAGTCGTGCCGGGGTTCGACCGCGATCCGCGTCCCGGAGGGGAAACAGGCCAGGCAGGCGTCCAGCAGCCCGGGATCCGCGCGCAGGTTCGGCGGGAGCTGCAGCAGGACCGGGCCGAGGCGCCCGGCGAGCCCGGACGCGTGGGTCATCAGGCGCCGTACCGGCTCCTCGGGGTCCTTCAGGCGCTTGATGTGCGTCAGATAGCGGCTGGCCTTGACCGCCACCACGAAGTCCGGCGGCACCCGGTCCCGCCATGCCGCGAAGTTCTCCCGCGTCGGCAGCCGGTAGAACGCGTTGTTGATCTCGACCGTGGCGAACCCCTCGGCGTACTCCTCCAGCCACAGCCGCAGGGGGCAGCCCTGCGGGTACAGCAGCCCCCGCCAGTCCTTGTACTGCCACCCCGACGTGCCGACGAACAGGGTCATACGTCCATCAAAGCACCGCGGGCGAGCCCCTACAGGTACAGCCCCGCCTCCGACCCGCCCCGCGGCTCCGGCAGCGCCGTCGGGGACGTGCCCCGGCGCAGCGCGTACAGCTCCGCCAGCGTCGCCCCCTCCCGGCCGACCCCCTCCTCGGTGCCCAGCCAGGTGACCGCCTCCCGCCGGGTCAGCGGCCCCACCTCGATCCGGGCCAGACAGCGGCCGGGGCGGACGACGGCGGGGTGCAGCCGTTCCAGGTCCTCGTTGGTCGTGACCCCGACCAGCACGTTGCGGCCCTGGCCCAGCAGTCCGTCCGTCAGGTTCAGCAGCCGCGACAGCGCCTGCCCCGCCGTGTGCTTGGCCTCGCCGCGGATCAGTTCGTCGCAGTCCTCCAGCAGCAGCAGCCGCCAGCGGCCCTTGCCCGCCGCGTCCTCCTCGCCGATCGCGATGTCCATCAGGTAGCCGACGTCGCTGAACAGCCGCTCCGGGTCCAGGACGCAGTCCACCTGGCACCAGTCCCGCCACGAGCGGGCCAGCGTGCGCAGCGCCGACGTCTTGCCGGTGCCCGGCGGGCCGTGCAGCAGCAGCAGCCGGCCCGCGATGTCCTCCGGCGTCGTCTTCATCAGCCGGTCCATGGCGTCCGCGACCGGCGCGGTGTAGTTGGGGCGCACCTCCTCCCAGGTGCCCGCCGAGATCTGCCGGGTCGTGCGGTGCGGGCCGCGCCTGGGGGAGACGTACCAGAAGCCCATCGTCACGTTCTCCGGCTGCGGCTCGGGTTCGTCCGCCGCGCCGTCCGTCGCCTGGTCGAGGACCTTCTTGGCCAGGTCGGCGCTGGTCGCGGTCACCGTGACGTCCGCGCCCCGGTTCCAGCGGGAGACCAGCAGCGTCCAGCCGTCGCCCTCCGCGAGCGTGGCGCTGCGGTCGTCGTCGCGGGCCACGCGCAGCACGCGCGCGCCCGGCGGCAGCAGCGTCGCCCCGGAGCGGACCCGGTCGATGTTCACCGCGTGCGAGTACGGCTGCTCGCCCGTCGCGAAGCGGCCGAGGAACAGCGCGTCGACGACGTCGGACGGCGAGTCGCTGTCGTCGACGTGGAGCCGGATCGGCAGAGCGTCGTGTGGGTTCGCAGACATGCCGCCATGATCGGGCACACGGGCGCCCCGTGCACCCGCTTTCCGAGGTGCGCGTGGAGTGTCGGCACCGCGCCCCTCCTCCACCCGTGCCCCGGTACGTCCGCGTCCCGGGTCGTACATGTGCGACATCTGCCCCGACCCCCGCCCCCGCGGATACTGTTGCCCCCGATGGCACGTCATGAGTGGCACACGGGGGCACGGCGGTGGCGGCTCACCGCGCTGCTCGGCGTGTCGGCGGCCGTCGTGGCGCTGGTGGTGACCCTGGTCAGCACCCTCCCCGGCGACCGGGCGACGAGCACCGCCGGCACCTCGCCCGACGGCGACAAGGCGCACGGCACGCCCGTCACCCCGCCCGGCGAGCCGCGACCCGACGTCGGCTGGGGCTTCACCCACACCCAGTTCAGCGCCGACGAGGGCGCGGCCGCGGCGGTGGCGCGGATCAGCGGCAGCCTCCGACGGTCCGGGCTGCCGCAGAACCAGCACATCATGGGCTGGGGCGCCGACAACCCCGAGCCGGTGAAGGGCCGTTACGACTTCGCCGCCCTCGACCGCCGGGTCGACTTCGTCCGCGCCTCCGGCGGCACGCCGGTGATCACGCTGTGCTGCGCCCCGGACTGGATGAAGGGCGGGGAGGCCGGAGCCGGCAACACGGACTGGAGCCAGGAGGCCCTGGAGACCGCCCCGCGGCCCGAGCACTACGCCGACTTCGCCGCGCTCGCGGCGACGGTCGCCCGGCGCTATCCCGACGTACGCCACTTCATCGTCTGGAACGAGTTCAAGGGTTTCTGGAACGACGCCGAGCAGCGCTGGGACCACGAGGGCTACACCGAGCTCTACAACCTGGTTCACAAGGCGCTGAAAGCCGTCGACCAGGACATCAGGGTGGGCGGGCCCTACCTGGTGATGGACAGCGTCGACCCACGGGCGGAGATCGCCTCCACCACACTCAAGGGCCCCTGGGGCGCACTGGACCAGCGGGTCCTCGACGCCTTCGCCTACTGGAACGAGCACAAGGCGGGCGCCGACTTCGTCGTCGTGGACGGCTCCAGCTACACCAAGGACGACGAGCTGCTGCCGGACGAGTTCGCCGCGACGGAGAAGTTCACGGACGTCGGCCGGTGGGTGCGTCGGCAGACCGGCGGCGGGCTGCCCCTGTGGTGGGCCGAGTACTACGTCGAGCCCGCCGACGGCAACGACGACCGGCACGGCTGGTCCGAGCCCCACCGTCGCGCTGTCCAGGCCGCCGCCATGATCGCCATGGTCCGGGGCGGCGCGTCCTCCGGCTTCTACTGGAACCCGCAGGAGGAGACCGGCCCCGGCTGCCCCGGCTGTCTGTGGTCACCTACCGGCACCGGGGACGGGGGCGGCACGCTGCCCATGTACGACCTGCTCGCCCGCTTCGGCACCGAGTTCCCGCCCGGGACGGCGTACGAGAGCGTGGCCGCCCCGGCCGGCGTCCGCGTCCTCGCCACCGGCAGGACGCTCCTCGTCGTCAACACCCGTGACCGGGCGATCGGCGCCGAGGTCGACGGCAAGCGCCTCGCCCTGCGGGCCCAGGAGGTGAAGTGGGTGAAGCGGTAGCGCGTCACCGCATCGTCAGGAACCGCTGCACGAGCGCCGCGCACACCACCGCCAGCAGCGGCAGCGAGAACCAGAAGCTGCCCTGGAGCCACCGCAGTTGCCGCACCCCCGGCCGCGCCGCCACCCGGACCACCTCCCGTGCCGACAGCAGCACGATCAGCGCGACGGCCGCGAGGGCCCCCACCACGGACCAGGGCGTCCAGGTCACCAGCGGCCCCGGCGGGCCGGGGCCGGCCTCGGGGACGGGGCCGGCCGGCTGCCGGGCGAGGGCGTAGACCGCGGCGTCCGCGCCGGCGAAGACCCTCCGCAGCTCCGGCCGCCCGTCCAGGTTCCGGATCAGCCGGGACCCCCAGGACCGCGGGTAGCCGGCGTCCATGCGCAGAGAGGTGAGCTGACCGCTGTTGACCATCAGATACGAGTGCGGACCGGCGTCCTTCAGCGCCTTGACCAGACCCGCCACCAGCGCCGGGTCGGCCGGCGCCTGCGTCGGCAGGTACCGCACCTTCTCCATGTCCCGCGCGCCCCACGGCATCGCGGGTGTCACGGTCTGAATCGGGTCGTCGCTGAGCCACAGCAGCCGCACGCTCGGGTCGTCGTGCGCGTACACGAACTCCATGGCGGCGACCTCGCCCGGCCGCACCCGTTCGAACGGCTCGTTCCCCCAGCGCGCCACCAGGAACCCGCCCATCAGCACCAGCCCCGCCAGCAGCGCGGCCAGTGGGGCGAGGCGCGCCCGGTTCCCGTCCCCGCGCGCGGCGCTGACGTCCGCGCGCGGGAAGAGCGCGAGGCCCGCCAGCAGGGCGGCGCCGGGCAGCGCGAACAGGAAGACACGCAGCGCCATCTCGCCGCCGTACGACTGCATGCCGAAGCCGAGGAACGGCACGAAGGTCAGCACCAGCAGCGACCGCTCACGGTACTTGTGCGCGCGCCGCCGCCACCAGCCGAGGCAGGCGAGGGCCAGCACACCCCCGGCGAGCGCCACGCGCGCGTACAGCACGAGCTTGTGGATCGAATCGCCGCCCTCGATCCGCCCGGACACCGACGACGACACATTGCCGCCGACGCCCCCCACCCCGCCGAACAGCTCGTCGAAGTGCCCCGACCAGTAGGGCTCGGCCATGAAACCGATCCAGGCCACGACCATCACCCCGAACAGCAGGGGCAGCCCGCGCAGTTCGATTCCGCCGATCAGGACGAGGACGGTGAGCACGCCCAGCATCACGAACGGCGTGAGCTGGTGGGCCGGGACGGTGGCCGCGAACAGCGCGATCACGACGAGCAGCAACGCCGCCCGCTGCCGCCGGCCGGCCGGCTCCACCTCCGCCTCGCCGGGGCGGAACCTCGTCCAGATCACACGCGGGGCGCGGAACCAGACCAGCAGGACGGCCACCAGGACGAGGTACAGCAGATAGGTGAAGCCCTGCGGGGAGAAGTAGTCCTGACCGACCCAGCCGCTCAGCGCGAAGATCCAGACGCCGGCCCACCGGGCGCGCCAGCTCGCCCGGAGCGCGCGTGTCAGCAGGAACAGCGGTGCCAGGTAGAGCAGTTGGACGGTCAGCGGCCACCAGCGGATGACCTCGGTGAAGTCGCCGACCCCACACGCCTGGGCGACGAAGGCGGCCACCGCGAAGAAGCCGGGCCAGCTCCAGCGCGCGTCCAGGTCCGGTACCGCCGTGCCGGTGCGGTCGATGTGGTCGAGGAAGCCCAGGTGTTGCCAGGCCGTGGCGAACCGGGGCTCGGTCTCGATCACGGCGGGCAGCGCGTGCAGCGACACGACCGTCGCCAGCAGCGTGACCAGCACCAGCGTGCGGTGCTCGACCGCGGGCCCGAGGAGTGCGGCGAACACCGCGACCAGGAGTGCGGCGCCGATCAGCGTCGGGACGGGCAGCACGGAGACCAGGCCCAGCCCGTTCATGCGGTCCAGGTCCGACTCGCCGAGGCGGGACGCCGGGACCCAGTAGAGCAGCAGCGCGGCGACCAGCACGAAGCCGAGGACCGCACCGAGGCGGGTGGGCATCAGCCGCTGCCGCCGGGGGACCCGCGGGCGCGGCTCCCGCGCCGCCCCGTCCGGCACGGGCTCCGGCTTCTCCGCCGCCGACACCGGCACCCCCGTGGGCGGCGTGCCCGGTCCCGGCCGCACGTCCGGCCGCCGTTCCTGATGGTCGAAGTCGACCGGGAGGCCGAGCGCGAGGGTGTCGCTGTCGAGCGCCCAGGCCGGTCCGCGCCTGCGCGCCGGGCCGGACGCCGCCGGGACCTCGCGCGTCCCCAGGTCGGCGAGGTCCCCGTCGGGTGCCGCACCCGGCGGGACGTCGGACGCGGCGCCCCGGAGGGTGCGGTACAGCCTGGGTGCCGCGATCGCCACGATCACCGAGAGGCTGGCGATCTCGGCGACGCCCGCCCCGGCCAGCCCCATCCGCGGCAGCAGCACCAGCGTCAGGCCGAGCACCAGCGCGCACAACAGGCCCTGCAGCCAAGCCAGTTCCGCGGTACGGCTCCGGGCGCGCAGCACCGCGAAGTACGTCTCCATGACGACGCGCAGCACCGCCCCGGCCGCGAACCAGCGCAGCAGCGGCGTCGCCGCGTCCGCGTAACCCGAGCCGAACACGCCGAGGATCCAGGGCGCGCCGAAGAACAGCACGGCCGCGACCGGCAGCATGATCCGGGCCATCCGCCGCAGCGCGGCCCGGGTGTCGGAGGCGAGCCTGCCCGGCTCGTGCGAGCCCTCGACGGTCAGCGAGGCGCCCATGTTGATGGCGAGCAGGTTCACCGTGCCGCCGATGGTGGCGGTGATGTAGAAGTACGCGTTGTCCTCGGCGCCGACCTGCGCGGCCACGATCACCGGCACCAGATAGACCACGGCGAGCGAGAACAACGACCCGGTGCAGTCCCCCGCGAGGAACCGCCCGGCCTCCCTCAGCGTCGGCGGCCGTGCGTGCTCCCCGGTTTCCGCCACGTGCCGGGGCACCAGACGCCGGAACACCAGCCAGCCCAGCGGCAGCACCGACGTGGCGATCGCCGCGACCCAGGAGACGAAGACCCCGGTCGTCGGGATCGCCACCGCGAACGCGAGCAGCAGCCCCAGCTTCACCGCCGAGAACACGGTGTTCCCGACCGGCACCCACAGCGCGTTGCGCAGCCCGGTGAGCACACCGTCCTGGAGGGTGAGCAGGTTCCAGGCGACGACGGCCACCACGAAACCGGCGGCGGCCAGTGGCGCGTGCAGGAAGCGGTACGACGGTCCCCACGCGTCCAGTGTCAGCAGGAAGACGCCCGTGGCCAGCGCCACCACGAGCGAACTGCCCGCGTACGTCCGCAGGATCAGCCGCCCGGTGCCCCGGCCGGCGACCGGTATGAACCGGGCCAGGGCACCGGTGAGCGTCACCGCGGTGAGCCCCGCGAGGAGCTTCATCGCGGCGATCGCCGCGGAGCCCTGGCCGACCGCCGCCTCGGAGTAGTGGCGGGCGGCGAGCAGCCAGTAGCCGAGGCCGAGCACGGCGCTGATGCCGGTGTTCAGCATCAGCGCGTAGGCGTTGCGCAGCAGCTGGCCACCGCCCGGCGACCGGCCGAGCCCCGGCAGTCCCAGCCTGCGCCGGGGCTCCCCGGTGATCTCCTTCCGGGTCGGTTCGGCCTGTGCTGTGGTGGTCGTGTCAGACACGGGTACGGGTGGCCTTCCGGCGAACCTGACGTGCTCTGCGGACCATCGCGTACCCCTTGGTGAGGGCGCGGTCCCTGGCAAAGGTGCGGATGAGCGCGCGGCCCTCGACGAGCCGCTCGAACTCCTCGATCCCGGTGCTGCGGCGCACGGTGACCCGGCGCAGGGCGTACGGCCCCTGGGCGGGGCGGGCGAGGTCGTTGCCGACGGCGAGCGCCTGACCGAAGCCCGCGGCCCGCACCTCCTGGCGGACCCGGCGGCTGGAGTAGCCGTAGGGGTAGGCGAATGACACGGGCCGGGCGCCCAGTTCACCGGCGACCACGTCCCGGCAGCGGCTCAGCTCGATGCGCAGGGCTGCGTCGCCGAGCTGGTCGAGCTGCGGGTGGCTGTGGCTGTGACCGCCGATCTCGACGCCGGACCCGGCCAGTTCGCGCACCTGGTCCCAGTCGAGCATGCGGTCCAGGCCGCCCCCGGTGTCGTGGGCGCCCTTGATCCAGCCGGTGGAGACGAACAGGGTGGCCGGGAAGCCGTGCTTGGTGAGCACCGGCAGGGCGTGGCCGTGGACCCCCTCGTAGCCGTCGTCGAAGGTGACCAGGACCGGGCGCCGCGGCAGCGGACGCCCGGAGCGCCAGCGCCCCGCGAGGTCGGCCGTGGTGACCGGGGTGAGTCCCAGGTCGCCGATGACCTCCATCTGCCGCGCGAAGGCCTCCGGGGTGACCGACAGGGCGCGGGTCGCGTCGTTCGGCTCGGACGCGACCGCGTGGTACATGAGTATCGGAACGCGGTTGTCAGACACGTCTGCTGCCTCCGATCGGCGCCGTCGGGAACGCCGTGCCGTTCCTGCGCGCCCGCACGCTGCCCACGACGTAGCCGCCGGCCGCCGCGCACACGCCCGCGACGATCGCCCCGGCTCTGCCCGCACCGCCCGGACGGGCCAGCACCGCGTCGCGCAGACCGCGCGCCACCCCGGCCGGCAGCACCCGGGCCGCGTACCGGCGTTCGGACTCCAGCCCCTTCTGCGCCCCCACGCTCCGGGCGACCAGCGCCTTCGACAGGCCCTCGGCGTATGCCCGGGTGCGGAAGTAGCCGAACCGCTCGCGTCCCGGCGGCACCCGGTGGTGGATCACCGCTCGGTCGTCGATCAGCAGGACCGCCTCGGGCAGGGCGCGGGTGAGGCGGATGCACAGCTCCGTCTCCTCGCAGCCCAGCGGACGCCGGTCGCCGTCCCGTCCGATGCCCGTGGCGAAGCCGCCCGCCGCGTCGAACGCCGTGCGGCGGAACGACGCGTTGCCGCCCAGCACGTTGCGGACCCGGACCAGGCCACGCGGCAGGCCCCGATAGGTGCAGCCGACCACCCAGTCGAACTCCTTGGGGAACCAGTCGGGCCGGCGCCCGGACGCCCAGACGGGCTCCGTACGGCCGCCGACCGCCATCACGCGCGGATCGGCGTACGACGCCGCGAAGTGGCGCAGCCAGTCGCGTTCGGCGACGGCGTCGTCGTCGAGGAAGGCGATCACGTCGCCGTGCGCGGCGGCGATGCCGGTGTTGCGGCCCGCGGACAGGCCGCGGGGGCCCGCGTTGGCGAGCACCCGCACGACAGCGCCTTCCCCGCACTCCTCGTACTCCCGGGTGAGGCGGTCCAGGAGCGCCTCGTTGTGGTCCACGACCAGGAGCGTCTCCAGGGCCGGCCGGGACTGCGCCCGCACCGAGGCGACCGCCGCGAGGATGTCCTCCCAGCGGTCCTCGGTGTAAGCGCAGATCACGACGGAGATGTCGGGATCGCTCAAGAGACCTCTCCCCGGACCGTGCCGAGCACCGGCGAGGGGTGGTTGCGGCGGCGCAGCGCCCGCCGGTTGGACCGCTCCCGCAGGATCACCCGCAGCACCCGCAGCCCGTCGCGCACCGCGCTGAGGTTGCTGGTGCCGTGGATGCGGAGATACTCGTGGCTGGGGATCTCCTGGACCTTCAGCCCGGCCTTGACCACGCGGATGTTCATCAGCGTCTCGACCTCGAAGCCCGTGCAGTCGAGGTCGATCTTGTCCAGGCAGTGCCGCCAGAAGGCGTTGTAGCCGTAGCACAGGTCGGTGTAGCGGGCGCCGAACTTGCGGTTGACGACCGCGCACAGCGTGCGGTTGCCCATCTTGCGGATGAAGGTCATGTCGTCGGTGCCGCCGCCGTTGGCGAACCGGGACCCTTTGGCGAAGTCCGCGCCGGAGACCAGCGCGGAGACATAGCTGACGATCTCGTTGCCGTCGGCCGAGCCGTCCGCGTCGACCATCACGACGATGTCGCCGGTGCATGCGGCGAACCCGGTGATCAGCGCGTCACCCTTGCCCTTTCCGCGCTGTTCGACGACCTTCACGTCCGGCCACAGCTCCCGGGCGACCTCGACGGTGTTGTCGGTGGAATTGCCGTCCACCAGAACCACTTCGTGGATCCAGTCCGGAAGGGTCTTGAAGACGTACGGGAGATTCTCCGCCTCGTTCATGGCGGGAATCACCACGCTCACCGGCGGTGTGATCGCCAGGTGCGTGGATATCGGCCGGAAGGCGCCGGCCGTCGACGGATTCTGGTCGGTTGTCGCCGAGCCCAGAACAGAGCTCATGAGTCGATTTCCCTCTCGTCCGGTGGACCGCCCACCCCCGGGCGGCCCGGCTTTTTGTCCGGTGCGAAAGGGGGGTTTGTACTGGCACAGCTCACCAGCGCCCTGAAGGCAGCCGGTTGCGCGGACGGCTCGGTCACAGCTCACGTGTGACCGAACACGGCACCCCCCACCGCGCGCCGCCCCGGCACACCATCACGGCCCCTGAGCCCTCCCCTGGGTCCGCTGTGATGGCATTCCGGTGCGGATGAGATGTATGACGGTATTGACGTACCACTCCTTATGGCAAGACCTGCGACTTGGTCTCACCTTTCAGTCGGTATGGCCGTTACTGTCGAGCTGACCGGATCTTGCCCATGTGCTTCAGCAGTCTGTCCGCCGGCTCGAACAGTTCCGGTCGCGTCACCACGACATTGCGCAGTGCGCGCACCGGCGCGCGCCGGGCTCGATGCCCGAACGCGACAGGATGACGTCGCGTCACCCACCCTTCGGACACGAGAATTTCCCGCGTCTTCAAGGAATCCTTGTATTCCTTCTGGCCCCGCCCGAGATCGAGATAGGCGATTCCGTCGGCGGCGGCAGCCTCCGCCATGCGCAGATGCAGCACCAGCCCGGGGGAGTATTTCGAGTACGCCGGGTCGTACGCCGGGAACCAGCAGGCGAGCACCCGTTCCGTGCGCAGCCCGAAGTGGGCGGCGATCGGTCTGCCGCCCGCGTACAGCACCGACAGGACCCCGGCGAACCGCTCGGAGCGGGTGTGGAACAGCTGCTCCACCAGCCGCGTGATCCACTCGTGCGCGAAGCGGTCGCTGCGCCCGGTCCTGCGGTACTGCGCGGACTTCCACTCCATCAGCGTGCGCAGCGCGGCGGGGTCCCGCTCGTCGTGGACGTACACGACCTCGCCGGTGTCACGGCCCAGCTTGCGGTCCTTGGCGAGGGTGGTTCTGGTGAACTTCGGCGACCGGTCGCGCAACTGCGCCAGATATGCCTCGAACCCCTGGGCGACATCGATGACCGGGGACGGGAAGGTGCCGGAGGCGTGCGCCGCGAACGGCCGCTGGCCCTCCACCAGATGGTCGAACTCCCATACGGCGAGCCCGCAGGCCCGCAGCAGTTCCCGGGCGTCCCAGGTGAATCCGGGGCGGTGCACCACACCTTGCGCGTCCGAGACGCCGAGCCCGATGGCCCGGCCGACCCCTGCGGCGGTTCTCCGGAAGGGCAGGAACGCGGCGGGCTCGCCCTCCTCGCGGGCCACCGCGATCCGTACGCCGCGTCTGCACCGGCCCACGGCCAGGGTGAACTCCGGGGACAGGAACGGGTTCGCCAGCTCGGGCGACCCGTGCAGATGAGCCTTCGCCTGCATCGCCGTCCAGGCCGCCCGGTCGGCGGCGGTCAGCTCGCCGGGGCGGTACACACTGATGTCCACGTCAGGGGCCCTGTCTTCTCGCGGTACGGCCACCGAGGCGCCGTACCAGAACCAGCAGGAGAGTGAGGGCGCTGAGGGCGGTCACGGTCACGATGCCGCCCCGCACCGACCACAGGCGCAGGGCCAGCAGCGCCTGGGCCACCAGCATGTCGACGGCGATGGCGCCCGCCAGCGCCACGATGGCGCGGCCGAGCGGATCCACTCCGTCGAGCGCGGCGGCGATGGCCGCGGCCGGCGCCGCCAGCAGGAAGAACAGCGTGAACGGACCGCGCAGCGGCGAGTCGGACTCGATGAGCGCGAGCAGGGCGCCGAGCCCGCCGACGGCTGTCGCGGCGCCCGCGAGGGCGAGCCTCAGGTCCCTCCCCGGACCGGACTCCGCCCGCTCGGCGCCGTCTGGTGCGCCGGATGCATCTGTCTTCGCACGGATGGTCTGCATTGGCGACTTTGCCCCCCGAAGCGCCGGATGCCGGGCTTCAATGTCGCGCAGCCCTCGGGGGGCCGTCAAGACGCGCAAGGCGCTCTCCACGACCCGAAACAACGTTCGCCGCGGGCGGCGGGTCCGGCGCTCGGCTGATGACCCGTCACATCAGGCGCACGGGTGACATGGACGAACCCGTGGTGAACTCACGGACTCCCGCCCGGGAACGGGAGAAGAGTCTTGGCATGGACACTTCCATTCAACACGCGTAGTTGGTACGACGGTTGAGGCAGAGATCCTGCTAAAGGGAGGTTCCATGAGACGTTCCCGACTTGTCGTGCTCCTCGGCTCACTCCTCCTCGCCGTCACGGCCGCCCTCACCGGCGCCGCCTCGGCGCAGGCGTCGGAAGCCGCCGCCACCAGCTATGTGGCGCTCGGCGACTCCTACTCCTCCGGCGTCGGCGCCGGCAGCTACATCAGCTCCAGCGGCGACTGCAAGCGCAGCACGCGCGCGTACCCGTACCTCTGGACCGCCGCCAACTCACCCTCGTCCTTCCACTTCACCGCCTGCTCGGGCGCCCGAACGGATGAAGTTCTCGCCGGTCAGCTGGCGCCCCTCAACGCGAGCACCGGCCTGGTCTCGATCACCGTCGGCGGCAACGACGCCGGCTTCGCGGACGTCATGACGACGTGCGTACTCCAGTCCGACAGCGCCTGCGTCTCCCGCATCAACACCGCGCGCGCGTACGTCGACACCACGCTCCCCGGCAAGCTCGACAACGTGTACGCGGCGATCCGCAGCAGGGCACCCTCGGCCCAGGTCGTCGTCATCGGCTATCCCCGCTTCTACAAGCTCGGCCAGGCCTGCCTGGGCCTGTCCGAGACCAAGCGCAAGGCCATCAACGACGCCTCCGACCACCTGAACACCGCCATCGAGAAGCGCGCCCGGAACCACGGCTTCGTCTTCGGAGACGTCCGCACCACCTTCACCGGCCACGAGATCTGCTCCGGCTCCTCCTGGCTGCACAGCGTCAACTGGCTCAACATCGGCGATTCGTACCACCCGACCGCCGGCGGGCAGTCCGGCGGTTATCTGCCGGTGTTCAGCAGCGCCGCCTGACCCTCACGGAGCAGGCGAGGAGGAAGGGGAGGCCCCGCCCGTCGGGGTCTCCGTCACACAGGTCACCGAGAACGCCACCGCGTCGGACGTCACGCGCACCGGATCCCGGACCTCGACGCCGAGTTCGTTCTCATACGTCCCGCTCTCCTCGTACGTCGTCACGACGACCCGGTCCTGCCGGGTCCGCTGTCCGCCCTCCGGGAAGGACAGGGTGCGCCAGCCCGGGTCGGTCACCTTGCCGTCCCGGGTCACCCACCGGTAGTCCACCTCGGCCGGCAACCGGCCCACCGTGAAGGTCGCCGTGAAGGCGGGCGCCCTGTCGTTCGCGGGCGGGCAGGGGCCGGTGTAGTCGGTGCGGGTGCCGGAGAGGTCCACGGTCACCGTCTGGGGCGGAGGAGTCGGCGAGGGGCTGTCGCTCGCTGTCGGCGTCGTGGCCTCGCCGCCGGTGGTGGTCTCCTGCGGCGGGGCCGGCTCCGCCGGTCCCGCCGTTTCCGGGGCGGACGTGCCGGTGTCCCCCGCCGTTCCGCCGTCGCCGGCTTCGCCGTTGCCGTCGTCGAGCAGCGCGTACGTCAGCCCGCCGGCGGCCAGCGCCACCGCCGCGATGCCCGCCACCAGCGCGGCGACGGCGCGACGGTCGCGGCGCGGCTCGGCGGTCGTCGTGGTGGCCGGGCCCGGCCGTGGCGAGGTGGGGGAGCGCGGCTGACGGTGCCCGGCGATCGCCGGGGGGTACGGGGTGTACGGCGTCGTCGGCGCGGTGCCCGCGCGCGGCGGGGCTCCCGCTGCGGGGGTGCCCCCGGCGCCGGCCAGCCGCAGGTCCCGCTCGGCCCGTTCGGGCGACAGCCGCTCGGCCGGGTCCTTGCGCAACAGCCCCTCGATGACGGGGGTGAGGGGGCCGGCCCGGTGCGGCGGCGGCAGTTCGTCGTCCACGATCGCGCGCAAGGTGCTCAGCGGGGTGTCGTGCCGGAAGGGGGAGTGACCCTCGACGGCCGCGTACAGCAGCACGCCGAGCGACCACAGGTCGGACGCCGGGCCCGGGGTGCGGCCGAGCGCCCGCTCCGGGGCGAGGAACTCGGGCGAGCCGACGACCTCGCCGGTCATGGTCAGCGCGGAGCTGCCCTCGACGGTCGCGATGCCGAAGTCGGTGAGGACGGCCCGGCCGTCGTTCGACAGCAGGACGTTGGCCGGCTTCACGTCCCGGTGCAGCACCCCGGCCGCGTGCGCGGCGCGCAGCGCGGACAGCACCTCGGCACCGATCTGCGCCGCGCGCCGCGGCGGCAGCGGGCCCTCGGCGTCCAGCAGATCCGCCAGCGAGATGCCGCGGACCAGCTCCATCACGATCCAGGGCCTGCCCTCCTCGGTGGCCACGTCGTACACCGTCACGACGTTGCGGTTGGCGACCCGCGCCGCCGCCCAGGCCTCGCGCTCCAGACGGGCGTACATCCGCTCCACGTCGGAGGCGGGGAGCCCGGCCGGGGCGCGTACCTCCTTGACGGCGACCTCGCGGCTCAGCACCTCGTCGCGGGCGCGCCACACGGTGCCCATCCCGCCCTCGCCGAGCGGGGACAGCAGACGGTACCGGCCGGCGATCACGCGTTCACTTCCCGGTTGCACGGACACGGGCGCCCCCATTCGCGGCCGCGAGTGATGTGTCCTGTGATTTCTCCCCAAAAGTAGCTCACCCGAATGCCGATGCCGCCCCCCTGAGCACCAGTCCGGCACCCAGGGCCACGACGACGAACGCGGAACCCACCGGCGCGATACGGCGGGCCAGCGCGGTCAGTGGACCGGCCGCCCGGCGTGGCCGCCGGACCAGCGCACGGGTCACACCGGCGCCGAACTTCACGACGGCGAAACCGGCGGCGGTGAGGGTGAGGGCCAGACCGGCGCCGTACGCGACGACGAGCAGCAGCCCGAACCAGGCGTGCCCGAGGGCGGCGGCGCCCACGAGCACGACGACCGCGGAGGGGCTGGGCACCAACCCGCCGGCGAAGCCCATGAGGACCGTGTCGCGGAGCGTGGGGGCGAGGGGGTGCGAGTGGGTGTGACCGCCGTGGGTGTGGGTGTGGGTGTGGGTAGGGGTGCTGGAGTGGTCGTGTCGGTGGGGGTGGGGGTGGGGGCGCGGGTGGTCGGGTGCCGCGTGGTCGTGCGCGTGGTCGCGGGGGTCGTCGGCGTGGGTGTGCTCGTGGCCGCACCGGCCGTGCTCCTGGTCGCGCTCGTGCGCGGTGACGTGGACCCCGCCGTTCTCCTTGTCGTGCTCGTGCTCGTGCTCGTGCAGGTGTGCCTTGCCGTGCTCATGCGCGTGTACGTGTGCCTTCCCGCGCCCGGGGAGTCGGGGACCGCCGTGCCCCCGGCCGCGGACCGCCCGCCGGACCAGGCCCGCCCCCGCCAGCGTCACCAGGACGCCGCTCGCGATGCCCAGCCAGGCGACCACCGAGGGTGCCGCCGCGGAGCCGGCCGTGACCAGCAGGCCGAGGGCGACCACCCCGAGGGTGTGGGTGACCGTGACGGAGACGGCCAGGGGCAGGACGTCCTTCATGCGGGCCCGGCCGCCGTGGGCCGCCGCGGTGGCCGCCATGAGCGTCTTGCCGTGCCCCGGTGCGAGGGCGTGCACGGCGCCCAGGCCGATCGCGACGAGCAGGGCGAGGGCGGCGAAGCCCGCGGTGAGGTCCTGGCGGGCGACCAGGGAGTCCAGGGCTCTGGTCCAGCGATCGGCGCCACGCGGCAGCACGGACGCGGCGGGCGCGTCGCCCCGCTCCTCGGCCAGCGCGGGACCGCCGGGCTCCACCCGCAGGGAGGCGGAGCCGATGTCGGCCGGGGACGACAGCAACTCCTCGGGATAATCGGTCAGTTCGCGGGACGACGACCGCTCCGGCACGTCCGAGGTGGTGAGCGTCGTCCGGTCCCCGCGAGCGGTGATCTCCCGCCAGCCGGGGCCCGAACCGGCACCGGCGCCGCGGAATCCGACGGTTGCCGGGTCGCCCTCGGGGAGGGCAGCGGTCAGCCGGCACTCCAGGCGGAGGGTGTCGAGCCCCGCCTGACCGGGGCGCGTGCGCGCGTGGCCGCCGGTGACCCGGAGGGGGACCGCCCGTCCGTCGACGGTGACCTCGCTGTCCCGGGCGGCCGCGGCGCACCGCTGCTTCGCCCACCCCTTCAGGCCGAGCCGTCGGACCTCGGGCGCGGCCTGGGTCGCCGGGATCTCGGCGAGGTCCTCGACATGGAGGACGCGCAGTTCGCCGGGCGCGGCGATCAGGCCGTCGTAGGAGTTGACGGTGAAGTTGCCGAGCGGGTGCGCGGAGGCGGTACCGGCGGGGACGAGCAGCAGGGCGGCGGTGCCGGTCAGGACGGCGAGTGCACGAGAGAGCTTCACCTCGCCGCCTCCAGGGACTTCAGCGCCTCGCGGGCCTCGCGGGCGCCCAGCGGGGAGAAGCCGGAGTTGAGCTCCAGGGCTCTCGTCAGGGAGGCGCGGGCCTCCTTCGCGTGGCCCGTGGCGCGCTCGATCATGCCGCGGTGGTACAGGAACGCGGCGTTGCGGTAGCCGGTGGCGGTGGCCCGGCGCGCGTACGGCAGGGCCTCGTCGGCGCGGCCGTTGACGTGCAGCGCCCAGGCGAGGGCGTCCGCGGTGTGCGCGGTCCTGCGCCGGTCCCACTCGGCGCGGGCGGCCCGCAGGGCCAGCTTCTTGTCACCGTGGTCGGCGGCGGCCAGCGCGGTGTCGAGGTCGGCATTGACGCCGCCCGAGCGCGCGAGGGCGGTCCAGGCGTGGACGAGGGCGTACTGCTCACGGGCCTTGGCCCGGTCGCCGCCCGCCTCGTACAGCTCGCCGAGCGCGACCAGCGCGCCGGGCAGCGGGGCGCGGGCGACGACCGCCGTCATGCCCCGCACCGCCTCGGCGCGGTCACCGCCCGCCGCCTGGGCGCGGGCCCGTCCCTCCAGCGCGGGGAGGTAGCCGTCGTCGGCGGCCAGGGCGCGGGCGTAGTGCCGCAGGGCGCCGGCGTGGTCGCCCTGGTTCCAGGCGAGTTGGCCGAGCGCGGTGGCGACGTACGCCGTGTCCGCGGGTGTGGCGGCGGCGTCCTGGGCCTGCTCCAGGACCCGGCGGGCGGTGCGGACGTCGCCGCGCAGCTCCCGCACATACGCGTATCGCGTGAAGACGGGGATGCCCGGCCGCCGGGAGTCTGCTTCGTCGGCGGCCTTCGCCGCCTGTGCGTACCGGCCGAGTTCGACCAGGGCGTCGATACGGCTGCACAGGGCGCGTTCGTTGTAGGGGTTCTGCTCCAGGGCCCTGCCCGCGTGGTCCAGGGCCGCGGCGAAGTCGTGGCGAGCGGCGGCGAGGGCGGCCCGGCCCGCCAGCGCCTGGTCGTTGCGGGGACGGAGCGCGAGCGAGCGGTCCAGTGCCTCGTCGGCCCGCGGGTAGCGCGAGGGATCACCGTCGACCCTGGCCTGTTCGACGTAGGCGAGCCCGAGAGTGGCCCAGGCGCCGAAGTCGCGGGGCTGGGCGCGGAGGTGGGCCTGCAGCCCGGAGACAGCCGTGTCCAGGTCGCCGCCGCCGAGCAGGGCGGCGGGGTCCACCCCGCCGCCCGTCGTGGCCAGGGCACGTGCGTCGCCGGCCCGCGTGTTGCCGACCGCGATGGACGCTCCGGTGAGCGCCACGGCCAGCAGCACGGCACAGCCGGCGACCTGGGCACGACGCCGGCGCCGTTCGCCTGCCGGGCCCCGCCGCGGCGCGGCCACCCGCTCGCCGGCGCCCACCGCGCCGGACGGTGTGTCACCGGTCGGTTCCGCGGCGGTGCGGTCCTCCACCGCCCCGTCGTCCCCGGCGTCCGGCCCGCGGCCGTTCTCGCCCTTCGGGTCTTCGTCGTTGGTACGCGGGACCATGCCTCTCCTCGGTGTGCCTGCGGGGCGGACGTTCGGTGGGAAGGCGCGGCCCGCGCCGTGGGGGATGGGAGGGGTACGGGCCGCGCCGCTCGGTGGGGGCGTCAGTACGCGCGGCCCCGCATGCGGCGCCACCACAGCAGGGCGGCGCCGATCAGCAGGATTCCGCCCGCACCCGCGCCCGCGGAGGCGGCGATCAGGGTCGTGTCGTCCGAGCCGGCCGGCTTCAGGGCGTCGCCGATCTGGCTGCGGACGTCGTTGCCGCCCGAGGTGCCCTTGGCCAGCGGGCCGCGCGAGCCCTCCGTCGGCAGGGCGACGTACGGGAAGGCCTTCTCGAACTCCTTGTCGTTCTTGTCCACCGCGTCGCCCAGGTCGCTCTTGGCGCCGAGCAGTTCACCCTCGACGACCTGGAGGGAGGCGTCGATGACGTCGTCGGTGAGGCGGCGGCCGTTGGGGAAGCCCGCGTTGTCGCCGTCCAGGACGCCGAGCCGCTTCGGGGCGGCGGTGGGCTTGACGGACGTGTTCAGCCGCAGCATCTCGGACGGCGTCACGTGCGGCGGCTGGTTGAGGTCCGGCACGCCCTTGAGGAAGACGTCCACCAGGTCGTTGCGGGGCTCGTCGGGCGCCGGGATCTTGTAGATCGCCTCGATGAGCTTCGGCAGCTCGGGGTGGGTGACGTTCTCCAGGAACTGGGCGTCGTCCCACGGCCCGGACGCGTTGAACGTGTCCTTGTCCTCGATCGGGTTGACGACCTCGTTGACCAGCGGGTTGCCGAGGCGCGAGACCTGCCGGAAGTGCCCTTGGGCGTTCTTGCGCTGGGTCGTCGACCAGATGCCGACGACGGGCTGCTGGGCGGACTCCTGGATCAGGTGGTTGGGCACCTGGAGGGCGATGGAGTTGACGTTGTAGCCCTTGAGCGTGTCGTTGCCGACCTCGGAGAGGTTCCCGCCGTAGAGGAGGTCGAAGACCCGCAGGTCCAGGAAGAACGGGTCGTCGGCCTGACCGGCGAACGTCGTGGAGCCGCCCGCCAGTGCGTGCACGGCCTCCTTGCGCAGCGCCGCGTAGTCGGGCATGGACGCCTTGCCGACGTTCGACGGCGCGACCGGGACGTCGTCCGCGATCTTCGTGCGGGACAGCAGCCGCTGCTTCTTCAGCCGCAGCAACTCGACGTCGTAGGTCTGCGTGACGTTGAGGTCCTTGTCGTCCAGGGTCTCGACGGGGCCGGTGTTGTAGAGGAACGTCTTCTTGTTCTTGACGTGCGTGCGGAAGGTGTAGCGGAACAGCAGCTCGCCCTGCCCGTCGCCGTTGTTGTCGATGTGGAGGTCGTACTGGGCGTCCTCGGCGAACGTGAAGAAGTTCGGTCCGCCGGCCGGCTCCTCGAACGGGATCCAGTTGGCGATGATCGTCGTCGTGTCCGGCTTGTCCGGGCTGACGAACGCGTACACGTCGGTGTTGTCGTACTGCGGGGTCCCCGATATCAGCGGGGCCTCCCGGTGGCTGGAGGCGGCGGCCGCCCCCGGTTCCAGAGCGGTCACGCCGGTGGCCGCGAGCCCTGCGGCGGCCAGCGCACCACAGACGAGAGTGGCGACGCCCCTGAGTCCCGCGCCGCGCTTGGAGTTAGCTGTCATGCCGTCCGTCCTCAGTGCCGACTTGCCTGAACGCCGGGGGATTCGAAGCGGGCGGCGGATCGGATTGGTCGAGGAGGAAAATTGAATTCCCGCCTGTCCGGCCCGCGTTTTCGGCACGCTGATCCGTAACCCCTGCCGGAGGTGCGTGCGTTGCGAATGTCTGGTGTGACGGGGCGGCCGGGGTGCGGTCGCGGAAAGGGGGAGCGCGTGGAGGCGGACAGACTGCTGATCCGCGTCGCGGGCGGGGACCAGTCGGCGTTCGAGGAGCTCTACGCACTGGTGTCCGGACCGGTGTTCGGTCTGGTCAAGCGAGTGGTGCGGGATCCGGCGCAGTCCGAGGAGGTGGCCCAGGAGGTGCTGCTCGAACTGTGGCGCTCGGCCGCCCGCTTCGACCCCGCCCGCGGCAGCGCCCTGTCCTGGATCCTCACGCTCGCCCACCGCCGGGCCGTCGACCGGGTGCGCAGCGCTCGCGCGGCCGGCGAGCGGGAGCAGCGCGAGGCGCTGCGCGCCGGGACGCCCGCCTTCGACCAGGTCGCCGAGGAGGTGGAGGCGGGGCTCGAACGTGAGTGGGTGCGCCGGTGCCTGGACCGGCTCACCGCCCTTCAGCGGGAGTCCGTCACCCTCGCCTACTACGACGGCTACACCTACCGTGAAGTGGCCGAACGGCTCTCCCTGCCGCTCGGCACGGTCAAGACCCGGATGCGCGACGGACTGACCCGGCTGCGCGAGTGCCTCGGAGGAGTCGCGTGAGCTTCCTGGACCGTCCGCACCCCGAGCGCCGAGGGGGTGGGGCATGAGCCTGCTCGACCGTCTGCGTGGCCGTGCGGACCTGCACGGCCTCGCCGCGCCCTACGCGCTCGACGCCCTGGAACCGGATGAGCGCATCCGTTTCGAGAAGCACCTGGCGGGCTGCGAGCGCTGCGCACGGGAGGTACGGGAGCTCTGCGAGGACGCCGTGCGGCTCGCCTGGTCCACGGCCGCCCCCGCGCCGGCCGCCCTGCGCGAGCGGGTAATGACCGCCGTACGCACCACTGCGCAGGAACCGCCGCGCGCGCGTGAGGCCGTGCTGCCGCCGCATGTGTGGGGTGCGCAGCCGCCACCGGCTCGCGCCCGGACACCGCGCACGCGCCCCATGTTCGTGCCGTTCGCCACCGCGACGGCCGCCGCCGCCCTCGTCGTCGCCGCCCTCTTCGCCGTCCAGGCGGACCGGACCGGCGGTCAACTGGCCGCCGAGCGGGACCGGTCACGTGAGATCGCCCACGTCCTGGCCGCTCCGGACGCGCGTGCGGCCACCGGACGGGATGCCGAGGGACGAACGGTCGGAGTGATCGCTTCCGTTTCCGAGGGGCGCGCTGTGGTCACCCTGAACGGGTACGACAAGCTGCCGGGCGACCGTGTGCACCAGCTGTGGGTCATGCGTCCCCAGGCGCAACCGCGCTCCCTGGGCCTCCTGGACGGCGACACGCCCTTCGTCGCGAACGGCCTGGACAGGGCGGCGACGTCACTCGCCGTAACCGTCGAGCCCGACGGAGGGTCGGCCCGGCCCACCACGCAGCCGGTTGTCCAACTCGCCCTGGAATCGGTTGGATTCGGAGAGTGATCGAAGAGGGATGGTCAACGCCCTTACGGGGAAGGTGAATCCTGTGACCGCGATACACGCGTGCCCGCGCGGGGAGATAGGGTTACCCTGCCCGGGCCGGGTGGACTCGTACGGGTGGGGAGTGACATGGAACAGATAACAGTGCGCAGCAGGGCAAGGGTCCCTGCGATCACCTGCGGGAGCAGCGCGACCAGCTCGCGCCTCGACCGCCATCTCTCGGTGCTGGCCGGCCCCGCCGTCCCGCAGCGCGAGGCGGCCGAGGCGACCTCGCTGATGCGCGAGATAACCGCACGTGACACCGCGCACGAGCGCAGCGACCGGGTCTCGCGGGTGAGCCGGGTCTCACTCTTCGCCCCGCTGCGCCGCCTGCGCCGTTCGCTGTTCGGCGGCCGCTGACCCGCACGGGCGTCCCCCGACACGCTCTTCGAAGGCCCGCGCTCAGGCAGCCACACCGTCCCGGCGCAGCGCTGCGATCTCGCCGTCCGTCATCCCCACGGCCCGCAGCACTGCTTCGGTGTGCTGTCCGAGCGCGGGTACGTCCCCGCTCCGCGCCGGCTCCCCACCCGGCCAGGTGATCGGCGGCAGCAGCGCCCTCAGCGGCCCGGCGGGCGAACCCACCTCCCGCCACCGCTCCCGCGCCGCCAGTTGCGGATGGTCCGCCACCTCCCGTACGTCCCGCAGCCGGGCGCAGGCGATGCCCGCGGCCTCCAGCCGGGCCTGCGCCTCGTCGGCGCTCAGTGTGCCCAGCGCCCGCGCGACCTGCTCGTCCGTACGTTTCCGGTGGGCCACCCGCGCCGCGTTCGTCGCGAACGCCGGATCAGTGCCCAACTCGGGCCGCCCGATGACCTGTTCGGCCAGTCGCCGCCACTCCCGGTCGTTCTGCACCGACAGCAGCACCCGCCCGCCGTCCGCCGTGGCGTAGGCATCGTAGGGCGCGATGACGGCGTGCGCGAGGCCCGTGCGCGCCGGTGGAGTGCCGTCGTGCATCACATGGTGCAGCGGATGGCCCATCCACTCCGCGAGCGCCTCCAGCATCGACACCTCCACCGGCCCGCCGCGTCCCGTGGTGCCGCGCCGCACCAGCGCCGCCAGCACACCCGAGAAGGCGTACATGGCCGCCGCGATGTCCGCCGCCGGGATGCCTGCCTTCACCGGCTGCTCCGCAGTCCCCGTCACCGACACGAGCCCCGCCTCGCACTGCACGAGCATGTCGTACGCCCGCTTGTCCGCGTACGGCCCCGCCGCCCCGTATCCGGAGATGTCCACGGCGATCAGCCGCGGGTGTGCGGCGCACAGCGTGGCCGCGTCCAGCCCGAGCCGCGCCGCCGCCCCCTGCGCGAGGTTCTGCACGAACACGTCCGCGTCCGCCACCAGCCGCCGTACGGCGTCCAGTCCGCGCGGATCCTTCAGATTCAGCGCGACGGACTCCTTGCCGCGGTTGCACCACACGAAGTGCGAGGCGAGGCCGCGGGCCGCGGTGTCGTAGCCGCGCGCGAAGTCGCCGCCGTCGACCCGTTCGACCTTGATCACCCGAGCACCGAGGTCGGCGAGCTGCCGGGTGGCGAAGGGGGCGGCGACGGCCTGTTCGACGGCGACGACGGTGATGCCCTCCAGGGGCAGGGGGAGACGGTCCATGGGGTGGATCATGTCCCGGGGCCGGCTGGTTTGTCAGCGGGGGCGGGCGTCAGTCCTCGCCGCCGGCGTACCGGCGTACCGGCGTACGGCGAGCGGCACGCACACCGCGAGCAGCACGGCGCACCAGGCCAGCGACCCGGCGACCGGGTGTGCCACCGGCCAGGCGGCCCCGTCGGGCACCGGCGCGTTGCCGAACAGGTCCCGCAGGGCCGTGGCCACCGCGCTGACCGGGTTCCACTCGGCGGCCGTGCGCAGCCAGCCGGTCATGCCGTCCGTGGGGATGTAGGCGTTGGACAGCAGCGGCAGGACGAAGGTGGCGCCGCCCAGTTGCCCCGCGGCCTCCTCGTTCCGGGTGAGCAGGCCCAGCAGGATTCCGGCCCAGGTGGTGGCGAACCGGAACATGAGCAACAGGCCGGCCGCGCCCACCGCCCCGAGCGCGCTCCCCTCGACCCGCCAGCCCACCGCGAGCCCGGCCAGCAGGAACGGCACGGTACCGGCCGCCGTGACCGCCAGGTCCGCGACCGCCTGTCCGAGCGGCACCGCCGCCCGGCTGATCGGCAGACTGCGCAACCGGTCCGTCACGCCCCGATGGGTGTCCTGGGCGGCCTGGAACATGCCGGTCATGAGCCCGTTCGCGGCCGTCGCCACGAGCAGGCCCGGCACCAGGTACGACCGGTACTCGGCGCCGGGCATCGCCAGGGCGCTGCCGAGGACGAACGAGAAGAACAGCAGCATCGTGACCGGCATGGTCTGGGTGAGGATCAGCAGCCCGGGGTTGTTCCGCATCCGCCGCAGTTGGCGGCCCAGCAGCGCGGTGCCGTCGTACGCCAGGGTGCTCATGCGGCACGCTCCTGCCGGGCCGTGAGTGCTCCGGGGCCGGTGGGCTCCTCCGTGGCCGTGAGCCGGAGGAAGACGTCGTCGAGGGTCGGCGGGCGCAGGCCGGCGTCGAGCAACGGGACGCCCGCGGCGTCCAGTTGCCGCACCAGCCGGGGGAGCGTGAGGGTGACGTCCCGGGTGACCGCCGCGACGGCGTTGCGCTCGTGGTCGAAGGACGGCCGGGCGCCGGTCAGCTGATCCAGCACGGCGGCGGCCCGCGCCATGGCGCCGGCGTCGGCGACGACGACCTCCGCGTGCGAGCCGACCAGTGCCTTGAACTCGGCCGGTGAACCGGTCTGCGTGACCCGCCCGCCGTCCACCAGCGCGATGGTGTCGGCGAGTTCGTCGGCCTCCTCCAGGTACTGCGTGGTGAGCAGCACGGTCGTGCCGTCCGCCTTCAGGCGCCGCACGGCCTCCCGGATGCGGTTCCGGCCCGCCGGGTCGAGTCCGGTCGTCGGCTCGTCCAGGAACAGCACGTCCGGGCGGCGCACCAGGCTCGCCGCCAGGTCCAGCCGTCGGCGCATCCCGCCCGAGTAGGTGGACGCCGGCCGGTCGGCGGCCTCGGTCAGCCCGAAGTCGTCGAGGAGTTCCGCGGCCCGTGCGGCCGACCCCCGCACCCGGTGCAGCCGCGCGAACAGCCGCAGGTTCTCGCGTCCGGTCAGGTCGCCGTCCACGGACGCGTACTGCCCGGTCACACCGATCCGGCGGCGCACGGCCGCGGCCTGACGCACCAGGTCGTGCCCGGCGACGCGGGCCGAGCCGGCGTCGGGCCGCAGCAGCGTCGTCAGCAGGCGTACGGCGGTGGTCTTGCCGGCCCCGTTCGGCCCGAGGATCCCGCACACCGTGCCTGTCGCCACCGCGAGATCCAGCCCGCGCACCGCCCGGACCTGCCCGAAGCGTTTCTCCAGACCTTCACTAAGTACAGCGTACGTAGAAGTCATGGGGTGACCATAGCGCACTACGTACGCTGTACGTAACTAGGATGGTGGCCGAGGTGATGAGCGATGGCAGGCCGAGCGGCCGAACCCGAAGTGATCTGGGCGCGTCCCGAGCGCACCGGTCGTGGCCCCCGGCCGGCGTACTCCCGCGCCGACATCGCGGCGGCCGCGGTGCGGATCGCGGACGCCGAGGGGCTGGACGCGGTCTCCATGCGGCGGGTCGCCGCCGAGCTGGGCTGCGGCACGATGTCGCTGTACAACTACGTCCCCCGCAAGGAGGACCTGTACGAGCTGATGGTGGACGCCGTCAGCGGGGAGCACGAACTGTGGGAACCCGCCGGTGACTGGCGGGCGGACATGCTCCGGGTCGCCCGGCAGACCCGGTCCCTCATGCACCGCCACACCTGGCTGCCGCGCCTGATGACACCGGTCCACGGCTTCAGCCCCAACGCCCTGCGCTACCTGGAGCACTGCCTGGCCTGTCTGGAGCCCCTACGGGCGGCCTACGGCACGAAGTTCGAGCTGATCGCGATGCTGAACGGCGTGGTGACGACGTACGTCGCGAACGAGTTCGCCACCGCCGAGCGCAGCCGCTCGCTGCCCTGGTCGCCGGAGCAGGAGAACGCGGTGCGGTCCGCCTATCTGGGCGGCCGGATCGCGACGGGCGACTATCCGCGGCTGGCGGCGGCCCTCGCGGAGGATCCCGGGCCGATCGACCTGGAGGCGGTGTTCGAGCGGGCGCTGCAGCGGGTGCTGGACGGGTTCCAGGGGGCTGTCTAGCCGTCCAGCCCTCCTTGGTGCCGTCCTGTCCCGCCTAGAGAAGCGCCAACTGCCCTTCCGGGCCCTCCTCGGCGGCGTCCAGGACCGACGCGGGGCGGCGGGCGGAGTCGGGGGCGGGCAGGACTCCGGCGGTGCGCAGGTCGGTCGCGGTGAGCGTCGGTTCCGGGTTCTGCGCCGGGAGTTCGGCCAGCAGTGTGAGGACCGTGATGAGCTCCAGCAGTTCCGAGGTCCACGCCTGGGGCCAGGCCGCCGGGCGAAGCGCGAGGAGCGTGCCGGGCTCGGCGTCGGCCGTCCGGGACGTGAACCACTGCTCCAGGACGCGGACGCCGCCCGCCTCGAAGTCCCAGGCCTCGCACGGCACGGGGGAGATGCGGCCCCCGTCGAGGCGCAGGGTCTCCTCGTCGGGGTCGTAGTCGAGTGTGCGCGGCCGGGCGGGGAGCGGGGCGCGGACGTAGGGGCGGCGGCCGCCCGGCAGCTTGGGGCGGTCGCCGTCGCGGCGCAGCAGCCACAGCATGCGGCGGCCCGTCGCGACGCCCTGCGACCAGAGCGTGGGGTCGTCGGTGAGCGGCACCGTGAGGTCGGGCCGTACCGAGGCCAGGATCCAGGCCAGGACGTCGACCGGGCCGGGGGCCTGCCCGAGACGGGCGGCCAGGTGTTCCAGCAGGCCCGGCGCCAGGTTCGGCTCGGCACCGCCGGGGCGGCGGTACAGGGGCCGGACCCGGCCGGTGCGCAGCAGCGGGAACAGGGACGTGGCCAGCAGGCGCGGGCCGCCGCCCTCCGGGCTCTCCACCACGAACACCTGCCGTTCGTCGGCCACCCGCCACAACTGGGGCCGCGCCGCGTCGATCAGCCGGTGGTCCGGGATCAGCCACTGCTCGTCGAAGGGCGCCGCCAGCACCCGGACCGGCTCCGGGCAGGGGCCCTGCGCGCGCAGCAGTCTCTCCGTGCCGGTGGACCGGCCCGGCAGTTGCCCGACCGCCGAGTGCAGGGTGCGCGAGCGCGTCGGCTCGAACAGGGCCTCGCGGTCCGCTCCCTCGGCCTTCATCAGCGCGTCCCAGCGGGCCTTGAGGGATGCCGGGTCGGGGGCCGCCGGCCACCCCCGGCCGAGTCGCGGCGGTGCGACGGACCACGGCATGAGGTCCGCGAGCGGCGGAGCGTCGTCGTGCGTCACGCCGGGCATCGTACGACGTGGGTACGGCACGCGGGTCAGGTGGCGTCCAGCGTCACCGTGAAGGAGAAGCGGTCGCCGCGGTAGTGGATGACGGCCACGTCCAGCACCCGGCCGTCCCCGCCGTACGTCACCCCCGTGTAATGCAGGATCGGGCTCAGCAGCGGAACGTTGAGCAGCCGTGCCGTCTCCGGGTCCGCGAGCCGCGCCTCCACGGTGTCCGTGATGCGGCTGATGTCCGCCCCGACCACGTCCCGCAGCACCTTGGTCATCGGCCGGCGGCCCAGGTCGTCGAGCTCGATCCGGGCGGCCACCTCGGGGCGCACGTAGTTGTGGGCGTGGTTGGTCGGCTCGCCCGTCTTCTCGTCGCTGCGCAGCCGGTGGTACGTCGCCACCTCGCCGAGGTCGGGGAAGTACTCGGCGAGTTCCGCGGGTACCGGCGCGTGCCCGTGGCCCAGCAGTTCGGCGGTCATGCCGGACTGCTGGGCCACGATCGCGTCCACCGAGCCCAGCAGCTGCACCGGGGCGCCCCGCCGCGCGCTGGGCTCGATGAACGTGCCGCGCCTGCGGTGCCGGGTGATCAGGCCCTCGTCCTCCAGCTCCTTCAGCGCCTGCCGCATGGTCAGCACACTCACCCCGTAGTGCCCCGCCAGCTGCTCCTCGGTCGGCAGCCGCAGCGGGTCCCGGGGCGAGCGGCCGAGTATCGAGGCGCGCAGCGACTGCGAGACCTGGTACCACAGCGGCAGCTTGCGGTTCAGGACGATCGAATCGGGGGCGAAGGAGGTCACGGGCCCATCCGTACCGGCAGGATCGAGTCAGTGCAAGGGGCGGAAGTGCCGCTCCATGCCCTGCCACACGTCGTCGTAGCGCTGTTGCAGATGGTCCGCGTGCTCCGCCTGCGGCGTCAGGGTCATCGGCCAGCGCGTCTCGAACATGAACGCCAGCCCGTCGTCGACCTTCTGCGGCCGCAGCTCGGCCGCGCTCGCCCGGTCGAAGGTCTCCCGGTCCGGGCCGTGCGCCGACATCATGTTGTGCAGCGAGCCGCCGCCGGGCACGAAGCCCTCGGCCTTCGCGTCGTAGGCGCCCTCCACGAGCCCCATGTACTCGGACATGACGTTGCGGTGGAAGTAGGGGGGCCGGAACGTGTCCTCGCCGACCAGCCAGCGCGGCGCGAAGACCACGAAGTCGACGCCCGCGAGTCCTGGGGTGTCCGACGGGGAGGTGAGGACCGTGAAGATCGACGGGTCCGGGTGGTCGTAGGAGATGGTGCCGATCACGTTGAAGCGGCGCAGGTCGTAGACGTACGGCACATGGTTGCCGTGCCAGGCGACGACGTCGAGCGGTGAGTGGTCGTACGTCGCGGTCCAGAGGTTCCCGCAGTACTTGCTGACCACCTCCACCGGCCCCTCCACCTCCTCGTACGCGGCGGTCGGGGCCCGGAAGTCCCGGGGGCTGGCGAGGCCGTTGGCGCCGATCGGGCCGAGGTCGGGGAGGCGGAAGGGGGCGCCGTAGTTCTCGCAGACGTAGCCGCGCGCCGACTCGTCGAGCAGTTCCACCCGGAAGCGGACCCCGCGCGGGACGAGCGCGACATGGCCCGGCTCCACCGCCAGCAGCCCGAACTCCGTGCGCAACAGCAGCCCGCCGCGCTCCGGCACGATCAGCAGCTCGCCGTCCGCGTCGCTGAAGACCCGGTCCATGTCGGCGTCGGCGTGGTAGAGATGCACGGCCATACCGGTGCGCTGGGTGGCGTCGCCGTTGCCGCCCAGGGTCCACAGGCCGGCCAGGAAGTCGGTGCCGGGCGGCGGTTCGGGCAGCGGGTTCCAGCGCAGGCGGTTCGGGTCGGGCACGGTCTCGGTGAAGGGGGCCGTGCGCAGCGCGCCGTTGCCGGTGCGGGTGAACGCCGGGTGCGCGGCCGAGGGGCGGATGCGGTAGAGCCAGGAACGGCGGTTGTGGGCGCGGGGTTCGGTGAACGCCGTACCGCTGAGCTGCTCGGCGTACAGGCCGAGGGGTGCGCGCTGGGGTGAGTTCCGGCCCTCGGGCAGGGCGCCCGGGACGGCCTCGGAGCTGTGCTCGTTGCCGAATCCGGAGAGATAGGCCAGCCCTTCGGCGGTCTTGCGCGCTTCCCCGCGCTCGAACACGCTCACGCTGGAGATATCCCCGTCGCTCATGATCGCTGCTCCCTTGCACGCCGATTCCTATGGTCAACCGTAGGATTGCGGTTGCTCCGGCGCAAGGGGGATGTCCGGCCTCCTCTCGGCGGACCACGCGGGACGGCCGGGAACCGGACTCCAGGGGGATTCGCGGTGTCGTACCGGTGTTCTACGCTCGCCCGCATGTCGTGGACGCGCCGATCCCGTGCCGTGCTCGCGGTCTGCGCCCTGTCGGCGGCCGCGGGCTGTGGCACCGGCGATGCCGGGGAGCACAGGATCGATCAGCCGCCGCCCGCGGTGGGCCGGCTGCTCGACGACACCGACGAGGCGGGCCGCCCCTACCGCGAGGTGCGCGACGGGGAGGCGCCCGACGTCGGCATCGAGGTGCAGCCCGACGCCTCCGGCGCCGGGTGGGACGTACGGCTGCGCCTGCGCGACTTCGGCCTCTCGCCGGCCGGTACGGCACCCAGGGCGGTGCCCGGCCGGGGCGTCGCCCGCCTCTTCGTGGACGGCCGCCCCGTCGCCGAACTGCGCGACCCCGCGCACCGCCTGTCCGCCGGCCTGGTCCCGCGTGGCACGCACCAGGTGACCGCGCGGCTGTACGCCGACGACGGCACCGTATGGGCGGTGGACGGCGAGCCCGTCGAATGCACGGCCGACATCACCGCGTCGGGAAGCGAGCCGGCGCCCACGACGAGCGCACCGGGCGCGGATGTGCGTACCGGGGGCGGAGGTTCACCGGACCCCGGCGGAAAGGCATCATGAAGCCCGTGCCCCATCCGAACACGCTCCGTCGTGCGCCCGTCCAGCGGCGCAGCGCCGAACGCCTGACCCGCATCCTCGACGCCTGCGCCGACCTCCTCGACGAGGTCGGCTACGACGCCCTGAGCACCCGCGCGGTGGCCCAGCGCGCCGGTGTGCCCATCGGCTCGGTCTACCGCTTCTTCGGCAACAAACGGCAGATGGCCAGCGCGCTCGCCCAGCGCAACCTGGAGCGCTACGCCGAGCGCGTCACCGCGCGCATGAAGGGTGCCGAGCCTGGCGACTGGCGGGCCGCCATGGACGCCGTGCTCGACGAGTACCTCGTCATGAAGCGCACCGCGCCCGGCTTCTCCCTCGTCGACTTCGGCAACCAGATCCCGGTCGGCAGCCGCCAGGCCGAACCCAACCACCGCGTCGCCGACCGGCTCACCGACCTCCTCGGGGGTCATCTCTCCCGCGAACCCGACGCCGAGTTGCGCCGCGTCTTCCTGATCGCCGTGGAGACCGCGGACGCCCTGGTGCACCTGGCCTTCCGGGTCGATCCGGAGGGAGACGCGGACATCATCGCGGAGATGCGGGAGATGCTGCGGGCGTACCTGGGACGGGTGCTGGACTGAAGGGCCGTTCCGGCGGCGCACGTTTCTTCCCGGGCCCGGGGGCTCCCCTCCATGCATACCGGTCGGTATGCTCAACACGTCCGAGCGTCGCCGTCGCCGCCAGACCCCGGGAGGACCCGTGTCCCGCACCGCCCTGCGAATCTGCCCCCTCTGCGAGGCCACCTGCGGGCTGACGCTCACCATCGAGGGAACCCGCGTCACCGGAGCCCGCGGTGACCGCGACGACGTGTTCAGCCAGGGGTTCATATGCCCCAAGGGCGCCTCCTTCGGGGCCGTCGACGGCGACCCCGACCGGTTGCGGGGCCCGCTCGTGCGCAAGGACGGGGAGTTGCGGGAGGCCACCTGGCAGGAGGCGTTCGACGCCGTGGCCGCCGGTATCCGGCCGGTCGTCGAGCGGTACGGGGCGAACTCCGTCGGCGTCGTGCTCGGCAACCCCAACGTGCACACCGTGGCCGGCGCGCTCTACCCGCCGGTCCTGATCGGCGCGCTCGGCACCCGGAGCGTGTTCACCGCGTCCACGGTCGACCAGATGCCCAAGCACGTCTCCAGCGGGCTGCTCTTCGGCGACGCGAACGCCATCCCCGTCCCCGACCTCGACCACACCGGCCACCTGCTGCTCATCGGCGCCAACCCCCTGGAGTCCAACGGGAGTCTGTGCACCGCGCCCGACTTCCCCGGCAAGCTGAAGGCGCTCAAGGCGCGCGGCGGCACGCTCACCGTGATCGATCCGCGCCGCACCCGCACCGCGCGGCTCGCCGACCGGCACATCGCCATCCGGCCCGGCGCCGACGCCCTGCTGCTCGCGGCGATGGCGCAGGTCCTCTTCGAAGAGGGCCTGGTCGCGCTCGGCGACCTCGCGCCGCACGTCGACGGCCTCCCCGAACTCCGCGAGGCGATAGGGGACTTCACGCCGGAAGCCGTCGCCGGCGCCTGCGACGTCGAACCGGATGTGACGCGTGCCCTCGCCCGGGAACTGGCCGCCGCCCCCACCGCCGCCGTCTACGGACGCATCGGCAGCTGCACGGTCCCGCACGGCACCCTCGCCAGCTGGCTCGTCGACGTCCTCAACATCCTCACCGGCAATCTCGACCGGCCGGGCGGCGCGCTCTTCCCGCAGGCCGCCACCGACCGGACACCCCGCCCGGCCGGACCCGGCCGCGGCTTCGCGCTCGGGCGCTGGCGTTCCCGGGTGAGCAAGCACCCGGAGGCGAAGGGCGAGTTGCCGCTCTCCGCGCTCGCCGAGGAGATCGACACCGCCACCGGGGACGGCGAGCCGGTCCGCGCGCTGATCGCGGTCGCCGCCAATCCGGTGCTCTCCGCGCCCGACGGCGACCGGCTCGACAAGGCCCTCGACTCGCTGGACTTCATGGTGAGCGTCGACCCGTACCTCAACGAGACCTCGCGCCACGCCCACGTCGTGCTGCCGCCGCCCCCGCCGTCCCGGAGCGCCCACCACGACTTCGCCTTCAACACCCTCGCCGTGCGCAACCAGGTCCGCTACACCCGCCCCGCCGTCCCGCTGGAGCCCGGCAGGATGGCCGAGACCGAGATCCTCGCCCGGCTGGTCCTGGCCGCCTCCGGCATGCACGGCGCCGACCCGGCCGCCGTCGACGCCATGGTCGTCGACCAGACCCTCGGCAAGGCGGTGCAGGAGCCCCACTCACCGGTGCACGGCCAGGACCCGCGCGACCTCGCCGCCCTTCTGGCCGGCGACAACGGCCCCGAGCGGCGGCTCGACATGATGCTGCGCCTCGGCCCCTACGGCGACGGTTTCGGCACACGGCCGGACGGGCTGACGCTGGAGAAGCTGCTCGCGCATCCGCACGGCATCGACCTCGGGCCGCTGCGCCCCCGGCTGCCCCAGCCGCTGAAGACGGCGAGCGGCAAGGTCGAGCTGCTGCCGGCGCCCCTCGCCGGCGATCTGCCGCGGCTGCGGCAGGCGATGACGGAGCGCGCCGCCGGCCTCGTACTCGTCGGCCGCCGCCATCTGCGCTCCAACAACAGCTGGATGCACAACGTCCCCGCCCTGACCGGCGGCACCAACCGCTGCACCCTGCACATCCACCCCGAGGACGCCGAACGCCTCGGCGTGCGCGACGGGGCGCCGGTCCGGGTCAAGGGCGCCGGGGGAGAGGTGACGGCCCCGGCCGAGGTCACCGACGGCGTGCGGCCAGGAGTCGTCAGCCTGCCGCACGGCTGGGGCCACGACCGCCCCGGTACGCGCCTCACGCACGCCGCCACCGACCCCGGAGTCAACGTCAACCAGCTCCTCGACGGCAGCCTGCTCGACCCGCTCTCCGGCAACGCGGTCCTCAACGGCGTGCCCGTGGAGGTGGCGCCGGTGCCCGAAAAGCTCACCGCGCTGACCTGAGCAAAGCTGTGACCAGGAGTTTTGCGCTTATTGCTCGCACGTCAACATCTTGTTAACGCCGATTGACGGGACCTAACGTCGTCGCACCGCCGGCCCTGGTGGGAGTTCAAGGGCGAACGTTAGGTATCCACTCATGCTGACCATCCTCGGCTTCGCCATGATCGCGACCTTCCTGGTCCTGATCATGCTGAAGAAGATGTCGCCGATCGCGGCGCTCGTGCTCATCCCCGCGCTGTTCTGTGTGGTCGTGGGCAAGGGCGCGCACCTCGGCGACTACGTCATCGACGGAGTCTCCAGCCTCGCCCCCACCGCGGCGATGCTCATGTTCGCGATCGTCTACTTCGGGGTGATGATCGACGTCGGTCTGTTCGACCCGATCGTCCGCGGCATCCTGAAGTTCTGCAAGGCGGACCCGATGCGCATCGTCGTCGGCACGGCCCTGCTCGCCGCGATCGTCTCGCTGGACGGCGACGGCTCGACGACGTTCATGATCACTGTCTCGGCGATGTATCCGCTGTACAAGCGGCTGAAAATGAGCCTGGTCGTGATGACCGGCATCGCCGCGACCGCCAACGGCGTGATGAACACGCTGCCGTGGGGCGGCCCCACCGCCCGCGCCGCCACCGCCCTGAAGCTGGACGCCGGCGACATCTTCGTGCCGATGATCCCGGCTCTCGCCGTCGGCCTGGTCTTCGTCATCGCCATGGCGTACTTCCTCGGTCTGCGCGAGCGCCGGCGGCTCGGTGTGCTGACGCTGGACGAGGTGCTGGAGGAGGAGAGGGCCGAGGAGAAGGAGACGGTCCTCGTGGGCAACGGCCCCGGCGCCGCCACCGGCAAGGTGCGCCTCGACAAGGGCGGCGCCCCCACCGCCTCCGGCGGCTCCGGCACCGACGCCGAAGTCCCTGGCGAGGACGACGACTTCCGGGGTCTCGACCCCGACCGCCCCACCCTGCGCCCCAAGCTGCTCTGGTTCAACGCGCTGCTCACGGCCGGACTGCTCACCGCCATGATCATGGAGCTGCTGCCCATCCCGGTGCTGTTCCTGATCGGCGCCGCCCTCGCGCTCACCGTCAACTTCCCGCAGATCGCGGACCAGCGGGAGCGCCTCGCCGCGCACGCCGACAACGTCCTCAACGTCTCCGGCATGGTCTTCGCCGCCGCCGTCTTCACCGGCGTCCTCACGGGCACCGGCATGGTCGACAGCATGGCCACCTGGCTGGTCGACATCATCCCCGCCAGCATGGGCCCGCACATGGCCCTGGTCACCGGCGTGCTGAGCCTCCCGCTCACCTACTTCATGTCCAACGACGGTTTCTACTTCGGTGTCCTGCCGGTGCTCGCCGAGGCGGGCGCGGCGCACGGTGTGACGCCGGTGGAGATGGCCCGCGCCGCGCTGGTCGGCCAGCCGCTGCACATGTCCAGCCCGCTGGTGCCGGCCGTGTACGTGCTGGTCGGCATGGCGAAGGTGGACTTCGGCGACCACACGCGGTTCGTCGTGAAGTGGGCGGCCATGACGTGCCTGGTGATTCTCGGCGCCGGAGTCCTGTTCGGCATCATCTGACGCGTCCGCACCCGGCCGGCTTCACGCCAGGAGGTACACGACCATGGGGCCCGGTGGGAACCGCGGCTGGCTGCTCCGCCTCGTCATCGCCTTCAGCTTCGCGCAGGGCGCGGTGTCGATGGCCCGGCCCGCCGTCTCCTACCGGGCCCTCGCGCTGGGCGCGGACGAACGGGCGGTCGGGGTGATCGCGGGGGTGTACGCCCTGCTGCCGCTGTTCGTCGCCGTCCCGCTGGGCCGCCGTACCGACCACGGCCGCTGTGCCCCCCTGCTGCCCGCCGGTGTGGTTCTCATCTCCGGCGGCTGCGCGTTCAGCGGCCTCGCCGACTCCCTCGGGGCGATGGCGGTCTGGAGCGGCGTGATGGGCCTCGGGCACCTCAGTTTCGTCATCGGCGCCCAGTCGCTGGTCGCCCGCCGGTCCGCCCCGGACGAACAGGACCGCAACTTCGGCCACTTCACCATCGGCGCCTCACTCGGCCAGCTGGTCGGTCCCGTGGCGGCCGGTGCGCTGATCGGCGGCCACGACATGGCGGACAGCAGCGCAGTGGCCCTGCTCGTCGCGGGTGCGGGTGCCGCGGTGGCCTTCACCTCGCTGTGGCGCATAGAGGAGAGGCGTACGACGCCCGGGTCCGGGGCGGCGCGGGGTGACCGCGTCCCCGTGTGGGGCATCCTGCGCTCCCGTGGCGTGCCCGCCGGCATCCTCATCAGCCTCTCCGTACTGTCCGCCACCGACGTCCTCACCGCCTACCTGCCGGTGGTCGGCGAGCACCGGGGTATCGCGCCCTCGGTGATCGGCCTGCTGCTCAGCCTGCGCGCGGCGGCCACCATCGCCTGCCGCCTGGTGCTGACCCCGCTGCTGAAGCTGGGCCGCACCCCGCTGCTCACCCTGAGCTGTCTGGTGGCGGCCCTGCTGTGCGCCGGTATCGCGCTGCCGGTCCCGGTGTGGGCGCTGGCCCTGATCCTGGCCGCCCTCGGTTTCTGCCTCGGCGTCGGCCAGCCCCTGTCCATGACGACGGTCGTCCGGGCGGCCCCGCCCGGCGCCCGCTCCACCGCCCTCGCCCTCCGCCTGACCGGCAACCGCCTGGGTCAGGTCGTGGCCCCCGCGACGGCCGGTCTGATCGCCGGCCTGGCGGGGGTGGCGGCGCCCTTCGTGATGCTCGGCGGGCTGTTGCTGCTGTCGGCGGGGGTCGCGATGCGCTCGCCCCCCCGGTCACCGGGAGACGGACCCCCACCGGCCGGCCGCCGGCCCTCCTCCCGGCCGGCTGCACGGGGGCGGAAGAGCAGCGGCCCGTGACGGTCGCGCCGGACGGCGCCGCCGCGATGCCGCGCGGCAGGGGGGCGGCCGAGGCCGGTCTCGGCTGAGGGCAGGAGGAGGGGGCCCGGCAGGGCCCGTGCGGGTGCGTGACGGGGGCGTTTTCGCGTAGGCCCGCGGGGGCGGGTGATGGCGGCGTTCCCGGGCTGGCCCCGCCGGGGGTGGGTGATGCAGGCGTTCCTGCGCAGGCCCGTGTCGGCGGGTGATGGGGGCGTTTCCGCGCCGGCCCGTGTGGGTGGGTGATGACAGCGTCTCCGCACCGCCCACCGCGGGCCGGCGATGAAAGGGGTCCCCCCGCTGGCCCTGTGGGCGGGCGTTGGCCCCCCGCAGGCCCCGTGGGCGGGCGATGGCCCCCGCAGGCCCCCCGCGAGGCGCGACGGAGATCGGCCCCGCAGCGCCGCGCGGACGGGCGGCAGACGTCGCCCCGACCGAGCGCGGGAAAACCGCCCGGGCCCACCGGGACGGGAGCGGCACACCGCGCCCCGCAGGCGTGACGGCGTGCCCTTCGGCCACTGTCCGCGCCCCCGTTCAACCGCCGCGCGCCCCCGCGCTCCCGTACGGCCCACGGATTCGCCGTTCCGCGGCGCGGCCGCCGCATCCCGTGGTGCGGAGCCCGGTAAGGGATGGGGCATGACTCAGCGACTCACCCGCACCCGCGTCGCCTTGGCGGCCGCCGCAACCCTGCTCGCCGTCGGGGCGCCCACCGCGTACGCCACCCTCGGCGAGGGGACGCCCGCCGCCCCCACCCCGGTGCGCGGCGAACCGTACGCCGAGACCCGGCTGCTCTTCGGCACCGCACGCCCGGACGGCGGGCCGGCCGTCACCGACCGGCAGTTCATGGACTTCATCGACAAGGAGGTGACGCCGGACTTCCCGGACGGGCTGACCGTGCAGAGCGGGCGCGGGCAGTGGCGGGACGCGGGCGGCACGATCGGGAAGGAGCGGTCGTACGAGCTGATCCTGCTGTATCCGGTGGGCGAGACGGCGAGCCGGGACCGGAAGATCGAGGAGATCCGCCGGGACTACGAGAAGGCCTTCGGCCAGGAGGCGGTCGGGCGCGTGGACGATCAGGTGCGGGTCGACTTCTGAGCCGGTCGGCGGCGTTGCCGTAGCCTCTCGGCGGGCCCTGGCGCGGGAAAACTATCGCCGCTAGTTTGGGTCCCCACGACGCCGTAGTTCGGGAGGTAGGCCATGAAGGCCCGGGACGGGATGTACATCGACGGCGCCTGGCGCCCCGCCGCAGGCCAGGACCTGATCGAGGTCGTGAACCCGGCCGACGAGGAGATCATCGGCCGGGTCCCGGCGGGCACCGCCGAGGACGTGGACCGGGCCGTGCGCGCCGCCCGCGCCGCGCTGCCGGCCTGGTCCGCGACGCCCCCCGCCGAACGGGCCGCGCGGCTGGCCGCCCTGCGCGACGTGCTGGCGGCCCGCAAGGACGAGATCGCGGAGACGATCACCGCCGAGCTGGGTTCGCCGCCGCCGTTCTCCCAGGCGGTGCACATGGGCGCGCCGATCGCGGTGGCCGGTTCGTACGCGGAACTCGCCGCGACCCACGCCTTCGAGGAGAAGGTCGGCAACTCGACCGTCTACCAGGAGCCGATCGGCGTGGTCGGCGCGATCACGCCGTGGAACTACCCGCTGCACCAGATCGTCGCCAAGGTCGCCCCGGCCCTCGCCGCGGGCTGCACGGTCGTCCTGAAGCCCGCCGAGGACACCCCGCTGACCGCCCAGGCCTTCGCGGAGGCGGTCGACGAGGCGGGCGTCCCGGCCGGTGTGTTCAACCTCGTCACCGGCCTCGGCCCGGTCGCCGGGCAGGCGCTCGCCGAGCACCCGGGCGTCGACCTGGTCTCCTTCACCGGTTCCACGGCCGTCGGCAGGCGGATCGCCGCCACGGCGGGTGCCGCGGTGAAGAAGGTGGCTCTCGAACTGGGCGGCAAGTCCGCCAACGTCATCCTGCCGAGCGCCGACCTCGCCAAGGCGGTCAACGTCGGCGTGGCCAACGTGATGTCCAACTCGGGGCAGACCTGCAGCGCGTGGACCCGCATGCTCGTGCACTCCTCGCAGTACGCCGCCGCCGTCGAACTGGCCGTCGCCGCAGCTGCCAAGTACGGCGAGCGCATCGGGCCCCTCGTGAACGCCCGGCAGCGGGACCGCGTGCGCGGCTACATCGACAAGGGTGTGGCCGAGGGTGCCCGCCTGGTCGCGGGCGGCGTCGAGGCACCGCGCGAGCGTGGCTACTTCGTCAGCCCGACCGTCTTCGCGGACGTCACGCCGGAGATGACCATCGCGCAGGAGGAGATCTTCGGGCCGGTCCTGTCGATTCTCCGCTACGAGGACGAGGCGGACGCCCTGCGCATCGCCAACGGCACGGTCTACGGCCTCGCCGGCGCGGTCTGGGCGGGCGAGGAGGCGGAGGCGGTGGCCTTCGCCCGCCGGATGGAGACGGGTCAGGTCGACATCAACGGCGGCCGCTTCAACCCACTCGCCCCCTTCGGCGGCTACAAGCAGTCGGGCGTGGGCCGGGAGCTCGGTGTGCACGGCCTGGCCGAGTACCTCCAGACCAAGTCCCTCCAGTTCTAGAGGAGATCACTGTCATGGCCGTTCGTGCCGCCGTCCTTCCGGCTGTCGGTGCCCCGCTGGAGGTCACGGAGATCGACCTTCCCGAGCCCGGCCCCGGCCGCATCCGGGTCCGCCTCGCCGCGGCCGGGGTGTGCCACTCCGACCTGTCCCTGTCCAACGGCACCATGCGCGTCCCGGTCCCGGCCGTCCTCGGTCACGAGGGCGCGGGCACGGTCGTCGCCGTCGGCGAAGGGGTCACGCATCTCGCGCCGGGCGACGGCGTCGTCCTCAACTGGGCCCCGTCGTGCGGCGACTGCCCCGCGTGCGCGCGCGGCGAGGTGTGGCTCTGCGCCAACGCCCTCAACGGCTCCGCCGACGTCCACGCCCGCCGCACGTCCGACGGCGCCGAGTTGCACCCCGGGCTGAACGTGGCCGCGTTCGCGGAGGAGACGGTGGTGCCGACGTCCTGCGCGCTGCCCGCACCACGGGGCGTCCCCCTGACCGACGCGGCGCTGCTGGGCTGCGCGGTCCTCACGGGCTACGGCGCCGTGCACCACTCCGCCCAGGTCCGGCCGGGCGAGACGGTCGCGGTGTTCGGCGTCGGCGGGGTGGGCCTGGCGGCGATCCAGTCGGCGCGGATCGCGGGCGCCTCGCGGATCGTCGCGGTGGACGTCTCACCGGAGAAGGAGGAACTGGCCCGTGGTGCCGGTGCCACCGACTACGTCGTCGCCTCCGGCACCACCGCCCGGGAGATCCGCGCCCTGACCGGCAAGCAGGGCGTCGACGTGGCCGTGGAGTGCGTGGGGCGCGCGGTCACCATCCGCACGGCCTGGGAGTCCACCCGCCGCGGCGGCCGCACCACGGTGGTCGGCATCGGAGGCAAGGACCAGCAGGTCACGTTCAACGCCCTGGAGATCTTCCACTGGGGCCGCACCCTGTCCGGCTGTGTCTACGGCAACTCGGACCCGGAGCGGGACCTGCCGGTCCTGGCCGAGCACGTCCGCGCGGGCCGGCTGGACCTGTCGGCGCTGGTGACCGAACGGATCGCCCTGGACGGCATCCCGGCGGCGTTCGAGAACATGCTGGCGGGCAAGGGCGGCCGGGCGCTGGTGGTCTTCTGACCCCGGCCGTCGGCGAGTTCTGACCTCAAGGGACCCGGGCGCTGTCCGTGTCCCCCTTGCTCTCCAGGTCCCCTCGGTAACTTCACGCACGACCGTTGACCCCATACCGTCCGGTCAGTATGTTCCCCGGAACGTCCCCACCGCACCCATCGGAGTGTGCACCCATGGACACCCCACCTTCCGCCCAGCCGCTCACCACCGCCCCGGTCACCCCCGACCGCCGCCGGGTCGCCACCGCCGCCGCCCTCGCCTCCGCCGTCGAGTGGTACGACTACTTCGTCTTCGGCATCGCCGCCGCCCTGATCCTCGGCGACCTGTACTTCCCCGCGGGCAGCTCCACCGCCGGCGTCCTCGCCGCCTTCGCCACCTTCGCCGTCGGCTTCCTCGCCCGCCCCCTCGGCGGCATCGTCGCCGGTCACCTCGGTGACAAGCGCGGCCGCAAGCCGATGCTGGTCCTCGCGCTCACGCTGATGGGCGTCGCCACCACCGGCATCGGCCTGCTGCCGACGTACGAGACGATCGGCGTCGCCGCCCCCGTCCTGCTCGTCCTGCTGCGCGTGGCGCAGGGCGTCGCCGTCGGCGCCCAGTGGGGCGGCGCGATGCTGCTGGCCACCGAGTACGCCCCCGAGGGCAAGCGAGGCGTCTACGGCAGCGTCGTCCAACTCGGCGTCCCCATCGGCGTGGTGACCGCCAACACGGTCTTCCTGCTGGCCGGCGCGCTCACCTCGGAGCCGGCCTTCGAGGCCTGGGGCTGGCGGCTGCCCTTCCTGGTCGGCGTCCTCGTGCTCGCACTCGCCTGGTACATCCACACCCGCGTCGAGGAGACCCCCGAGTTCCGGGACGCGGAGAAGGCACTGGCCGAGCGGGAGAAGTCGGAGCAGAACAGCCCGCTGCGCACCGTCGTGCGCCACCACCTCGGCACGGTGCTGCTCGCCGGCGGCTCCTTCGCCGTGAACACCGCGACGTTCTACATCCTCATCACCGGCGTCCTCGACTACACCACCCGTGAACTCGACATGAACCGCGGCGCGGTCCTCACCGTCTCCCTCTGCGTCAGCCTCACCCAGCTGGTCCTGATCCCCGCCTCCGCCGCGCTCTCCGACCGGGTCGGCCGGATCAGGATCTACGCGTTCGGCGCGGCGGGCATCGCGCTGTGGGCCGTCCCGCTGTTCCTGCTGATCGACACCGGTTCGCTGCTGTGGCTCGCGGTGGGCACCTTCGTCGCCAGCTGCTTCCTCAGCATCATGTACGGCCCCCAGGCCGCCCTGTTCGCGGAGCTGTTCACGCCCGAGATGCGCTATACCGGCGCCTCCCTCGGCTACCAGATCGCGGCCGTGGCCGGTGGCGGGCTCGCCCCGTTCGTCATGGTGCTGCTGCTGGAGGCGACCGGCACGTCCATGGCGGTGTCTGCCTACATCATCGGCCTCGCCGTGATCGCGCTGCTGTCCATCAAGGTCCTGGCGGACCGGGCACGTTCACGCTGACTTGGAGGCCTCCCGTTCGGTCCGCGACACCGGCCCCGTCCCCGGTGCCGCGGACCGCGGCCGGGACCGCGACACCGCCACGCCGGCCAGGCACAGGGCGCCGCCCGCCATCGTGAGCAGCCCGGGCACCTCGCCCAGCGCCAGCCAGGACATCAGCACGACCAGGGCGGGGACGGCGTACGTCGTCGCGCCCATCCGGCTCGCGGTCGTACGGGACAGGGCGTAGGCCCAGGTGGTGAAGGCCAGCGCGGTCGGGAAGACGCCCAGGTACACCATGTTGAGGGTGGCCGTCGGCGGCGCGGCGGCAGCCTCCGTCACCAGCTGCCAGGAGAACGGCAGACAGCACATCGCCCCGACCAGGCAACCGAACGTCGTCACCTGCGACACGCTCGCCCGGCCCAGAGCCGGCTTCTGCGCCACCACGCCGCCCGCGTAGGCGATCGCGGCCAGCAGGCACAGCGCCACCCCGAGCACCGACGAGCCGCCCTCGCCCGACATCGACAGGCCCACGGTCACCGCGCCGGCGAACGACACCGCCATCCCGGCCAGCAGCCGCGGCGGCATCGGATCGCCGAGCAGCCGGGCGCCGAGCAGGGCGATGAGGATCGGGCCGACGTTCACGACCAGGGCCGCCGTACCGGCGTCGACCTGCTGTTCGCCCCAGTTGAGGGCGACCATGTAGAAGCCGAACCACAGCACGCCCGATATCGCGATGCCGCGCCAGGCCTCCCGCGGCGGCCACCCCTCTCCTCGTACGAGAAGCACCACCCCCAGCACGAGGGCTCCCGAGAGCAGCCGCCCGAGCGCCAGCGCGCCCGGCGAGTACGCGGCTCCCGCGCTGCGGATCGAGACGAAGGCCGAGGCCCACAGCACCACCGTGACGGTGGCGGCGCCTGCGGCCAGCAGCTGGGTACGGGGGGCGAGGTTCATCATGTTCCCGAGGTGAGGAGGGGCAGGGGTACGGGGGCTCGCGGATTTCGGACGGGGTGCCCGGCGCTCAGCGCAGCGCGGCCACCTCGATGCCGAGCAGGGCCGACAGCGCCCGCTCACCGGCCGGGGTCACCTTCACCGCCCGTTCCGAGCCGATGCGCACGCACCAGCCCGTGTCGAGGGCGTGCCGGCACAGGGCGGCGCCCGCGACGCCCGCCAGGTGCGGGCGGCGCTCGGTCCAGTCCAGGCAGGCACGGGCCAGCGGCCGGCGGCCGCCGTGGTCCAGGACGATGCCCGCGTCGCCGAACCAGCGCAGGCCCGCCTCCGTGAGCGCGAAGCCACCGCCCCGCTCGTCGCCCGACCGCCTCCGGGCCTCGCCGGCCGGTTCCAGGGGCCCGCCGGTGCCCGGCCGCCCGGGGACCGGGGCGGGCGAACTCCCCGCGCCGGCGCTCTCCTTGTACCCGCTCGCCGCCCGCAGCAGTCCGCGCGCGGTGAGCGCGTCGGTGACCGTGATGCCGAGCCGCCCGGCGAGATGGTCGTAGCACGTGCGGCCCCGGGCCATGGCCGACCCGGCGCTCGCCTCGCGCAGCCCGCCCGTGCGGCGGACCACGGCACCGGGCGCGACCTGCGCGGCCAGATCCTCGACGAGCTGCGCGATCCGCGCGTCGGCCAGCCGTACGTACCGGTGCCGCCCCTGCCTTTCCTCGGCCAGCACTCCGCCCGCGACGAGCTTGCCGAGGTGCTCGCTCGCCGTCGACGCGGCCACCCCGCAGTGCCGTGCCAGCTCACCTGCGGTCCACGCCCGCCCGTCGAGCAGCGCCAGCAGACAGGCGGCGCGGGTCTCGTCGGCGATCAGCCCGGCGAGCCGCGCGAGCGCCGGCGCCCGGGGGTCCTTGGAGGTCATGCGTCCAGCATGGGACACACATCTTTCGGTGCCCACCGAAATATGCCTAGGCGAGCCGCGCGACCTGCTCGTACTGCTGTGCAAGCCCGTCCAGCAGCGCGCCGAGCCCCGTCTCGAAGGCCCGCTCGTCGATCTTCTCCTGCTGCTCGGCGAGGAGGTGCGCCTGCCCGAGGTGCGGGTAGTCGGCCGGGTCGTACGCGCTCTCGTCGGTCACGAAGCCCGCGGCGAACGAGCCGAGCGCGGAGCCCATGATGAAGTACCGCATCAGCGCACCGATGGACGTGGCCTGCGCCGGTGGCCAGCCCGCCTCGACCATCGCACCGTAGACGGCGTCGGCGAGCCGCAGCGCGGCCGGGCGCCGGCCGGGGCCGCGGGCCAGCACCGGCACGATGTTCGGGTGGTCGCGCAGGGCGGCACGGTAGGAGACCGCCCAGTCGTGCAGCGCGGTCCGCCAGTCCCGTCCGTCCTCGAACATCGACAGGTCGACCTGCGCGCTCACCGAGTCGGCGACCGCCTCCAGGATCTCGTCCTTGGTGCGGAAGTGGTTGTACAGCGAGGGCCCGCTGACCCCCAGCTCCGCCGCGAGCCGCCGGGTGGAGACGGCCGCGAGGCCCTCCGTGTCCACCAGCGCCCGCGCCGCGTCCACGATCCGGTCGGTGCTGAGCAGGGGCTTGCGCGGTCGGGCCATGGCGCACATAGTAGGGCTGAGCAAGAAACTAGCACTGCTAATTTAATGGGCGGCCTTCAAGGTGTGCCTTTCCTGTGGGGTGACGTGTCATGAACCTGGAGCTCAGCGAGGAGCAGACCGCCGTACGGCAGCTCGCCCGGGACTTCGTGGAGCGCGAGATCTCCCCCCATGTCACCGCCTGGGACCGCGCCGAGGAGGTCGACCGGGGGATCGTCAAGAAGCTCGGCGAGGTCGGCTTCCTCGGCCTGACCGTCGACGAGGAGTACGGCGGCGGCGGAGGTGACCACCTGGCGTACTGCCTGGTCACCGAGGAACTCGGCCGCGGCGACTCCTCCGTGCGCGGCATCGTCTCCGTCTCCCTCGGGCTGGTCGCCAAGACCGTCGCCGCCTGGGGCGACGAGGAGCAGAAGCGCCGCTGGCTGCCGGGCCTGACCTCCGGCGAGTACGTCGGCTGCTTCGGCCTCACCGAGCCGGGCACCGGCTCCGACGCCGGCAACCTGACCACCCGCGCGGTCCGCGACGGCGGGGACTACGTCATCAACGGCACCAAGATGTTCATCACCAACGGCACCTGGGCCGACGTCGTCCTGCTCTTCGCCCGGTCCACCGGTGCGCCCGGCCACAAGGGCGTCTCCGCGTTCCTCGTGCCGGCGGACACGCCGGGGCTGACCCGCCGCACCATCCACGGCAAACTCGGCCTGCGCGGGCAGGCCACCGCCGAACTCGTCTTCCAGGACGTCCGTGTGCCCGCCGCCGCCATGCTGGGCGAGGAGGGCAAGGGCTTCTCGGTCGCCATGTCGGCCCTCGCCAAGGGCCGGATGTCGGTGGCGGCCGGATGCGTCGGCATCGCCCAGGCGGCGCTCGACGCGGCGGTCCGTCACGCGGGCGAGCGTGAGCAGTTCGGCAAGTCCATCGCCCACCACCAGCTCGTCCAGGAGCTGATCAGTGACATCGCCGTGGACGTCGACGCGGCCCGGCTGCTGACCTGGCGGGTCGCCGATCTGATCGACCGGGGGCTGCCGTTCGCCACCGAGGCCTCCAAGGCCAAGCTCTTCGCCTCGGAGGCGGCCGTGCGCGCGGCCGGCAACGCCCTCCAGGTGTACGGCGGCTACGGCTACGTCGACGAGTACCCGGCGGGCAAACTGCTGCGCGACGCCCGTGTGATGACCCTCTACGAAGGCACGAGCCAGATCCAGAAGCTGCTCATCGGGCGGGCGCTCACGGGGGTTTCGGCGTTCTGAGTACCTTCTGAGTACGTCGGCGGATGTGGCCGGCGCCACTTTCGCCGACCCTGTTCCCCATGAGTGACACACCGGTCAAGCAGCAGAGCACGGCCGCCTTCTACGGACAGGCCGTGGCGTCGTTCGCGGTCGCCCTCGCCGCCACCGCCGTCGGCATCTTCCAGTTGGAGGCCGACCCGTGGGTGCGGGCCTTCCTCGCCGTCGCCGTCCTCTACCTCGTCACGTCCGCCTTCACCCTCGCCAAGGTCATCCGGGACCGGCAGGAGGCCGGGCAGATCGTGAGCCGGGTGGACCAGGCCAGGCTGGACAGGCTGCTCGCCGAGCACGACCCCTTCGAGAAGCTCTGAAGCCGCTCCCCGCATCGGGACCGGCCTCGCTAAGCGCCCGCTCAGCTTCGGCGGTATGGTGGAGCCTCTGGTCGGCGAGAGGGGCGAACGAGCGATGACTACGGCGGAGGAGACGGCCGGCGGCGAGGCGCAGCCGTGGGCCGAGGTCACCCCTGAGGCGGCCCGGCGACTGCTGGTCGCCGCCGTGGAGGCCTTCGCCGAGCGCGGCTACCACGCCACGACGACCCGTGACATCGCGGGCCGCGCCGGGATGAGCCCGGCCGCGCTCTACATCCACTACAAGACCAAGGAAGAACTGCTGCACCGCATCAGCAGGATCGGCCACGAGCGGGCCCTCGACATCCTGCGGACCGCGGCCCGGCGCGAGGGCAGCGCGGCCGAGCGGCTCGCCGACGCCGTGAGCTCCTTCGTCCGCTGGCACGCCGGGGGCCGCACCACCGCGCGTGTGGTGCAGTACGAGCTGGACTCGCTCGGCGCCGAGGCCCGCGCGGAGATCGTCGCGCTGCGGCGGCAGTGCGACGCCGAGGTGCGCGGCGTCATCGAGGACGGTGTCGCGGCGGGCGAGTTCGAGGTGCTCGACGTGCAGGGCACGACGCTCGCGGTGCTCTCGCTCTGCATCGACGTGGCCCGCTGGTTCAGCACCGCGGGGCCCTGGACGCCCGACGAGGTCGGCGCGCTCTACGCCGACCTCGTGCTGCGGATGGTGGGAGTGCGCAAGGAACCGGCCGCGTAGCGCCCGCGGGGTGCCGCTGCCCGGCGGCGGCCGTGGCTCAGAGGTAGTACCGCGACACCGACTCGGCCACGCACACCGGCTTGTCCCCGCCCTCGCGCTCCACCGTGAAGGCGACGCTCACCTGGATGCCGCCGGTGACGTCCTCGACGCCGGTGATCCTCGCGGTGGCGCGCAGCCGGGAGCCGACCGGCACGGGGGCGGGGAAACGGACCTTGTTGGTGCCGTAGTTGACGCCCATCTTCACGCCCTCGACGCCGATCAGCTGCGGGCCGAAGAGGGGCAGCAGGGAGAGCGTGAGATAGCCGTGGGCGATCGTCGTGCCGAAGGGGCCGGAGGCGGCCTTCCCGGGGTCGACGTGGATCCACTGGTGGTCGCCGGTGGCCTCGGCGAACAGGTCGATCCGCTTCTGGTCGACCTCCAGCCAGTCGGTGTACCCCAGCTGCTCGCCCACCGCCGCCTTCAGCTCGTCGGCTGACGTGAAGATCCTCGGCTCTGCCATGTCCCGGCCTCTCGCGTAGCGACGTCGCGTGCTGCATCACGCCTGACGCACGACTGCAATGTCTAAGCAACTGCTTAGCATGGTGGCGCGGCGGGCCGCTGTCAACGGACCCCGGCCGTCCCCGGGTGGGTAGGCTTCGAGAGGTGCCCCAGATTCCGGAGAAGATCCACGAGCTCACGGTCGGCCAGCTCGCCGCGCGCAGCGGCGCCGCCGTCTCGGCCCTGCACTTCTACGAGGCCAAGGGACTGATCAGCAGCCGCCGCACCGCGGGCAACCAGCGCCGCTACACCCGCGACACGCTGCGCCGCGTCGCCTTCGTCCGCGCCGCCCAGCGCGTCGGCATCCCGCTGGCCACGATTCGCGCGGCGCTCGCCGAGCTGCCCGACGAGCGCACGCCCACCCGGGACGACTGGGCCCGCCTGTCCGAGGCGTGGCGCGCGGAGCTGGACCAGCGGATCACGCAGCTCAACCGGCTGCGCGACCACCTCACGGACTGCATCGGCTGCGGCTGCCTCTCCCTGGCCACCTGCGTCCTGTCCAACCCCGACGACATCTCCGGCGAGCACCTCTCCGGCTCACGCCTGCTGGTGGAACGCCCGGACCCCGCGCACCGGCGCACCCCCCGGGCGCGGGAACACCGGCCCGGAGGGTGCGGCTAGATGTCGGCTAGATGTGCTGGGCGGACAGCGCACTCGGGACGCCCGGCGGTCACTCGTACTCGGTGCCGCCCTTGCGCGTCAGATACGCCGGGCTCACGGCCTTCGCGATCGCCCGGCCGCCCGTCACCGGACTGTAGCGCTCCGCGGCCGGGCGGATGACCACGCCCTCACGCAGGTGCAGTCGGCGCCCGGACACCGTCTCGCGACCCGACGCGAGCTCCAGAACCCGTGCCACGTCGTACGGGCCGGAGAACAGCCGGGGCACCAACGGCAGCTCGTCACCCAGCAGTTGCTCCGCGTCCAGCCAGCGCACCTGACCGTCGATCTCCGCGGACACGTCGAAGGCGGCGTAGCCCAGGGTGTCGCGCCGGCCGTCCGCGCCGTAGGACAGGTCCTGCACTCCCGCGCCGTAGACCTCACCGAAGATCCCGACCCGCCGCGCGCCCAGCCGGCCCGCCAGACGTGCCGCGGCCTCGGCGACGCCGTGTCCGCGTACCGCGCGCCAGTACAGATTGCGTGGGTCCTCCTTCAGCGCCAGCGACTTCGACCCGAAACCCTTGGAGGAGACGAACACCCGGTCCTCACCGGCGACATACGTCACCAGACATGCCGAACCGTGCAGCTTCTCGGTCAGCACCACGGGCTCGCCGGGCGTGAAGATGTCCGGGTGGCGCTGGACGTTCTCGATGTCGACCCAGGGCAGCAGGTCGGGCGCGGACTCGACGTCGCCGCTCATGGTGGGCGGTATCGGCGGCACCCACTTGGTGATGCCGAGGCGCTGCGCGAAGTCCGTCCCTTCGGCCGCCGCGGCCACCAGGTCGACGTCCGCCAGCGCCTTCGGCCGGCACACGATGCCCTGCGACAGCTCACCCCGCAGCCGCAGCGCCTTGACGCGGTCCGCCTTGCCGCCCGCCAGCCGTCCGGTCAGGCCCAGTTCCTCGATCAGCCCGGCCGGCAGCACGGCCTGCTCGGGGATGTAGAGCGCGGCATCACCGGTGCGGTAGGCGCCCTTGGCGACGACGGCCCGGTACAGGCCCACCTGGGCCAGCTCGAGCGCATCGGCGTTCGGATGCTCGTGGACGGTCAGCACTTCGGCGGTGACGCGCAGCGTCGACACGGGTGGCTCCTCGGTTCCTCAGCGGTGTCTGATCGCCCTCAACTCTCGGGGTCCGAAACCGCTGGTGCGACCGGTTTACCGGCTGGTACCGTCCCGCTCCCCGACATACGCCCGCACCGCCTCCGCCACCAACCGCGCGTTGGATGGGGCGGGTTGCCCGTCCGGCAGGACCAGCGTGTCCTCCAGGCCGACGCGGGTCGCCAGCCCCAGCCGCCCCGCCAGCCTCAGCACGGGCCAGGCGCTCCCGTCCGTGCCGTGCAGCAGCACGGGGCGGCCGTGCGCGGCGCCGAGCCCGGCCAGCAGGTCCCGTGCGCCGTCCACGGCCGTCTCCGGCGACGGGTCCGTCACCTCGGCGAGCACCCGCAGCACCTTCGGGCCGAGCGGCGAGCGCGCGAACCGTGCCGCCCCGTCCGTCCCGGACCAGATGCCGGCCTCGACGCCCACGCCCGCCCCGATCAGCGCGGCGGCCAGTTCCTCGGCGCCCGGTTCATGCCAGTTGACGGAGGCGTGGTCGGGCAGCACGGTCCAGCCGCGCACCCGTTCCAGCCGCGCCGCCGGATCGGGCTCGGCCCAGGCGCCGGTGGTCACCCCGACCGGCACGCGTACCCGCCGGCGGATCGCCTCCAGCGTCGCCGCCACCACGCGCGGGGACACGGAGTCGTGCCCGCACGGCGTCTTGGGATGGACGTGGACGTCGACCGCCCCGGCCGCGACCGCCCGCGACGCGTCCTCGGCCATCGCCTCCGGCGTCAACGGCACCCTGGCGCCGTCGGCGGCCTCCCGCGTCCCGTTGAGACAGACCTGCACGCTCACCATGCTCCGATGGTGGCAGCCACCACCACCGGCGGCCGCCCCGTGTCCCGTATGCCGCGCGCGTGCGCGGCGGGTCATCCGTCGATCAGGGAGTGCGGCATCCCCTTCGCACCCCCGGCCGGCCCACGGCGGACGGAACATGGCCGCCGCGCGTTCCCCCGTTCCCCCCGTTGCCGTGGCACTCGCGGCGTCTCAGGCGGACATCAGCAGTCGTTCGCGCCTGGCGTACGCCAGGGCCTCGGGCGTGAGCACGGGGCGCGGGACGAGAATTCCGCAGTCCGTGCAGACCGGGCCCGACGAGGGCTCGTGATCCAGGTCGTACTTCCATCGCAGGCGTTCCCCGTCACACACCGGGCACGCCGATCCGGGTTCGCGCTCCAGCGCGGCGATCAGCCGCCGCAGCACCTCGGCCAGCGGCTCGCCCGGGTGCACCTCGGGGTCGTCGCACCAGGCGACCCCGAAACCGCCCCAGGTCAGCCGGTGCCAGTCGTCCACCGTGCCCGGCCGGCGCAGCCCGTCGTGCTTCTCCTTCTTGCGTCGCTCGGCGAACTCGACCTCGTAGGCCAGCCACACCGCCCGGGCCGCCTCCAGCTCCTCCAACGCGGCCACGAGCCGCGCAGGGTCGGGAGAACGGTCCTCCGGGCCGAAGCCGGCCCGGGTGCACAAGTGGTCCCAGGTCGCCCTGTGCCCGTAGGGGGCGAACCGCTCAAGGCACTTGCGCAGCGAGTAGCGCCGTAGCGCGAGATCGCATCGGGGGTCGCGTACCTGTCTCGCCAGACTCCGGAAACCGGCCATCGCCCTGCACCTCCGTCACACCTGCACCTGTACTTCGGTCACTTCGGCGTCGTCGTACGGACGTCGACGAATAGACGTATCGACCGGCGATTCGGCTCCATCCGTCTTCCTCCACGTGACGACGGCCACTCCCGGACGGTCGTTGCGGCCCGCAAAGTGACGCATGCTCGTTCTCCCTGCCGGGGCACCTCGCGTGTCGCGCTGGACAGACTGAGAACTCCCCACAGATCCCACGGGTTCCTGAAGACGGCTTCCGTATGCGTCCTGATTGCCGGTCTTTTGTCCCCGCGTCCCCGCGGCGGCCCGTGCGGCGCGGCAGTGCAGGCTGCCGCGCCGCCTCGGTCTGCGCCGTCGCGAACGTCGTCACCCCGGGTGCCGCTCAGCGGTAGAGGAGGTGCTGCCGCCGCGTCTTGCGGAACGCCGCCAGCTCCTGCTCCCAGCCCGCGACCACGTCGCCGGTGTCCGCCCCGGCGTCGATCATCGTGCGGACGAGTGTGGAGCCGGTGAGTTTGTCGATCCAGTTGTCCGGGCGCCACGCGAAGCCGCTCCAGGTCTGCCTGGCGGTGATCAGCAGGGCGATCCCGGTGCGCACGGGGTCGAATGCCGCCCTGTCGTGCACGTGCAGCTGGACGCCACCGATGGTCCGGCCCTGGAACTTGGAGAAGGTGGGTGCGAAGTACGCCTCTCTGAAGTGCACCCCCGGCAGGCCGAGTTCGTTCGCCGCCGCCGCCCACCGGCGGTCGATCCCCTCCGCCCCGAGCAGTTCGAACGGGCGTGTGGTGCCGCGGCCCTCGGAGAGGTTCGTGCCCTCGAAGAGACAGGTGCCCGCGTAGACGAGCGCGGTGTCGGGCGTCGGCATGTTGGGGCTCGGCGGTACCCACGGCAGCCCCGAGGCGTCGTGGAAGTCCGACCGCCGCCACCCGGTCATGCGGACGACGTCCAGGGGCACCGGCGAGGCCAGGAACTCCTCGTTGAACAGCAGCGCCAGCTCCGCGACGGTCATGCCGTGGGACTGCGAGATCGGGTGCCGACCCACGAAGGTGGCGAACTCCTTGTGCAGCACCGGCCCTTCGGCCGACACCCCGGTGACGGGGTTCGGCCGGTCCAGCACGACGACGCGCTTGCCGGCGAGCCCCGCCGCCTCCATGCAGTCGTACAGCGTCCAGATGTAGGTGTAGAAGCGGGCGCCCACGTCCTGGATGTCGAAGACGATCGTGTCCACGCCGGAGGCCGTGAAGATGTCGGCCAGGGGCTGCCCGCTCTTCTGGTAGGTGTCGTAGACCGGCAGGCCGGTGGCCGGGTCGTCGTGGCGGCCTTCGGAGCCGCCGGCCTGGGCCGTGCCGCGGAAGCCGTGCTCCGGGCCGAAGACCGCGGTGAGGTTCACCCGGTCGTCGGCGTGCATCACGTCGACGATGTGGCGTACGTCCCGGGTGACGCCGGTCGGGTTGGTGACGACGCCGACGCGGTCGCCGTCGAGGAGTCCGTACCCTCCGGCGGCAAGGCACTCGAAGCCGGTACGCAGCCGGTGGCCGCCGCCCGCGGCCGCCGCGGCGGGGGCGGCCGCCGATGCCGCGACCGTTGCTGTGGTGGTGGCGAGCAGGCTGCGACGGGACAGCTTCATCCGGTGGCCTCCGTGGTCGCGGTGGGTGTCATGGCGGTGGGTGTCATGTTCACGCACGCTAGCGCCGCCCGGCCGTCCCGGGAACGAACCGGGCCGGACTTCGGCCGGGGCATCGCCCTTCCGCCCCACATACCGACCGGTTAGTCTGACGCCGCGAGGACTGAGCCGAGGCGCGTCGAAGGAGACCGATGGTGGGAGCCGTGCAGGGTGCCGGAGTGGTCGTCACCGGAGCGGGAGGCGGGATCGGGGCCGCGCTGGCCCGGCGGTTCGCCGCCGAGGGCGGGCGGGTCGTGGTCAACGACCTCGACGCGGACAAGGCCAGGAGCGTCGCCGACGAGATCGGCGGCATCGCCGTCCCCGGCGACGCCTCCGCGATCGTCGCCGAGGCCAAGGACGCGCTCGGCGGTGCCGTGGACGTGTACTGCGCCAACGCCGGAGTCGGCTCCGGAGGTTCCGAGGCGGCCCCCGAGGAGGTCTGGCAGCTGGCCTGGGACGTCAACGTGATGGCGCACGTGCGTGCCGCCCAGGCGCTGCTCCCCGACTGGCTGGAACGAGGCAGCGGGCGCTTCGTGTCCACCGTGTCGGCCGCCGGACTGCTCACCATGATCGGCGCCGCGCCCTACAGCGTCACCAAACACGGTGCCTACGCTTTCGCCGAGTGGCTGTCCCTCACCTACCGCCACCGTGGCGTGCGGGTGCACGCCATCTGCCCGCAGGGTGTGCGCACCGACATGCTCGCCGCCACCGGCAGCGCGGGCGACCTGGTGCTGGTGCCGACCGCGATCGAGCCCTCGGACGTGGCCGACGCGCTGTTCAAGGGGATCGAGGAGGACCGCTTCCTGATCCTGCCCCACCCCGAGGTCGCCGGGTACTACCAGGCCAGGGCCGCTCACCCCGACCGCTGGCTGACCAGCATGAACCACATCCAGCAGAAGTGGGAGACGGCCCCGTGACCGGCTCCCGCTACGCCGCGAAACCCTGGCTGGCCCTGCTGGACGAGGCCCAGCGGGCTCCCGTCAGCCCCGACGACTCGCTGGTGCACGCCTTGCGCCGGGTCACCGGTCAGACGCCGGAGCGGACGTTCCTCGCCTACTTCGACGGGCGGCTGAGCTACCACGAGGCCGACGAGCTCAGCGACTCCGTCGCCGGGCACCTCGCCGAGCGGGGCGTCGCCCGGGGCGACCGCGTCGCCGTGCTGCTCCAGAACTCGCCGCACTTCGTGCTCGCCGTGCTGGGCGCCTGGAAGGTGGGTGCGGTGGTCGTGCCGGTCAACCCCATGTACAAGTCGGGCGAGGTCGGGCACGTCCTCCGGGACGGCGAGGTCACCGCGCTGATCTGCTCCGACCGGGCCTGGGAGTCGTATCTGCGCCAGACCGCGGCCGACTCGCCCGTGCGCGTCGTGCTCACCGCGTGCGAGCTCGACTTCCAGACGCGGGGCGACACGCGCGTGCTGACCTTCGAGCGGGCGGTGTCCGCCCAGGACACCGACGACCTGACCGCCGTCGCACGGGCGGGCGGAAAGGCGCCGGAGGGCCGCCTGCCGGGCCCGGACGACATCGCGCTGATCAGCTACACCTCCGGCACAAGCGGCACCCCCAAGGGGGCCACCAACACGCACGGCAACATCATGCACAACACCGAACGCCAGCGGTCCGGGCTGGGACTGCCCGAGGCGCCGGTGTACTTCGCCATGGCGCCGCTGTTCCACATCACCGGGATGGTCTGCCAGTTCGGGGCGTGCCTGAACAGCGCGGGCACGCTGGTGCTGGCGTACCGCTTCGAGCCGGGCGTCGTCCTGGACGCGTTCGCCGAGCACCGGCCGCACTACACGGTCGGGCCGTCGACCGCCTTCATGGCGCTGGCCGCCCACCCCTCGGTCACCCGCGACCACTTCTCGTCGTTCCGGAGCATCTCCTCCGGCGGTGCGCCGCTGCCGCCCGCGCTGGTGGAGGAGTTCCGGGCCGGGTTCGGGCCGTACATCCGCAACGGCTACGGGCTCACCGAGTGCACCGCGCCCTGCGCCGCCGTGCCGCCCGGCCGTGAGGCGCCCGTCGACCCGGCCTCGGGGACGCTGGCCGTGGGCGTACCCGGCCCCGACACCGTGGTGCGCATCGTCGACGACGAGGGCGAGGAGGTGCCGTTCGGCGAGCAGGGCGAGATCGTCGTCCGCGGGCCGCAGGTCGTGCCCGGCTACTGGCGGCGGCCCGGCGCCACCGGTGAGACGTTCCCCGGCGGTGAGCTGCGCACCGGGGACATCGGGTTCATGGACGCCGAAGGATGGCTGTACGTGGTCGACCGGAAGAAGGACATGATCAACGCGTCCGGATTCAAGGTCTGGCCGCGCGAGGTCGAGGACGTGCTGTACACCCATCCGGCGGTGCGCGAGGCCGCGGTCGTCGGGGTGCCCGACGGCTACCGGGGAGAGACCGTCAAGGCCTGCATCAGCCTCCGTCCGGGGGCCGCGCCGGGCCCGGACGAACTCGCGGCGTACTGCAAGGAGAGACTGGCCGCGTACAAGTACCCGCGGCTGGTGGAGATCCTGCCGGACTTGCCGAAGACGGCGAGTGGGAAGATCCTCCGTCGGGAGTTGCGCTCCCGTTCGCGAGAAGGTCAGTAGGACATCACGGAAGGCAGGTGGCGGCAGTGCCCAGGACGACGGACACGGACGGGACGCCTGTGCCGCAGCGGCTGCTGGCCGCCGCCACCCGGCTCTTCGCGGAGCAGGGCTACGACCGCACCTCGGTGCAGGAGATCGTGGAGGCGGCGGGCGTCACCAAGGGAGCCCTGTATCACTACTTCGGCTCCAAGGACGATCTGCTGCACGAGGTGTACGCGCGCGTGCTGCGCGTTCAGCAGGAGAGACTGGACGCCTTCGCGGACGCCGACGAGCCGGTGGAGAAGCGGGTGCGGGACGCCGCGGCGGACGTCGTGGTGACGACCATCGAGAACCTCGACGACGCGTCGATCTTCTTCCGCTCCATGCACCATCTCAGCCCGGAGAAGAACAAGCAGGTCCGCGCGGAGCGCCGGCGCTACCACGAGCGCTTCCGCGCGCTGATCGAGGAGGGCCAGCAGACGGGCGTCTTCTCCACGGCGACCCCGGCCGACCTTGTGGTCGACTACCACTTCGGCTCCGTCCACCACCTGTCCACCTGGTACCGCCCTGACGGCCCGCTCAGCCCGCAGCAGGTCGCCGACCACCTGGCCGATCTGCTGCTGCGGGCGCTGCGGCCCTGAGCCGGTTCACGTGAGGGGCGGTCGCCACGGCGACCGCCCCTCACGCACGGCCTCACAGGTACTTCTTCAGCTCCCGTCGCGCCAGGGAGCGCTGGTGCACCTCGTCCGGGCCGTCCGCGATCATGAGAGTACGCGCGCCCGCGTACAGCTCGGCCAGCGGGAAGTCCTGGCTCACGCCGCCCGCGCCGTGCAGCTGGATCGCCTTGTCGAGGATGCCGACGACCGTGCGGGGTGTGGCGATCTTGATGGCCTGGATCTCCGTATGGGCGCCCCTGTTGCCGACGGTGTCCATCATCCAGGCCGTCTTCAGCACCAGCAGCCGCAGCTGCTCCACGGCGACCCGGGCGTCCGCGATCCAGTTGTGGACCACACCCTGCTGAGCCAGCGCCTTGCCGAAGGCGTCCCGGGAGACGGCCCGTCGGCACATCAGCTCGATCGCCCGCTCCGCCATGCCGATCAGCCGCATGCAGTGGTGGATCCGGCCGGGGCCGAGCCGGGCCTGGGCGATGGCGAACCCGCCGCCCTCCTCGCCGACGAGGTGGGACACCGGCACGCGCGCGTGGTCGAAGACGACCTCGGCATGGCCGCCGTGCGAGTGGTCCTCGTAGCCGAAGACCTGCATCGCCCGCGTCACCGTCACCCCCGGGGTGTCGCGGGGGACCAGAACCATCGACTGCTGGCGGCGGAGGTCCGGCCCGTCCGGGTCGGTCTTGCCCATCACGATGAAGATCTTGCAGTCCGGGTTCATCGCCCCGGAGATGTACCACTTCCGGCCGGTGATGACGTAGTCGTCGCCGTCCCGCTCGATGTGCGTGGTGATGTTGGTGGCGTCCGAGGAGGCCACGTCGGGCTCGGTCATCGCGAAGGCCGACCGGATCTCACCGGCGAGCAGCGGTTCGAGCCACTGCTTCTTCTGGGCGTCGTCGCCGAACTGCGCGAGCACCTCCATGTTCCCGGTGTCCGGCGCGGCACAGTTCGTCGCGGTCGGCGCGAGCTGCGGGGAGCGGCCGGTGATCTCGGCGAGCGGGGCGTACTGGTGGTTGGTGAGGCCCGCGCCGCGCTCGGCGTCCGGGAGGAAGAGGTTCCACAGGCCCTGGCGGCGTGCCTCCGCCTTCAGCTCCTCGACGACCGCCGGGGTGTCCCACGGGGAGGCGAGCGCGGCCCGCTGCTCCTCGGCCACGGCCTCGGCCGGGTACACGTACTCGTCCATGAAGGCGAGCAGCTTGGCGCGCAGCTCCTCGGTGCGTGCGTCGAACGCGAAGTCCATGCCGGTCAGCCTTCCTGAAGAGTGGTGAGACCGTGCTCGATGAAGACGGGCACCAGGTCGCCGATGCGGTCGAAGCCGGGGCCGACCGTCTGGCCCAGGGTGTAGCGGTAGTGGATGCCCTCCAGGATCACGGCGAGCTTGAACCAGGCGAACGCCGTGTACCAGGAGACGGCGCCGACGTCGCGCCCGGAGCGGGCCGCGTACCGCTCGATCAGCTCGGCCGGGCTCGGATGCCCCGGGGCCTGGGCGGTGGTGGAGACCGGCGACTTCGGCATGCCGAGCGGCATGCTGTACATCACCAGCAGGCCGAGGTCGGTCAGCGGGTCGCCGAGGGTGGACATCTCCCAGTCGAGGACGGCCGTGATCTTGTCGTCGGCGCCGACCAGGACGTTGTCGAGGCGGAAGTCGCCGTGCACGACGGCCGGGGCGGGGGAAGTGGGCAGGGCACGGCCGAGGGCCGCGTGCAGCTCGTCGATGCCGGCCAGTTCCCGGTTGCGGGACGCGTCCAGCTGCTTGCCCCAGCGGCGCAGCTGGCGGTCCAGGAAGCCCTCGGGACGGCCGAAGTCGCCGAGCCCGACCTCCGCGGGGTCCACGGCGTGCAGTTCGACCAGCGTGTCCACCAGGGACAGCACCACCTGGCGGGTGCGCTCGGGACCGAGCGGGGCGAGCTGGTCGGCTGTGCGGTACGGCGTGCCGTGCACGAACTCCATGACGTAGAACGGCGCCCCGAGCACCTCGTCGTCCTCGCACAGCAGGACCGTGCCCGGCACCGGCACCGCGGTCGGCCCGAGGGCGCTGATCACCCGGTGCTCGCGCCTCATGTCGTGAGCGGTGGCGAGGACGTGGCCGAGCGGGGGCCGGCGTACCACCCACCGGGACTCGCTGTCGGAGATCTCGTAGGTGAGGTTCGACCTTCCGCCCTCGATCAGCCGGCCGGTCAGCGGGCCGCGCACCAGACCGGGCCGCTCACGGTCGAGCAGGCCGCGCAGCCGTACGGGGTCGAGGCCTGGCGGGTGGTCGGAAGCCATCGTCGCTCCTACGGACGTGTGAACGTGACCCGACCAATGATGCCGACCGGTCGGTATGCCGTCCAGAGTGCCGGGCCAACGTGATCGGCGCCACGATAGGCCGGCAGCTCCCCGCGCGGGACGCGGGGAGCTGCCGGGAAGTCCTCGGGATCCGTACCGCCCGGGTCTCAGTGGTCGTCCCAGTGCCCGTCGTGTTCGGCATGCCGGTGGCCGTCGTGGAGGTAGTCCATGTGGTCGCCGTGCGGCACCCGCATGTGGCCGCAGTCCTCGCCGTGCCGGTGGTCATGGCCCTCGTGGGCGGTGTGACCCGACGGTTCGCACTCGTCCCAGTGGTCGTCGTGCGCGCGGTGCAGGTGGCCGTCGTGCGCGTAGTCGATGTGATCGCCGTGCGGGACCTCGGCGTGCCCACAGGCCGGGCCGTGGGTGTGCGGGTGGGTGGAGTGTTCCTGGTGCGCAGTGGTCATGGGGGTCACCTTCGATGCGGGTGATGGACGACCGAAAGGCTGTCACGAGAACCGCGCATATCGGGGCATCCGGGTGTTCGTGGCGTCGAGTTCCCCGGGGGCCGGGGGCCGGGGTAGTGGTAGGGGCTGGGGTGGTGGGGCACGGGTAGCGGTGCGGGCCGGGGCAAAGGTGCGGGCCGGGGTGACGGTGCGCGCCCGGGTGGTGATCGGCAGCGGTGACTGATCCGGCCGGGTCCCTGGCACTGCCGCGGAGGGGCGCCGCCGCCGTGGCCGCCGTCGAGCTGCCGGCGGAGTGGAGGAGAGGTGGCTGCCTACGGTGACGCGCGGTGGCTGGAACACCAGCGCCGAGGCGCACCGCCGACGGGCCGTGCCTGGCGCCGCCGGGTTGAGGCCGGAGCCGGCGGTGCAGGGGAAGCGGGGCTGTGGCGGCCACAGCCACCGCAGCCGCCCGACCACTGCCCGGCGACCCTCCGCGCAATCCCCCCGCATGCCCGCCTCGACGCCGGCGCACTGCCGCCACGGGACACCGCCGGCGATGCGTGTGCGAAGGCAGGTGGACAGGTGGTCGTCAGAACACCAGCGCCGAGGCGCACACCGCCAGCGCGAGCGTGCACAGGGCCGCCGCGGTGGCGTAGCGCGGAGTCAGAGCCGGGGGGCGGCCGGACGCCTCCAGGGTGCGGATGCGGGTGTGCGCGACCAGCAGGAAGCCCAGCCACAGAAGGCAGCACAGGGCGCAAGCGATGATCCGGAGCGCCGAAGGATCGCCGTGCAGGGTCGTGCGGGCCGCGAGCACCGCGGCGACGGTGCCGGAAAGGGTCGTACGCCGCCACGCGAGCCGGGTCCGCTCCGGCTGGAGCCCGGGGTCGCGCTCCGGGGTGCCGACGGCACTCACCCGTCCCATCCCGCGAGCACCACGACGACCATCGCCACCGCCACCACCGCCACCACGACGCTCAGCAGCGCCGGGAACCGGGAGACCGGCAGATCCTCGCCCCGGCGCATCGCGCGCTCGCAGCGCATCCAGTGGTTGACCGCGCGCAGCGAGCACAAAACGCCCGCTCCCAGCAACGCGAGGGCGAGGCCGACACGCCAGCCCCATCTGAGGTCCGGCAGGAACTGGTCCACCGCGAACCCGCCGCCGATCAGCGCGAGCGCGGTGCGCAGCCAGGCCAGAAACGTGCGCTCGTTCGCCAGCGAGAACCGGTAGTCGGGCGTGGCGCCCTCCTCCCGGATCCGGTGTGGCCCGAACCAGAGCCGGACGTTCCGCACGAGTTCGATCACGTGCACGACCCTATCGGGATCGGCGCGCGGGGCGCGGTCAGCGCCGGTGCGCCTCCAGCCGGTGGTACGCCGCCAGGCCGTCCGGCACCCATTCCCATGCGCCGAGCCGCCGCCGTACCTCCTCCTCGGCCAGGAAGTCGTGCCAGGCGACCTCCTCGGCCTGCGGGCTGACCGGCAGCTCGCAGCGGACCTCGTACACCGCGGACCACCAGCTCAGACCGGCGCCGTCGTCGTAGCGGAACTTGAACAGGAACGTGGGGCGGGACAGGCCGCTGACGCCGAGTTCCTCCTCGGCCTCGCGCAGGGCCGCGTCGTCGTAGGACTCGCCCGCGCCGACGACGCCGCCCACGAACATGTCGTACAGCGAGGGGAAGACCAGCTTGGTGGGTGTGCGGCGGTGCACGAACACCCTGCCCTCGGCGTCCCGGGCCTGGACGAACACGCATCGGTGCAGCAGGCCGCGCGCGTACACCTCCCCGCGCGGGGCCTGCCCGACCACACGGTCGTGCTCGTCGACGACGTCGAGGATCTCGTCTGCAGCGCTCATGGGGCCATCCAAGCAGCCCGTGCCGCCGCGGCTCCTGGGGGACCGGCGCGGGCCACGCCGCACCGGTGGCCCGTCGCCAACGCCTCACGCGTCGCCGGGGGAACCGGGAAAGGTCGGGTCGCCGGCGTCCGGGGGATCCGGGCAGCCCGCGGGTCCGGCCTCCCCCGGATCGCGCGAAGCGGTGCGGAGGCGCGAAGCGGTCCGGCGGCGTGGAGCGGGCGGTGACCCGGCGCCGGCCCGGCGGGGTCAGCGAGCCGTCGCGCCCTGGAGCGCCGGGGCCGGGACGGTCGCCCGCACCACCGTCGCGCGGGGCATCGCCGGGTGCATGCCGAGGAGCACGATGCCCGTCACCACGGCCGCCAGTCCCGTCGCCTGCCAGGCCAGTGCGCCGGCGTCCATCCGGAGCCGGTCGCCGAGGAAGCCGACGCCGCAGATGATGCCGGCCAGCGGCTGCGCGGCCGTCAGGGCGGGCAGCGACTTGCACAGCGACCCGGTCTCGAACGCGCTCTGCACCAGGATCAGCCCCGTGACGCCGATGAGCAGCACGGCGTACGGCTGCCAGGAGGTGAGCAGCCCGGCCAGGCCGCTCGCGGCGAAGCGGTCGCCGGTGATCCGGGTCAGCGCGTCCTGCACTCCGTACAGCAGGCCGGCCGCCACGGCCAGCATGATGGGACCCGAGCTCACCCGGGAGCGCTTGGCGCGCAGGGTCAGCAGCAGCGCCAGACCCACCATCGCGCCGACGATCGTCCACAGCCGCTGCGGATCCGCGACGGCGGTTCCGGCGCGGGGCTGACCGGCCACGATGAACATGGTCACGCCACCCGCCAGCAGCGCCAGGCCCGCCCAGCCCTGGCGACCCAGGGGCCGCCCCGTCCGGCGGCGGGACAGGCCGAGGGCGAAGAGCAGGTTGGTCGCGAGCAGCGGCTCCACCAGGGAGAGCTGCCCCTGCCCGAGCGCCGCCGCGCCGAGGGCCATACCGGCCACCATCAGCGCGATGCCGCCGAGCCAGCTCGGCACCTTCATCAGGTCGAGCAGCAGGCGGGGGGAGAGGAAGTCGGCGCGCGGCGCGTGCTGGGCCGCGTTCTGCTGCAGGACGAAACCGAAGCCCAGGCAGCAGGCGGCACTCACGGCGAGAACCAGGACCAGGACCGACAAGCTGCCTACCTCGATGATCATCATGGGGTGTGGGGGGTGTGGCACCGCCTCGGGGGCGGTGCGGCGCACCGCGTCGGCGCGGTCGCGTGCGTCACGGTGGCCGGCGTGGCGGCCGGAACGTGGGTGTGACGTTCCCGCCATGGTCAGGGGCCGCATGCCATGGCGCTATGACGTACGTCACACAGTGTGGCCCGGTGGATGATCCACGCGCCGTCGGTGAGCGTCAACTCCACGGCGGGTCCGCGAGGTTGGCCCCGGTCATGTGGCCCCGAACCTGGGCAACATGCGGGGATTTCATCCCACTGGTTGCAGCCGGGATGACGTCACCCCTGGTTGAGGCCGGGATTACCGATTTCTGACGGCCACCGGTGATCCCTGGCCCGCCCACCCCCGCCGGTGCTCGAATGGACCCGTGAACTCCGGACAACCCGAGCAGGAGGGCCGGCCGATCGGCCGCCGCGTCCTGCTCGGCACCCTCGGCCTGGGCGCCCTCGGCGTGGTCGCCGCGCCCACCCTGCAGCGCGGACTGGAGTCCTTCCTCGGCGGCGCCGCCGACAAGGACCCCACGGGCCTGACCGGCCTGCTCCCGAACGGTGGCGGCTTCCGCTACTACTCGGTCGCGGCCTCCGTCCCCCGCAAGAACGCCACCACCTACCGCCTCACCGTCGACGGCCTGGTGGACCGGCCGCGCGCCTACACGCTGCCCGAACTGCGCGCCCTGCCGCAGACCCGGCTGGTGCGGGACGTGCAGTGCGTCACCGGCTGGCGTGTCCCCGACACCCCCTTCGAGGGCGTCCGGCTGTCCCGGCTGCTGGACGCGGCCGGCGTACGCCCCACCGCGAAGGCGGTCCGCTTCACCTGCTTCGACGGCACCTACTCGGAGAGCCTCACCCTCGACCAGGCCCGCCGCGCCGACGTCCTGGTGGCGCTGCGCATGCAGGACGAGGACGTCAGCCACGCCCACGGCGGCCCCGTCCGCCTCTACGTGGCGCCGATGTACTTCTACAAGTCCGCGAAGTGGCTCTCCGGCATCACCGTCACCGAGGAGGTGCAGCCGGGCTACTGGGAGGAGCGCGGCTACGACACCGACGCCTGGGTCGGACGATCGAACGGGCGGGACGATGAGCCTACGAGCTGACGCGCCCGCCCGGGCGGCCACCCGCGTCCATCGCTTCAGCCGGTCCGAACGGTGGGTGCACCGCACGTCCGCCGCCCTGATGGGGGTGTGCGTCCTGACGGCGGCCTGCCTGTACATCCCCGAGCTCGCGCAGCTCGTCGGCCGCCGCGCCCTCGTCGTCACCGTCCACCAGTGGGCGGGCCTGGTCCTGCCGGTGCCGGTCCTGCTGGGCCTGGCCTCCCGCGCCTTCCGCTCCGACCTGCGGCTGCTGAACCGCTTCGGTCCGCACGACCGGGTCTGGCTGCGGGCCGCCCTGCGGCGTGACAAGCGGCACCCGGCACGTCCGGCGGGGAAGTTCAACGCCGGTCAGAAGGTCTACGCCGCATGGATCGCCGGGGCCACGCTGGTGATGCTGGGCACGGGCCTGATCATGTGGTTCACCCACCTCACCCCCTTGGTCTGGCGGACCAGCGCGACGTTCGTCCACGACTGGCTGGCCCTCACCCTCGGCATCGTCCTCGCGGGTCACATCGGCATGGCGCTGGCGGACCCCGAGGCCCGGCGGGGGATGCGCACGGGTGAGGTGAGCCGGGAGTGGGCGCGACGGGAGCACTCCTTGTGGCGCCACCCGGGGGACTGAGGGCACCGCCCCACCGGACGACGCCCCCGCCGCACCGCACCCGCCGGCCTCACTCCTGTGAACCGTCCTTGCCTCTATGAACGGCCCTTGCCCATATGAACGGTCCTTGCCTATATGAACAAGGACAACAGAAGGACGAAGGCGCCCGCGACCACCGAGATGATCGTCTCCATGACCGACCAGGTCTTGACCGTCTGGCCGACGGTAAGGCCGAAGTACTCCTTCACCAGCCAGAAACCCGCGTCGTTGACATGGCTGAAGAAGAGCGAACCGGCGCCGATGGCCAGCACCAGCAGGGCCGTCTCACCGGTCGACATGCCGGCGGCGAGCGGCGCGACCAGACCGGCCGCCGAGACGGTCGCCACGGTCGCCGAACCCGTCGCCAGCCGGATCGCCACCGCGATCAGCCAGGCCAGCAGCAGCGCGGGGATCGACCAGTCCTTGGAGATGTCCAGGATCATCTGGCCGACACCGGTGTCGATCAGCGTCTGCTTGAAGCCGCCGCCCGCGCCGACGATCAGCAGGATGCCGGCGATCGGCGCGAGACCCTTCTCCACGAGTCCGGAGACGCGCTCCTTGCCGAACCCGGCGGGGCGCAGCAGCGTGAAGATGCCCAGCAGCACGGAGGCGAGCAGGGCGATCAGCGGGGAGCCGACGACGTCGAAGACGCGCTGAGTGGTGTTCTCGGGGTCGTCCACGACGATGTCGACGAGCGCCTTGGACAGCATCAGGATGACCGGCAGCAGGATGGTGAGCAGGGTGGCGCCGAATCCGGGGCGCCTTTCCAGCTCCTCGGACGCCCGCTGCGGGATCATCCGCTCCGGCGCCGGGACGTCCACCCAGCGGGCCGCGTACCGGGAGAACAGCGGGCCGGCGATGATCACCGTGGGGATGGCGACCAGCACACCGAGCGCCAGCGTCACGCCGAGGTCGGCCTTGAGCGCGTCGATCGCGACCAGCGGACCGGGGTGCGGCGGGACCAGGCCGTGCATGACGGACAGGCCCGCGAGCGCGGGGATGCCGATCCGCATCAGCGAGTAGTTGCCCCGCTTGGCGACCATCAGCACGACCGGGATCAGCAGCACGACGCCGACCTCGAAGAACAGGGGGAGGCCGATCACCGAGGCGATGAGCACCATCGCCCAGGGCATCGAGCGCCCGCCCGTCTTCGCGAGGATGGTGTCGACGATCTCGTCCGCGCCGCCGGAGTCGGCGAGCATCTTGCCGAGCACGGCGCCCAGCGCGATCAGCACGCCGACGCCGGCGACCGTCGTGCCGAGTCCGGTGGTGAAGCTGGTGATGACCTTGTCGAGGGGCGCCCCGGCGAAGGCTCCGAGCGCCAGTGAGCCGATGGTCAGCGCCAGGAAGGCGTGCAGCTTGAACTTGGTGATGAGCACGACGATGACGGCGATGCCCGCCAGTACGGCGATGCCCAGTTGAGCGTGCCCCGCCGAGGTGATCGGCTCGACGGGGTCCGCCGCCAGCATCTCGACGCTGAGTCTGGTCACGGGGGTTCCCTTGCAGGTACGGGGATGGGGGAGGGGGTTACGGCGCCGAGGGCGACGGGGAGTCGAGGGCGGCCAGCGCGGCCACGGCGAGCTCGGTGATCTGCTCGGGGGTGCCGGAGACGTCGACCGCGACTCCCGCCTCGTCCGCCTGGAGCGGCTGCAACGTGGCGAACTGGGAGTCCAGCAGCGCGGCCGGCATGAAGTGGCCATGCCGGTGCGTCATCCGGTCCTCGATGAGCTCACGGTCGCCCGTGAGGTGCACGAACACGATCCCGGGAGCCGCGGCCCTGAGCCGGTCGCGGTACGACCGCTTCAGCGCCGAGCTGCTCACCACCCCGCCCAGCCCGGTCCGCTCGTGGGCCCAGGCTCCGATGGCGTCCAGCCACGGCCACCGGTCCGCGTCGTCGAGCGGGGTGCCGGCCGTCATCTTGTCGATGTTGGCCTGCGGGTGGAAGTCGTCGCCCTCGGCGTAGGGAACGCCGAGCCGGGCGGCGAGCAGCGGACCGATCGTGGTCTTGCCCGTGCCCGCGACGCCCATCACCACGACGACGTGGGGGGTACGCATGACTGCCTCGCTGTCTTCCTCGACATACGACGTCGCATCCGACGTCGGCCAAATGAAACCTTTTAGGTACGACGAATTCAAGAGGCTGTGATGAATAAGTCTGACTTTTTGTGGGCGTGATCCGGCCCGTACGCTGTGTGCATGAGCACGATGGGCCGGGGGCTGCACGGCCGTGTACTGGACACCCTCGGCCCCGAGATCACGGCGGGCGAGTACCCCCCGGGCAGCGTGTTGCGCACGGACGAGCTGGCGCAGCGTTTCGACGTCTCACGCTCGGTGATGCGTGAGGCGGTGCGGGTGCTGGAGTCGATGCACCTGGTCGAGTCCCGCCGCCGGGTGGGCGTCACGGTCCGCGCCAGGTCCGAGTGGAACGTCTACGACCCTCAGGTCATCCGCTGGCGGCTGGCCGGCGCCGACCGGCCCCACCAGCTGCGGTCCCTGACCGTGCTGCGCTCCGCGGTCGAACCGGTCGCGGCGGGACTCGCCGCCCGGAACGCCACCGCCGAGCAGTGCGCCGAGTTGACCCAGTGCGCGCTCGGCATGGTCGCCCACTCGCGCGGACACCAGCTGGAGGGCTATCTCCTCCACGACGTGGCCTTCCACCGCGTGATCCTCAACGCCTCCGGCAACGAGATGTTCGCCCGCCTCGGTGACGTCGTCGCCGAGGTGCTGGCCGGCCGCACCCATCACGACGTGATGTTCGAGGATCCCGACCCGGCCGCCGTCACCCTGCATGTGCGGGTCGCGGAGGCGGTGCGTGAGGGGGACGCGGAGCGCGCGGAAGGGCTGACCCGGGAGATCACGGTCGGCGCGCTCCAGGAACTGGACATCCTCGCGCCGTAGGGGCGTCGCCGGCGCGTGGCGGCGACGCTCAGTCGAGGAAGTCCCCGTCGACGTACATCCACGCTCCGCCGACCCGCTCGAACCGGCTGCGCTCGTGCAGTGAGCCGCCGGTGAAGGACGCCCGGAACGTCACCGTCCCCGTGCTGTGGAACGCCGACCCCTCGGTCGTGCCGAGAATCTCCAGCCCCGTCCATCGCGTCCCGGCGTCGAGGCCGAGCCGCGCCGGGCGCGTGCGCGCATGCCAGGTCCGCAGCAGATACGCCTCGTCGCGCCGGACGAAGGCGCTGTAGCGCGAGCGCATCAGCGCCTCGGCGGTCGGTGCCTTGGCCTCGTCCCGATGGAATCGGCCACAGCACATCTCGTAGGTCTCCGCAAGACCGCACGGACATTCCGGGTTGCGCGCCGGTGCTGCGGAGTGGGGGCTGCGGGATCTGCCGGTGCGTCGGGCCATGCGCCCCATTGTGCTGCACCACGGCGTGTGTGGGTTGTGTGCATCACCTGCCCCGACACGCGCACATCGTGTGCGAGTCGCGTTCGCCGCCCTCCATGGAAACTCCAACAGGCCTGGCGTGAACCCGTCTTGCCGCCTCAACTCCCCATTCCTCAAGGCGGGTTGAGCACCTGAGCATCAGGAGTCACAAGCGTGTGCTTGGCCTGGGTGACCGACCGCCCGGGGTGCCGTCGGGGGACTGATGCGGTGCGCGTAGCACCGCCGCCCATGGGGGCGGCGCCTTGGCGCGCCGGTCCGGGGATGTCACCGGAATGTCTCCCTCTGTCATCTCTGGAGATCGAGGAGCCCGACCCCTCCCGGGAGACCGTCCAGGCCGCCTTCGCCCGCTGGGCGCGGCGCCAGGCCGCCCCCTCGGCCCGCCTCGCCGCGCGCAGCGAGCGACCCGACCACGCCGACGACGACCCCTGCCTGGTCAAGCCCGACGCCCGCTACCGCGGCCCGGAGAACCAGCTCTACCGCGTCGAGGTGCACGCCGGCGGCGAGGCGCAGGACGCCAGCTTCAAGTGGTCCCGCGAGAACGGCTCGGTGGTCTTCCCCGTCGACGAACTCGACGGCACCTGGGTGCGGCTGGCCACCCTCGGCCACGACGGGAAGCTGGACCTCGACGTCGGCGACCACGTCGAGTTCACCGACACCGCCCACGCCTCTCGCCTCGAAGCCCCGCCCCTGCTGCGGGTCGAGGAACTGGACCTGCCCGGCCGCCGGGTCCGCCTCTCCGCCGAACCGGCGCCCGGCGTCGGCCGGCTCCCGCACCTGGGCCCCTTCCTGCGCCGCTGGGACCACCAGGCCGGCCCCCGGCGGCAAGGGCCGTACGACCGCCCTGCGCGGCGGCGCCGTCCCCGTCACGGAGGGGGAGTGGCTGCATCTGGAGGACGGCGTCGAGGTCTACTTCGCCGAGGGCGGCACCTACCGCACCGGCGATCACTGGATCGTCCCCGCCCGCACCGCCACCGGCGGCGTCGAGTGGCCCACCGCCCCGGCCCGCCGCCCGCTGCTGCAGGCGCCCGCCGGCATCGCCCGCCACTACGCGCCGCTGGCCCTGGTCCAGGGCGAGCACGGCGCCGTCGACCTGCGGCTCGCCTTCGGGCCGCTGGCCGGCGGCATGCCAGCCGCCGACGCGGCGACGCCGGCCGCCGAGGACGGGGCACGCCGCGAGGAGCAGGCGGCCGAGAACCGCTCGCAGACCACAGCGGAGGCGGAGGCAGCCGCGGAAGGAGACAACTGATGGCCAAGCCACTGAGCGCGTCCAAGATGGTGGAGATACTCCGCGCCGAGGGCCTGACGGTCCATGAGGTACGCAACTGGCGCAACCACAACCGCAACAGCAAGGGCCCGTGGGGCCCGGTCAACGGAGTGATGATCCACCACACCGTCACCTCGGGGACCGCCGCCTCCGTCGCCATCTGCTACGACGGCTACTCCAGCCTGCCAGGACCGCTCTGCCACGGCGTCATCGACAAGCAGGGCCATGTCCCTCTCGTCGGCAACGGCCGCGCCAACCACGCGGGTCTCGGCGACAGCGACGTGCTGCGCGCGGTGGTCAACGAGTCGAGGCTGCCGGCCGACAACGAGGCCGACACGGACGGCAACCGGCACTTCTACGGCTTCGAGTGCGTCAACCTCGGCGACGGCAAGGACCCGTGGCCGGAGGTCCAGAAGGAGGCCATCGAGAGGTGTCGGCCGCGATCTGCCGCCACCACGGCTGGTCGGAACGCTCGGTCATCGGCCACAAGGAGTGGCAGCCGGGCAAGATCGACCCGCGCGGCTTCACGATGGACAGCATGCGCAAGCGCATCGCCGACCGGCTCGGCGGGCGGCCCCAGCCGCCGGATCCCAAGCCGCAGCCCCAGCCCGAGCCGAAGTACGAACCCTTCCCCGGCAGCGGCTTCTTCCACGTCGGCCAGAAGTCCGCGATCGTCACCGCGATGGGCCGCCTGGTCGCCGAGGGCTGCGGCCGCTACGAGGAGGGCCCGAGCCCCGAGTGGTCGGAGGCCGACCGCCGCTCCTACCAGGCCTGGCAGCAGAAGCTGGGCTTCAAGGGCAGGGACGCGGACGGCATCCCGGGCAAGTTCGGCTGGGACAAGCTGAGGGTCCCGAACTCCTGAGGCAGGCCGGCGGCTCCGCGTCCTCCGGGGACGCGGAGCCGCCGGCCGCGACCGTGCTGCCGGGCGCTCAGCCTCCGGGCGGGAAGGAGGGCCGGACGGGAATGCGCACGTCCTGCTCCGGCAGCGGCGGCAGCGCCCGCTCCTGCAGCCACACCCGGAACAGCTCGTCCAGCGGCTCGGACGCGAACCGGGCGGCATGCGCGGTGAAGGCCGCCGTGGTGACCGCGCCTCCCCGGTGCTGCCCCGCCCAGCCCCGCAGCATCCGGAAGAAGGCCTCGTCCCCCAGCGCACACCGCACGGCGTGCACCACGAGCCCACCCCGCTGGTACAGCCGGTCGTCGAACATCGACTTGCGCCCGGGATCGGCGAGTTTCAGATCCTGCGCCTGCCCCGCGAGCAACCGGTGGGCGGACGCCGCGTGCTGCTGCGCGGTCGGTCCGCCCGAGCGCTCCGACCACAGCCACTCGGCATACTTCGCGAACCCCTCGTTCAGCCAGATGTGCCGCCAGTCCGCGAGGGACACGCTGTTGCCGAACCACTGATGCGCCAGCTCGTGCGCGATCAGCCGCTCCCAGCCCCGGGCCCCGTCCACATGGTTGGCGCCGAAGAGCGACAGCCCCTGTGCCTCGACCGGCACATCGAGCTCCTCCTCCGTCACGACGACGGCGTACTCCTCGAAGGGGTAGGGCCCGAACAGCTCCTGGAACAGCTCCATCATCGCCGGCTGCCGGGCGAAGTCCCGGGAGAACTCCGGCAGCAGCTGCGCCGGGATGTGCCCGTGCTGCGGCACGCCGCCGGGGCCCGGGTCGCCCAGCAGCACCGTCCGGTACTTCCCGATGGCCAGCCCCACCAGATAGCTCGACGTCGGCGCGGGCTGCTCGTACACCCAGGTGGTCGTGGAGGCCTTCGTGGTACGCGTCAGCAGCCGCCCGCCGGCGACCACCGTGTAGGCGGACGGCGTGGTGACCGATATCTGGTACGCCGCCTTGTCGGCCGGCCGGTCGTTGCACGGGTACCACGACGGCGCCCCCACCGGCTGACTCGCCACCAGCGCCCCGTCGACCAGTTCCTCCCAGCCGATCCCGCCCCACGGGCTGTTCACGGGCCGGGGGTTGCCCGACCAGTGCACCTCCACGGTGAACGCGGCCCCGGCCCGCACCGCCTTGGCCGGCCGCACCCGCAGCCGCCCGCCCCGGTGCGTGTAGTGCGCCGCCCGGCCGTCCACGCGGACCCGCCCGAGCTTGAAGTCGGCGAGGTTGAGCTGGAACTCGGTCAGCGCGGCCCGCCCCGCGATGGCGTTGATCCGGGCCGTGCCCGCCAGCCGGTTCGGCCCCGGCCGGTAGTCCAGCGCGATCTCGTAGCGGTGCACCCGGTACCGGTGATCGCCGTTGGCCGGAAAGTACGGGTCCGGACCCGCCGCCTGCTGAACCGCCACTTCCGCGTCTGCTCCCTGCGCCGTGCTCGTACGACCTCCCTCGCCCCCCGGCACCGCCGGGGCCCCTACCGGCGCCATGCCTCGATCGGGTTGCCCAGCCACCGGGTGTCGTCGGGGACGGACTCCGCCGCCATCACGAGCGACGCGGGCCCCAGTGTGGTGCGGGCCCCCACGGTGCTGCCGGGCAGGACGATCCCGCCAGGGCCGAGCGTCGCGCCCTCACGGAGAACCACAGTATCCGTCCGCAAGATCCGGTCGTGGAAGAGGTGTGTCTGCAGTACACAGCCCCGATTCACGGTGCTCGCGTCCCCGAGGGTCACCAGATCCGCCTCCGGCAGCCAGTAGCTCTCCACCCAGGCGCCCCGGCCGATCCGTGCCCCGAGACCACGCAGCCAGGCCGTCATCACCGGCGTACCCGGCAGGGCGGTCGCCAGCCACGGCACGGCCAGCACCTCGACGAAGGTGTCCGCCAGCTCGTTGCGCCAGACGAACCCGCTCCACAGCGGGTGCTCCGCACCGCGGTGCCGGCCCACCAGCAGCCACTTGGCCAGCACGGACACCGCGCCGGCGAGCACGCCCCCCGCGAGCAGCACGACCCCGCACAGCAGCCAGGCCCAGCCGCCCAGCGCACCCAGCGCGGCCACGGTCACCAGGGCAAGCCCCGCCGAGCAGAACACCGGCACGATCCGGCACAGCTCCACCAGTGCCCGCGCCCACAGCAGCCGGGCCGGCGGATCGTATGTCCGGCTCTGGTCGCCGTCGGCCGCGCTGCGCGGCAGCTTCACCGGCGGCAGCCCCAGGTAGGAGCTGCCCTTCTTGGCCTTCTTGGGCGTCGCCGACAGCACCCCCACCAGCCCGCCGTCCGGCACGCTCCGCCCGGGCGCGGTCATCCCGGAGTTCCCGAGGAACGCCCGCCGCCCGATCTCCGCGCGCCCGATCCGCATCCAACCGCCGCCGAGTTCGTACGGCGCGGTCAGGGTGTCGTCGGCCAGGAAGGCGCCGTCACCGACCGTCGTCAGACTCGGCAGCGCCAGCACGGTCGAGACCTCCGCCCCGCGCCCGATGCGCATCCCGAGCAGCCGCAGCCACACCGGCGTGACGAGCCCGGCGTACAGCGGAAACAGCGTGTCCCGGGCCCGGTCCATCAGCTGCGTGACGGTCCACGCCTGCCATCCGGTCCTGCTGTGCGTGGGGTAGGTCCCCTCCCGCAGCCCCAGGCTCAGCAGCCGCACCCCGACGAGGATCAGCAGCGCGTACGCCGCCCCGAAGGCGAGCGTCGCCGGCACCAGCGCGAGCGCGGCGCCCCCGAGGGCCTGCGCCAGGCCGTCGGCGGGGGCCACGAACGGGCGCGCCACCAGCAGGGCGGCACCCGCACCCAGCACCGGCAGGGCCGACAGCGCGACCCCGGAGGTCCCGTACATCACCCGCCAGAACAGGCCACGCCCCGGCCGCTCCTTCGGCCAGTTGCGCTTGGCCTTGCCGAGCTTCACCGCGGGCGCCCCCGCCCACCGCTGCCCGGTCGGGACCTGCCGGGCGACCGCCGACCCCGGCGCGACCTCGGCCCGCTTGCCGACCCGCGCCCCCGGGAACAGGATGCTGCGCGTACCGACCACGGCATGCGCGCCGACCTTCACCGGACCGATCTCCAGCCGGTCCCCGTCCAGCCAGTACCCGGACAGGTCGACCTCGGACTCGACGGCCGCGCCCCGGCCCAGCTTGAGCATGCCGGTGACCGGCGGCAGCGAATGCAGATCCACGTCCTGGCCGACCCGGGCACCGAGTGCCCGCGCGTACCGCTCCAGCCACGCCCCGGTCAGCGAGGTCGCGCCACTGGCCTCGGCCAGCCGCTCCGCCGCCCACAGCCGCAGATGCACGCTTCCACCGCGCGGATGACGCCCCGGGCGCACGCCACGCAGCAGCAGCCGCGCCCCACCGGCGGCGAGCGCGAGCCGCCCCGGCGGGGTGAACAACAGCACGGCCCCGGCTCCCACGGCCCACCAGGGAGCGGTCGGCAGCCAGGCGTACCCGCTCAGTACGTTCCCGAGGGAGGCCAGTACGACCATCCACCGCAGGCCGGTCAGCGCGGACAGCGGTACGAGGGCGAGGAGCTGGATCACCTGGGCAGGGCGGGGCACCGGGGCGACCGTCCGCCGCGCGCTGTCGTCCCGCGCGGACTCCTGAAGCCGTCGCGCCAGCTTGCGCAAGGTGGGCTGCTGGTAGATGTCCAGCACGGCCACGCCCGGGTACCGGGTGCGCAGCCGCGTGGTCAGCTGGGCGGCGGCCAGACTGCCCCCGCCGATCGCGAAGAAGTCGTCGGACGCCGCCGTCACCGGAATTCCGAGCACCTCGGTCCACTGCTCGGCGAGCCAGGCCTCGGTGCCGTGGAGCTGCTCGGCCCCGGCACCCGTCCCGACCCCCTCCAGGGGCCAGGGCAGGGCATCGCGGTCCACCTTCCCGGAGGTCCGCGTCGGCAGCTCGTCGACGGGGGCCAGCAGCGGCACCAGCGCCGCCGGCAGCTCGGCCCGCAGCCGCTCCACCGCCGCCCCCGCGTCCCAGCCCTCCTGGGTCACGACATAGCCCACGAGCAGCTGGTTGCCGCTGCGTGCCGTCCGCACGGCTGCGGCGGCGCCCGCGACGCCCGGCAGCGCCTGCAACGCGGCGTCCACCTCACCCAGCTCGATCCGCCGCCCGCCCAGCTTCATCTGCTCGTCGGCCCGCCCGAGGAAGACCAGCCCCTCGGGCTCGGCCCGCACCAGGTCACCGCTGCGGTACGCCCGTTCCCAGCCCAGTGACGGAAGCGGCGCGTACTTCTGCGCGTCCTTCTCGGCGTCGAGATAGCGGGCGAGCCCCACGCCCCCGATCACCAGCTGCCCGCTGCCGCCCATCGCGACGGGCTCCCCGGCCTCGTCCACGACGGCCAGCTCCCAGCCCCGCAGCGGCAGCCCGATCCGCACCGGCTCCTCGCCGCCCATCAGCGACGCACAGGCCACCACGGTCGCCTCGGTGGGCCCGTACGTGTTCCAGACCTCGCGCCCCTCGGTCACCAGCCGCTGCGCCAGCTCGGGCGGACAGGCCTCACCGCCGAAGATCAGCAGCCGTACGTCGTTGAGGGTCTCCGGCTCCCACAGCGCCGCCAGCGTCGGCACGGTCGACACGACCGTGATCTCCTGCTCGACCAGCCAGGGCCCCAGATCAGCCCCGCTGCGCACCTGCGCCCGTGGCACGGGCACCAGACAGGCCCCGTACCGCCAGGCCAGCCACATCTCCTCGCAGGACGCGTCGAAGGCGACCGAGAGACCCGCCATGACCCGGTCGCCCGGCCCGATCGGCTCCTCGGTCAGGAACAGCGCGGCCTCGGCGTCCACGAACGCGGCGGCACTGCGGTGGCTGACGGCGACGCCCTTGGGCTTCCCGGTGGATCCGGAGGTGAAGATGATCCAGGCGTCGTCCCCCTCCCCGGGCCGCCCGGCGGCCGCGCCGCCCGTCCCCTGGACGCTCACCTCGTGCCCGGCCCCGACGACGGCCCGCACCCCCGCCTCCCCGAACACCAACTCGGCCCGTTCGTCGGGGTCCTCGGCGTCCACGGGCACATAGGCGGCGCCGGCCGCCAGTACGGCGAGAATCGCGACGTACAGATCATTGGTCCCCGACGGGACGCGGACGCCCACCCGGTCCCCGAGCCCCACCCCCGCGGCGGCGAGCCGCACGCGCAGCCGCTCCACCTCCACGGCGAGCGCCCGGTAGCTGAGCCGGACCGCCCCGTCGTCCAGGGCGAGTTCGTCCGGATGTGTCCGCACGGACGCCTCGAAGATGTCCACGAGCGTGCGCGGGGAGGCCGCCGGCCCCCCGGAGAACCGTGCCCTGTCACCGAACTGTTCGCGGATCTCTTCGTCGAGCAGGCCGAGAGCGCTGCTCTCGTGTATGGCTGCCATCGGGTCCTCGCGTCTCGATCCCGGAAGCCTCCGGGGCGCTGGCGGGCCCGCAGGTCTGCCTGGGGTTGTCCGGCTCCAGCTCCGTAACAAGCCGGAAATTTTAGTACGACGTTAGGTTCGTCGTTGTTCGGCGGCCACCTGGAGGGGCCGTTCGGGCCGCTCGGCACGGAGTGCCGGGGGCCGTGACCTCGGGATCCTCCCGGTCGGCGAGAGATGGCCCACACAGCGCCGGGCGAGCCCTCCCGGAAAAGCAGAAGACCCCTGGTGAACAGGGGTCCGAGCTGGTGTCCGAGGGGGGACTTGAACCCCCACGCCCGATAAAGGGCACTAGCACCTCAAGCTAGCGCGTCTGCCATTCCGCCACCCGGACAAGGTGTCTGTCGCGCTGGGTTTCCCCCGCGGCGACGACGTAAACATTACCAGGCTTTCGGGGGTGGCTGATCACACCCCCGCGCGGCCCGGATCGCCGTGAACGCCCTGTGACGGGCCGGGCGCGGTCTTGGGGAGGGGGCGGGGTCGGGGGGAGGATGAGGGGGACCACCAGCGGCGACTGCGGAAGGAAGCGGCGTGAGTGACACGGGCACGGCCGAAGGCGTCACCGGCGAGGACGAGGTCGTCGACCTCTGCCGCGAGCTGATCCGGATCGACACCAGCAACTACGGCGACCACTCGGGGCCCGGTGAGCGCGAGGCGGCCGAGTACGTCGCCGGCAAGCTCGCCGAGGTGGGCCTCGAACCGCGGATCATCGAGTCCCACAAGGGCCGCGCCTCCACCGTGGCCCGGATCGAGGGCGAGGACCCGTCCCGGCCCGCGCTGCTCATCCACGGCCATCTCGACGTGGTGCCGGCCAACGCGGCCGACTGGACCCACCACCCCTTCTCCGGCGAGATCGCGGACGGCTGCGTGTGGGGCCGCGGGGCCGTCGACATGAAGGACATGGACGCGATGACCCTCGCGGTCGTCCGGGACCGGCTGCGCAGCGGGCGCAGGCCCCCGCGCGACATCGTGCTCGCCTTCCTCGCCGACGAGGAGGCCGGGGGCACCTGGGGCGCGCGGTACCTGGTCGACAAGCACCCCGAGCTGTTCGAGGGCGTGAGCGAGGGCATCGGCGAGGTCGGCGGCTTCTCCTTCACCGTCAACGAGCAGCTGCGGCTCTACCTGGTCGAGACAGCCCAGAAGGGCATGCACTGGATGCGGCTCACCGTGGACGGCACCGCCGGGCACGGCTCGATGACCAACACCGACAACGCGATCACCGAGCTGTGCGAGGCGGTGGGGCGGGTCGGCCGGCACACCTGGCCGGTGCGGGTCACCAAGACCGTGCGGTCCTTCCTCGACGAGCTCTCCGACGCCCTCGGGGTCGAGCTCGACCCCGAGAACATGGACGAGACCCTCGCCAAGCTCGGCGGCATCGCCAAGATGATCGGCGCGACCCTGCGCAACTCGGCCGCGCCCACCATGCTCGGCGCCGGCTACAAGGTCAACGTCATCCCGGGCCAGGCCACCGCGCACGTCGACGGCCGGTTCCTGCCCGGCCACGAGCAGGAGTTCCTCGCCGACCTCGACCGGCTGCTCGGCCCCCGCGTCCGGCGGGAGGACGTGCACGCCGACAAGGCGCTGGAGACCGACTTCGACGGCAAGCTCGTCGACGCCATGCAGAGCGCGCTCAGCGCCGAGGACCCGATCGCGCGGGCCGTGCCGTACATGCTCTCCGGCGGCACCGACGCCAAGTCCTTCGACGACCTCGGCATCCGCTGCTTCGGCTTCGCGCCGCTGAAGCTGCCGCCGGAGCTGGACTTCGCCGGGATGTTCCACGGCGTCGACGAGCGGGTGCCGGTGGAGGGGCTGCAGTTCGGCGTACGCGTGCTCGACCGCTTCATCGATGCGTCCTGAATTGGCCCACTGAAACGACACTGCAGTATTCGCCCACGTGTGCCCGGCGTGACCGTAGGGAGTGAATGCGCTCATCAGGTCGTAGCCCTATTAGTTCCTCCTCGTTACTGGTGATGCGATCAGCTACTTGTGATCGCATTGCCAACAAGGAGGAATAATGATCAAGAAGGTCGTCGCCGCTGCGGCAGCCACCGGTGGTCTGGTTCTCGCGGGCGCGGGCCTCGCCGTCGCCGACTCCGGTGCCCAGGGTGCCGCCGTGGGTTCCCCGGGTGTCGTGTCCGGCAACGTGATTCAGGTTCCCGTGCACGTTCCCGTGAACGTCTGCGGCAACACGATCTCGGTGATCGGGCTGCTGAACCCCGCCTTCGGCAACACCTGCATCAACAAGTGACGCTCCTTTTCTGAGGTCGTCCACGCCGTCGGTCCCGGAGCGCGCGCCATGCGCTCCGGGGCCGACCGGTCTTTTCACGTAGGTCAAGAGGGGGAAAGGCAGGAATTCAGCAATGCGACAGGGCACCCGCAAGGGATTGATGACCGTGGCGGCGGCGACCGGCGTGATCGCCGCCGCGAGCGGCCACGCCCACGCCGACTCGGGCGCGAGCGGCTCCAGTTCCAGCTCACCGGGCGTGCTGTCCGGCAACACGGTGCAGGTACCGGTGCACGTGCCGGTCAACGTCTGCGGCAACACCATCAGCGTCGTCGGCATCCTGAACCCGGCGGTCGGCAACTCCTGCGCCAACCGGGGCGGAGGCGGCGGGACGCCGGGCGGCTACGGTGACGACGGTCACGGCGGCTCCGGTGACCACGGCTCCTCCGGCACCGGGGCGCACGCGGACGGGCAGGCCGAGGGCTCGCCCGGCGTGGGCTCCGGGAACCACATCCAGGTGCCGGTCCACGTACCGGTCAACGTCTGCGGCAACACCGTCGACGTCATCGGCGTCGGCAACGCCGCCGTGGGCCAGGACTGCGTGAACGGTGGTGGCGGCGACGGTCACACCACGCCGCCGGGGGGAGACGGCGACGGCACGACCCCGCCGGGGACGCCGGGCGGCCCGGGGGACTCCGGTGAGCCGGGCACGCCCGGACAGCCCGGTACGCCGGACGACCACGGCGTCGACGCCGACTCCGGCACCCGGGGCGACAGCGGCCCCGCCGGGGACGGCTCCGGCTCCCGGAGCGATGACCGCTCCGGCGCCGCGGCCGTCACCCACCTCGGCGGCGGCTCCCAGCTGGCACAGACCGGCAGCGAGCTGCCGATGGGCGCGGCCGTCTCGCTGAGCGCGGGGGCGCTGCTGGCGGGCGCCGTTCTGTACCGCAGGGCGCGCGCCTCGGCGTAGCGCGTCCGCGCGTACACGGCGATGAACGGCAGGCGGAGCGGGTCCCGCACCCGGCGGGGCCCGCTCCGCTCCGTCTCCGACGCCTCAGCTCACCACGTGGCCCGTACCTGGCGGATGATCCGCCGGCGCAGCCGCACCCTGCGGCTGCCGTCGCGCAGCAGGCTCAGGCGGTGCAACTCCCAGTGTCCGTACTCTGCATGGTCCGTCAGCAGGCGTGTCGCGTCCTTGCGGGAGACCCCGCGCGGGACGTACACGTCGACAAATTCGTATTCCGGCATCGCATCTATTGTGCGGGCAACGGCCCGGTACGGATAGCGTCTGCTCTATGTCTGATGCTGCGCAGCCCACCGCTGCCGAGGTACGCGCCGCCGCCGAGGCGGTCAAGACCGCGCTCGACCGTCATCTCGCGGCGGTCGAACGCAGGTCGGGGGAGGACGACCCGGCCGTCTACGAGGCGTTCAACAAGCTGGCCGCGGCCGCAGAGGCGTACGACGAGCTGCTCTACGACCGTTACGACGAGGTCACGCCCTTCGAGATCCCCGGCGCGGAGGACACGCTGCCGCCGTACACCGGGCCCGAGGAACCGAACGCCTTGAGTGTGCTGATCCGCCGCGACTACGCGGTGGCGGAGCCACAGCGGCTGCTGGCGCAGGCCCAGCGGATCGAGGCGGCGGACGAGGACAGTACGGACGCGGAGACCGCGAGCACGATCCACGGGGCGCTGGGCATCCTCTTCGGGGAATTCGAGCCGGACGAGATCGCCTCCCGGCACAAGGAGTTCGGCCTGGAGGAGGGCGACTCCACGCTGTGGGTGACGGCGACCGAGGAGTCCGCCGACCCCGGCGAGTGGCTGGAGGCCCCGTTCGAGGCCGTCGACCCGCAGAGCGTGGTCTGCCGCTTCGACGTCAGCGCCGTCTTCGACGACGACGAGCCCGACGACGAGGACATCCCCGGGCATCTTGAGGACGAACTGGACCTGGACGAGGACGAGGACCTGGAACCCCTGGACGCGGATCGTCGCTGACCAGGCACGCGAGGAACACCGACCGGCGGCCACGGGGTCACCCCGCGGCCGCCACGTCGTCCCGGCCACCGACGGCTCGCCACCGGTGCCCGGTGCCCGGACGCGCGGCGGACCCATAGGTGGTTGCCGAGCGCGGTGACCTCCGCCGTCGGTGGCGGCGGACGACCCGCGCCGGCCTCGCCGTTCCGCGGGGGCCTGCGGTGTGGTGCGGCGCGCGCGGGCCCTCGGTCGCGCGCGCCGCGTCGCCGCCGGCCGCCCGCTTCAGCCCTCCGCCGGTACCTGTGCCTCCAGCAGTTCCGGCAAGCGGGTCGTGCGGGGCTTCGCCGGGATCTCCGCGACCGCCCTCGGCAGCGCCTGGTCCACCCCGTGGACCACCGACAGGTGGCGTTCCGCGCGGCCGAAGGCCGTGTACACCCAGGGGCGGCTCAGCGCCTGGGCCGCATCGCCGGGCAGGACCGTGACCACTGCGGGCCAGCGGGTCCCCACCGCCTGGTGCGCGGTCAGGGCCCAGCCGTGCCGCACGGACTGCTCCACCCGCTCCTTCGGCACGACCACGGCGTCCCCGGCGCACGACAGACGCAGTCCCTCGGCGTCGGCCCCGACCACGTGACCCGGCAGCGTACGGCCCGGCGCGGGGGAGTAGGCGACACGGTCGCCGGGATCGAAGCCCCCGAAGCGTCCCGGGCCGGGGTTGAGCCGCTCCTTCAGTGCGGCGTTCAGCACCCGCGTGCCGGCCGCGCCCCCGTGCCCCGGCGTGACGACCACCGTCTGTTCGGACGGCACCCCGATCGCCCGCGGCACCGAGTCGGCGACGAGCTGCACGGTCCGGTGCACGGCCTCTCCCGCGTCCCGCACCGGCACGATCACGACCTCCTTGCCGGGCGCCTCGACCTGGAGCAGCTCGCCCGCGCCGATGCCCGACACCAGCTCTCCGAGCGGACCGGGATCCGGCCGCCGCGAGGCGACGTGGGGGCACGTGCGCACCGCCAGCAGATCGGCGAAGACCCGCCCGGGACCGATCGACCACAGCACCCCCGGGTCGCCCGCCAGCACCAGCCGGGCCCCGTCGGGCAGCGACTCGACGAGCAGCGCCGCCGCCTCCACGTCGAGCTGGGGTGCGTCGAGGACGACGAGGAGATCGAGGTCGAGCGCGCCGTCGGAGTCACGCCCCGGCCCCTCCGCCCCGGCCAGCAGTCCGGCGACAGTCGTCACGCACGCCTCCGGTCCGTCGACCAGCGCCGCGAACCGTCCCCGGCCGGCGGGACCGTGTGCGGCGGCCCAGGCCCGCAGCCCGAGCCCACGCGCCGCCCGCACCAGCTCCGCCGCCTCGGCCAGCGACGCCTCGCCGCCGGTGTGCAGCACCAGCCCGTGGCCGGCGACCGCCCGGACGAGCTCGGCGGCGGCCCCCTGGGCACCGGCTGCCGCCCGCTCCCAGGCCTCGCCCGAACCGTCCTCCTTGGGCGCGGAGTTGATCAGCCGGGCCAGACCGTCGGCCAGACTTTCCTCGGCGAGCGCGTAACGCTCCAGCCCGACGAGGACCCGCACAGGACGCTCCCCGTCCTGGACCTCGCCGGCGCCCTCGCCCGGCGCATCGGCCTCGGCCTCGGCCTCGTTCTCGTCCAACCCGTCCTGGAAGGCCAGGGCATCCCCTTCGGCGAGCGCCCCCTGCACCGACTCCGCCGGATCCGGCACCCCCCGCTGAGCCAGCGCCGCGGTCAGGACGGGCATCTCCAGCGCGGTGTGCCCGGCGAGCGCCGCCTGCTCCAGGAGCCACACGGTGACCGCACGCCCCCGTCGCTCGTCGCCCGGCCCGCATTCCGGCCCCAGCAGCGCCCGTGCGAAACCGTCGGCCTGCTCCGGCCGCACCCCACCGACCCGCAGCAACTGCCAGGGGTCCGCCCGCAGCCGCTCGTCCGCTCCCTCACCCAGGACGGCGGCTGCCTGCACGGCGAGCGTCTCGGGGGCACCCCCGTCGCTCAGCACCCGCCGCACGCCCTCGACGGCCTCGGGCGCCGGCGCGCCCACCGGGACCGGCACCACCGGCTGCGTCCGCCGCACCGGCTCCGGGGCCTGGCGCCGCGGCGGCGGCTCCTCGAACACCGTGGCGGGCGGCTTCGCCCCGCTCTCCACCGCCCGCACGGCCGCGAGCAGTTCGGCCGCCTTCCCGCTGAGCTTCGCGCCCGCCGCGACGGGCGCCTGCTTCTCCGCCTTGCGCCGCTCGATCCGCTCCCGCTCCACTCGCTGAGCAGCCAGCTCGGCCGCGGCCTCGTCCGCCTCACCGCCCCCGGCCCCCGCGGCCTCGGGCGCCTCACCGGCGCCGGTCTCCACGGCTCCGGAAGTCTCACCGGCCCTGGTCCCCGCCCGTCCGGGGACACCGCCCCCGGCTCCCGCCGCCTCGGGGATCTCATCTGCCCCGGCCCCCGCCGCCTCGGGGCCCTCACCGGTCTCAGCCTCCACCGCCTCAGCGGTCTCACCGCCGGCCCCCGCTGCCTCGGTGGCCTCACCGCCCCCATCCTCTGCCGCCCGGGCCGGCTGCCCACCCCCGTCTTCCGCCGGCTCGGCTGTCGCAGCCTCGGTCTCCGTGGCGTCCGGCTTCCTCGGCTCGGCGTCCCCGGTGGTCTCCGGCTCCGTGCTCACAGCGTGCTCCAGTCGTGATCGGGATAGCGGTGCACGGGCGCCGACACATCGTCCAGCGCCCGGCAGATCTCGTCAGGAAGACTAAGGGCCTCCACCGACAACGCCGCCGTGAGCTGCTGCGCGGTGCGCGCGCCGACGATCGGCGCGGCCACCCCGGGCCGGTCCCGCACCCATGCGAGGGCGACCTGGAGCGGCGTGACCGCCAGCCCGTCGGCCGCGGTCGACAGGGCGTCCACGATGCGGCTCGCGGTGTCGTCGAGGTACGGCTCGACGAAGGGCGCCAGATGGTCCGAGGCACCCCGGGAGTCCGGCGGCAGGGCGTTGCCCCGGTACTTCCCGGTCAGCACTCCACGCCCCAGCGGCGACGACGGCAGCAGTCCTATGCCCAGGTCCAGCGCGGCCGGCAGCACCTCACGCTCGACGCCGCGCTGCAGCAGCGAGTACTCCATCTGCGTACTCGCCAGCCGGGTGCGCGTCCCGGGTGCCGCCAGCTGCCAGGTCGCCGCCTTGGCGAGCTGCCAGCCGCAGAAGTTGGAGACACCCGCGTACCGCGCCCGCCCGCTGCTCACGGCGAGGTCCAGCGCCTGGAGCGTCTCCTCCAGCGGGGTCCGCGGATCGAAGGCGTGGATGTGCCACAGGTCGACGTAGTCGGTGCCGAGCCGGGAGAGCGAGGCGTCCAGCGCGGCCAGCAGATGCCCCCGTGACCCGTCGAAGCGCCGGTCCGGGTCCGGCACGCTTCCGGCCTTGGTCGACAGCACCAGGTCCCGTCGCGGCACGAGTCCTTCCATCAGGCGGCCGAGCAGATACTCGGACTCGCCGTTCCCGTAGACGTCCGCCGTGTCGACGAGCGTCCCGCCCGCCTCCCAGAAGGTCTTCAGCAGGTCCGCGGCATCATGCTCGTCGGTGTCCCGCCCCCAGGTCAGGGTGCCGAGTCCGATCCGGGACACACGCAGGCCGGTACGGCCGAGATGCCTCTGCTCCATGTCCGCCGAGATTACTGGCCACACCTGGTGCCGTGGGTTGCCTGTGGACAACCGCTTCACGTGATCGGGGCCCCGGTTGCCGGACGGCGCGCCCGTGACTCCACCCGTGGCCTGGGCGATCCCCGGCGCCCACGCTAGTGTCGACGCCACAAGGGACGTTACTGATGAGTAAGGGGAAGGCCATGCAGCTCGGGATCAACCTCGGCTACTGGGGCGCCGGAATGGACGCGGACAATCTCGCCGTGGCCCAGGAGGCCGACCGCCTCGGGTACGCCGTCTGCTGGGCCGCCGAGGCGTACGGCTCCGACGCCGCCACCGTGCTCAGCTGGGTCGCCGCCCAGACGGAGCGCATCGACGTCGGCTCGGCCATCTTCCAGATCCCGGCCCGCCAGCCCGCGATGACCGCGATGACCGCCGCGACCCTGGACTCGCTGTCCGGCGGCCGCTTCCGCCTCGGCCTCGGCGTCTCCGGCCCGCAGGTCTCCGAGGGCTGGTACGGCGTCAAGTTCGACAAGCCGCTGGCCCGCACGCGCGAGTACGTCGAGATCGTCCGCAAGGCCATGACCCGCGAACGGCTCAGCTACGACGGCGAGCACTGGACGCTGCCCCTGCCCGGCGGTCCCGGCAAGCCGATCAAGCTCACCGTCCACCCGCAGCGCGAGCACATCCCGCTGTACATCGCCGCGATCGGGCCCAAGAACCTCGAGCAGACCGGTGAGATCGCCGACGGCGCCCTGCTGATCTTCCCGTCCGCCGAGCACCTGGAGGACACCGCGATCAGGCACCTGCGCGCCGGGCGTGAGAAGGCGGGCAGGACCATGGACGGCTTCGACGTCTGCCCGACCCTCCCCCTCGCCGTCGGTGACGACAAGGACGTGACCGCCCTCGCCGACACCTTCCGCCCCTACACCGCCCTGTACGTGGGCGGCATGGGAAGCCCCAAGCAGAACTTCTACAACCAGCTCGCCCGGCGCATGGGCTACGAGCAGCAGGCAGCCGAGATCCAGGAGAAGTACCTCTCCGGCGACAAGCAGGGCGCCGCGGCCGCCGTACCGCACGAACTGATCGACCAGACCACGCTGCTCGGCTCGGTGGAGCGCATCGCCGACCGTATGAAGGCCTACGCGGCGGCCGGGGTCACGACGCTGTCGCTGGCTCCCGCGGGCTTCACCCTGGAGGAGCGGCTGGTCTCGCTGCGGGCGGGTTCCGAGGCGCTGGAGCTGGCGGGACTGGCGTAACGCGCCGTACCCGGCCCGGGGAAGTCTCTACGGCCGTGGTGGGGGCTCGGGGGTCTTCCCCGCCACGGCCGTCACCGGGAACAACGCGCCGGCCCACGCGCGGTTACGCTCCCGACGCCCGCCCGTCGGTCCGTCTTTCGGTGGAGTTGTCCGGCACAGCTGTTGCCGTGGGTCCGCGGGGGCATTTGACTCGTTCTTTGCGGAATTCTGCAGAGAGGTGCTCTCAGATGCTTTCGGCCAGGAGTCTGTTCCAGGAGATCCTCGACAACGACCAGTCGTTCAGGCTGTTCTGCTCCATCGCGGCCAGCGGTGAGGCGCAGGGCGGCTGGGAGAACGCCCGCATCGCCGCGCTCGTGCCCGCGAGCGAGCGCGCCCTCGCCCCCAAGATCACTCGCCACGGTGCGGACGAGGACAAGCACGGGCGGATCTTCAACGCCCTGCTCAAGAAACGCGGCCTCGAACCCGTCGAGGTCCCGCCGGAGACCGACTACACGATGCTGCTCGAGAAGCAGGGCATCGGCCTCGCGCACGAGAAGCTGAGGGCGGACCAGCCGCTCACCGTGCGGGACATCATCACCTACCTCGCCCACAGCCGCGTCACCGAACAGCGCGCCGCCGAAGAGATGATGATGCTGAAGAAGCACTTCACGGACCACCCGGTGCTCGGCAGGGCGGTCCGGATGATCTCCGCGGACGAGGACAACCATCTCGCGTACACGCACGAGGAACTGCTGCGCCTGGCCGCCGCCGGGCACGGCCGGGACATCCGGCGCACCCTGCGCGAGAGCGCGCTCGCCGAGATCCGCGTCTACCGGGACGTCAGCCTCGCGGTCATGGCCCGCATGGGCCGCATCCTCGGCTGGTCCCGCCCGAAGGCCGCGGTGCTCGCGTTCGGGATCCACGCCGTGTACGGGTACGAGCGACTCGGCGGCTGGCGGCGCATGGTGAGCCTGAAGATGCCGGAACGCCGCGACGCCCTTGGCGGCCCGACCGCCACCGCCCCCGAGTTCGCCTGACGACCGGGTCCCTCACATCCAGCCCCGCCGCTTGAACGTCCGGTAGAGCAGCACCTCCATGGCGGCCATGACCGCGATGACCGCCGGGTAGGCCCACACCCAGCGGAGTTCCGGCATGTGCTCGAAGTTCATGCCGTAGATCCCGGCGATCATCGTCGGGATGGCCGCCATGGCCGCCCACGCGGAGATCTTCCGCATGTCGTCGTTCTGCCGGACGCTCATCTGCGCCAGATGCGCCGACAGGACGTCCGACACCAGCCGGTCCAGGCCCTCCACCGACTCGTTCACCCGCGTGAGGTGGTCGTTCACGTCGCGGAAGAACGGCCGCGCCTTGTCGTCGACGAAGGGCACGGAACCGCCGAGCGTTTCCACCCCCGCGAGCCGGTTCAGCGGCACGGCCAGGGGCCCGGTCGCCCGGCGGAACTCCATGATCTGCCGCTTGAAGCCGTAGATACGGGACGCCGAGTGCCGCGATCCTCCGCTGTCCGGCGAGAAGACGTCCGCCTCCAGCTCCTCCAGGTCGGTCTGCAACTCGGCCGACACCTCCACGTAGTGGTCCACCGTCGCGTCGGCGACCGCGTACAGCACCGCGGTGGGGCCCTTCCCGAGCAGCTCCGGCTCCTGCTCCAGCCGTCGGCGCACGGCGGCCAGCGGGGAGCCCACCCCGTGCCGGACGGTCACCACGAAGGCGTCACCGAGGAAGATCATCACCTCGCCGGTGGAGACGGCGTCGCTCTCCGGCTCGTAGACGACCGGCTTCAGGACCACGAAGAGCGAGTCGTCGTACACCTCCAGCTTGGGCCGCTGGTGCGCCTTGAGGGCGTCCTCGACGGACAGCGGATGCAGCGAGAACTCCTCGGTGACCAGATCGAACTCCCGCTCGCTCGGCTCGTGCAGGCCGATCCACACGAATCCGCCGACCGCTCGCGCCTCGGCCAGGGCGTCCGAGAGGTCCTCGGGGCCCTCCGTCCGGTGTCCGTCACGGTAGATGGCACAGTCGACGATCACAGAGCGTGTTCTCCCGTCACCGCAAGGACGTCGCACCCGGGCCTGCGCCTACCCTGGGCCGCATGCCCACGCTGATCCTCGTCCGGCACGGACGTTCCACCGCCAACACCGAGGGACTGCTCGCCGGCTGGACGCCCGGCGTCGCCCTCGATGAGCGCGGCACCGCGCAGGCCGCCGCACTGCCCGGCCGGCTCGCCGAGCTGCCGATCTCCGAGGTCGTCACCAGCCCTCTGCAACGCTGCCAGGAGACCGTCCGGCCGCTGCTCGACGCCCGTCCCGAGCTGCGCGCCCACACCGACGAGCGGATCGGCGAGTGCCACTACGGCGACTGGTCCGGCCGCAAGCTCGCCGAACTCAAGGACGAGCCCCTGATGGAGGTGGTCCAGGCCCACCCGACGGCGGCCGCCTTCCCGGGCGGCGAGTCGATGCGGGCGATGCAGCACCGGGCCGCCGAGGCGGTGCGGGAGTGGAACGCGCGGGTGGAGCGCGATCACGGCGCCGGCGCCGTGTACCTGATGTGCTCGCACGGGGACGTCATCAAATCTCTCGTCGCCGACGCACTCGGACTTCATCTCGACCTCTTCCAGCGGATCTCCGTAGAACCGTGTTCCATCACCGCGATCCGTTACACCCGTCTCAGGCCGTTTCTCGTACGCCTCGGAGACACCGGCGACTTCGCGTCCCTGGTGCCCCGCGAGGAGCCGCCGGGCGGGGACGCACCGGTGGGAGGTGGTGCGGGCGCACCGTGATCGTCGCCCGCAGTAGGGTGAAGCGGTCGCAGTAACGCCGTACTTGTCCGCAGCCGAGCGACCGCACGGCGGCCGGTCGGTCAACGAAGTCGATGTCGACCCACGATCAATGGAGACAGGACGTGTCCCGTCAGGTGTTCCTCTACGACCCCCCGGAGCGCTTCGTGGCCGGTACGGTCGGACTGCCCGGGCGCCGTACCTTCTTCCTCCAGGCCACCGCGGGCCCCCGGGTGACCAGCGTGGCTCTGGAGAAGACACAGGTCGCAGCGCTCGCCGAGCGCATGGACGAACTGCTCGACGAAGTGGTGCGGCGCAGCGGCGGCAGCGCCGCCGTACCGGCCATGGCACCCAGCGAGGTCGCCGACAGCGCCCCGCTGGAGACCCCCATCGAGGAGGAGTTCCGCGTCGGCACCATGGCTCTCGCCTGGGACGGCGAGGAGCAGCGCATGATCGTCGAGGCGCAGGCGCTGGTGGAGCTCGACGCCGACACCGACGAGGACCTCGCCGAGGCCGAGGAGCGGCTCCTTCAGGACGAGGAGAACGGCCCCCCGATGCTGCGGGTCCGGCTCACCGGCGCGCAGGCCCGCGCCTTCGCCAAGCGCGCCCTCGATGTCGTCAACGCCGGCCGGCCGCCGTGCCCGCTGTGCAGTCTGCCGCTCGACCCGGAAGGACACGTATGCCCGCGCCAGAACGGATACCGCCGCGGAGCATGACCTCCGAGGAACTGCTCGCCACCGGCGAGCTGAGCGTGCGCGGACGCATCCGTGACGCCTCCAACGCGGCGCTGTACTGCACGATCACGCACGACGGCCAGGAGGCCACCTGCGTCTACAAACCCGTTGCCGGGGAGCGGCCCCTGTGGGACTTCCCCGACGGCACGCTCGCCGGGCGCGAGGTCGCGGCGTACGCGGTCTCCGAGGCGACCGGCTGGGGCCTGGTCCCGCCCACCGTGCTGCGCGACGGGCCGTACGGCGAGGGGATGTGCCAGCTGTGGGTCGAGGCGCGCCCGGACGCCGAGTTGCTCGCCCTCGTCGACGCCGAGGAGCCCGCCCCGGGCTGGAAGGCGATCGGGTTCGCCGAGGTCGGCGACGGCAGGACCGCGCTGCTGGTGCACGCCGACGACGAGCGGCTGCGCAGGCTCGCCGTGCTCGACGCCGTGATCAACAACGCCGACCGCAAGGGCGGCCACCTGCTTCCGACCGCGGACGGTCATCTCTACGGCATCGACCACGGGGTCACCTTCAACGTCGAGAACAAACTGCGCACGCTCCTGTGGGGCTGGGCCGGCGAGCCGCTCACCGCCGATGCCGTGGAGGTCCTCCGGCGGATCCAGGGCGAGCTGAAGGCGGGCGGCGCGCTCGCCGAGCGCCTGGGCACGCTGATCACGGACGCCGAGATCGACGCCACGCGCGCGCGAGTCGGGGCACTGCTCGCCGCCGGGGTGCACCCGGAGCCCAACGGGGACTGGCCGGCGATTCCGTGGCCGCCGGTGTGACGGCACGGCCGCCGCGGTGACGGGCACATCCGGGCCCGTCGCGCAAGAGGGCCTTACCGGCCATCCGGCCTGCTCCGGTTCGTATACGGAACTCCAGTCCGGTTAGGCTCATGACATGCATGCCTGGCCCGCTTCCGAGGTCCCCGCCCTGCCTGGCAAGGGCCGCGACCTGAGGATCCACGACACCGCGACCGGTGGCCTCGTCACCCTCGACCCCGGTCCCGTCGCCCGTATCTACGTCTGCGGCATCACCCCGTACGACGCGACCCACATCGGTCACGCGGCGACCTACAACGCGTTCGACCTCGTGCAGCGCGTGTGGCTCGACACGAAGCGGCAGGTCCATTACGTCCAGAACGTCACGGACGTCGACGACCCACTCCTGCAGCGGGCGGACCGCGACGGCCTCGACTGGGTCGCGCTCGCCGAGCGTGAGACCGCCCTGTTCCGCGAGGACATGACCGCCCTGCGGATGCTGCCCCCGAAGCACTACATCGGCGCCGTCGAGGCGATACCCGGCATCGTGCCGCTGGTGGAACGGCTGCGCGACCTCGGCGCGGCCTACGAACTCGACGGCGACATCTACTTCTCCGTCGAGGCCGACCCCCACTTCGGCCAGGTGTCCCACCTGGACGCCGCCGCGATGCGGCTGCTCTCCGCCGAGCGGGGCGGCGACCCGGACCGCCCGGGCAAGAAGAACCCCGTCGACCCGATGCTGTGGATGGCGGCCCGCGAGGGCGAGCCGAGCTGGGACGGCGGTTCGCTCGGCCGCGGCCGGCCCGGCTGGCACATCGAGTGCGTCGCCATCGCCCTCGACCACCTCGGGATGGGCTTCGACGTCCAGGGCGGCGGCTCCGACCTCGCCTTCCCGCACCACGAGATGGGCGCCTCCCACGCCCAGGTGCTGACCGGCGAGTTCCCCATGGCCAAGGCGTATGTGCACGCCGGGATGGTGGCGCTGCACGGCGAGAAGATGTCCAAGTCCAAGGGCAACCTGGTCTTCGTCTCCCAGCTGCGCCGTGACGGCGTCGACCCGGCCGCGATCCGGCTCGCCCTGCTCGCCCACCACTACCGGGCCGACTGGGAGTGGACGGGCGAGGTGCTCCAGGACGCCGTGGACCGGCTCGACCGCTGGCGCGCCGCCGTCTCCCGGCCCGACGGGCCGAGCGCGGACCGGCTCGTCGGGGAGCTTCGTGAGGCCCTCGCCGACGACCTGAACTCCCCGGCCGCGCTGGCCGCCGTGGACCACTGGGCCGCGGAGCAGCAGGAGCGGGGCGGTACGGACCCGGGCGCCCCCGGCGTCGTCACCCGCGCCGTGGACGCGCTGCTCGGCGTGGCCCTGTAGTACGACGACGGTGGGGCCCCGTACCCCACCGGGACCCGGGCCCCCCCCGTGTTTTAAACACCGCCCGGGGCAGCGAGGGGGGTGCGGGGGTGGGGGGCCCCGGGTTACCCCCCTAACCGCGCCC
>NZ_JBIUBW010000009.1:0-126676 GCF_044548465.1 Streptomyces sp. NPDC052023 | reverse complement strand
GGCCCGCTTCCCTCACGGGAAGCGGGCCCACCGCTGTGTTCACTCCTCGGACGAGTCCTCGTCGTCGTTGCCGGGCTTCGGCGGCCGCTTGTCCCGCAGATACGGCGGCCCCTCCCCGCCGTCGGTGGCGTGGCCGCCGGGTGGGGTGCCGCCGCCGTCCCGGCGCCGCAGATACCGCTCGAACTCCCGGGCGATCGCCTCGCCCGACGCCTCCGGAAGCTCCGCGGTGTCCCGGGCCTCCTCCAGCGTCTGCACGTACTCCGCCACCTCGCTGTCCTCGGCGGCCAGCTGGTCCACGCCCACCTGCCAGGCACGCGCGTCCTCGGGCAGCTCGCCCAGCGGGATGCGGACGTCGATCAGGTCCTCCAGGCGGTTGAGCAGGGCCAGCGTGGCCTTCGGGTTGGGCGGCTGCGAGACGTAGTGCGGCACGGCCGCCCAGAGCGACACCGCCGGTACGCCCGCGTGCGTGCATGCCTCCTGGAGGACCCCGACGATGCCCGTCGGGCCCTCGTACTTGGTCTCCTCCAGGTCCATGCGGCGGGCCAGGTCCGCGTCGGACGTGGTCCCGCTGATCGGGACCGGACGGGTGTGCGGGGTGTCGCCGAGCAGCGCGCCCAGGATCACCACCAGCTCCACGCCCAGCTCGTGCGCGAAGCCGAGCAGTTCGTTGCAGAACGAGCGCCAGCGCATGGACGGTTCGATGCCGCGGACCAGCACCAGGTCGCGCGGCTTCTCGCCGCCGACCCGGACCACCGACAACCTGGTCGTCGGCCAGGTGATCTTGCGGACGCCGGAGTCCATCCACACCGTGGGCCGGTTCACCTGGAAGTCGTAGTAGTCCTCGGCGTCCAGCGCCGCGAACACCTCGCCCTTCCACTCCCGCTCCAGATGCGCGACCGCGGTGGAGGCGGCGTCGCCGGCATCGTTCCAGCCCTCGAACGCGGCCACCATGACCGGGTCGATCAGCTCGGGAACCCCCTCGAGCTCGATCACCCAGCGCCTCCTTCCGACGTGCCCTCGCCTGACGTCCCAACCTTACGGCGTGCGGCGGGGGCGCCCGCAGCCCCCTTGCACGGGGGAGTGAACGGATCACTGCCCCGTTCGCCCTGCCCGGACACCCCGCGATTCATCCGAGCTGTCACCCGTTCGTACACGCTTGCTCACAGCGAACTGCGCAGCCACTGCTCCACGCTCGCGATGTGCACCGTGGCCCAGGAGCGGGCCGCGTCCGCGTCCCGGTCGCGCAGGGCGGCGAGGATCGCCCGGTGCTCGTGCAGGGTGCGGCTGACCGCGTCCCGTTGGGTCAGTCGTCGCCAGATCCGGGCCCGGGTGGCCGCCCCGGACAGGCCGTCGAGCAGCGAGCACAGCACGGAGTTGCCCGACGCCCGCACGATGTCACGGTGGAACTCCAGGTCACAGGCGACGAGTTCCTCGATGGAGGGCTGCGCGCCCAGCGCTTCCAACTTGGCCGTGAGCACGTTCAGTTCCCGCTCGCCGATGCGCGCGGCCGCCATCGCCGTGGCGGCCGGCTCCAGGATGCGGCGCACGGCGAGGAACTCCAGCACCGTGTCGTCACGGTGGAAGTCGACGACGAAGCTCAGTGCCTCCAGCAGCAGTTGGGGGTCCAGGCTGGTGACGTACGTGCCGTCGCCCTGACGCACGTCCAGGATCCGGAGCAGCGACAGCGCGCGTACGGCCTCCCGCAGCGAGTTCCGGGACAGGCCCAGGCCGGCGGCGAGTTCGCTCTCCCTGGGCAGCCGGTCGCCGGGCCGCAGCGCGCCGGAGACGATCATGCCCTTGATCTTCTCGATCGCCTCGTCCGTCACCGCCATGGCCGGCCTCCCCTGTCGCCCAGACCTCCGAGGTCTTCGCACATTATGGGGGCTCACCAGGAAGGAACGGTCCGGTGCGCGGTCCCCGCTCCCGGGCACGGCGAGGGGCGGCTCCGTCGGCGTGGAGCCGCCCCTGACCGGCGTACCGGCTACTTCCCGTCGAGCAGGTCCTGGACGTCGGCGCGGACGTCCTCCGTGGCCAGGCCGCGGATCATCAGGGTGGTGCGGCGGCGCAGCACGTCGTCCGCGGTCTCGGCCCACTCGTGGTCACGGGCCCAGACCACCTGCGCCCAGATCTCCGGGGCGTCCGGGTGGACGCGCCGGGCGAGCTCCGGGTTCTCGTTGGCGAGCCGGGCGATGTCGAAGGCCAGCGAACCGTAGTGCGTGGCAAGGTGCCTGGCGGTGTCCGCCGCCATCCGCGGGCCGGGGGCCGGGCCGTCGACCAGCAGCCGGTGGGCGACCGCGCGCGGGTTCGCGACACCCGGCAGCGGCAGCTTCTTCGGCAGGGAGGAGACCGGCTCGAAGTCCTCGCCCAGCGGGTGACCCGGCAGCGACTCCAGCTTCTTCATGATGGTGCGGCCGATGTGGCGGAAGGTCGTCCACTTGCCGCCCGCGACGGACAGCATCCCGCCCCGCCCCTCGGTGACCACCGTCTCGCGCTTGGCCTTGGCGGTGTCGCCGGGCCCGCCCGGCAGCACGCGCAGCCCCGCGAAGGCGTACGTGATGAGGTCCCGGTCGAGCTGCTGGTCCCGGATGGAGAACGCTGCCTCGTCGAGGATCTGGGATATGTCCTGGTCGTTGACCGCGACGTCGGCCGGGTCACCCTCGTAGACCTCGTCGGTGGTGCCGAGCAGCAGCATGTCCTCCCAGGGGAGGGCGAACGTGATGCGGTACTTGTCGATCGGGGTGGCGAGCGCCGCCTTCCACGGGGAGGTGCGCTTCAGGACCAGATGCGCGCCCTTCGACAGGCGGATCGACGGCGCGGCATCGGGATCCTCCATCTTGCGCAGGTGGTCGACCCAGGGGCCGGTCGCGTTCAGTACCAGACGGGCGCTCACGCCGAACTCGTCGCCGGACAGACGGTCGCGCAACTCGGCGCCGGTCACCCGCCCCCGGGTGAAGCGCAGGCCGGTGACCTCGGCGTGATTGAGGACCACGGCGCCCGACTGGGCGGCCGCGCGGACCGTCATCAGGGCCATCCGGGCGTCGTTCATCTGGTCGTCGCCGTACACGGCCACGGCCTTGAGGTTCTCGGTGCGCAGCTCGGGCACGTCCGCCTGCGCCTTGGCGGGGGAGAGCAGGTGACCCACGCCGTCGCCGAAGGCGGAGAGCATCGAGTACGCGAACACACCGGCGCCGAGCTTCGCGGCACCGTGCGGGCCGCCCTTGTACACGGGCAGGTAGAAGGTGAGCGGGTTCGCCAGGTGGGGGGCCACCTGGCGAGAGACCGCACGCCGTTCGAAGTGGTTCTCCGCCACCAGCTTCACCGCGCCGGTCTGCAGGTAGCGCAGACCGCCGTGGAGCAGCTTGGAGGAGGCGGAGGAAGTGGCGCCGGCGAAGTCTCCGGCGTCCACCAGCGCCACCCTGAGGCCGGACTGCGCGGCGTGCCAGGCGGTGGAGATGCCCAGGATGCCGCCGCCGATCACGAGAAGGTCGTACGACGCCTTGGCGAGCTGCTCCCGGGTCTCGGCTCGGCTCGGGTTCGCGCCGGAGGCCGGGTGCGTGCCCAGGGCAGGCACGGACTGCAGGGTGGACTGGCTGGTCATGTCGGGTTCTTACTCCTCGTCGGCCGACGGTGCGTCGGCCCTCGTCCGAATCAGCTCTCGTCTTCGTCGAGCCAGCCCATGGTCCGCTCGACGGCCTTGAGCCAGTTCTTGTACTCACGGTCGCGGTCGGCCGCGTCCATGCGGGGGGTCCACTCGGCGGCCCGGCGCCAGTTGGCGCGCAGGTCGTCGGTGCTGTTCCAGAAGCCGACGGCGAGACCGGCGGCGTAGGCGGCGCCGAGGCAGGTCGTCTCCGCGACCATCGGGCGCACCACGGGGGCGTCCACGAAGTCCGAGAGCGTCTGCATCAGCAGGTTGTTGGAGGTCATGCCGCCGTCGACCTTGAGGGCCGTCAGCTCCACGCCGGAGTCCTTCGTCATGGCGTCGGCGATCTCCCGCGTCTGCCAGGCGGTGGCCTCCAGCACGGCGCGCGCGAGATGTGCCTTGGTGACGTACCGGGTCAGACCGGCGATCACACCGCGGGCGTCGGAGCGCCAGTACGGGGCGAACAGGCCGGAGAAGGCCGGGACGAAGTAGGCGCCGCCGTTGTCCTCGACGGTCAGCGCGAGCGTCTCGATCTCGGCGGCCGTGGAGATCAGGCCCATCTGGTCGCGCATCCACTGCACCAGCGCACCGGTGACGGCGATGGAGCCCTCGAGGGCGTAGACCGGCTTCTGGTCGCCGATCTGGTAGCCGACGGTGGTCAGCAGCCCGCTGTAGGAGTTGATGATCTTGTCACCGGTGTTCATCACCATGAACGTGCCGGTGCCGTACGTCGACTTGGTCTCGCCCTCGGAGAAGCAGGTCTGGCCGAACAGGGCCGCCTGCTGGTCGCCCAGCGCGGAGGCGACCGGGATGCCGCCGAGCAGGTCGCCCAGCTTGCCGCCGGTGATCTCGCCGTAGACCTCGGCGGAGGAGCGGATCTCGGGCAGCATCGCCAGCGGGACACCGATGGACTCGGCGATCTTCTCGTCCCACTGCATCGTGTGCAGGTTCATGAGGAGGGTGCGCGAGGCGTTGGTGACGTCGGTGACGTGGTGGCCGCCGTTGACACCGCCGGTCAGGTTCCAGATGACCCAGGTGTCCATGGTGCCGAAGAGGATGTCGCCCGCCTCGGCGCGTTCCTTGAGGCCCTCGACGTTGTCGAGCAGCCAGCGGGCCTTGGGGCCGGCGAAGTAGGAGGCGAGGGGGAGGCCCGTCTCGCGGCGGAAGCGGTCCTGGCCGACGTTGCGGCCGAGCTCCCGGCAGAGGGCGTCGGTGCGGGTGTCCTGCCAGACGATGGCGTTGTGGACGGGCTCACCGGTGTTCTTGTCCCACAGCACGGTGGTCTCGCGCTGGTTGGTGATGCCGATGGCCTTGATGTCGTCGCGGGTGATGCCGGCCTTCTCGACGGCTCCGGCGACGACCTCCTGGACGTTGGTCCAGATCTCGGTGGCGTTGTGCTCGACCCAGCCGGGCTTGGGGAAGATCTGCTCGTGCTCCTTCTGGTCGACGGAGACGATCCTGCCGTCCCGGTCGAAGACGATGCAGCGGCTGGAGGTGGTGCCCTGGTCGATGGCTGCGATGAAGGGGCCGGCCGTGTGGGCGTCGGTCACTGTGTGCTCCTGGAGGTCCGTGTGGTCTGTGGCTGTTACGGCGTGGTGCCTGCGGCTGCGAGCGGGCGCGCCCGCTCTAGACGAATGCGACGTTGTAGAGGCCTGCGGCCGCCGCAGCGCCGATCAGCGGGCCCACCACCGGCACCCACGCGTAGCCCCAGTCGGAACCGCCCTTGTTGGGCAGGGGCAGCAGGGCGTGCACGATGCGGGGGCCGAGGTCACGGGCCGGGTTGATGGCGTAACCGGTCGGGCCGCCGAGGGAGAGGCCGATACCGACCACGACGAGGGCGACGAGCAGACCGCCGAGGGTGCCAAGACCGTTGCCCTCGTCGTTGAGACCCTGCGTGAGGATTGCGAGGACCAGCACGAACGTACCGATGATCTCGGTGGCGAGGTTCATCGCCGCGTTGCGGACCTCAGGACCGGTGGAGAAGATGCCGAGCACCGGGCCCGCGCCCTTCTCCCGCGCCTCGACCGCCTTGGCCTGCTTGGACTGGGCCTCGACGGCGTCGATGATCTCCCGGTCGGTGAGGTGTGCCTGGAACTGGCCGTAGTACGCGACCCAGACCAGGGCCGCGCCGATCATGGCGCCGAGCAGCTGACCGCCCCAGTAGATCCAGACGTTCGACCAGTCGTCGTTGGCGATCGCGAGGCCGAGGGTGACCGCCGGGTTGAGGTGGGCGCCCGACAGCGGCGCGGAGATGTAGACGGCCGTCATGACCGCGAAACCCCACCCGAAGGTGATCGCGAGCCATCCGGCGTTACGGGCCTTGGAGGCCTTGAGCACGACGGCGGCGACGACGCCTCCGCCGAGGAGGATGAGTATGGCGGTACCGATGGTCTCGCCGATGAAGATGTCGGAGCTGGACACCCGCGACTCCTTTGTCCTTCGTCCAGGGGAGCTGAACCCCGAGTCCCTTCGGGGTCCGTCGGCCCTTGGCGTCATCACACTCTAACGCGTATTGCCGGTAGGTGTTCGACAATGCCGACCGATGGACGGGAGTCTTGCTTCGGCGTTACGCGCACGTCAAGAGGTCTCTTGCCGAAAGTGCGATGGCGATCGGTTGTGTTGAGTTATGAGCCCGTGAGTCGAGTAGGCCCTCATCTGACTTATATGCCCGTTTTGGGCATGCCGAGATCCGGGACGGCGCAACGGCGTCCCGGTGTCCTCCGGTGGAATGACCCAAGTGCTGGTCAGGCCGCCCGCAGGCGGCTCAGAATCGCCCGGCCCCGAGATCGCGCGACACCGCGCGGGCGCAGTCCCGCACCGCCGCGATCAGCTCGGGCCGCAGTTCCCCGTCCCGGCCCAGACGCTCCACGGCGCCCGTGATGCCGACGGCGCCCACGGGCATGCGCCGCCGGTCGTGGATGGGCGCGGCCACGGAGGCGACGCCCTCCCAGGTCTCCTCCACGTCCGCGGCGTACCCCCGCGCGCGGGTGAGGTCCAGGACGTGCTCGAAGGCGCTCAGGTCGCACACCGTGCGGTCCGTGAAGGCCTTGCGGTCCGACTCCAGGGCCTCGCTGTGCGCGACCGGGTCGTAGGCCGACAGCACCTTGCCCAGGGCCGTGGAGTGCAATGGCTGCATGGCGCCGATCTCCAGCACCTGCCGGCTGTCGTCGGGCCGGAAGACGTGGTGCACGATCAGCACGCCCTGCTGGTGCAGAACCCCCAGATAGACGCTTTCGCCGCTGGAGCGGGCCAGGTCGTCGGCCCACACCAGGGCGCGCGCCCGCAGCTCGTGCACGTCCAGGTAGGTGGTGCCGAGGCGCAGCAGCTCGGCGCCCAGCTGGTAGCGCCCGGAGGCCTCGTCCTGTTCGACGAAGCCCTCCTGCTGGAGGGTGCGCAGGATGCCGTGGGCGGTGCCCTTGGCCAGCCCCAGCGCCGAGGCGATGTCCGACAGGCCCAGCCGCCGCTCACCGCCCGCGAGCAGGCGCAGCATCGCGGCCGCCCGTTCGAGCGACTGGATGTTCCGTGCCATCGCCGTCCTGCCTCCGTCCCCTTCGACCGTCGGGCAGCGGCGTCGCTGCCGCCGTACGGCAATGTCCACTGTTCGGCAATGCCGAACACTACCGGTCCATGCCGACCTCCCGCCAATGGCCGGTCAGCCGCTGTTGTGTCCCACGCCTCCCGGGAGTGGCCTCGGCGCCACGCGGGGGTCCGCGTCGTGGACGCCCCTGACCCTAGGCCCCGGTCCCGGCTACGCTGGCCGCGTGCGCCCTTCCCGGGAGGTGCCTGACGAGCATCCGGGAAGACGCAAAGCCGACAGCCGTCGCACTCCAGGGAGCCCCTTAAATGGCCTCGTCGCCGCAGCAGTCCCCCGCCACCGACAGCAGGACCCGCGCGTCCGCCCTCCGTGAGGCACTGGCCACCCGTGTGGTCGTGGCCGACGGAGCGATGGGCACCATGCTCCAGGCGCAGGACCCGACCCTCGAGGACTTCCAGAACCTCGAAGGCTGTAACGAGGTGCTGAACGTCACCCGTCCGGACATCGTCCGCTCGGTCCACGCCGAGTACTTCGACGCGGGCGTGGACTGCGTGGAGACCAACACCTTCGGCGCGAACCTGTCCGCCCTCGGCGAGTACGACATCGCCGACCGGATCGTCGAGCTGGCCGAGGCCGGCGCGCGCATCGCCCGCGAGACGGCCGACGACTACACGCGGCGCACCGGACAGCAGCGCTGGGTGCTCGGCTCCATGGGCCCCGGCACCAAGCTGCCCACCCTGGGGCACACCACCTTCGCCGCGATCCGCGACGCCTACCAGCAGAACGCCGAGGGCCTCCTCGCGGGCGGCGCCGACGCGCTGCTCGTGGAGACCACCCAGGACCTCCTGCAGACCAAGGCCTCGGTCGTCGCCGCCCGCCGGGCGATGGAGACGGCCGGGTACGACGTACCGCTGATCGTCTCGGTGACCGTCGAGACCACGGGCACCATGCTGCTCGGCTCCGAGATCGGCGCCGCGCTGACCGCCCTGGAGCCGCTCGGCATCGACATGATCGGCCTGAACTGCGCGACCGGCCCGGCCGAGATGAGCGAGCACCTGCGCTTCCTCGCCCGCCACTCGCGCGTCCGCCTGTCCTGCATGCCGAACGCCGGCCTGCCCGTGCTGACCTCGTCCGGCGCCCACTACCCGCTGACTGCGCCGGAGCTGGCCGACGCCCAGGAGAACTTCGTCCGCGACTACGGCCTCTCCCTGGTCGGCGGTTGCTGCGGCACGACTCCGGAGCACCTGCGCCAGGTCGTCGAGCGGGTCCGTGACCTCACCCCGACCGAGCGTGACCCGCGCCCCGAGCCGGGCGCCGCCTCGCTCTACCAGTCGGTGCCGTTCCGTCAGGACACCTCGTACCTGGCGATCGGCGAGCGCACCAACGCCAACGGCTCGAAGAAGTTCCGCGAGGCCATGCTGGAGGCCCGCTGGGACGACTGCGTGGAAATGGCCCGCGAGCAGATCCGCGAGGGCGCGCACCTGCTCGACCTGTGCGTGGACTACGTCGGCCGGGACGGCGTCGCCGACATGGAGGAACTGGCCGGCCGCTTCGCCACCGCCTCCACCCTGCCGATCGTCCTCGACTCGACCGAGGTCGACGTCATCCAGGCGGGCCTGGAGAAGCTCGGTGGCCGCGCGGTGATCAACTCCGTCAACTACGAGGACGGCGACGGCCCCGAGTCCCGCTTCGCCAAGGTCACCCGGCTGGCCCAGGAGCACGGCGCCGCGCTGATCGCCCTCACCATCGACGAGGAGGGCCAGGCCCGCACCGCGGAGAAGAAGGTCGAGATCGCCGAGCGGCTCATCGACGACCTGACCGGCAACTGGGGCATCCGCGAGGAGGACATCCTCATCGACTGCCTCACCTTCACGATCTGCACCGGCCAGGAGGAGTCCCGCAAGGACGGCATCGCCACCATCGAGGCGATTCGCGAGCTGAAGCGCCAGCACCCCGCCGTGCAGACGACGCTGGGCCTGTCCAACATCTCCTTCGGCCTCAACCCGGCCGCTCGCATCCTGCTCAACTCCGTCTTCCTCGACGAGTGCGTCAAGGCCGGCCTGGACTCGGCGATCGTGCACGCCTCCAAGATCCTGCCGATCGCCCGCTTCGACGACGAACAGGTGAACACGGCCCTCGACCTGATCCACGACCGCCGGAGCGAGGGCTACGACCCGCTGCAGAAGCTGATGGCGCTGTTCGAGGGCGCCACGGCGAAGTCGCTCAAGGCCGGCAAGGCCGAGGAACTGGCCGCCCTGCCCCTGGAGGAGCGGCTGCGCCGGCGCATCATCGACGGCGAGCGCAACGGCCTGGAGCAGGACCTCGACACCGCCCTTGAGGACCGGCCCGCCCTGGACATCGTCAACGACACGCTCCTGGAGGGCATGAAGGTCGTCGGCGAGCTGTTCGGCTCCGGCCAGATGCAGCTGCCGTTCGTGCTCCAGTCCGCCGAGGTGATGAAGAACGCGGTGGCCTACCTGGAGCCGCACATGGAGAAGACCGACGACGACGGCAAGGGCACGATCGTGCTGGCCACCGTGCGCGGCGACGTGCACGACATCGGCAAGAACCTGGTCGACATCATCCTGTCCAACAACGGCTACAACGTCGTCAACCTGGGCATCAAGCAGCCCGTCTCCGCGATCCTGGAGGCGGCCGAGGAGCACAAGGCCGACGTCATCGGCATGTCCGGCCTCCTGGTGAAGTCCACGGTGATCATGAAGGAGAACCTGGAGGAGCTCAACGCCCGGGGCCTGGCCGCCAGCTACCCGGTCATCCTCGGCGGAGCCGCGCTCACCCGGGCGTACGTCGAGCAGGACCTGCACGAGATCTACGAGGGCGAGGTCCGCTACGCCCGCGACGCCTTCGAGGGCCTGCGCCTGATGGACGCGCTGATCGGCGTCAAGCGCGGCGTGCCCGGCGCGAAGCTGCCGGAGCTGCGGCAGCGCCGGGTGCGGGCGGCCGCCGTCGAGGTCGAGGAGCGCCCGGAGGAGGGCCACGTCCGCTCCGACGTCGCCACCGACAACCCGGTCCCCGAGCCGCCGTTCTGGGGCACCCGCGTCATCAAGGGCATCCAGCTCAAGGAGTACGCGTCCTGGCTGGACGAGGGCGCGCTGTTCAAGGGCCAGTGGGGTCTGAAGCAGGCCCGCACCGGCGAGGGCCCGTCCTACCAGGAACTGGTCGAGAGCGAGGGCCGGCCCCGGCTGCGCGGGCTGCTGGACCGGCTCCAGACGGAGAACCTCCTGGAGGCGGCCGTCGTCTACGGCTACTTCCCGTGCGTCTCCAAGGACGACGACCTGATCATCCTCGACGACGCGGGCAACGAGCGCACCCGCTTCACCTTCCCGCGCCAGCGCCGCGGCCGCCGGCTGTGCCTGGCGGACTTCTTCCGCCCCGAGGAGTCCGGCGAGACGGACGTCGTCGGCCTCCAGGTCGTGACCGTCGGCTCCCGGATCGGCGAGGAGACCGCCCGGCTGTTCGAGTCCGACTCCTACCGCGACTACCTGGAGCTGCACGGCCTGTCGGTGCAGCTCGCGGAGGCGCTCGCCGAGTACTGGCACGCGCGCGTGCGCGCCGAACTCGGCTACGCCGGCGAGGACCCCGCCGACATCGAGGACATGTTCGCGCTGAAGTATCGCGGTGCCCGCTTCTCGCTCGGCTACGGCGCCTGCCCCGACCTGGAGGACCGGGCGAAGATCGCCGCCCTGCTGGAGCCGGAGCGGATCGGTGTGCAACTGTCGGAGGAGTTCCAGCTGCACCCCGAGCAGTCCACCGACGCCATCGTGATCCACCACCCGGAGGCGAAGTACTTCAACGCACGGTGACGCCGGGCGCGACTCCCTGTGACGTGTCACACCGCGCGCTGATCGGATCGGACGTACACTGGTCGGTCCACAGTAGGCCGGTTCCCTACCCGGGAACCGGCCTGCTCGTCCCTCCAGGAGGTACGCCGGATGACGACGACGGTCCCCGCTATCGGCACCCGCACGGCCGAAGGCTCCGCGCTGCAGGCCGTGCTCCTCGACATGGACGGCACCCTGGTGGACACCGAGGGCTTCTGGTGGGACGTGGAGTGCGAGGTCTTCGCGGGTCTCGGTCACACCCTCGACGACTCCTGGCGCCATGTCGTGGTCGGCGGCCCGATGACCCGCAGTGCGGGGTTCCTGATCGAGGCCACCGGCGCCGACATCACCCTTGCCGAGCTCACGGTGCTGCTGAACCAGGGGTTCGAGGACCGGATCGACCGGGCGCTGCCGCTGATGCCGGGAGCCGCCCGGCTGCTCGGCGAACTCGCCGCGCACGAGATCCCGACGGCGCTGGTCTCGGCCTCCCACCGGCGCATCATCGACCGCGTCCTGGGCATCGTGGGGGCCCAGTACTTCGCCCTGACGGTGGCCGGTGACGAGGTCGCCCGCACCAAGCCGCACCCGGACCCCTATCTCTTCGCCGCCGCCGGGCTCGGTGCGGATCCGGCCAGATGCGCGGTGGTCGAGGACACCGCGACCGGCGTGGCCGCGGCCGAGGCGGCGGGCTGCCACGTGGTTGCCGTCCCCTCGGTGGCCCCCATCTCGCCGGCCGCGCGGCGCACCGTGGTGCGCTCCCTCGAAGAGGTGGACCTGGCGTTTCTGCGCGGCCTGCTGAACTGATGACACGAACGCGCGGGGCGTTCACGCACCGCGCGGCGACTGAACGGCAGTTCAATCGCGGGCGAACGGCCGGCGCGGCGGATGGCCGAATCCCGGCGCGTCCACACCCCGTTGGCGGTGTGACGTTCCCCACTGCGGCAGGGGTCGACAGGGTGGCGCACCTGTGCAGACACACCCCATAACAGGGTGGCTGCCCCGCCTTTGTGTCCCGATTCAGGGGATGCTGCACGAATCCTTCCCCTGTCGGGTTTTCGGTGCGTCCGCGCCCGGTTTCGCAGCGTGATGGATGTTCAACTCCGGTGCCCGCGAGCCCCGTCACGCGCGCGCACTAATCTCGTCGCGAGAACCTCACCCCGCCCCTGTGAACGGCTGCGCCACCCCTGCACGCCGGCTACACGGACCAGACAGCTGTGGAGAATCCGAGCATGAACCGCAAGACCTTGGTGCTGCCGGCCGTGGTCGGTCTGCTTGCTCCCGCGCTCGCGGCGTGCGGAGGGTCCGACGGCGGAGGTGACGGTGGCGGCGTGATCGTCGTCGGCACCACGGACCGGTTCATCGCCACCAAGGACGCCCCCGCACCCCTCGACCCGGCGTACGCCTACGACGTGGGCTCCTGGAACGTGCTCCGCCAGACCGTGCAGACCCTCATGGTCCAGCCGCGCGGCGAAGGCGCCCCTGTCCCCGAGGCCGCCGAGAGCTGTGGGTTCACCGACTCCGGCAACGAGCGCTACGCCTGCAAGCTGCGCCCGGACCTGAAGTTCTCCAACGGCGACGACGTCACCGCGGCCGACGTGAAGTTCTCCATCGACCGGGCCCTCGCCATCAAGGCGGACAGCGGTGTCTTCGCCCTGCTGTCCACCGTCGACACGGTCGAGACCAAGGGCGACGAGGAGATCATCTTCCACCTCAAGACCGCCGACGCCACCTTCCCGTACAAGCTGTCGACCCCGGTCGCGGGCATCGTGAACCCCGACAACTACGAGAAGGACAAGCTGCGCGACGGCTTCCAGGTCGACGGCTCCGGCCCGTACACACTCAAGGGCGAGGAGAAGGACGGCGAGCTGGTCAGATCCGTGTTCACCAAGAACCCCCACTACCAGGGGGCGTTGAAGGTGAACAACGAGGAGATCGACATGGTCTCCTACGAGGACGCCGACGCCATGGGCACCGCCCTCGACGAGGGCGACATCGACGTCATGACCCGCACCATGACGCCGGAGCAGATCAACAAGCTGGCGACCGCCGACAGCGATGTCGACCTGGTCGAGATGCCCGGCCTGGAGATCCGCTACCTGGCCTTCAACACCGACGCCCCGACGGTGAAGAGCAAGGCCGTGCGCCAGGCCATGGCGCAGCTCGTCAACCGCGACGAACTCGTCTCCGCGGTCTACGGCTCCCAGGCCGAGCCCCTGTACTCGCTGGTCCCGGCCTCCATCACCGGCCACTCCAACGCGTTCTTCAACAAGTACGGCGACCCCAGCGTCGCCAAGGCCAAGGCCATGCTCGAGGACGCCGGTGTCACCACGCCGGTGAAGCTGACCCTGCACTACACGACCGACCACTACGGCGCCGCCACCAAGAAGGAGTTCGAGGAGCTGCGCGGGCAGCTCAACGGCAGCGGCCTGTTCGAGGTCGGTCTCGAGGGCGCCCCCTGGGACACCTTCGTCCCGGCAGAGCGCAACGGTGAGTACGACGTCTTCGGGATGGGCTGGTTCCCCGACTTCCCGGACGCCGACAGCTATGTCGCGCCGTTCCTGGACAAGGACAACTTCCTCAAGTCGCCATATGCGAACAGCGAGATCCGCAACACCCTGATCCCGGACTCCCGGCGCGAGGTCGACCGTCTCGCCGCCGCCGACAGCCTGAACAGGATTCAGGACATCGTGGCCGAGGACGTACCCGTGCTGCCCCTGTGGCAGGGCAATCAGTACGTGGCGGCGCGTGACGACGTCACCGGCGTCGCCTACGCGCTCAACTCCTCCGCGACCCTCCAGCTGTGGGAGCTCGGCCGTGGTGTGAGCGGCTGACGACCACCGGCACGCGCCCGGGTGCTGGACGGCGGCCCGGGGAACTTCGAGAACGACGTAAGGCACGCACGTGAACATGCGCAACCAGTGGCCGGTCCTGCCGATCGTGGCCGGTCTGGCCTCCGGCCTGCTGACCGGATGCGGTTCCGAGTCCGGCGACTCCGCGGAGAACGGCTCCAACGTGGTCGTGGGGATGTCCGACGACGTCCTCGCCACGGACCCGGCGTCCGGCTACGACCCCGGATCCTGGCTGTTGTTCAACAACGTCTTCCAGTCCCTGCTCAGCTTCCCCAAGGGCGGTACCGAGCCCCAGCCGGAGCTGGCCCAGGCGTGCAACTTCACGGACACCTCGACGAAGGTCTACAAGTGCACCCTGAAGGACGGCCTGAAGTTCAGCAACGGTGACCCGCTCACGTCGAAGGACGTCAAGTTCTCCTTCGACCGCATGCTGAAGGTCAACGACGCGGCCGGCCCGGCGATCATGTTCCCCATGCTCGACGCGGTCGAGACGCCGAACGCGAAGACCGTCGTGTTCAACCTGAAGGTCGCCGACGCCACCTTCCCGAGCAAGATCGCCTCGGGTGCCGGCTCGATCGTCAACCACCGCGAGTACGACGCCGGCGCGCTGCGCAAGGACGGCAAGGCGGTCGGCTCCGGCCCGTACAAGCTCGACTCGTTCACCGAGGACGAGGCCGTCTTCTCGGTCAACGAGAACTACCAGGGCACCGCCGAGGTGCAGAACTCCGGCGTCACCCTGAAGTTCTTCCACGGCGACCGCGGCGCGCTGAAGAAGGCGCTCCAGGCCAAGGACGTCGACATCGCCTACCGAGGCCTGAGCGCCGCCGACATCGCCGACGTCGAACAGGCCGACTCCGACTCCGGCGTCAAGGTCATCGAGGGCAGCAGCGCCGAGGTCCAGCACCTGGTCTTCAACATGGACGACCCGGTCGCCGGCAAGCTCGGCGTCCGCCAGGCGATCGCCCACCTGATCGACCGCGACGCCCTCATCGAGGACGTCTACCAGGGCACCGCGACCCCGCTGTACTCGATCATCCCGGCCGGTATCGCGGGCCACAACACCGCCTTCTTCGACACCTACGGCGCCCGCCCGTCCAAGGCCAAGGCCGAGGCGGCGCTGCGTGCCGACGGGATCACCGACAAGGTGAAGATCACCCTGTGGTCCACCCCGTCCCGCTACGGCCCGGCGACCGACGAGGAACTGCAGGCGATAGCGGCCCAGCTGAACGGCAGCGGCCTGTTCGCCGCCGACGTGAAGTCCGTCGCCTTCGACCAGTACGAGCAGGACATCGCGGCGGGCAAGTACGGCGTCTACGTCAAGGGCTGGGTGCCCGACTACCCGGACGCCGACAACTTCACCGCCCCGTTCTTCGGTGAGGGCAACGTCCTGGAGAACAACTACAGCAACGACACGATCTCCGGCTCGCTCATCCCGCGCACGGCCGCCCAGAGCGACCGCGCCGCCACCGACGACGAGTACGGCGAGCTGCAGGACATGGTCGCCGAGGACGTCCCCCTGCTGCCGGTCTGGCAGGCCAAGCAGTACGCGGTCGTCCGCGAGGAGGTCTACGGCCTGGAGTACTGCCTGGACGCCTCGACCGTCTTCCGCTTCTGGGAGATCAGCAAGGGCTGAGGCCCGGTCACGCCGAACGCCGAGGGCGCCCACTTCCCCGGGGAAGTGGGCGCCCTCGGCGTCGTGGGTGCCGGCCGGTCACTGCGCGCCGGGCCGCACCAGACCGCTCTCGTACGCGTACACCGCGGCCTGCACCCGGTCGCGCAGCCCCAGCTTGGTGAGGACGTGGCCCACGTGCGTCTTGACCGTCGTCTCGCTGACGAACAGGTCGGCGGCGATCTCGGCGTTGGACAGGCCGCGCGCGACCAGCTTCAGCACCTCGACCTCGCGCTCGGTGAGCGTGCCCAGGGTGTCCGGGACGGGCTCCTCCCCGGACGGCAGATGCGTGGCGTACTTGTCGAGCAGCCGGCGCGTGATGCTCGGGGCGAGCATCGCCTCACCACCCGCCACCACCCGGATCGCCTGCACCAGCTCGTTGGCCGGGGCGTCCTTCAGCAGGAAGCCGCTGGCGCCGGCCTTCAGGGCCTCCACCACGTACTCGTCGAGGTCGAAGGTGGTCAGCACCAGGACCTTCGCCGGGCCGTCCCGGCCGGGGCCGGTGATCTGCCGGGTCGCCTCCACGCCGTCCATCCGCGGCATGCGGATGTCCATCAGCACCACGTCGGGCTGCAGCGCCCGTACCTGGTCGAGTGCCTGGAGGCCGTCCCCGGCCTCGCCGACGACCGCGATGTCCTGCTCGGCCTCCAGGATCATGCGGAAGCCCGTACGCAGCAGCGGCTGGTCGTCGACCAGTAGGACGCGGATGGCCACGTAAGTCTCCTTCGCTAGTCCGGCCCCATTCTGCCCTGCGGGGCCTCACCCGATTCGGGCGCCCTCGCGGGAGCGGGAAGGGCCTCGCCGGCAGCCGGGCGCACCGGCAGGGGATACGGCGGGGGAGTGCCGCCGAACTCCGGGCAGTGCTCCTGGTGGTCGCACCAGCCGCACAGCTTGGTCGGACGGGGCCGCCAGTCCCCCGTCTCCGTGGCCTGGCGGATCGCCTCCCACAGCGCCAGCAGCTTGCGCTCGACCCGCTCCAGATCGGCGAGGACCGGGTCGTACGTCAGCACGTCACCGCTGCCGAGATAGACCAGCTGGAGCCGGCGCGGGACCACCTTCTTCAGCCGCCAGACGACCAGCGCGTAGAACTTCATCTGGAACAGGGCACCCTCGGCGTACTCGGGCCGGGGAGCCTTGCCCGTCTTGTAGTCGACGATCCGGACCTCGCCGGTCGGTGCCACGTCGACCCGGTCGATGATGCCGCGCAGGCGCAGGCCCGAGTCCAGCTCCGTCTCGACGAACAGCTCCCGCTCGGCGGGCTCCAGCCGGGTCGGATCCTCCAGCGTGAACCAGCGCTCGACGAGCTGCTCCGCCTCCGTCAGCCACCCGGCCAGCCGCTCGCCCTCCGGGTCGTCGGCGAACAGCTCCTCGACCTCCGGCCTGGCCTCGCGCAGCCGCTGCCACTGGCCGGGGATCAGGGCCTTGGCGCGCGGCGGCGTCCGCTCGCCCGCGGGGGCGTCGAAGAGGCGCTCCAGGACCGAGTGCACCAGGGTGCCCCGGGTCGCGGCCGCGCTGGGCTTCTCGGGCAGCCGGTCGATCACCCGGAACCGGTAGAGCAGCGGGCACTGCATGAAGTCGCCGGCACGTGAGGGGGAGAGCGAGGTCGGCGCTATGACGACGGGCCCTGCGACCACGGCCGGGACGGCGGCCTCGGCTGCCGCCGTCACCGCCGTCATCGCGCATCGCGTCGTAGGCTCGACCACGACGGACGGATCCGGATCCGCCGCCTCGGCCCTGCCGCCGCCTGGGGGCTGCTGCGCCGCGCCCTCGGTGCTGGTGTCCATGCCCACAGACCATACGGCCCGCCACCGACAGTGACCCCGGCCGCGGGTCTTGAGGGGGCGAAGACGGGGAAAACAGAGGGGGTGCCGGGGCGGAACGCGCCCCAACGGACGCATACCATCGACCCGAGACCCTTCCGCCCGGCAGGCGCGGGAGACGCTTCGAACGAGGGGACACCGTGGACGAGAGCGGCGGGAGCGGGCAGCCGCGGCCGGGCACAGACGAGTCGCACCGGCACCAGCCAGACCGTACGACCCCGGCCACGGACCCCACACGCCCGGACCCGTCCCGGCCGGCACCCCCACCCGCCCCCACCGACCCGGCCGAGCCCGGCCCGGCCCCGGAGGCACGAGCCGCACACGATCGGCCGAACGGCCCCGAGGGCGACCGCCGGCCCCGCCCCGGTCACGTCGCACAAGGCGGGGCGGACCAGCCACGCGGCGACCACGCGTCCCACCCGGCCCACCGCACCCTCGCCCACTCCGCCCCCGGCAAAGGTGCCGCCCCCCGGCCCCCGGAGCCGCGCGGCGGGCTGCTGATGGGACGTCTCTTCGGAGTGCCGGTGTACGTCGCGCCCAGCTGGTTCCTGGTCGCCGCACTGATCACCTGGGTGTTCGGCGGGCAGCTGGAGCGCGTGCTGCCCGAACTGGGCGCCGCCCGCTACCTGGTCTCCCTGTTCTTCGCCGTCGCCTTCTACGCCTCCGTGCTCGTGCACGAGCTGGCCCACACCGTGGTCGCGCTGCGCTACAAGCTGCCGGTCCGCCGTATCCAGCTCCAGTTCTTCGGCGGGGTCTCCGAGATCGAGAAGGAGGCCGAGACACCGGGCCGCGAGTTCGTACTCGCGTTCGTCGGCCCGCTCCTCTCCCTCGTGCTGGCCGGCCTCTTCTACCTCGCCATGCAGCCCGTCGAGCCCGGCACGGTCCCCGGCGTCCTGCTGGCCGGCCTGATGATCTCCAACCTCATCGTGGCCGTCTTCAACCTCCTGCCCGGCCTCCCGCTCGACGGCGGACGCATGCTCCGCGCCGTCGTCTGGAAGATCACCGGCAGGCCGATGAGCGGCACCGTCGCCGCCGCCTGGGTCGGCCGCGCGCTCGCCGTCTCCGTGCTGATCGGGCTCCCGCTGCTCACCCAGTCCGGCGCGCTCGGCCGGGACGCCGTGGACAACGTCGGCATGGACACCGTCCTGGACGCCCTGCTGGCCGCCATCCTCGCCGCCATCATCTGGACCGGCGCCGGCAACAGCCTGCGCGTCGCCCGGCTGCGCGAGCACCTTCCCGAACTGCGCGCCCGCAACCTCACCCGGCGCGCGGTCCCGGTCGAGGGTGACACCCCCCTGTCCGAGGCCCTGCGCCGCGCCAACGCCGCGGGAGCGCGCGCCCTGGTCGTCGTCGACGCCGAGGGCAACCCGCTCTCGCTGGTCCGCGAGGCCGCCATCGTCGGCGTACCCGAACACCGCCGTCCCTGGGTCGCGGTCAGCGGGCTCGCGCAGGACCTCACGGACGGCATGCGCGTCTCCGCCGAGCTGGCCGGCGAGGACCTCCTGGAGGTGCTCCGGGCCACCCCCGCGACCGAGTACCTGGTGGTCGAGGAGACCGGCGAGATCTACGGCGTGCTGTCCGCCGCGGACGTCGAGCGGGCCTTCGTGAAGGCCATGGCCAGGCCCTCCTAGTGGTCGGCTGCCCCTGCAAACGCCGGTAGGCTGTTCACATGTCCGAACCGACCGGTGCCGCCCGCAGGCGCGGGCCCTTCAAGGTCGGGGACCAGGTACAGCTGACCGACCCCAAGGGCCGCCACTACACGTTCACGCTCGAGGCCGGGAAGAACTTCCACACCCACAAGGGTTCCTTCCCGCACGACGAGCTGATCGGCGCTCCCGAGGGCAGCGTTGTCCGCACCACCGGAAACGTCGCCTACCTCGCGCTGCGCCCCCTGCTCCCCGACTACGTCCTGTCCATGCCCCGTGGGGCAGCCGTCGTCTACCCCAAGGACGCGGGGCAGATCCTGTCCTTCGCCGACATCTTCCCCGGCGCGCGCGTCGTGGAGGCCGGCGTCGGCTCCGGCTCGCTCAGCAGCTTCCTGCTGCGCGCCATCGGCGACCAGGGCATGCTGCACTCCTACGAGCGCCGCGAGGACTTCGCCGAGATCGCCCGGGCCAACGTGGAGCGCTACTTCGGCGGCCCGCACCCGGCGTGGCAGCTCACCGTCGGCGACCTCCAGGACAACCTGTCCGACGCCGACGTCGACCGCGTCATCCTCGACATGCTCGCCCCGTGGGAGTGCCTGGAGGCCGTCTCCAAGGCGCTGGTGCCCGGCGGCATCCTGTGCTGCTACGTCGCGACCACCACCCAGCTCGCCCGGACCGTCGAGTCCATCCGCGAGATCGGCTGCTTCAACGAGCCGACGTCCTGGGAGACGATGATCCGCAACTGGCACGTCGAGGGCCTCGCCGTCCGCCCGGACCACCGGATGATCGGCCACACCGGCTTCCTCCTCACCGCCCGCCGTCTCGCCGACGGCGTCGAGCCGCCGATGCGCCGCCGCCGCCCCGCCAAGGGCGCCTACGGCGAGGACTACTCCGGCCCCAACGCCGACGGAGGCATGGGCCGCTGAGGCGGGCCCCGTACCGCGTACAACGTGGCGGCGCCGTGGCCGAGTTCCCGCAGACCGCAGGGAACGCGGCCACGGCGCCCTCGCGTTGACGCCCTGGCGGACGCCTGCCGCACCAGGGCAGACCCCGCCGTTCCCCAACACTGTGACGTGTGGCACCATGCTGGCCACCCCCACCGGCACAGCCCTCACAGGAGACACTCCTAGTGCAGCAACCCGCCGTTCCGGAACTGGCGCACACGCACACCCGTCCCATCCACTGGGTCGCCACCGCGACCGCCGTCGCGGGCGTCGTCGCCCTGTCGTCCCTGCTGCCGACGGGCTCGGCGACCGCCGCCCAGGTGCCGGACGCCCGGCCGGCCGCCGCGCCGCCCACCACCGAGGGCGTCACCTTCCCCCTCGAATGCGGTCCCGTGAAGGCCGTGGTGGAGCGGAAGGCGTCCGGAGATCTCGACGGCGACGGGCGGCCGGAAACGGTCGCCGTGGTGCACTGCGACGCCGGCATCAGCACGCCCCCCGACGGCGTGTACGTCCTCACCCACGGGGGCGACCCGGCCCGCCCCCGCGTGGTCGCCACGCTGGTCGATCCCAAGGACCGGTTCACCGTCCGCGACTTCACCGTCCGGGACGGAGCCGTCCTCGCGACGCTGCTCGGCTACTCGTCCTCCGGCGTCCCGACCTGCTGCCCGGACCTGGAGGAGGACGCGAAGTGGCAATGGCGCAACGGTGCGTTCGTCCGCTCGTCACCCGCCGACGCCCGGAGCGTCTGACGCACGCAACCCGCGCATGTGAGAAATCAGACAGTCGTAACGGGGCGTAGAGATCCGGTCACTCTGCGTCCGGTCCGTAGACCTCGACCCTGTCCGAAATCCGTCGTACATGGATGCAGTCGCCCGGACACTCCTTCGCCGAGTCGATCACATCAGTGAGGAGCGGCAGCGGTACGGGCGTTGCGGCCCCCCGGTCCTGCAACAGCTCGTCGTCCGCGCTCTTCACGTAGGCCAGACCGTCGATGTCCAGCTCGAACACCTCGGGCGCGTACTGGGCGCAGATGCCGTCGCCGGTACAGAGATCCTGATCGATCCAGACCTCGAGTGCCTCGCTGTCGACTCCGGCCTCCTGCTGCACGTTCACCTCTCCTGCCGTTTGCCCGCCCGGCCGTACGGGAATCCGGCCAGCTCTGACGGGTGTTGAACGCTTCGACCCTACCTTCGCTCGCTTTCGTATCCCGTTCGCTGGGTATTCCCCTGGCGTGAGGGAGAGCGCAAGGGTGAAGATCGGACACACCTCGACAGTCTTTGTGATCTAGGGGTTTCAATCGACACCCACCCAGGTAGGGTCTGGAAGCGTCCAGCTCCCCTTGGAGGAGGTGAGGACCGTGGCAGCCCACGACGACGACATGAACCGCGGCATCCGCCCGGGACGCGGGTCCGACGACCCGGCCGGGCAGATTGCCTACCTTGAGCAGGAGATCGCCGTCCTGCGACGCAAGCTCGCCGACTCTCCGCGGCACACGAGGATTCTCGAGGAGCGGATCGTCGAGCTGCAGACCAACCTGGCCGGCGTGTCCGCACAGAACGAGCGACTCGCCAACACGCTCCGTGAGGCGCGCGACCAGATCGTGGCCCTCAAGGAAGAGGTCGACCGGCTCGCCCAGCCGCCGGCCGGCTTCGGTGTCTTCCTGCAGGCGAACGAGGACGGCACCGCGGACATCTTCACGGGGGGCCGCAAGCTCCGTGTGAACGTCAGCCCCAGCGTCGAACTCGAGGACCTGCGGCGCGGCCAGGAAGTCATGCTCAACGAGGCGCTCAACGTGGTCGAGGCCATGGAGTACGAGCGCGTCGGGGACATCGTCACCCTCAAGGAGATCCTGGAGGACGGCGAGCGCGCCCTGGTGCTCGGGCACACCGACGAGGAGCGGGTGGTGCGGCTCGCCGAGCCGCTGCTGGACGTCACCATCCGCCCCGGCGACGCCCTGCTGCTCGAACCCCGCTCCGGCTACGTCTACGAGGTCGTGCCCAAGAGCGAGGTCGAAGAACTCGTCCTCGAAGAGGTCCCCGACATCGGCTACGAGCAGATCGGCGGCCTCGGCAACCAGATCGAGGCCATCCGGGACGCGGTCGAGCTGCCGTATCTCTACCCGGACCTGTTCAAGGAGCACGAACTGCGCCCGCCCAAGGGCGTGCTGCTCTACGGGCCGCCCGGATGCGGCAAGACGCTCATCGCCAAGGCCGTCGCCAACTCGCTGGCCAAGAAGGTCGCCGAGGTCACCGGCCAGGCCGCCGGCAAGAGCTTCTTCCTCAACATCAAGGGCCCCGAGCTGCTGAACAAGTACGTCGGTGAGACGGAGCGGCAGATCCGCCTCGTCTTCCAGCGGGCCCGGGAGAAGGCCAGCGAGGGCACCCCCGTCATCGTCTTCTTCGACGAGATGGAGTCCCTCTTCCGCACCCGTGGCTCCGGTGTCAGCTCGGACGTGGAGAACACCATCGTCCCGCAGCTGCTCGCCGAGATCGACGGTGTGGAGGGCCTGCAGAACGTGGTGGTGATCGGTGCCTCCAACCGTGAGGACATGATCGACCCCGCGATCCTGCGCCCCGGCCGGCTCGACGTGAAGATCAAGATCGAGCGTCCGGACGCCGAGGCGGCCAAGGACATCTTCGGCAAGTACCTCACCGAGCGCCTTCCGCTGCACACCGACGACGTCACCGAGCACGGCGACGACAAGTCCATGACGGTCCAGAGCATGATCCAGACCGCTGTGGAACACATGTACGCCGAATCGGAGGAGAACCGCTTCCTCGAGGTGACCTATGCCAATGGTGACAAGGAAGTCCTTTACTTCAAGGACTTCAATTCCGGCGCCATGATCGAGAACATCGTCGGCCGTGCCAAGAAGATGGCGATCAAGGACTTCCTGGAGCACCACCAGAAGGGCCTGCGCGTCTCCCACCTCCTCCAGGCCTGCGTGGACGAGTTCAAGGAGAACGAGGACCTGCCCAACACCACCAACCCGGACGACTGGGCCCGCATCTCCGGCAAGAAGGGCGAGCGGATCGTGTACATCCGTACGCTCATCACCGGAAAGCAGGGCGCGGACACCGGACGCTCCATCGACACGGTGGCGAATACGGGTCAGTACCTGTAAAAGGCAGGGCGGCTGCGGGTGCCCTCAGCGGGTACCCGCAGCCGACTGTTTTTCGGGGCCACGGCTGGAGCACAGCAATGACGCAAATGATCTCCCCACCAGCGCAAAGGCGTTCTAGGCTCTTCCGTACCGCCGGATCGCGCAGTGCGGGGACGGGCACCGCACACGCAACCGAGCGCCAGCGGTATCTGAGCGGCGTCCACGACCGAGGGCACCGCCGGGCAAGGAGGGCCGCATGACCGTACGGCGAGTAATGGGCATCGAAACGGAGTACGGAATCTCCGTTCCCGGCCACCCCAACGCCAATGCCATGCTCACCTCGTCCCAGATCGTCAACGCCTACGCGGCGGCGATGCACCGGGCCCGCCGGGCCCGCTGGGACTTCGAGGAGGAGAATCCGCTGCGGGACGCGCGGGGCTTCGACCTCGCCCGCGAGGCCGCCGACGCCAGCCAGCTCACCGACGAGGACATCGGCCTCGCCAATGTCATCCTGACCAACGGGGCCCGCCTCTACGTCGACCACGCCCACCCCGAGTACAGCGCGCCCGAGGTGACCAACCCCCGTGACGCGGTCCTCTGGGACAAGGCCGGTGAGCGGATCATGGCCGAGGCGGCCGAGCGGGCCGCCCAGCTGCCGGGCGCCCAGCCGATCCACCTCTACAAGAACAACACCGACAACAAGGGCGCCTCCTACGGCACGCACGAGAACTACCTGATGAAGCGGGAGACCCCGTTCTCGGACATCGTGCGCCACCTGACGCCCTTCTTCGTCTCCCGCCAGGTCTTCGCCGGAGCGGGCCGCGTCGGCATCGGCCAGGACGGCCACGAGCACGGCTTCCAGCTGAGCCAGCGCGCGGACTACTTCGAGGTCGAGGTGGGCCTGGAGACGACGCTGAAGCGCCCGATCATCAACACGCGCGACGAGCCGCACGCCGACGCCGAGAAGTACCGCCGGCTGCACGTGATCATCGGTGACGCGAACCTGTCGGAGATCTCGACCTACCTCAAGCTGGGCACCACGGCCCTGGTCCTGTCCATGATCGAGGACGGCTTCATCGCCGTGGACCTGGCCGTCGACCAGCCCGTACGCACCCTGCACCAGGTCTCGCACGACCCCTCGCTGAAGCGTCTCGTCACACTCCGCAGCGGCCGGACACTGACCGCGGTCCAGCTGCAGATGGAGTACTACGAGCTGTCGCGCAAATACGTGGAGGAGCGCTTCGGGGCCGACGCCGACGAGCAGACCAAGGACGTCCTGCAGCGCTGGGAGGACACCCTCAACCGGCTGGAGCACGATCCGATGAGCCTGTCCGGCGAGCTGGACTGGGTCGCCAAGCGGGAGCTGATGGAGGGCTACCGGCGCCGCGACAGCCTCGACTGGGATGCCGCCAGGCTCCACCTGGTCGACCTCCAGTACGCGGACGTGCGCCCCGAGAAGGGCCTGTACAACCGCCTGGCCACGCGTGGCCGGATGAAGCGGCTGCTGACCGAGGAGGACGTCGAGCGGGCGATGTCCAAGCCGCCGGAGGACACCCGCGCGTACTTCCGTGGTCGCTGCCTGGAGCAGTACGCCGACGACGTGGCGGCGGCCTCCTGGGACTCGGTGATCTTCGACCTGCCGGGCCGGGACTCCCTGCAGCGCGTTCCAACCCTGGAACCGCTTCGCGGAACGCGTAATCACGTCAAGGAGCTCCTGGACCGCTGCCGTACGGCGGAAGACCTGGTCAGGGTCCTCAGCGGCAACTGAGCGGGTACTCGGGCGGGGCCGGGCGCGCAGGGTGGAAATCCCGGCGCCCGGGAATCATCGAGGTGGCCCTCGTACGTTGCAGCAACTGCGGGGCCATTGTCAGACCCGGCTTGTAGGGTCTGATCATGACCGATCGGCAGCGATGCCGAACAAGTCGGGCGAACCGAGCGGGGTGAGGGTTATGGCGACCAAGGACACCGGCGGCGGACAGCAGAAGGCGACGCGCTCCACCGAGGAGGTCGAGGAGCAGGCCACGGAGGCACAGGCTTCCGAGGACCTCAAGGAGCGGCACGAGAAGCTCTCGGACGACGTGGACTCGGTACTGGACGAGATCGACGACGTCCTCGAGGAGAATGCCGAGGACTTCGTCCGGTCATTCGTTCAGAAGGGCGGGCAGTAAGGGAGCTCGTCCTTCGATTCGAAGGCCGGCAGGGGCGTGGGTGTGCGCGAACAAGCAGTCGAGGCGCTACGCGCGGTGCGGTGCGACCGAGCCGCGCGTAGCTTTCTCCCGCGCCGCCCCGTGATCTGCCGGAAGGCTTCCGCCGTTCATGTGGATCACAGCCATGAGACGGGTAGGGTCCGTGGCATATCTTGCTTCAACTGCGATACCGGCCTCGGCCTGTTGAGGGACCTTCCCGAAGCCGCGTACCGAGCTGCCGACTACTTGGAAGGAAACGCGTGGAAGCCAACACTCGTAGCACCGGGCGTCTACCAGCTGCCTTCCTGACGCCTGGGTCCTCCTCCTTCATGGACTTCCTGGCGGGGCACCAGCCGGAGCTGCTGCCCGGCAACCGGCAACTGCCGCCGACCCAGGGTGTGATCGAGGCGCCGCACGGCACCACCATCGTGGCCGTGACGTTCCCGGGCGGCGTCGTGCTCGCCGGTGACCGCCGGGCCACCATGGGCAACGTCATCGCGCAGCGGGACATCGAGAAGGTCTTCCCGGCGGACGAGTACTCGGCCGTCGGTATCGCCGGCACCGCGGGTCTGGCCGTCGAGATGGTCAAACTGTTCCAGCTGGAGCTGGAGCACTTCGAGAAGGTCGAGGGCGCCCAGCTGTCCCTGGAGGGCAAGGCGAACCGGCTGTCGACGATGATCCGTTCCAACCTGGGCATGGCCATGCAGGGCCTCGCCGTGGTGCCGCTCTTCGCCGGCTACGACGTGGACCGCGGCAAGGGCCGCATCTTCTCCTACGACGTGACGGGCGGCCGCTCCGAGGAGCAGGGCTTCGCGGCCACGGGCTCCGGCTCGATCTTCGCGCGCGGCGCCATGAAGAAGCTCTTCCGTGAGGACCTGACCGAGGACCAGGCCACGACCCTCGTGGTGCAGGCCCTGTACGACGCGGCAGACGACGACTCGGCGACCGGCGGTCCCGATGTCGCCCGCCGGATCTACCCGATCGTCACCGTGATCACCGAGGACGGCTTCCGCCGGCTCACCGAGGACGAGGGCTCCGCGATCGCCCGCTCGATCCTCGAGCGGCGGCTGGAGCAGCCCGACGGCCCGCGCGCCGCGCTGCTGTAGCCGCGGCCGCTGCTTTTGTGAGGGTGATCCAGTGACTTCGACAGAAAGGGACGGATAACCGGTGTCGACGCCGTTCTATGTCTCACCTCAGCAGGCCATGGCCGACCGGGCGGAGTACGCCCGCAAGGGCATCGCCCGGGGCCGCAGCCTTGTCGTGCTGCAGTACGCCGACGGCATCGTGTTCGTCGGCGAGAACCCGTCCCGCGCGCTGCACAAGTTCAGCGAGATCTACGACCGCATCGGCTTCGCCGCGGCCGGCAAGTACAACGAGTACGAGAACCTCCGCATCGGCGGCGTCCGCTACGCCGACCTGCGCGGATACACCTACGACCGCGACGACGTGACCGCCCGCGGTCTCGCCAACGTGTACGCGCAGACCCTGGGCACGATCTTCTCCAGCGCGGCGGAGAAGCCCTACGAGGTGGAGCTGGTCGTCGCCGAGGTCGGGGAGACGCCCGAGGGCGACCAGATCTACCGGCTGCCGCACGACGGCTCCATCGTGGACGAGCACGGCTCGGTCGCGGTCGGCGGCAACGCCGAGCAGATCAGCAGCTACCTGGACCAGCGCCACCAGGACGGGATGACCCTGGCCGAGGCGCTGAAGCTGGCCGTACAGGCCCTGTCCCGTGACACCAACGGCAGCCAGCGGGAGATCCCCGCCGAGCGCCTCGAGGTGGCGGTGCTGGACCGGACGCGCCCGCAGAAGCGCAAGTTCAAGCGGATCTCCGGTCGCCAGCTCGCCCGGCTGCTCGGGGCGGACGGCGCGTCGTCCGCCGCGGAGGCTGAGGACGAATCTGCCGAGGACGAGTAGCCGCGTCCCACCCCGCCGCGTCCCACTCAGCCGCGGATGCCCCGGCCGTCGACGGCCGGGGCATCCGGCGTTCAGGGGGCCGGTGGCGGCGCCGTGGAGCCCCGCACGACCAGTTCGACGGGGATGTCCCCGCCCTCGGGCTCCCGGCCCTCCAGGACCGCCAGCAGGGCCCGCATACCGCGTTCCCCGAACAGCTCGGCGTCCAGGCGTACGGTCGTCAGCTCCGGGTCGAGGGCGGTGGCCAGGGCCAGGTCGTCGAGTCCGGTGACGGAGACGTCGTCCGGGACGCGCAGGCCCAGCCGCCGGACGGCCTTGCAGGCGCCGGCCGCCAGCTTGTCGTCGTCGCACACGACCGCGGTGGCCCGGCGTGCGGTGAGCGCGGCCTCGGCGGCGGTCAGGGCGCCGTCGATGGAGATGGGCGCGCGGGCCGTGTCCAGCGTCGTTGCGGGGACGGCGGCCACGCGTGCGGCGAGCTCGCGGGCCCGGATCTCGAAGGTCCAGGAGGGCACGTCGGCCGCGAGGTGCAGGAAGTGGCGGTGCCCGAGGCCCAGCAGGTGATCGGCGACCTGGCGGACGCCGTCGGCGATGTCGAGGTTGACCGTGGCCGCGCCCAGGCTGCCCGTGGGGTCGCTGTCGAGCATCACGAGGGGCAGCTGGTCGCCCCGGATGGCGGTGAGGGCGTCGGCGGCCATGGAGGAGGCGATGACGCCGTCCAGGGCGGCCTGGGAGGACGCGAAGGGGTCACGGGCGGGCCCGATGCCCTCGGGGGAGGGGTAGAGCACGACGCCGAAGCCGTGCTCGGCGGCCACCCGGGCGGCCCCGGTGTAGACGCCCGCGAAGAACTCGGTGGTCAGGGCGGGGACCACCAGCAGGACGGTGCGCGTGTGGCCGAGGCGCAGGTTGCGGGCGGCCAGGTTGGGCCGGTAGCCCAGGTCACGGGCGGCCTCCCGCACCCGTTCGGCGGTCGCCTCCGAGACGCGGCCGCGCCACTTGTCGCCCAGCACCAGCGAGACGGCGGCCTGGGAGACCCCGGCGGCCTCGGCGACGTCCCGGCTGGTGGGGCGGGTGCCGGCTCGTGCCACTCGGCCTGCTCCTTAGTCGTGCTGGGTCCGGGCTCCGCCTGGACGGGTGAACAGCGCACATGGTACGTATGGCAGTGGACGTTATACGTAAAACTTCGGCGGAGGGCGGGCCCATGGCCGCGGGATACGGCGAGATCCTCAGGGCGAGACACGCCGCCAGGCTGCTGACCGGCACGCTGGTGGGCCGGCTGCCCAACGCCACCGCCGCGATCGCGATCGTGCTGTTCATCCGTTCCGAGGGCGGCTCCTACAGCCTGGCCGGCGCTCTCGCGGCCGTTTACGGGGTCGCCAACGCCGTGGGCCAGCCCCTGCTCGGGCGGCTGGTCGACCTGCACGGACAGCCGCGCGTCCAGTTGCCCGCCGCGCTGTTGTCGGCACTGGCCATGGCGGTCTTCGCCTTCAGCGGCACCGGGGCGCTGCCGCTCGCCTGCGCCGCCGTCGGCGCCGCCGGGCTCTTCACGCCGCCCCTGGAAGGCGGGCTGCGGGCGCTGTGGCCGTCGGTGCTGCGCAGGGAGGACCAGGTCCACACGGCGTACGCCATGGACGCGGTGGCGCAGGAAGTGATGTTCACGGTGGGGCCGCTGCTGGTGACGCTCTGCGCGTCGCTGTGGTCGGCGCAGGCCGCGCTGCTGGTGCTGAACGTCCTGGGCGTGCTCGGCGCGCTTTCCGTGGTGCTGTCGCCCCCCTCGCGCGCGTGGCGGTCGGCGCCGCGCGAGGCGCACTGGCTCGGCGCGCTGCGCTCGCCCGGGCTGCTCGCCCTGCTGGCCGCGTTCCTGTTCATCGGCGTCGCGCTCGGCTCCATCACCGTCGCGGCGGTCTCGTACGCGGACGACCGCGGTGGCGACGTGGTGTACGGCTGGCTGATGGCGGCCCTGGGGCTGGGCGCCCTGGTCGGCGGCGTCGGCTACGGGGCGCGGCAGTGGGCCGGTTCCCCCGAACGGCGACTGCGCGTGCTCGTCGCGCTTCTGGCGGTGTGTTACCTGCCGCTGCTGCTGATGCCCGGGCCGGTCCTCATGACGGTCCTGGCCGCGGTGTCCGGCGTCTTCCTCGCGCCCGCCATCGCGTGCGCCTTCGTCATCGTCGACCGGCACGCTCCGCGAGGGACCGTCACCGAGGCGTTCTCCTGGCTTGTCACGACGTTCACCGTGGGCGCGTCGGTCGGAACGGGGCTGGCGGGGCCGGTCGTCGAGTGGGGTGGGGCGCTGTGGGGCTTCGCCGTGCCCGGCGCGGCGGGGGCCGTGTCCTTGCTGGTTCTGCTGGCCACGGGGCGGGTACTCGCAGCTCCCGCCCGGACGGCGGTCGTTGCGGCTTCATCGGAAAATGATCCAAATCGTGCTGCCGAACCCCGTTTCAGTTCAGGGGATCGGGCGTAATGTTCAGTCATGGACCGCCGCATTTTCGGGCTGGAGAACGAGTACGGCGTCACGTGCACGTTCAGGGGACAGCGCCGTCTGTCGCCTGACGAGGTGGCGCGGTACCTCTTCCGCCGTGTCGTGTCATGGGGCCGCAGCAGCAATGTCTTTCTGCGGAACGGCGCCCGCCTTTATCTCGACGTGGGCTCGCATCCGGAATACGCGACACCCGAATGTGACAACGTGACCGAGCTGGTCACCCACGACAAGGCCGGCGAGCGCATTCTCGAAGGACTCCTGGTGGACGCCGAACGACGCCTGCACGAGGAGGGAATCGCGGGCGACGTCTACCTCTTCAAGAACAACACCGACTCCGCCGGCAACTCCTACGGCTGCCACGAGAACTATCTGGTCGCCCGGCACGGGGAGTTCTCCCGGCTGGCGGACATCCTCATTCCGTTCCTGGTCACCCGGCAGCTGCTGTGCGGCGCCGGGAAGGTGCTGCAGACGCCGCGCGGCGCCGTGTACTGCGTCAGCCAGCGTGCCGAGCACATCTGGGAAGGCGTCTCCTCGGCGACGACCCGCTCCCGGCCCATCATCAACACCCGCGACGAACCGCACGCCGACGCCGAGCGCTACCGCCGGCTGCACGTCATCGTCGGCGACTCGAACATGTCCGAGACGACCATGCTGCTCAAGGTCGGCGCCACCGACCTGGTGCTGCGCATGATCGAGGCGGGCACGGTGATGCGCGACCTCACCCTGGAGAACCCGATCCGGGCGATCCGCGAGGTCAGCCACGACATAACGGGCCGGCGCAAGGTGCGGCTGGCCAGCGGCCGGGAGGCCTCGGCGCTGGAGGTGCAGCGCGAGTACTACGAGAAGGCCGTGGACTTCTGCGAGCGGCGTGGCATCCGCACCGGCATCGTCGAACAGGTGCTGGAGCTGTGGGGTCGTACGCTCGACGCGATCGAGGCCGAGGACCTGGACCGGATCGACACCGAGATCGACTGGGTCATGAAGTACAAGCTCATCGAGCGGTACCGGGCGAAGCACAACATGACCATGTCGCATCCGCGGGTCGCCCAGATAGACCTCGCCTACCACGACATCCACCGCCGTCGCGGCCTGTACTACCTGCTGGAGAAAAAGGGCCAAGCCGCGAGGATCTGCAACGACTTGAAGATCTTCGAGGGCAAGTCGGTTCCACCGCAGACCACTCGGGCCCGCCTGCGCGGCGACTTCATCCGGCGGGCGCAGGAACAGCGCCGGGACTTCACCGTCGACTGGGTGCACCTGAAGCTCAATGACCAGGCCCAGCGGACGGTGTTGTGCAAGGACCCGTTCCGTTCCGTCGACGACCGGGTGGAGAAGCTGATCGCCGGTATGTGAACCGTGCGTGACCGGTGAGGCCGGAACGCAACACGGGCGCCGTACGTTTCCCGTACGGCGCCCTTCTCACGCCGTAGAGTTGCGCGCACGCCATCAACAAGATCGACGATTACGAGGCCCCCACCGTGCGCCGACGCTCACTGCTCATCGCCGTTCCCGCCGGACTGGTCACACTCGCCGCCTGCGGCGACGAAGGCTCCGACTCCGGCAAGGCCAGCGACACCGCGTCGCCCACGGACCCGGCGGCCTCCGCGGCGCCGTCGCCGAAGATCGTCGACGGCCCGCTGCCGGCGATCACGGCGGGCACGAAGTTCGGCGAGAAGCCCACGGTGGCCAAGGGCAGCGGGGAGCCGTCGAAGGACCTCGCCGTGAAGACCGTGATCGCGGGCGGCGGCCGCACCGTCGCGGAGAACGACTACATCGTGGCCAACTACCTGGGCCAGATCTGGGCCACCGCGAAGGTCTTCGACAACTCCTACGACCGCAAGACGCCGCTGCTCATCCAGCTCTCCCAGGGCAGCATCATCGACGGCTGGCGCTACGGGCTGAGCGGCAAGAAGACCGGCAGCCGCGTCGAGATGGCCGTCCCGCCCACCTGGGGGTACGGCGAGCAGGGCAACGCCCAGGCGGGTATCAAGGGCACCGACACGCTCGTCTTCGTCATCGACATCGAGGGCACGTACAACGCCTCCAGCTCCGCCAAGGGCACCGACGTCCCGCAGGACGACGCGGCGCTGCCCAAGGTCGGCACCAACACCGACGGCAAGGCCCCCTCCATCGACGTCCCCAAGACCGACGCGCCGACCGATCTCGTGGCCGAGTACGTCATCGAGGGCGACGGCCCGGAGGTGGCCGCCGACAGCACCGTGCTCGTGCAGTACAAGGGCGTGCTGTGGGACACCGGCAAGGAGTTCGACTCGTCGTACAGCCGCAAGGCGCTGACCTCCTTCTCCCTCCAGCAGGTCGTCAAGGGCTGGGCGCAGGGCCTGACTGGCAAGAAGGTCGGCAGCCGGGTCCTCATCGTCATCCCGCCGGAGCTGGGGTACGGGGACAACCCGCCGCAGGGCAGCGGCATCGAGAAGGACTCGACGCTGGTGTTCTCGGTCGACATCCTCGCGGCGATGTGATCGCCGGGAATGTAAGACTGTGCGTGTTCGCCTTTCCACACACGAGCAGGAGCTGAAGACGTGAGCATCGACAAGCCCGAGATCGACTTCCCGGGCGGCGAGCCCCCGGCGGACCTCGAGATCAAGGACATCTGGGAAGGCGACGGCCCCGTCGCGCAGGCCGGTCAGACGGTCACCGTGCACTACGTCGGTGTCGCCTTCAGCACCGGCGAGGAGTTCGACGCCAGCTGGAACCGCGGCACGCCGTTCCGCTTCCCGCTGGGCGGCGGCCGTGTCATCGCCGGCTGGGACCAGGGCGTGCAGGGCATGAAGGTCGGCGGGCGGCGCCAGCTCACCATCCCGGCCCACCTCGCCTACGGCGACCAGAGCCCGACCCCGGCGATCAAGCCCGGCGAGACCCTGATCTTCGTGGTCGACCTGCTCGGCGTCTGAGCAGGACCGACCGGAGCCGATCACCTGAGGCCCATGCCCGAACAGGCATGGGCCTCGGCTTTTGCCACGGCCCCGCGGAGCGGTACGGTCATCGGTCGGGAGCACCATAGGAAGGGTGTCGATGGCCATTGCCAAGGCCGAGCGGCTGATGAACCTGGCGCTGTGTCTGCTGGGAACACGGCGGCCGCTCAGCAAGCGTGAGCTTCGAGAATCCATCGAGGCCTATCTCGAAGCGGGCAGCGACGACTCCTTCAACAGGATGTTCGAGCGGGACAAGGACGACCTGCGCGAACTCGGACTGGTCATCGAGACCGTCGAGAACCTCGACGGGGAGGTCGGCTACCGCGCCCACCGCGACAGCAACCGCCTCCCGCCCATCACCCTCGACGCCGAGGAGGCCGCCGCCCTGGGCCTGGCGGCCAAGGTCTGGCAGCAGGCCCGGCTCGCCGGCGCGGCCAGCGGCGCCCTGCAGAAGCTGCGCGCCGCCGGGCTCCCCGAGGACGTCGACCCGTACGAGACGCACGGCGCGCTGGAGCCCCGTATCCCCGTGCACGAGGCCGCCTTCGAGCCGCTGATGCTGGCCTGCCGCGACCGCCGCCCGGTCGTCTTCGAGTACCGCAAGGCGACCGCCGCCCACCCCGAGGCCCGGCAGGTGGAGCCCTGGGCGCTGGAGTGCTGGCGCGGCCACTGGTACCTCGCCGGCTGGGACCGGGAGCGGGGCGCCGAGCGGGTCTTCCGGCTGTCCCGGATCACCGGCAAGGTCCGCACCCGCGGCGGCCGGTACACCGCCCCCGTCCCCGATGTCGTCACGGTGCGCGAGACCGTCGCCGGGTGGGCCGGCGAGACCGCCGACCGCAGCGCGCGGATCCGGCTGCGCACCGGCGCCGGATACCCCCTGCGGGCGAAGGCGACCGCCGTCCGGGAACTCGGGGACGGCTGGGACGAGTTGGAGATTCCGTACGGCCACGGGCTGGACGCCTGGCTCGTGGAGTTCGGACCGGACGTGGTGGTCCTGGAGCCCGCGGAGCTGCGGGCCGACGTGGTGGACCGGCTGCGTGCCGTGGCCAAGGGCTGAGGGGGAGCGGAAGAAGACAGTGGCCGGCAAACCGATCAGGCCCACGAACGCCATCGACCAGACCAGGCGGATGCTCTCCCTGGTGACCTATCTGAGGGAGCGGCCCGGGGCGCGGGTGGAGGACGTCGCGCGCGCCTTCGGCATCACCGAGGACGAGCTGGTCTCCGACCTCGACGTGCTGCCCATGTGCGGCACCAGCTTCCGGGGCGGCGATCTGCTCGACATCGACACCGACGGCGAGCGCATCTGGTGGCACAACCCCGCCGCCCTCGGGGCGGAAGCGGCCGAGCCGCTGCGTCTCGCCGCCGACGAGGCGACCGCACTGCTGGTGGCCGCGCGGGCCGTGTCGACCCTGCCCGGCCTGCGCGAGAGCGACCGGCAGGCGCTGCTGCGCGCCACGGCGAAGGTGGAGGCAGCGGCCGGTGAGGCGGCCGGGGCCAGCTCGCGGCTGTCGGTGACCTTCGAGTCCGAGGGCGGTGTCTTCGCCGACGTCGACCGGGCGATCTCGGAGCGCCGCCGGCTGTGGATCCGCTACTACTCGCCGGCCCGTGACGAGGTCACCGAGCGCGAGGTCGACCCGATCCGGCTGGTGAGCGTCGGCCACACCTATGTCGAGGGCTGGTGCTACCGCTCCGAGGCGCGCCGCACCTTCCGGCTGGACCGGGTCGCCGAGATCAAGGTCCTGGACGAGCCTTCCGCCCCGCCCGAGGTCGAGCTGCGGGACCTCTCCGAGGGGCTGGTGCAGCCCGCGGCCGAGGACCCGGAGGTGGTCGTCGAGGTCGGGCCCGGCGGGCGCTGGGTCGCCGAGTACTACCCGCACGACACCGCGGATGAGCTTGTGGACGGCGGGCTGCGTATCACCCTGCGCACGCCCGACCCGGCGTCGCTGCGCCGCCTCGCCCTGCGCCTCGGGCGCGACGGGCGGATCGTCGCCCCGCAGGAGCTGGCCGACAGCGCCCGGCAGGCGGCCCGCGAGGCGCTCGCCGCGTACGACGGGATCGAGGCGGATGCCCCGGGGACGGGGCATCCGGGCCACCACGGACACGACAGGCAGGAGCAGGTACTTTGAGCGAGCCGGCGGCTGGGGTGCGGGAGATGACGGTGGCGTCCGCGTTCGCGGGGATGAGAGGCGTGGCTCCCGTGGTGTTCCGGGCCGGCTGCCCGGACTGCCGGGGCCGCTTCGAGCTCGCCGCGGGCGCCCTGCGCCTGGCCATCGGCGCCACGAGCCGTACGACCTTCTACTCCTTCACCTGCCCGGAGTGCGGCGCGTCCGTCCGCAAGCCGGCGGGGGAGCGGGTGGTCGAGCTGCTCACCGGGGGCGGGGTCCGTACCCTGCGGCTGCACTCCACGCTGTAGCGGTGCCGGCGCATTTGTGCGCGCTCGGGGCGCGGCAGGCCCTAGGCTCAGGGGCATGTTCTGGCCGATGTTCGCGGTAGCTGTGGGTTTCCTGGGGATCGCCGTTCTCGGCGTGCTCGCCGTCCGGGTCTTCGTGGAGGCCCAGCGTCTGGGCAGGCAGGTGTCGGAGTCCGCGCGACGCATCAACCGGGCCGCGGAGGACCTGGAGCGGTCCGCGATGAGTACGGCCCGGTCCGTGGACGCGCTGTGAGGTGTCCTGAGCCGGCCGGTGATTCCTGCGCTTGATGTCCCTTTGGGTCGCTTCGCCCTGTCAACTTCCCCCAGGCGGCAGGTACGCTGCTGATCGCGGCCCGGAGAACGAGGCCCGGGCCGTGGACCGGGCGTACGCACGGGGATTGCCTCACGTTCACCCCTGAGCGTTACGATCGCTGTCAGCACGGCCGTTCGGACAGCTGTCCGGCCGGCCGGACAGCACCCACCCACCCGCCTCGGTGAGAAGGTAAAGGCTTATGTTCGGAAGGCTCGGAGCCCCCGAGATCATTCTCATCCTCGTCGTCATCATCCTGCTGTTCGGCGCGAAGAAGCTTCCGGACATGGCTCGCTCTCTCGGCAAGTCCGCGCGGATCCTGAAGAGCGAGGCCAAGGCGATGAAGGACGACAACAAGACCTCCGCCCCGGCCGACCCGCCCCACAACGACGAGCAGGCCCCGGCCCAGCGCATCATCCAGGCCTCGCCCGGCGACGTGTCCAGCTCCCGCCCGGTCAACGAACCGACGGACACGACCAAGCGCTGACGCAGGGCCGGAGACCCCCCGGCCTGCCGCACGAGATGGGAACGTGGGTTGCTGAAGCCTGCCCGCAACAAGGAGAAGGATCCCGAGGGGCGGATGCCCCTTGCGGAGCACCTTCGTGAGCTCCGCAACCGGCTCGCGAAGGCCCTGCTGGCCGTCGTCGGCGTCACGGTCGTCGCCGCCTTCTTCTACAACGACATCATCAACTTCTTCACCGAACCGATCCTCGACTCGGTCGGTTGCTCGCAGTCGTTCGAGGAGCTGGCCCGGGCGGCTTCCGCCGAGAACACCGAGCCGTGCGCCCAGATCACGATCAACGGTCTGCTCGCGCCGTTCACGCTGGCGCTCAAGGTGTCCCTGATGGCCGGCGTCGTGCTGGCCTCGCCGGTCTGGCTCTACCAGCTGTGGGCCTTCGTCGCCCCCGGCCTGCACCGGCACGAGAAGAAGTACGCCTACGCGTTCGTCGGCACCGGTTTCCCGCTCTTCCTCGGCGGCGCCTTCTTCGCCTACAAGGTGCTGCCCACCACCGCCAACGTGCTGATCGAGTTCACGCCGTTCGGTGTGGACAACCTGCTGCCGCTCGACGACCTGCTCGACCTCGTCACGCGCATGGTGATCGTCTTCGGTCTCTCCTTCGAGCTGCCGCTGCTGCTGGTCATGCTCAACTTCACCGGCGCCATCTCCGGCAGGCGGATGCTCGGCTGGTGGCGGGCGATGATCATGGGCATCACGGTCTTCGCGGCGATCGCCACGCCCAGCACCGACCCGCTGACCATGCTGGCGCTGGCCGGGCCGATCTGGATCCTGTACTTCGCCGCCGTGGCCGTCTCCCTGCTCAACGACCGGCGCCGGCGCCGGCGCGAGGCGCTGGAACCCGCCGCCGACGAGGCCTCCGAGCTGGACCTCACGCCGGAGACCATTGGCGAGGTGGAGACCGTCAGCGCGAGCCGCGCCCTTCCTGAGCAGTCGGGCAAGGACCGCGTCAACGGGTACGACGACGTGACCTGAGGCCGCGGGCGTCACGGGGGTGGTCCGAGACCTGCCCCGACGGTGCACCGGGGCCGGCGGGTTCCGGGTCGTGAGGCGCTGAGCTGGGCGTATCGCCGGGTTCGGGAAAGCGGATCCGGATAATGATCGTCCTGTTGTCGGTGCGGGCCGGTACGCTCGAAAGCACGATGACTGAGGACCTCTCACCGGCCGAGCGGTACGTGGCGGCGCGTCGGCGCGCCGCCGAGCAGGCCACAGCGCTCGCGTCCTTCCGCGAGATGTACGACTTCGGCCTCGACCCCTTCCAGATCGAGGCCTGCGAGGCACTCGAAGCGGGAAAGGGCGTGCTGGTCGCGGCGCCCACGGGCTCCGGCAAGACGATCGTCGGCGAGTTCGCCGTCCACCTCGCCCTCCAGCAGGGCAGAAAGTGCTTCTACACGACACCCATCAAGGCGCTGTCGAACCAGAAGTACAACGACCTGTGCCGGCGCTACGGCACCGCCAAGGTCGGCCTGCTCACCGGCGACAACAGCGTCAACTCCGACGCCCCGGTGGTCGTGATGACCACCGAGGTGCTGCGGAACATGCTCTACGCCGGCTCCCAGACCCTGCTGGGCCTCGGCTATGTGGTGATGGACGAGGTGCACTACCTCTCCGACCGGTTCCGTGGCGCCGTCTGGGAAGAGGTGATCATCCATCTTCCCGAGTCCGTGACCTTGGTGTCACTGTCCGCGACCGTGTCCAACGCCGAGGAGTTCGGCGACTGGCTCGACACCGTCCGTGGCGACACCGAGGTGATCGTCTCCGAGCACCGGCCCGTACCGCTGTTCCAGCACGTGCTCGCCGGGCGCCGGATGTACGACCTGTTCGAGGAGGGCGAGGGCCACCGCAAGGCCGTCAACCCCGACCTGACGCGTATGGCGCGGATGGAGGCCAGCCGGCCGTCGTACCAGGACCGCAGACGGGGCCGCGCGATGCGTGAGGCCGACCGGGAGCGGGAGCGGCGGCAGCGCTCGCGGATCTGGACACCGGGCCGGCCCGAGGTCATAGAGCGGCTGGACGCGGAGGGGCTGCTGCCCGCCATCACGTTCATCTTCAGCCGCGCCGCCTGTGAGGCCGCCGTCCAGCAGTGCCTGTACGCCGGGCTGCGGCTGAACGACGAGGAGGCCCGGGAACAGGTCAGGACGCTGGTGGAGGAGCGGACCGCCTCGATCCCGGCGGAGGACCTGCACGTGCTCGGGTACTACGAGTGGCTGGAGGGCCTGGAGCGGGGCATCGCCGCCCACCACGCGGGCATGCTGCCGACCTTCAAGGAGGTCGTGGAGGAACTGTTCGTCCGCGGGCTGGTGAAGGCCGTGTTCGCCACCGAGACACTGGCTCTGGGCATCAACATGCCCGCGCGGTCGGTGGTGCTGGAGAAGCTCGTCAAGTGGAACGGCGAACAGCACGCCGACATCACCCCGGGCGAGTACACGCAGCTGACCGGGCGTGCGGGGCGGCGCGGCATCGACGTCGAGGGTCACGCCGTGGTGCTGTGGCAGCGGGGGATGAACCCCGAGCACCTCGCGGGACTGGCCGGGACGCGGACCTATCCGCTGAAGTCCAGCTTCAAGCCGTCATACAACATGGCGGTCAATCTGGTCGAGCAGTTCGGGCGGCACCGCTCGCGCGAACTGCTGGAGACCTCGTTCGCCCAGTTCCAGGCCGACAGGTCGGTCGTGGGGATCTCGCGGCAGGTTCAGCGCAACGAGGAAGGGCTCGAAGGTTACAAGGAGTCCATGACCTGCCACCTCGGGGACTTCGAGGAGTACGCGCGGCTGCGGCGCGAACTGAAGGACCGCGAGACCGAGTTGGCGCGGCAGGGCGCGGCGCAGCGCCGGGCCGAGGCGGCCGTCGCGCTCGAGAGGCTGCGGCCCGGTGACGTCATCCACGTGCCCAGCGGGAAGTACGCGGGGCTGGCGCTGGTGCTGGATCCGGGGCTGCCGGCCGGGCGGTCCAACGGCCACCGCGGCTTCGAGTACCACGACGGGCCGCGGCCCCTGGTGCTGACCGCGGAGCGGCAGGTCAAGCGGCTGGCGTCGATCGACTTCCCGGTGCCGGTCGAGGCGCTGGAGCGGATGCGGATCCCGAAGTCCTTCAACCCACGCTCACCGCAGTCGCGGCGCGATCTGGCGTCGGCGTTGCGCAGCAAGGCCGGGCACATCGCGCCGGAGCGGCAGCGCAAGCGGCGGTCGCAGGCCGCGGACGACCGGGAGATCGCTCGGCTGCGGGCCGCGCTGCGGGCCCATCCGTGTCACGGGTGCAACGACCGTGAGGACCACGCCCGCTGGGCGGAGCGGTACCACCGGCTGCTGCGGGACACCTCGCAGCTGGAACGGCGGATCGAGGGCCGGACGAACACCATCGCCCGCACCTTCGACCGGATCGTCGCGCTGCTGACCGAGCTGGACTATCTGCGCGGTGACGAGGTCACCGAGCACGGCAAGCGGCTGGCGCGGCTGTACGGCGAGCTGGACCTGCTCGCCAGCGAGTGTCTGCGCGAGGGGGTCTGGGAAGGCCTGGGGCCGGCGGAACTCGCCGCGTGTGTCTCGGCGTTGGTGTTCGAGGCGCGGGTCAGTGACGACGCGATGGCGCCGAAGCTGCCCTCGGGCAAGGCGAAGGCCGCGCTCGGTGAGATGGTGCGGATCTGGGGGCGGCTGGACGCGCTGGAGGAGGACTTCCGGATCACCCAGACCGAGGGGGTCGGACAGCGGGAGCCGGATCTGGGCTTCGCCTGGGCCGCGTACATGTGGGCCTCGGGCAAGGGGCTCGACGAGGTGCTGCGCGAGGCGGAGATGCCGGCGGGTGACTTCGTGCGGTGGTGCAAGCAGGTCATCGACGTGCTCGGGCAGATCTCGGCGGCGGCGCCTCAGGGGTCGACCGTCGTGAAGAACGCGCGGAAGGCCGTAGAGGGGCTGCTGCGGGGGGTCGTCGCCTACTCGTCGGTGGGGTGATGTCGCGCCCGGCGGGTGCGGGGCGGGCTGCGGTCGCGTAGCTCCCCGCACCCCTGAGGCGGTCCGCCGACCGGCCGTTTCACTCATCACGGTGAGTGGCTTTCGCATGCCAGAACACCGTTACGCACCGTGTTCGAATGTGATCCCAGCGTGCAAATGGGGCCGAGCGTACTCCTGTTGCGTGCCCCGTTTCAGGTGCTTGCTGAATATGACACGGCGATGATCCGGTCGGACTAAGCTCGCCCGCAGCGCACCGAGTTGCGGTGTATTCGTGCGCTTGTTCCCAAAAATCCTGATGATCCCAACAGTCCCATGACGCATACCCCCACAAGCCCCCCAGACTCCCCGCCGACTGCTTTCAGAGGGCCCACATGGTGAGTGTTCAATCCCCACCCGCACGCCGTGAACTTCCATACGCGCGCGTGCTGTTGCTCCCGGCGATACTGATGGCCGCGGCGACCGGTGCCGCCGTCGCCCTGGTGACGCCCTCGGCCCGGACCGCGGTCGCCCTGTGCGGCGTCGTCGCCACGCTTCTGGTGATCGCCACCGCGTCCGAGGCGGTGCGCCGCGGCCGCGCGCTGCGGGACGCGCAGGCCGAGCACGCCCGTCACAGCGCGTCCCTGGAGCGGCGTATCACCGCCCATCACGACGACTGGGTCCGCTTCGGCGAGGAGGTCGTCCCGACCGCGCTGCGGCGGATGGCCGGTGGTGTCACCGCGGTGGAGGTGATCCGCCAACTGAGCCTGATCGACCCGGTGTTCCGGGACATGCCCGACCCGCAGCGCCAGCTGCTGAAGAAGCTCATCCGCATCGTCGACCACGAGGAAGCCCTGCGCGACTCCGCGGCGGCGTCCTTCGTCAGCGTCGCCCGGCGCGTCCAGGCGATCGTCCACCAGCAGGCCAACGAACTGCGGGAGATGGAGGAGGACCACGGCCGCAACCCCGAGGTCTTCGACGACCTGCTGCGCATCGACCACGGCAACGCGCTGATCGGCCGCCTCGCCGACTCCATCTCCGTCCTCGGCGGTGGCCGCCCCGGCCGCCAGTGGCCCCTGCCGGTGTCGCTCTACAGCACGCTGCGCGGCGCCATGTCGCGCATCCTGGAGTACCGGCGCATCAAGCTGGACAACATCTGCCGCATCAGCGTCAAGGGCATCTATGTCGAGCCGGTCATCCACGCCTGCGCCGAGCTCTTCGACAACGCCACCCGCTACTCGCCGCCGCACACGGACGTGCACGTCACCGCGGTCCAGGTGCAGACCGGCATCGCCATCGAGATCGAGGACGCCGGCGTCAGCTTCAGCGAGGAGGCCCGCGCCCGGATCGAGGGCATGCTGGAGCGGGCCAAGGCCGGCGTCGACCTCCAGGACCTCGGTGACGCCCCGCGCCTGGGCCTCGCGGTCGTGGGCCGGCTGTGCCGGGCGTACGACATGCAGGTCGCGCTGCGCTCCTCGGCGTACGGCGGCGTCCGTGCCGTGGTCATCGTGCCGAGCAACATGCTGACCGACGAGCCCGGCGTCGGACTCGCCCACGGCATCGGCGCCACCTCCGTGCCCAACGTCTCGCCCGACGCGCTGGAGGGCCCCAAGCGGCCGCCGAAGCGGCGCCGTCCGACCAGCCCGAAGATCCCCGCCTCGGTCTCGATGGAGGACGACGTCCCGGTCGTCACCGAGTGGACCGCGGGCGGCCTTCCGCAGCGCCGCAGCCGGATGAAGACACCGCTCAGCCAGCGGATCCGCGAGCAGTACGCCGCCGAGCGCGCCGAGAAGGAGGCCGCCGAGCGGGAGGGCCGCGAACCCCGGCCCGTCTGGGGCGCCCCCGAACCCAAGCCCGAGCCCGAGGACCAGCCCCCGCCCGGAATGTGGGTCGAGGCGTTCATGGAGGGGCTCAAGCGGCCGAAGCCGGGCTCGTCCACCCAGCCGACCGACCAGCCGGCCAGTGCCCAGGCCGACCACGAGAGGGACCCCAACTGATGGCGTACCGAGCGAACTTCGACTGGATGCTCCAGGACCTCGCCAAGGGCGTGCCGGGCATCCAGATGATCGTGGTGCTCTCCGCCGACGGACTGCGTATCGCCCGCCACGGCGGCGACCCGGACACCGCCGACCGGGTCGCCGCGGCCTGCGCCGGACTGCAGAGCCTCGCGAGCGCCGTGGCCGACGAGATCCCGACCAGCGACGGTCAGATGCGCATGGTGCTCATCGAGGTCAACGGCGGCTACTTCTACCTGATGGCCGCGGGGCCCAACGCCTATCTCGCGGTGCTCTCCAACATCGTCGCCGAGCCGGGGCTGATGAGCGCCCAGATGCGCGACCTGGTCGACCGGATCGGTCCCCACCTGACCAGTCCGCCGAGGCGCAACGGGAAGGCCGTATGACTCCTCCGAAACGCAAGCGGCGCTCCCCGAGGCAGGAGCCGCCACCGCTGCCGCAGCCGTCCCCCCCTGCGGGCGGCGCGGGCGACGGCCCCACGGACGGCACGGAGGGCAAGGACGGAAAGCCCTCCAACCCCGAGCGCCTGTTCGTGATCGGCGAGGTGGACGGTGACCGCGCCGAGCTCGACCTCGTCACGCTGATCGTGGCGCGCGCCGAGCCGAAGCCGTCCACCAGCCCGGAACAGGCGGCGGTGCTCCGGCTGTGCGCCGCCCCGCTCTCCGTGGCCGAGTTGTCGGCCTACCTCAGCCTGCCGTTCAGCGTGATCACCGTGCTGCTCACCCAGATGCTGACGGCCGAACTCGTACAGGCACGCGCCCCGGTCGTCCGCCAGGCGCTGCCGGACCGTTCCATCCTCGAAGCGGTGATGCATGGACTTCAAAAGCTCTGAGACGATCCCGGGCCCACGCACCGAGGACCATCTGCCGCACACGGCACAGGCCGCGGTGAAGATCGTCATCGTGGGCGGCTTCGGCGTCGGCAAGACCACCATGGTCGGCTCGGTCAGCGAGATCAAACCGCTGACCACCGAGGAGACCATGACGCAGGCCGGCGTCGGGGTCGACGACAACTACGGCTCCGACTCCAAGACCGCCACCACGGTGGCGATGGACTTCGGCCGCATCAGCATCACGGACCAGCTGGTGCTGTACCTCTTCGGCACGCCCGGCCAGGAACGCTTCTGGTTCCTGTGGAACGGCCTGTTCGAGGGCGCGCTGGGTGCGGTCGTCCTGGTCGACACCCGCCGGCTGGAGGTCAGCTTCGACGTCATGGGCCGGCTGGAGGAGTGCGGCGTGCCCTTCGTGGTCGCCGTCAACACCTTCCCGGACGGCCCCCGTTACCCCCTCCCCGAACTGCGCGCCGCGCTCGACCTGTCCGAGGAGATCCCGATCATGGAGTGCGACGCCCGGCGCCGCGCCTCCAGCAAGGAGGTCCTCATGACGCTGATGCGCTTCCTGCACTCCCTCGCGATGACGGGCCAGCTCACCTGACGCCACCCGCACCGCCGCGGCCCCACTGCCCAGACAAGGTCCCCCCACAGTCTCCGAAAGCGACTCGCTGTGACGCCTGAATCCCACTCCACGACCGACACGGACGACCTCGGCATCACCCCGCCACCCGGCTGCCCCGCGCACAACCTCGGCCCCGGCGGGCTGCACCGGCTCTACGGCCCCGACGCGCGCGACCTGGGCGCCCTGTACGAGAAACTCCGCTCCGAGCACGGTGCCGTGGCGCCGGTCCTGCTGCACGACGACGTCCCGATGTGGGTGGTCCTCGGCCACGCCGAGAACCTGCACATGGTGCGCTCGCCCACGCAGTTCACCCGGGACAGCCGCATCTGGAGCCCGCTGCTGGAGGGCATGGTCAAGCCCGACCACCCGCTCATGCCGCACATCGCCTGGCAGCCGATCTGCTCGCACGCCGAGGGCGACGAGCACCTCAGGCTGCGTGGCGCGGTCACCGGCGCCGTCTCCACCATCGACTTCCGCAGCCTGCGCCGCCACATCACCCGCTACACCCAGATCCTCGTCAACCGGTTCTGCGAGGCGGGGGAGGCCGACCTCGTCGGCCAGTACGCCGACCATCTGCCGATGGCCGTGATGTGCGAGATCCTCGGCATGCCCGACGAGTACGGCGACCGGATCGTGCACGCCGCCCGCGACATGCTCAGGGGCACCGAGACCGCGATCGCCAGCAACCAGTACATCGTGGACGCGCTCGGACGGCTCGCCGCCCAGCGCCGTGCCCAGCCCGAGGACGACTTCACCAGCCATCTGGTCACCCACCCCGCCGGCCTCACAGACGACGAGGTCCGTGAACATCTGCGGGTCGTCCTCATCGCCGCCTACGAGGCCACCGCCAACCTCCTGGCCAACGTGCTGCGCACGGTGCTCACCGACCCGCGCTTCCGGGCCCAGCTCAACGGCGGGCAGATGACCGTGCCCGAGGCGGTCGAGCAGTCCCTGTGGGACGAGCCGCCGTTCAGCGCGGTCTTCGCCTACTTCGCCAAGCAGGAGACGGAGCTGGGCGGCCAGCGGATCCGCAAGGGCGACGGGCTGCTGTTCGCCCCGGCCCCGGGCAACGTCGATCCACGGGTGCGTCCCGACCTCACCGCCAACATGCAGGGCAACCGCTCCCACCTCGCCTTCGGCGGTGGCCCGCACGAGTGCCCGGGCCAGGACATCGGCCGTGCCATCGCCGACATCGGGGTGGACGCGCTGCTGATGCGGCTGCCGGACGTCGAACTCGACTGCGACGAGGAGGACCTGGACTGGGCCGAGTCGATCTCCTCACGGCATCTGGTGGAACTGCCCGTGCGGTTCGGACCCAAGCCGCAGCAGGAAGTGATGGAGAAGCCCGGTCTTTCGTCCGTGCCGCGCCAGCGCACCGACTGGCAGGTCGGCACCGCGGTCCCCGAGCCGGCGCCCGCCGCCGAGCCCGTTCCCGCCCCCGCGGACCTGGCGGCCACCGCCACCGGGGTACCCGGGCACCCCGCGCAGCCCGCGCCCGTGGCGGAACCGGTCGGCACGCGCAGGCCGGGCGCTTGGCAGCGGTTCCTGCGCTGGTGGCGGGGGTACTGACGCGCACTTCGGGCCGTCGCGGAGTGGTCTGTTTCGGGGTTGCTGGGGGCGGGTCGGCTTGGCTCCGGTTGCGGTGCGGTCTGTTTCGGGGTTGCTGGGGGCGGGTCGGCTTGGCTCCGGTTGCGGTGCGGTCCGCTTCGGGGTTGCTGGGAGCCGGTCGGCTTCGCTCCCGTTGCGGAGCGGCCAGTTCGGGCCTGCTGCGGGCCGGTCCGCTGATGCCTTCAGCCGGCCAGTTCGCTGAGGCGTTCAGCCGGCCGGTCCGCTGAGGCGTTCAGCCGGCCGGTCCGCTCAGGCCCTCTGCCTGCCGGTTCGGTCGGGCTTCCCGCCGAACCGGTCCGGTCAGGCCGCCGACCGGCCCCCTCAGGCCTTCAGCCGACCGGGCCCCTCAGGCCTCCCGCCGGGCGCCCCACTCCGCACCCGCGGACCAGGCCGTCAGCGTACGTCCGCTCCGGAAGGCGTGTGCCAGTCCCGTGACCGGGTCGGTGAACTCCAGCTCCCGCGCCAGCAGTTGCAGCGGGCGCCGGAAGTCACCGGCCGGCACGGGGCCGGTCACCACCGGATAGAGCGGGTCGCCGAGGATCGGTACGCCCAGCGCGTTCATGTGCACCCGCAGCTGATGGGTCTGTCCGGTGCCGGGCACCAGCCGGTACCGGCCGAGATCCGCCCGGTGCTCGATCAGTTCGACGCGGCTCACCGCGTTCGGCTCGCCCTCGACCTCGCGGGCGGTCAGCGTGCCGCGTTCCTTCACGATCCGGCTGCGCACGGTCCGGGGCAGGCCGAGCCCCGGATCGTACGGTGCCACCGCCTCGTACACCTTGCGCACCAGCCGGTCCCGGAACAGCGTCTGGTAGGCGCCCCGCTCCTCGGGCCGCACCGTGAACAGCACCAGCCCGGCGGTCAGCCGGTCCAGCCGGTGCGCGGCGGTGAGCGTGGGGATCCCCAGCTCGTGGCGGAGCCGGGCGAGCGCCGTCTCGGTGACATGGCTGCCGCGCGGGGTGGTGGCCAGGAAGTGCGGCTTGTCGGCGACGACGATGTGCTCGTCGCGGTAGGCGACCTCCAGCGGGAACGGCACCCGCACCTCGTCGGGCAGCTCCCGGTGGAACCACACGAACATCCCCGGCTCGTACGCCGCGTCCGGCGCCACCGCCGTGCCGTCCGCCCCGACGATCAGGCCCGAGGCGAACATCCCGTCGACGACTCCGGCGCCCGCTCCCGTGAGCCGCTCCACCAGATGCTCCCGCACGGTCGCCCACGGGCCGTCGAAGGGCAGCCGCACCCGCACCGGGTCCACCCCGTGGCGCTGCGGCAACGGGGAGGGCGGAATGCGGGTCCTGCGTCTCATGACCGTCCAGCCTAGGCGCTCGCCCGGGGCGGTCTCCCGGGGCGGCAGGCCGCGTGAACGGCGAGGCGGCGGCACCCCGCGAGGTGCCGCCGCCTCCCGCATGGCCGGCTACGCGGCCGTCGCCCCGGGGCCGGTCTCCTGCTCCGCCTCGATGCGGGCGTTCCACTCCCGCTTGGAGGCCTGCCAGCCGTCCTCGTTGTGGCCGAGCCGCCAGTAGCCGGAGATGGACAGGTCCTCGCGCGGGACCTGGCGCTCCAGGCGCAGCAGCGCGCGCAGTTGTTTCACGAGGGCCGCCTCGCCGTGCACGAACGCGTGCACCCGGCCGTCGGGGAACTCCAGTGCCTGCACAGCCTCGACCAGCAGCTCGCCGACGGGGCGGTCGCCGCGGTGCAGCCACACGACCTCCGCGTCCGAGTCGATCTTCTGCTGCTCCTCGGGACCGGCGACCTCGATGAAGGCCCGCACCGCGGCGCCGTCGGGAAGCGACTCCAGGGCGGCGGCGATCGCGGGCAGCGCGCTCTCGTCACCGGCGAGCAGATGCCAGTCGGCGCTCGGGTCGGGCGCGTAGGCACCGCCGGGGCCCAGGAAGCGCAGGGTGTCCCCGGGCTGGGCGCGCATCGCCCAGGGGCCGGCCAGGCCCTCGTCGCCGTGGAGCACGAAGTCCAGGGTCAGCTCGCGCAGTTCGGGGTCCCAGGACCGCACGGTGTACGTCCGGGTGACCGGCCACTGGTCGCGGGGGAGCTCCTCGCGGATCCGCTGCAGGTCGAAGGGGACCGGGTAGGACGCGCCTTCGGCCGGGAACAGCAGCTTCACATAGTGGTCGGTGCAGGTGCCCGCCTCGAACTCGGCGAGGCCGTCGCCGCCGAGGACCACTCGCTGCATGTGAGGGGTCAGCCGCTCGGTGCGGACGACCTGAGCGGAGTGAGCCTTGCGCTGCTGGCGGGCCGGACGTTCTGCCATGACGGCCTCCCTGATCCGAATAACTTAGGCTTACCTAAGCTAGCACCTCCGCCCCGCAGACGCCTCCTGCCTGTTCGAGTGCGTCCCCAGGGTTTTCAAGTGTATGAGTCCGAGTCGCCCGGATCGTCACGATTCAAGCGTGGTGAGGAGGCGTTGCAGCGCGCCGCCCAGCCCCCAGCGCCCCGACAGCGCGTCGAGCGCCGCCGGGTCGCGCGGTGTGCGCGGCACGGTCGTGTCGACGTCCGGCAGCGGCACGTCCGCCGCCACCCGGACGACCGTCGGCGCCACCGCGAGGTAGGGCCGCGCCTCGTCCAGCCGCTTGCGCTGGGCCGGCGTCAGCTTCGCCCCGCGGTCCTCGACCGCGGCCAGGATCCCGGCCAGGTCGCCGAACTCGGCGAGCAGCTTGGCGGCCGTCTTCTCGCCGATGCCCGGCACGCCCGGCAGGCCGTCGCTGGGGTCGCCGCGCAGCAGGGCCAGATCCGCGTACCCACTGCCGGCGACGCCGTACTTCTCGCGCAGCCATGCCTCGTCCGTGAGCTGCAGGGTGCCCACGCCCTTCAGTGGGTACAGCACCCGCACGCCCCGTGCGTCGTCCACCAGCTGGTAGAGGTCCCGGTCGCCGGTCACGATGTCGACCGGGCCGGTGGCCCGTGCGGTGAACGTGCCGATGACGTCGTCCGCCTCGTAGCCCTCGACCCCCACACGCGCGATGCCCAGCGCGTCCAGGACCGCCTCGATGACCGGCACCTGCGGTGACAGCGTGTCCGGCACCTCCTCGACGTCCGGCCCCACCTCCTGCTCCTCGGCGACCCGGTGCGCCTTGTACGACGGGATCAGGTCGACCCGCCACTTCGGGCGCCAGTCGGCGTCCATGCACGCCACGAGGTGTGCGGGCCGGTGGTCGCGGACCAGCCGCTCGATGAAGTCGAGCAGACCGCGCACGGCGTTCACCGGGGTGCCGTCCGGTGCCTTCACGGAGTCCGGGACGCCGAAGTAGGCGCGGAAGTAGAGCGAGGCGGTGTCGAGGAGCATCAGTCGTCCGGTCACGTCCCGCATCATGCCGTACCCCACCGGCAGGCACGGGCTCCTGTGCGGGGCGTGGCAGGCGCGACGCCCTGTGAAGCGGATCACGGCTGCGTTTGGGTGGGACGCATCTGGGCAGGCGCCGCCTCGGAGCGAGGCAAGTTGCATTTTCAACCGTTTGCGGCCCTTCGTCTCCCATCCTTGCCGCCGAGACGAGAGGTACGCGTGTCATCCAGGCTTGAGGCCCAGCATCTCTACAAGGTGTTCGGCAGACGACCGGACGAGGCAGTGGACAGGCTCCGCGCGGGAGCCGACCGGGAGGAGTTGCGGGCCGACGGGACCACCGCCGCCGTGATCGACGCGTCCTTCACCGTGGAACCGGGCGAGATCTTCGTCGTCATGGGTCTTTCCGGATCCGGCAAGTCCACCCTGCTGCGCATGCTCAACGGGCTGCTGGAGCCCACCGCCGGAGCGGTCCGCTTCGACGGCCAGGACCTGACGGCGCTGTCCGGCCGTGCGCTGCGCGAGGTCCGTGCGAAGAAGATCAGCATGGTCTTCCAGCACTTCGCGCTGTTCCCGCACCGCAGCGTGCTGGAGAACGCCGCCTACGGCCTGGCCGTGCAGGGCGTGCCCCGCGCCGAGCGCGAGCGCCGCGCCGGCGAGGCGCTGGCCCTGTGCGGACTGGACGGCTGGGCGACCTCCTGGCCCGACGAGCTGTCGGGAGGCATGCAGCAGCGCGTCGGCCTGGCCCGCGCGCTCGCCACCGACGCCGACCTGCTGCTGATGGACGAGTCCTTCAGCGCGCTGGACCCGCTGATCCGCCGCGACATGCAGGACCAGTTGCTGGAGCTGCAGCGGACGCTGAAGAAGACCATCGTCTTCATCACCCACGACCTGAACGAGGCCATGCGCCTGGGCGACCGGATCGCCGTCATGCGCGACGGCCGGATCGTGCAGACCGGCAGCGCCGAGGACATCCTGCTGCGCCCCGCCAACGACTACGTCGCCTCCTTCATCCAGGACGTCGACCGCTCCCGCGTGCTGACCGCCGGCGCGGTCATGGACGCCGGCGTCCGCGGCGACGAGGCCGACTGCGGCTGTGAGACCGCGACGCCCGACACGCCGTTCACCGAGCTGTGCGCGATCAGCGCCCGTGTGACACATCCCGTCGCCGTGCTCGGCCCGCAGCGCAAGCTCGTCGGCGTGGTGCCGAAACAGCGCCTCGTGGGCTTCCTCGGCGACGAGCGGAGCGCGCGGCCCACGGCCTGCGGCCGGCCGCGCGAAGAGGCGGTGACCACCGATGCCTAGGCTGCGCCTCGGCGACTGGGTCGACTCGGGCGTCGACTGGCTCGTGACCCACCTCGCCTGGCTCTTCGACGCGGTCAAGGCCGTCGTGGAGGGCATGTACAACGGCATCAGCGATGTCCTCACCGCCCCCGAGCCGCTGCTCCTGGCCGGCATCCTCGCCGTGCTCGCCTGGTGGCTGCGCGGCCTGCTGGGCGGGGTCCTGGCCTTCGCCGGCTTCGCCCTCATCGACTCGCTGGACCTGTGGGAACAGGCCATGTCGACCCTGTCCCTGGTGATCGTGGCGACCGTGATCGCCCTGGTGATCTCCGTGCCGCTGGGTATCTGGGCCGCCCGTTCCAGGACCGTGAGCGCCTTCGTACGGCCCGTCCTCGACCTGCTTCAGACGATGCCGTCGATGGTGCTGCTGATCCCGGCGATCCTGTTCTTCGGCATGGGCGTGCCCGCCGGTGTCGTGGCCACCCTGATCTTCGCGCTCGCCCCCGGTGTCCGGATGACCGAACTGGGCATCCGCCAGGTCGACGCCGAACTCGTGGAGGCCGCCGAGGCGTTCGGCACCACGCCGCGCGACACCCTGCTGCGGGTGCAGCTGCCCCTCGCCCTGCCGACCATCATGGCGGGCGTCAACCAGGTCATCATGCTCGGCCTGTCGATGGTCGTCATCGCCGGCATGGTCGGCACCGGCGGTCTCGGCGGCGCCGTCAACGAGGCGATCGGCCAGCTCGACATCGGCCTCGGCTTCGAGGCGGGCCTCGGGATCGTCGTCCTCGCCATCTACCTGGACCGGATCACCGGCGCGCTCGGCGAGCAGATCTCCCCGCTCGGCCGGCGCGCCGCCGCCCGGGCCCGCACAGCGGGTGAGCGCCGGGTGTGGGACCACCGCCCCCGCCCGGTCGTCGCGGTGGTCGGCGCGGTCGTCCTCGCGCTGGTCGCCGGCGGGATGGGTGTCTTCGGCTCCTCCGGCGGCACCGCCGAGGCCTCCGCCACGAACGTCGGCAAGGGCAAGGAGATCAAGCTCGGCTACATCCCCTGGGACGAGGGCATCGCCTCGACGTACCTGTGGAAGGAGATCCTGGAGCGGCGCGGCTACGAGGTCACCACCACGCAGTACACCGCCGGACCGCTGTACACCGGTCTCGCCACCGGCCAGATCGACTTCCAGACCGACTCCTGGCTGCCGACCACGCACGCCGAGTACTGGAAGAAGTACGGCGGGCAGCTGGAGGACCTCGGTTCGTGGTTCGGCCCCACCTCGCTCGAGCTGACCGTCCCGTCCTACATGAAGGACGTGAACTCGCTGGAGGACCTGAAGAACCATGCCTCCGACGTCGACGGCAAGATCGTGGGCATCGAGCCGAGCGCCGGGATGATGGGCATGCTCAAGGACAAGGTGCTCAAGGAGTACGGGCTCGAGGAGTCCTACGACGTCGTCGACGGCTCCACGCCCGCGATGCTCGCCGAGCTCAAGCGGGCGTACGCCAAGAAGCAGCCGATCGTGGTCACGCTCTGGTCGCCGCACTGGGCGTACAGCGGCTACGACCTGAAGAAGCTCAAGGACCCCAAGGGTGCCTGGGGCAAGGGCGACGGTGTGCACACCCTCGCGCGCAAGGGCTTCGCCGGTGACAACCCCCGGGTCGGCGCGTGGCTGCGGAACTTCTCCATGACGGAGCAGCAGCTCACCGGCCTGGAGGCGCAGATCCAGAAGGCCGGCAAGGGGCAGGAGCAGGACGCCGTGCGTACCTGGCTGAAGCAGCACCCCGGCCTGGTCGACCAGTGGGCCCCGGTGGGCGAGGGGCAGAGCCAGGCGGCCGGGTGACCTGACCGGCCCGGCCGCCGGGGCGAGGGGTGGGCGGCGAGGCACACACGCGCGGTGTGTGGCCTCGCGCCCACCCCTCGTGGTGTGGCGGGCACGCGGAGTGCACCGTACGTACGAAAAGGATCCGGACAACCACGCAGCGCTACGCCATCACCTGGGCTCGGCGTCAACTTCCGCGCCTCCGGCCGGACTTGCGGGGCGCCCGGCCCCCTTGCCGGCTCAGGCCCGCGGCGGGAACATCGGTGACCGGTCGCGCATTGAACAGAACAGCGCGAGGCTCGTACTGATCGATGGTCAGGGTCGTGGTGTTACCGGCGCGGCCCTGTGGTGCACGGCGGAGTGCGGTCCGCTGGTCAGCGTGTTCGCCCCGCAGGAGGAGCCCGGCGGCCGGCGCCGCCGTGGGGCTGTTCCGGTGGCGCGAACTGTGAGGTCCCGGGCCACGCTGCGTGACGGCGACGTGACGGGCGCATGCAACGGTTTGCCGAACATGCGTAGGGTGCAGAGAACTCATCAGAAAGGGGTGCGCCCGGACAGCGGCGTACGAGGACCGGCGACGAGCGAAGGAGGGAGCCGGAGCGATGGGCGACCACAAAGAGCAGCCCCTTCGGGTGGGCGCGGCCGTGCGGCGGCGCCGTCGCGCCCTGGAGCTCACCCTCGCCGTCGTGGCCGACCGCAGTGGCCTGTCGGTCCCCTTCCTGAGCCAGGTCGAGAACGACCGCGCGCGGCCCAGCCAGAGCTCGCTGGAGAAGGTCGCCGACGCCCTGCGCACCACCGCCGTGGAACTCCTCGCCGCCGCCGACCCGGCGTGCAGTGTCGACGTGGTGCGCGCCGACACCGCCGAGCCGGGTCCCTTCCCGCAGGTGCGTTCCCTGGTGCGCGGTCACCACCAGATGCACGCCTCGGAGTTCACCGGGGACCACGAGGCGGGGCGTGAATTCCAGTACCGCAACGACCAGTTGATGTACGTCGCCGACGGCGCCGTCGAGATCGAGGCGGAGGGCCGCGCCTACCGCCTGGGCCGCGGCGACACCCTGTACCTCACCGGGGGAGTGCGGCACCGCTGGCGGGCGACCGTGCCGGACACGCGCGTGCTCGTCGTCGCCGTCGCCGAGCACATCGAGGCCGTCCAGGACCGGCACCGATAGGACCTGGCTGTGCGCGTCGTCTCCCTGGTGCCCTCCCTGACGGAGGCCGTCGCGGTGTCCGTGCCCGGCGTCCTGGTCGGCGCCACCGACTGGTGCACCCACCCGGCGGACCTCGACGTCACCCGTGTCGGTGGCACCAAGAACCCCGCGATCGACCGCGTCCTCGCGCTCGCCCCCGACCTGGTGGTCGCCAACGAGGAGGAGAACCGCGCCCCGGATCTCGACGCCCTGCGCGCGGCCGGCGTCGAGGTCCTGGTGACCGAGGTGCGCGACGTGCCGCAGGCCTTCCGGGAGCTGGCCCGCGTGCTGGACGCCTGCGGGGCCGGGCCGCGCCCGGCGTGGCTGCGGGACGCGGAGGCCGCCTGGGCGCGGCCACCGGCGCGGGACCCGCGGGTGACGGCCGTGGTGCCGATCTGGCGGCGCCCCTGGATGGTGCTGGGCCGTGACACCTTCGCGGGCGACGTCCTGGCCCGCCTCGGCGTCGACCACCGGTACGCGCAAGACGCGGACCGCTACCCGAAGGTTCCCCTGGACGCCCTGCGGGCCACCGCCCCGGACGTGGTGGTCCTGCCGGACGAGCCCTACCGCTTCGCCGCCGACGACGGCCCGGAGGCCTTCCCGGGGTTGCCCTGCGCGCTCGTCAGCGGACGGCATCTCACGTGGTACGGGCCGTCACTGGCCGAGGCGCCACGGGTGCTGGACGAAGCCCTGCGAGCAGCCTGCCGATGAGCAGCCCGCGCGCCGTCCCCACGGCGACCACGGCCCAGGCGGCGACCAGGACGCCGTACAGGCCGGTCGCGAGCCAGTCGAAGGCGGTGAGCCCGGTGTGCCGGCCGAGGGCCTCGGCGCCGGTCACGCAGGTGCCGACGGGGAAGGTGAACGCCCACCACGTCATCGCGAAGCCCATCCCGAGCCGGCGGGCCCGCACCACCAGCGCGGTCGCCAGTACGGCCCACAGCAGGGCGAAGCCCATCACGGGCACGCCGTACAGCACGACGAGGACGCTGTCGCCGTAGGGTGCGGCGTCCGCGATGTTGCCCACGGCGGTCGTGGACTGCCCCAGCGGGCCCAGCACCAGGAACAGCGTGGGGGTGAGGGCGAGGGGCAGCGGCCCGGCGGTGAGCAGGCGGGCGAAGATCACGGGCAGGGTGAGCAGGGTGGCGAGCAGGCTCAGCCCGAACAGCGCCACGCAGGCGAGCAGCAGTGCCTCCCGCGCCTGCCCGGGCGGCAGATACGGCACGAGGAGCGGCCCGGCGGCCGCGGACACCATCGGCGCGACCAGCGGCAGCAGCCAGACCGGAGTCGCCTGCCGTGGATCCGGCCGGTGGTGTACGGCCATCAGGTACGGGACGGTCACGGCGGCCGCCAGCCCGAGGACCGTCCCGGCGGTGAACAGCACGGCGCCGAGAGCCACCGCCGCCCCGGTGCCGATCCAGTCCCGCCCCACGGTGATCGTCGCGGTGCCGGCCGCCGACAGGGCCATCGCCAGGCAGCCGTAGAAGGGTGCCGTCGCCGGGTCCAGGAGGTGGGCGCGCGCCTGGTCGCGATGGTGGGTCCAGTGCAGGGCGCGCGCGACGAGCAGCGCCGCCAGCAGGGCCAGGGACAGGGCCCAGAAGGCCGCGCAGGCGGTGCGCAGGCCCGCGAGGCGCACAGGGAGCGCGGCGCCCGCTGAGGCGACCACGGCGGTGCCCATGACGGAGGCGTACCAGTTCGGCCCGAGGTGACGGACCGCGAGGGCACGCCCGGCGGGGCGCGGCAGAGGGTGGGCGGCGGTGACCATGTCCTCACCGTGACGCCGGCCGGGGGTCGCCACCAGGGACCACTGCTCTATGGGGGCATAAGGTGGGGTTATGAGCGGTGCGGAGGGGCAGGGCAGCGGGCGGACGTCCCCGGGGGTGGGGTCGCTGGCACACCGGGTGCCGGATCTGGGGGCGCTGGAGCTGCTGCTGGCCGTGGCGCGGCTGGGGAGCCTCGGCGCGGCCGCCCGGGAGGTGGGGGTCACGCAGCCGGCGGCGAGCAGCCGGATCCGGTCCATGGAGCGGCAGCTGGGAGTGGCGCTGGTGGACCGCTCGCCGCGCGGCTCCCGGCTCACGGACGCCGGAGTGCTGGTCACGGACTGGGCGCGGCGGGTCGTCGAGGCGGCGGAGGCCTTCGACGTGGGGGCGCAGGCCCTGCGGGACCGGCGGGACTCGCGGCTGCGGGTCGCGGCCAGCATGACCATCGCGGAGTATCTGCTGCCGGGCTGGCTGCTGGCGCTGCGGGCGGGGCGGCCGGACACGGCGGTGTCGCTGCTCGCGGGAAACTCGGCGGCCGTCGCGCAGCGGCTGCTGTCGGACGAGGCCGACCTGGGCTTCGTGGAGGGCCTGACGGTTCCGGCGGGGCTGGACTCGGTGGTCGTCGCCCACGACCACCTCGTCGTCGTGACGGCACCCGGACACCCCTGGGCCCGCCGGCGCCGGCCCCTGCGGGCCGCGGAACTGGCGGCGACCCCGCTGGTCCTGCGGGAGAAGGGGTCGGGCACCCGCCAGGTGCTGGACGCCGCCCTCGGGGGACTCGCCCGTCCCCTGATCGAGCTGTCCTCCACCACGGCCGTGAAGGCGTCGGCGGTCGGCGGCGCGGGACCCGCGGTGCTGAGCGAACTGGCCGTGGGCGAGGAACTGGCGACCCGGCGCCTGGTGAGCGTCCCCGTGGACGGCGTACTGCTGCGGCGGGACCTGCGGGCGGTGTGGCGCACCGGCCACCGCCCGGCGGGACCGGCGCGGGAACTGCTGGGGCTGACGCGCAAGTCACCCAAGGGGAGATGAGCGCCCCCGGCGCACCCCGGTCACCCGGCCGCCACCACCGCCCGCGGTCACCCGGCCGCTTCCACCAGCGCCCGCATCACCCGCAGATCGTCACCCATCTCCGGATGCCACTGCACCCCCAGCACCCACGGGGAGCCGGGCAGCTCGACGGCCTCGACCGTCCCGTCCGCCGCGTGGGCCGACGGGACAAGACCCGTGCCGAGCCGGTCCACGGACTGGTGGTGGTACGTCGGGACGGTCACCTCCTCCGGTACGGCACGCGCGTACCGGGTTCCCGGGACCGGCTTGACGGCGTGACCGCCGAAGACCCCGACGGCCTCCGCGTGCCCGTCGAGATGTTGCACGAGGGTGCCGCCGAGGGCGACGTTCAGCAGCTGCATCCCCCGGCAGACACCGAGCAGCGGCACCCGCGCCGCCAGCGCGGCGTCGACCAGCGCGAGTTCCCAGGCGTCGCGCTCCCGGGCGGGCGGGCCGGTGCGCGGATCGCGTTCGGCGCCGTAGCGGGCCGGGTCGACGTCCGGACCGCCCGCGATCACCAGGCCGTCCAGGCGGGCGACGGCCGCCGCCGCGTGGTCCGGGGCGTCCGGCGGGAGCATCGCCGCGAGGCCGCCCGACCGCTGCACCAGGCGTGGGTACGCCGCCGGCAGCAGCGCCGCGTCCAGCTCCCACACGCCCCAGCGTGCCCCGGGCTCCAGATAGGTGCTGACGCCGATGAGTGGCCTGGTCACGCTGTGCTCCTTGGGCGAAGAGATGAGAACGGACGAGGACCAGGGGGCCGCAGGACCGGCCGGCCTCAGTCCCTGACCAACTCTGCCTCGGCGGCGGCCAGCGCCGCGAACTCCTCCTCCGGTGCCTTCGCCACCAGCCGCTTACGGCTGTAGAGGCCGAAGTACGCCACCGCCACGACGTACACACCGAGCGCGATGAACGCGGCGGTGACGTCGACCAGGAAGGTGGCCACCAGCGCCGCGCAGGCCAGCACCAGGGCCACGGAGGACGTCAGCACACCGCCCGGCGTGCGGTACGGCCGCGGCAGCCCCGGCTCCCGGCGGCGCAGCACGATGTGCGACAGGGACATCAGCGCGTAGCTGATCGTGGCGCCGAAGACCGCGACGTTCAGCAACCGCGCGCCGTCGCCCGTGCCCGCGGCCAGGCCGAAGCCGACCACCCCGGGCACCAGCAGACCCAGGTAGGGAGCCTTGCGGCTGCTGGTCAGGGACAGGAACCTCGGCAGGTAGCCCGCGCGGGAGAGCGCGAACAACTGGCGCGAGCCGGCGTAGATCAGCGAGAAGAACGAGGCCACCAGGCCCGCGAGGCCGGCGTAGTTCACGATCCGGCTGAGCGTGGTCGCCTCGCCGTCCGGCTGGAGCGCCTCGACGAGGGGGTTGCCCGCGTCCTGGACCGCCGCCGAACCGCGCGCTCCGGCCGCCGCGAAGAAGGTGACCACCGCGAGGACCACCAGGATGCCCATGGACCAGCGGATCGCCTTCGGCAGGGTACGGGCGGGGTCCCTGGTCTCCTCGGCGGCCAGGGGCACGCCCTCCACGCCCAGGAAGAACCACATGCCGAACGGGAACGCCGCCCAGATGCCGAGCAGCCCCATCGGCAGCCACGAGCTCGCGCCGAGCGCCGCGGAGTCCACCGGGATGTCGTCGAGCGAGGAGAGGTCGAAGGAGGGCAGGGCGGCCACCGCGAACACGACCAGCGCGGCCACCGCGATGCCCGTGACGACGAAGCTGAAGCGCAGTGCCTCGCCGACGCCCCACAGGTGGATGCCGAGGAAGATCGCGAAGCAGACCAGGTACACCGGCCAGCCCGACTCCAGGCCGAACAGGCCCAGCGACTCGACGTAGTCCCCGATGAAGATGACGATGGCGGCGGGTGCCAGGACGTACTCGATGAGGATCGCCGTCCCCGTCAGGAAGCCGCCCCACGGGCCGAGGGCCCGGCGCGCGAATCCGTAACCGCCGCCCGCCGTGGGGAGGATCGAGGAGAGCTCGGCGAGGGCGAACACCATGCAGGTGTACATGGCGCCCATCAGCAGCATGGCGATGGCCAGGCCGCCGAAGCCGCCCTCGGCCAGGCCGAAGTTCCAGCCCGAGTAGTCGCCGGAGACGACGTAGGCGACGCCGAGGCCGGTCAGCAGCAGCCAGCCGGCACTGCCGCGGCGCAGGGCCCGGCGTTGCAGATAGTCGTCCGCCTCGGGGGCGGCGGGCGGTGTCGAGGGATCCACGGTCATGGGACGACTCCCCAGGGGACGGCGGGCACGGACGGGGGCTCTTTGAGGCGCTGCGGCCGGGACTCCGGCGTTGGTTCAATGGAGTGAGTGGATACCTTTGTGGGACCGGGAGCGGAAAAGCAAGACCCCTGCGTTAACCCGTGGTAAATGCCGTCCGGGCGCGGGGCCGGGCTCAGGTCAGGAATCCGCGCAGCAGGGCCGCTGTCCCCGCGCAGTGCTCCCGCATGATCTCCCGCGCCCCGTCGGCGTCCCCGTCGAGCACCGCCTCCACCACGGCGGCGTGCTGGCGCTGCGAGTGCTCCAGGTTGCGCACCAGCAGCGGGATGCAGTCCAGCAGGTCGTTCACCGTGGCCCGGACCGCCGCGTACTGAGCGGTCAGCGTCGGTGAACCGGAGAGGTCGGCGAGCGTGAGGTGCAGCAGCGTGTCCAGCCGCCGGTAGTCGGCCAGCGGTGCCTCGTGCGTCGCCGTCAGCGCCTGCCGCAGCCGCTCCGCCTGCCGGTCCGTGAGCCCGTGTGCCGCGCACAGCCCGGCCGCGCCCACCTCCAGCACCTCGCGGAAGCGCAGCACGTCCTCGATGTCGACCCCGGCCACCCGCCGCCGCAGCTCGTCCTCGCCGCCGGCGTCCGTGCGTCGCCGGACGAACGTCCCGCCGTACCGTCCGCGCCGCGCCTCCACCAGGCCCTGGTCCTGGAGCACCTTCAGCACCTCGCGCAGCGTCACCCGGCTGATCCCGAGCCGCTCGGCCAGCTCCCGCTCGGCGGGCAGCCGTTCGCCGCCGGGCACCAGGCCGAGCCGGAGGACCTGCAGGATCTGCTCCAGCGCCTCCTCGAAGCCGTTGCCGGCGCGCACGGGCCGCAGCACCGGTGCCAGCCGGTCACCGCTGCCGCCGTCGGAATCCACCGGATCCAGCGTCATCTTGCCGAGCCCCCTTCCCAAGCAATGGTTCGCGGCAATACCTTATGGCTCTCGGCCCGGCCGGCGACAGCCGCACAGCAGCCGGCAGACGACGGAAGAAGCCCCAAGGAGGCCCTCCGTGGCAGACCGCACACCCCCGCTCAGCGTCGAGGAACTGCACGCCCTCGTCGCGGGCGGCGAGATCGACACCGTCGTCCTGGCCTTCCCGGACATGCAGGGGCGATTGCAGGGTAAACGCTTCGCCGCGCGCTTCTTCCTCGACGAGGTGCTGGAGCACGGCACGGAAGGCTGCAACTACCTCCTCGCCGTGGACGTCGAGATGAACACCGTCGACGGCTACGAGATGTCCTCCTGGGACCGCGGCTACGGCGACTTCGCCCTGCACCCCGACCTGAGCACCCTGCGCCGTGTCCCCTGGAACGAGGCCACCGTCCTGCTCGTCGCCGACCTGGCCTGGGCCGACGGCTCCCCGGTCGTCGCCGCGCCCCGGCAGATCCTGCGCCGCCAGCTCGACCGGCTCGCCGAGCTCGGCCTGAGCGCGCAGGTCGGCACCGAGCTGGAGTTCATCGTCTTCCGCGACACCTACGAGCAGGCCTGGGACTCCGGCTACCGCGGGCTCACCCCGGCCAACCAGTACAACATCGACTACTCGGTCCTCGGCACCGGCCGCGTCGAACCCCTGCTGCGCCGCATCCGCAACGAGATGGCCGGTGCCGGCATGACCGTCGAGTCGGCCAAGGGCGAGTGCAACCCCGGCCAGCACGAGATCGTCTTCCGCTACGCCGAGGCCCTCGTCACCTGCGACCAGCACGCGATCTACAAGACCGGCGCCAAGGAGATCGCCGCCCAGGAGGGCATGTCGCTCACCTTCATGGCCAAGTACGACGAGCGTGAGGGCAACTCCTGCCACATCCACCTGTCGCTGGCCGACGACCAGGGCCGCAGCGCCATGCCCGGCGACGACGGCATGTCCGAGCTCATGCGGCACTTCCTCGCCGGACAGCTCGCCGCGTTGCGGGACTTCTCGCTGCTCTACGCGCCGCACATCAACTCCTACAAGCGGTTCCAGCCGGGATCCTTCGCCCCGACCGCCGTCGCCTGGGGGCACGACAACCGCACCTGCGCGCTGCGGGTCGTCGGCCACGGACACTCCCTGCGCTTCGAGAACCGGCTGCCCGGCGGCGACGTCAACCCCTACCTCGCGGTGGCGGGGATGGTGGCGGCGGGTCTGTACGGCGTCGAGCAGAAGCTGGAGCTGCCCGAAGCGTGCCCCGGCAACGCGTACACCGCCGGCTTCGCACAGGTGCCGACCACCCTGCGCGAGGCCGCCGAGCTCTGGGGCGACAGCCCGATCGCCAAGGCCGCCTTCGGTGACGAGGTGGTCGCGCACTACCGCAACATGGCGCGCGTCGAGCTGGAAGCCTTCGACGCCGCGGTGACCGACTGGGAGCTGCGCCGCTCCTTCGAACGTCTGTGAGGCATCACGTGTCGCAACTGCTCGACGTACTCAACCCCGCGACGGAGGAGGTCGTCGCCTCCGTCCCGGCCGCCACGGCGCAGGACGTGGACGCGGCGGTCGCGCGGGCCACGAAGGCACAGGCCGGCTGGGCCGCGCTGGCGCCGGGCGAACGCGCCCGTCTGCTGCGCCGGTTCGCCGTCACGGTGGACGAACACCTCGAAGAGCTGGCCCAGCTGGAGGTCCGCGAGGCCGGGCACGTGATCGGCAACGCGCGCTGGGAGGCCGGCAACGTCCGTGACCTGCTCGACTACGCGGCCGGGGGAGTGGAGCGGCTGACCGGACGTCAGATCCCGGTGCCGGGCGGCCTCGACGTCACGATCCTCGAACCACTCGGCGTGGTCGGCGTCATCGCGCCCTGGAACTTCCCCATGCCGATCGCGGCGTGGGGCACGGCACCGGCCCTCGCGGCGGGCAACGCGGTGCTCCTCAAGCCCGCCGAGACGACGCCGCTGACGGCGCTCCGGCTCGCCGAACTCGCCGTGGAGGCGGGGCTGCCGGAGGGCCTGTTCCAGGTGCTCCCCGGGCACGGGCCGGTCGCGGGCAACACACTCGTCGAGCACCCCGGCGTCGCCAAGATCGTCTTCACGGGGTCGACCACCGTGGGCAAACAGGTGCTGGCGAAGGGCTCGGCCCTCCTCAAGCGCGTCACCCTCGAACTCGGCGGCAAGAGCCCCAACATCGTCTTCGCCGACGCCGACCTGGAAGCCGCCGCGGCCGCCGCCCCCATGTCCTTCCTCGACAACTCCGGCCAGGACTGCTGCGCCCGCACCCGCATCCTCGTCCAGCGCACCGCCTACGACCGGTTCCTGGAACTGCTCGCCCCCGCCGTGGAGGCCGTCACCGTGGGCGATCCGGCCGATCCGGGCACGGACATGGGCCCGCTCATCTCCCGGGCCCAGCTGGACCGCGTCCGCTCCTACGTGGACCCGGACACGCCCGGCATCCGCGGCAAGGCGCCCGAGGGCCCCGGCTTCTGGTTCCCGCCCACCGTCCTGACCGGCGTCGGCCCCGAGGCGCGCGTGGCCGTCGAGGAGGTCTTCGGCCCCGTCGCCGTGGTCCTGCCCTTCGACGACGAGGCCGACGCCGTCCGCCTCGCCAACGCCACCGACTACGGCCTCGCCGGCTCCGTCTGGACCCGGGACGTCGGCCGCGCCCTGCGCGTCTCGGGCGCCGTCCGGGCAGGCAACCTGTCCGTCAACTCCCACTCGAGCGTGCGCTACTGGACGCCGTTCGGCGGCTTCAAGCAGTCCGGCATCGGCCGTGAGCTCGGCCCGGACGCGCTCGCCGCCTTCACCGAGACCAAGAACGTCTTCATCAGCACGGAATCCCGCACGGAAGGCCCCGCACAGTGAGCGCATCGCCCGAGGAAAACATCTGCCGCCGGCTGGCCGGCCGTACCGCCGTCGTCACCGGAGCCGGCAGCGGCATCGGCCTCGCCACCGTCCGCCGGCTCGCCTCCGAGGGCGCGCACGTCGTCTGCGGCGATGTCGACGAGGCGCGCGGCAAGGCGGCCGCCGAGGAGGCCGGCGGGATCTACGTGAACGTCGACGTCACCGACCCCGAGCAGGTCGAGGCGCTGTTCAAGGCGGCGTACGACACCTACGGAAGCGTCGACGTCGCCTTCAACAACGCCGGGATCTCGCCGCCCGACGACGACTCCATCCTGGAGACCGGCCTGGAGGCCTGGAAGCGCGTCCAGGAGGTCAACCTCACCTCCGTCTACCTGTGCTGCAAGGCCGCGATCCCCTACATGCGCCGCCAGGGCAAGGGCTCCATCATCAACACCGCGTCCTTCGTGGCCCGGATGGGCGCGGCCACCTCGCAGATCTCGTACACCGCGTCCAAGGGCGGCGTCCTCGCGATGTCCCGTGAACTCGGCGTGCAGTTCGCCCGCGAGGGCATCCGCGTCAACGCGCTCTGCCCCGGGCCGGTCAACACCCCGCTGCTCCAGGAGCTGTTCGCCAAGGACCCGGAGCGGGCCGCGCGCCGTCTGGTGCACATCCCGCTCGGCCGGTTCGCCGAGGCCGAGGAGATCGCCGCCGCCGTGGCGTTCCTGGCCAGCGACGACTCCTCGTTCGTCAACGCCACCGACTTCCTGGTGGACGGCGGGATCTCGGGGGCGTACGTCACACCGCTGTAGGCGTCGGCCTACAGTGCCGGGGTGAGCACGTCACCTCCGCCCGGCTGGTACCGCGACCCGTCCGACCCGCACGTCGAGCGCTGGTGGGACGGCTCGGCCTGGACCGGGCACCGGCGCCCGCCCGGGATCCCCGGCCGGCCTCCCGCAGGCCCCGCCACGACCCCGCGCGCCCGGGTCGTGGCCCTCACCGTCGCGGGTGCGCTCCTGGCCGCCGCCCTGGTCGCCGGTGCCGTCGTCCTCACGGCCGGCGGTGAGGACGACGAGAGCGGCGGCCCGCGGGCGATCAGCACACCGGCGAGCACCACGGCGCCGGTCCCCGCGTCCCCCACGCCCTCGCCGGACGGCCCGGACGACGCGGACGACCCGGACGACGCGGACGGCCCGGACGTCGTGGTCGATCAACTCAACGGCATCACACTGCCGTTGCTCGACGGCTGGGTCCGCCCGGAGAACATCAGCCTGGACCACGTCATGATGACCACCGACGGCACGTACGACTGCCCGGCCGACGCCGGGACGTGCCGGCACGGCCTGGTCTTCTCCCGCACGGCCGCCGGCAGCGAGGGGACGTCCCCCAAGGCGCTCGCCGAGGCGGACATCGCGGACGCGGCCGACGAGGCGTACGACCGTGACGTCCTCGGCCGGCGCCCCTTCGGCGGCATCGAGTCGCACCGGGTGGTCAAGTCTGAACCGGTGGCGGTCGCGGGCCGCGCCGGACACCTCGTCCGCTGGCGGGTCGTAACCGCCGAGGGGCCCGGCGGTTACGTGCAGTCCCTCGCCTTCCAGTCCAGCGTGGGCACGGAGGCACCGATCGTCGTGCGCTACGTGTTCGACGCCGGTCCGGACGGGCCGCCGCTCGCCGACATGGACCGGATCACCGACGGGATCCGGCCCGTAGGCGACGCGGACACCGGCGGCGGGGTGGGCGCCGGCATCAGCCCGGCGGGCTGACCGTCACAGGAAGGTGCGGCCCTCGCCGCGGTAGGTCGGCACGGCCGCGGTGACGCGGTCCCCCTCGACCAGGTGCAGCGTGTCGAACCGCTCGCACATCTCGCCCGCCTTGGCGTGCCGGAACCACACCTTGTCGCCGATCAGCAGGTCGTCGGCCGGCGAGCCCAGCAGTGGCGTCTGCACCTCGCCTGCGCCCTCCTGGGGGTCGTACCGCAGCCCCTCGGGCAGGTACGGCACCGGCAGCCGGTCCACCCCGGCCGCACCGGACGCCGGATAGCCGCCACCGAGGACGGTGACCACGCCGACGCCGGGCCTGCGCACCACCGGCTGCGCGAACAGCGCCGCCGGACGGCCGGTGAACGACGTGTAGTTGTCGAACAGCCGCGGCACGTACAGCCCGGACCCGGCGGCGACCTCGGTGACCGCGTCCTCGGCGGCGGTGTGCTGCACGCTGCCCGTGCCGCCGCCGTTGACGAACTCCAGCCCCGGCACCACGGCCCGCACCGCGCGCACCACGGCCGCGCGCCGCTCGGCCAGCTCACGCCGGGCGGCGGCCTGCATCAGCCGCACCGCCCGCGAGCGCACCGGCCGCCCCGCGATCGCGTCCCCCACCCCGGCGACATGCCCCTCGTACGCCATGATCCCCACGACCTCGAACCCCGGCCGCCGGACCACCGCCCTGGCCAGGTCGGCGACATCGGCCGGGGAGTGCAGCGGCGAGCGGCGGGCACCGACGCGTACCCGCCCGCCGAGCAGCCTCAGGGTGGTGTCCAACTCCAGGCAGACCCGCACGACTTCACCGCCGCCGTCCCGAGCCTCGTCGATGAGGGCCAGCTGGGCGGGGTCGTCGACCATCACCGTGACGGCGGCGGCGAGCTTGGGATCGGAGGTGAGTTCGGCGAAGCCGGCCCGGTCGGACGACGGGTAGGCGAGGAGGACGTCCTCGAAACCGGAGCGGGCCAGCCACAGGGACTCGGCGAGTGTGAACGACATGATCCCGGCGAAGCCGTCCCTGGCCAAGGCGCGTTCGAGCAGGGCACGGCAGCGTACGGACTTGCTGGCGACGCGGACCGGCTTTCCGCCCGCGCGGCGGACCAGGTCGTCCGCGTTGGCGTCGAAGGCGTCCAGGTCCACGATCGCGACAGGGGCGTCGAGAGGGGCGGTGGCCCGGTCGTAACGGGCCCGGTCGGCGGCACGCACAGTCATGAACGAAGCCTGCCAGACAGGATTACCGCAGGGTAGGGGGATGTTCCGGGCAGATGCCCCGGCCTCGTGGACTGGTTCCCGTATCGGCGGGGGCAACCCGTAGAGTGACGCGCACGCAGGCAGGAACGACTCCGCCCGCCGCGCCGGGATGCCGGTTGGCGCGTGCGGGTTTGCGTGCGACGACTTGCGAGGGTGGCCCGCGTACGAGGAGACGGGCACAGGTACGAGGAAACGGGGGGCGCATGAGCACGGAAGCCCAGCACGCCCCCGTCCCGCCCCGCCCCACGACCCCACCCCGACCGGCCCAGCCGCCGAGGACACCGAACGCCACCGCCGACCGGGCCGCGAGGGACGACGGCCCGCGCTCCGGTTCGTCGCCGGGCGACAGCTCACATTCCGGTGCGTCGCTGCCGGGCGACGTCTCCCGTTCCGGGGCGTCGCTGCCGGGCGACAGCTCACGTTCGGGTGCGTCGCTGCCGGGCGACGTCTCCCGTTCCGGTGCGTCGCTGCCGGGCGGCAGCTCACGTCCGGGTGCGTCGCTGCCGGGCGGCGGCTCGTGCCCCGGACAGCCGTCGCCGGGGAGTGCCTCATCCGCCGTGGGTGCCCGCTTCCCGGCCCTCCGTCCCCCGCACGGTCAGGACACGGGCGCCGGCCCCGTCACGCCACCTCCGCCTCCGGCCTCGGCACGCTTCCCCGACGCGCCGCCGCGTCCGGGGCACCGCCCCACCCCGGTGCCACGGCCCGCCGAGACCCCCGAGGAGACGACCCGGCGGCTGCGCCCGGTGCCACCGGAGGCCGGACGCGCTCCCGTGGCCGGCTCGGCAAAACCCGGCACGCCCGTGACCCCGGACCCGGTCCACTCCTGGAGCGCCGGGCGCACCTCCGCCGCGGACCCCGCCTCGGTGCGGCCCCTGGTCAGCTTCGGTGAGCCCGAGACGTTCGACGAACCCGCGCGGCCCCGGTCCGGCGCTCGGGTCCGGCGGCGCACCCTCGCGGCCGCCGTCTGCTTCGTCCTCGGTGCCGGGCTCATCGGGGGCGCCGTGGCCGGGAGTTGGCTGGCCGGGGACTCGGCGGAGGCCGGTGAGCGGGGGAGCTACGCCGCCGCCGGGAACCTGTGGCACAGCGTGCCCGTGGACGAGCTCTTCCCGCCCACCGTGCTGGGCCGCGGCGCCGGACCCGGGGGCGCCGACCGGCTCTGGACGCGTATCGCCGTCGCCCCCGACAGCGACTGCGCCGACGCCTTCGACCCGCTGCTGCGCAAGGCCCTCGCCCCGGCCGGCTGCGCGCGTCTGCTGCGCGCCACCTACACCGACGCCACCCAGAGCTACGTCACCACCGTCGGCCTGCTCTTCACCAAGGCCGACGCCACCGCGATGCGCACGCTGGACAGCCGCTTCGGCAAGGACGGCCTGGACCGGCGTACCGACCTGATGCCGCGTCCGTACGCCGCGCAGGACACCGTCGCCGCCGGCTTCACGGACGAGCAGCGGGCCTCCTGGACGGTCTCCGTGCTCACGGACGCCCCGGTCGTGGTGTACGCCGTCTCCGGCTGGGCCGACGCCCGGACCGTCGACGAGCCGCAGCCCGCCGCGGACGCGATGCGCTCCGGAGCCGGCACCGCCGCGGCCCAGGCGGGCCTCGGCCACGAGGCGAAGGGTCTCGCCGACCGTGTGGAGCGGGGCCTGCGCAAGTCCGTCACCTCGCCCCCGGAACGGTCGTCATGAAGCCAACGACCCGCCAAGCGGGACTGCTCGGCGTCCTGCTCGCCGCCTCCGTCGCCCTGGTCCCGCCCACCGTGGCCCACGCGGACGGCATCCGCGCCCAGCAGTGGGCCCTGGAGGCCATGCACACCGAGGAGGCCTGGCAGACCACCAAGGGCGCCGGCGTCACCGTCGCCGTGCTGGACACCGGCGTCGACGACGACCACCCGGACCTCGCCGGCAACGTGCTGCCCACCAAGGACATGGTCGGCTTCGGCGCCGGCCGCGGAGACCGGGCCTGGGCCCGGCACGGCACCGCCATGGCCGGCATCATCGCCGGTCACGGTCACGGCGCGGGCAACGCCGACGGCGTCATGGGCATCGCCCCGCAGGCGCGGATTCTCCCCGTCCGCGTCATTCTGGAGGACGGCGACCCGGCCCGCGCCAGGGCCCGCAAGACCCGCGGCAACGCCCTCGCCGAAGGCATCCGCTGGGCCGCCGACCAGGGCGCCGACGTCATCAACCTCTCCCTGGGCGACGACTCGGCCTCCGCACACCCCGAACCCGCCGAGGACGAGGCCGTCCAGTACGCCCTGAAGAAGGGCTCCGTCGTCGTCGCCTCGGCCGGCAACGGCGGCGAGAAGGGCGACCACATCTCCTACCCGGCCGCCTACCCGGGCGTGATAGCCGCGACCGCCGTCGACCGCCTCGGCACCCGCGCCTCCTTCTCGACCCGCCGCTGGTACGCCACGGTCAGCGCCCCCGGCGTCGACGTGGTGATCGCCGACCCCGATCGCAAGTACTACGAGGGCTGGGGCACCAGTGCCGCCGCCGCCTTCGTCTCCGGTGCCGCCGCCCTGGTCAAGGCGGCCCACCCCGGCCTGACGCCGGCCCAGATCAAAAGGCTCCTCGAGGACACGGCCCGCGACGCCCCCGCCGACGGCCGTGACGACTCGCGCGGCTTCGGCTTCGTCGACCCGGCCGCCGCCATCGACGAGGCCGGCCGTCTGAAGCCCGAAGGCCTGCGCTCGGCGTCGTACGGGGAGAAGTACTTCGGTCCCGGCCCGGAACCCGCCCGCTCCGACGACGGCACCGCGAGCTGGGCGGGCCCCCTCGCCGGCAGCGTGGGGGGTGTCCTGCTGGTCTCGGCGGTCGTGCTGTGGCGGGCCCGCCGCGCGTACGACGCCTTCTAGGGGCTCTCGGCAGGCTTCCCCGCGGCCGGTTCCTCGTCCGTGGGTCCGGGAGTCACCGCGCGGCCGCCAGGATGGCGCAGGGCGCACAGGAACCCGAGCCCCAGGGCCACGGCCATCCCGTAGAACACCCACTGGTTGGCCTCGGCGAAGTCCATCCGCACCGCGTCCATCGCGTCCCGCATCGCCGTGACGGCGGGCCCCGTCCCCGTGGGTGTGCCCGAGTCGCCGTTGCCCGTGACGGACTCGCTGACGTGGCGGGCGAGGTCCCGCGCCTCGCCCGGGGGCAGGCCGCGCGACTCCAGGGTGCCGACCACCTTCTCGCTGGTCATGTGCGTCAGCACGGTGCCGAAGACGGCCAGACCCACGCTCGCCGCGTAATTGCGCACGGTCTGGGTGATCCCCGTGACCTCCCCGTAGGACGGGCCGATGGCCCGGTTGACGGCGTCCGTGGAGGCGGGGGCGAGCACGAAGCCGATGCCGGCCCCGGCGAGAGCAGCGTACGGCCACTGGTCGTGGATGCTCAGATCGGTCAGCTCGCCCGCCCACAGGGCGAACCCGACCGCCCCCACCACCGTGCCCAGCTTCAGCGCCGGACGCGCGCCCTGCTTGTCGAGGATCCGCCCGCCCCACTGCGAGGCGAGGGCGAAGCCGGCGAAGAAATACAGCAGGAACAGCGCCGCCTGGTTCGGCGAGGCGCTCAGGCACACCTGGGCGTAGACGGAGGCGAAGAAGAACACCGGGACGAAGGCGAGCTCGCGAAGAACAGCACCGCCACGTCCACGGTGAACGCCTTGTCCCGGAAGACGCGCAGGTCGATCAGCGGATGGCGAATCCGCCGCTCGTAGCGGACGAACACACCGAGCACCGCCAGGCCGCCCAGGACGCAGAGCCAGGTCGCGGGGCTGTCCCAGCCCCAGGACCAGGCCTGCTGGAAGCCGAGGACGCTCAGCCCCATGCCCGTGGCGATCAGCACGGCGCCGCGGACGTCCAGGGTGCCGGGCCTGCGCCGGTCGGCGACGTGGGCGTACGCGGTCAGCACCAGCGCCACGACGGCCACGGGCACGTTGACCCAGAAGACGGCACGCCAGGTCCAGGCCGTGAGCCAGCCGCCCAGGAGCGGTCCGACGGCGGTCAGCGCGCCCGAGAGCCCGAAGAACAGGGCGAGAGCCCGCCCACGCCGCTCCGGCGGGAACACCGCCACCACCACGGCGAGGGCCGCGGGAAAGAGCAGCGCCGCCCCCAGCCCCTGGGTGGCCCGGAAGACGATCAGCCAGGTCTGTGCCACCTCGCCCGTGGGAACGCATCCGCACAGCACCGACGAGACGACGAACACCAGCGTGTCGGCGACGACCACCCGGCGCGGACCGTACAGATCCGCCAGGCGCCCGCCCAGGGCGAAGAAGGCGGCCAGGGCGAGCAGATAGGCGTTCACGACCCACTGCATGCCGGAGGACGACAGATCCAGTTCGCGGACGATGTCGGGCGCGGCGATCGAGACGATGGTCTGGTCGATGAACGTCATCGCCACGGCGAACATCATCGCCGCCAGTGCCACAGTCTGCCGTGGTGCCGGCCGGCCCGAGGACGCCGCCTCGCCACGCCCCGCCTGCGTGCCACTCATCCGTCCAGTGTGCGTCTGGCCTCACGACGCCGCATCACAGGCCACTCCCGCCACACGGCCCTCACCGGCCCAATCGGCCACCGGTGGCTGCCCGCTAGACGTCAGCCGCGGACGCCCGGGACCCTTCGGTGAACACGGACACGGCGGCGCACGCCGCCGACTCCACCAGCGAGACCCCCTTCTGTTTCGTCGTGTTGCCGTCCGACAGCACGGCCACCAGGAAGGCACGGCCGTCGACGGTCACCCGCCCGATGCTGTTGATGTTCCACAGGCCGGTGGCGCTGCGCGGCAGCCAGCCGTTCTTCAGAGCCCCGGCCGACCCGTCCCCGGCCGCCGACACCCCCCACCGCTGCCCGTCGGCGATCCGTCCCATCAGCTTCTGGAGATATGCCCGCGAGGCCGCGCTCAGCTCGGAATCCTTCTCGAACACCTGCTGCAGCAGCACGAGTTGGTCGGCCGCGGTGGTCCGCGTCAGCCCCCACAGCATCCCCTCGCCGCCCTCGGTGCCGGTCAGCCCGAACCGCTCGTTCGCGGCCTTGAGCCCCTTCGCCCCGCCGATCGTCCGCCACAGGGCCGACGCCGAGTCGTTGTCGCTGCGCTCGATCATCGCGGCGGCGTGGGACTTCTCCGCCGCCGTCAGATCCCGGCGGGCGTCCTGCGCCTTGAGCAGCAGCGCCGCCAGGATGTCCACCTTGACGATGCTCGCGGTGTCGAAGGCGCCCTCGCCGTACGCGGCGCTCGCGCCGGAGTCCAGGTCGAGCACGGTCACCGACACCCGCGCCCCGTCCTCGGCCGGCAGGGCCCGCACGGCCTCGGCCAGCAAGGCGTCACGGCTTGCCGCCGGCCGTCGCACAGCTTCCACCGCTGCCTCCCCGCTCGCGGGCACCGGCGCCGACGGCGCCACGGCCGACGATACGGCTCGCGTCCCGGCGTGCGCCCACGGCGTCGCGCAGGCCGCCCCCGAGGCCGTACCGCTCAGCGCGACGGCGCAGGCGACGGCGGCGCCTGTCAGGGCGGGGCGGGCTGCGGGAAACTCCATACCTCCATGGTGGGCGCGACGTCCGTACGGGGAAGCCGGTGGGCCTGAGATCTGTGTCACCGCAGGCTGCGAGAGCCCCAGCGGGGTCCGGCGGGATGCCCGCTATAGGGTCGGGGACCGTGGCGAACAAGAACATTCCCGACCCAGGCTTCTCCGACGACGACGGCTCCGCCGACCCCCGGCTGAGCGCGGCGCTCGCCGCCTGGGCCGGGGACCGCACCGCCGTGGGACCCGTGCTCGCCGCGCTGAAGGGCGCCAGGCTGCTCGTCCCGGTGGTCGCCGTGCTCGGCGAGGCCGAGGAGGACGAGAACGGGCTGCGCCGGGAGAAGACCAGCGACATGGCCGTACCTACGCTGAAGGCCGGCGGCCGCACCGCACTGCCCGCCTTCACGTCCACCGACGCCCTGGCCCGCTGGGATCCGCGGGCCCGCCCCGTGGCCGTACCGCTGCACCAGGCCTTGCAGGCCGCCGCGCACGAGAAGGCGGACACGGTCGTGCTGGACCTGGCCGGACCCGTGCCCTTCGAGCTGACCGGCCCCGCGCTGCTGGCGCTGGCCGAAGGGCGCACGAGCACCGACCCGCTCACCGACCCGGCGGTCGTCGCGGCGGTACGGGACGCCGTGGCGGCCGAGCCCGCCGTGCTCCGCGCCCACCTCGGGCCGGGGCAGGCGGACGGCACCCTGGCCCTCGTCCTCGACCCGGCGGCCACTCCCGCCGACGCCGCTCGCGCGGTGGCGCGGCGCATGGCGGCCGACGAAACACTGAGGGCCCGCCTGGTGCGCGGCCTCGACCTGGCACTCCTGCCGGCCGGAACCACCCCTCCGGGCGAGCCCCTGTACGTACGCGAGTGAATACGTACGCGAGTGAACTAGCCGTAGATCGGGCCCGTGTACTTCTCGCCGGGGCCCTGGCCCGGCTCGTCGGGCACGAGAGAGGCCTCGCGGAACGCCAGCTGGAGGGACTTCAGGCCGTCCCGCAGCGGGGCCGCGTGGAACGAGCTGATCTCGGTGGCGCTCGCGTCCAGCAGGCCGGCGAGGGCGTGGATCAGCTTGCGGGCCTCGTCCAGGTCCTTGTGCTTCTCGCCCTCCTCGGTCAGACCGAGCTTCACCGCGGCCGCGCTCATCAGGTTGACGGCGACCGTCACGATCACCTCGACCGCGGGCACCTCGGCGATGTCGCGGGTCATGGCGTTGAAGTCGGGCGTCTCTTCACTCATGCCGTTCACCATAGGGGCACAGGGAGAACCAGCCCCAGTCGGCCTCGGTTAGCCGATTCCGGGCGAGGCTGCTAACCTTGTGTAACGACCGGTCGGACACGTATGCCTCACAGCTCACGAGCCCGACCTACAAGTGGAGGCTTCGAACTCCCACCTGACCGCCCTCGAGGGCGGCGGGTCACCGGTCAGGCGGTCCCGTCCTCCGTGACGGCACACCGCCCGAAAGTGCGCCCCGCGGTCACCGCGGCGGTCGCTCCGGTAGTTCGAGGAGCCCCCGCCTGTGATCGTCCGGGGCATTTTTTCTGCTTCGGCGCGGTTCGGTCTAACGAACACAGACGTTACGCGGCTGTCCGCCAGACCGTCGCGTGGTGCTACCGAGGAGGATCCATCAGCGCCGAGCCCCGCATCAACGACCGGATTCGCGTTCCCGAGGTGCGACTTGTCGGTCCCAGTGGCGAGCAGGTGGGCATCGTCCCGCTCGCTAAGGCACTGGAGCTTGCGCAGGAGTACGACCTGGACCTGGTCGAGGTCGCGGCGAACGCCCGTCCGCCCGTGTGCAAGCTCATGGACTACGGGAAGTTCAAGTACGAGTCGGCCATGAAGGCCCGTGAGGCGCGCAAGAACCAGGCGCACACGGTCATCAAGGAGATGAAGCTCCGGCCGAAGATCGACCCGCACGACTATGACACCAAGAAGGGTCACGTCGTCCGGTTCCTCAAGCAGGGCGACAAGGTCAAGATCACGATCATGTTCCGTGGGCGTGAGCAGTCCCGGCCCGAGCTGGGCTACCGGCTGCTGCAGCGACTGGCGGAGGATGTCCAGGACCTCGGTTTCGTGGAGTCGAACCCGAAGCAGGACGGCCGCAACATGATCATGGTTCTCGGTCCGCACAAGAAGAAGACCGAGGCGATGGCCGAGGCTCGCCAGGCGCAGGAGGCCCGCAAGGCCGAAGCGAAGGCCAACCCCGGCAAGTCGCAGAACGCCGCGGAAGCCGAGGCTCCGGCAGAGGCCCCCGCCGAGGCGTGACCCCGGGGGACGAGAGTCCCCAGGAGACGTAACCGAAACAAGAGCGACGCTCCACCGTGCCCGGTTTTCGCGACCGGGCACCGGAGCGCCACCGACGAGGAGAGAACGGCGCTATGCCGAAGAACAAGTCGCACAGCGGTGCCAGCAAGCGCTTCAAGATCACCGGCTCCGGCAAGGTGCTCCGTGAGCGCGCCGGCAAGCGCCACCTGCTCGAGCACAAGTCGTCCCGCGTGACGCGTCGCCTCACCGGCAACGCCGAGATGGCCCCGGGCGACGCCGCGAAGATCAAGAAGCTTCTCGGCAAGTGACGTACGGGCGCCACTGAGCGTCGTACGTCTGGACCGGGACCCCATCGATTCCGGGCCGTGTGAGGACAACCACGGCCCCGCTACAAGGAGTTAACAAGTGGCACGCGTCAAGCGGGCAGTCAACGCCCACAAGAAGCGCCGGGCGATCCTCGAGCAGGCCTCCGGCTACCGCGGTCAGCGCTCGCGCCTGTACCGCAAGGCCAAGGAGCAGGTCACCCACTCGCTGGTCTACAACTACAACGACCGCAAGAAGCGCAAGGGTGACTTCCGCCAGCTGTGGATCCAGCGCATCAACGCCGCTGCCCGCGCCAACGGCATCACGTACAACCGCTTCATCCAGGGCCTGAAGGCCGCCAACGTCGAGGTCGACCGCAAGATCCTGGCCGAGCTCGCCGTGAACGACGCCACCGCGTTCGCCGCGCTCGTCGAGGTCGCGCAGAAGGCGCTGCCGGCGGACGTCAACGCGCCGAAGGCCGCGTGACGCTCGCGCCGGCCTGAGCCGACGTGACCTGACGGACCCGTGGGTTTCCCCTGCGGGTCCGTCTCTTTGTGACTGCGTAGTTGTTGTGAAGGTGAGCCGAGATGCCCCCCGTCAGCCCCGAGCTGATCTCCCCGCGTTCCCCCCGCGTCCTGGCCGCCCGGCGGCTGGCCAGGCGCAACTTCCGGGGCAAGGAGCGGCTGTTCCTCGCGGAGGGGCCGCAGGCCGTGCGGGAGGCCGGGGCGCAGCCGGGGACGCTCGTGGAGCTGTTCGCGACCGTGGAGGCCGCCGAGCGGTACGCCGACATCATCGGTGAGGCCCGCGGCACCGGCGCCCGGCTGCACCTGGCTTCCGAAGAGGTCATCGCCGACATCTCCACGACCGTGACCCCGCAGGGCCTGGTGGGGATCTGCCGGTTCCTGGACACACCCTTCGAGGAGATCCTCGCCGCCCGGCCGCGGCTGGTCGCCGTGCTCGCCCACGTGCGTGACCCGGGCAACGCCGGGACCGTGCTGCGCTGCGCCGACGCCGCCGGCGCCGAGGCGGTCGTGCTGACCGACGCCTCCGTCGACCTGTACAACCCCAAGGCCGTGCGCGCCTCCGTCGGGTCGCTGTTCCATCTGCCGGTCGCCGTCGGGGTGCCCGTCGAGCGGGCCGTGGCCGGGCTGAAGGACGCCGGGGTGCGGATCCTCGCCGCCGACGGGGCCGGGCAGGACGACCTCGACGACGAGCTGGACAAGGGCACCATGGGTGGCCCGACCGCCTGGGTCTTCGGCAACGAGGCCTGGGGTCTGCCCGAGGAGACCCGCGCCCTCGCGGACGCCGTGGTGCGCGTCCCGATCCACGGAAAGGCCGAGAGCCTGAACCTCGCGACCGCCGCGGCCGTATGCCTCTATGCGTCGGCCCGTGCACAGCGTGCCCCCGGAGGCTGCCGCAGCGTCACCGCGAGCTAGTAGGGTGGCCAGCTCGGGGGCCTCCTGCTCCGTCTGAGAGGTGGGGTACGCGGATGAGCGTCGGCACGAGCAGCGCTCCGGGGGGGCGGGACGTGCGGCGCCCGCCCGCGTCGCGGCACGGAGAACCGGCCGGGCCCGGTATCGACCCCGACGAACTGCCCGACGGCCTCGTCGTCGCCGACGAGAACGGGCACGTGATCTGCTTCAACGCCGCCGCCGAACGCATCACCGCCGTCGCCGCCGCCGAGGTGCTCGGGCAGCCGCTGGACAAGGCGCTGCCCCTGGAGGATCTGGAGGGCAGGCGCTGGTGGCAGCTGACCGACCCCTACGGCGGCCTCGCCACCCGGGTGCGGCAGCCGGAGCGGAACCTGCTGCTGCCGGGCGGGCGGGAGGTGCTCGTCTCGGCGCGCTACGTCCGCACCGCCCCCACCGGACCCGTCCGCCGCGTGGTCGTCTCGCTCCGGGACACCGAGGCCCGCCGCCGTACCGAGCGCAGTCACGCCGAGCTGATCGCCACCGTCGCCCACGAGCTGCGCTCGCCGCTCACCTCGGTCAAGGGGTTCACGGCCACGCTGCTGGCCAAGTGGGCGAGGTTCACCGACGACCAGAAGCGGCTGATGCTGGAGACCGTCGACGCCGACGCCGACCGCGTCACCCGGCTCATCGCCGAGCTCCTCGACATCTCACGGATCGACTCGGGCCGGCTGGAGGTGCGCCGCCAGCCCGTCGACATGGGCGCCGCCGTCGGCCGGCACATCCAGGCGTACGTCGCCGCGGGCCTGCCCGCCGACCGGTTCCTGCTCCGCCTGGAACAGCCACTGCCAGAGCTGTGGGCCGACCCCGACAAGATCGACCAGGTGCTGAGCAATCTCATCGAAAATGCCGTGCGGCACGGCGAGGGAACCGTCACCATCGACATCACGCCCGCCGCGTCCCCCCGCGAAGGAGAGGACGCCGGCACGTCGGTCACCGTGAGCGACGAGGGCACCGGCATCCCGGAGGAGTCCATGAACCGCGTCTTCACCCGCTTCTGGCGGGGCAGCAAGCGGGGTGGCACGGGCCTCGGGCTGTACATCGTCAAGGGCATCGTCGAGGCCCACGGCGGCACCATCACGGTCGGCCGCGCCCACGGCGGCGGCGCGGAGTTCCGCTTCACGTTGCCCGTGGCGGCGCCGGCGTTCGAATTCTAGTGCCTGTTGCGGCACTAGGGAGTGCGTAGCGTCGTACAGGGCGCGGGGGTGACGGGTGGGCCGGACGGCCACGGGCGCATTCGTCCCTCGTCACCCCGTTAGACTCGGCCTTTGGCACCTTTGTGTCCCACGGACGGCCCAGCCGGTCGGTGACGGGGCCTTCAGCCAGCCAATCGGAAGCACGGGAAGAGATGTCGGCACCGAATAAGTCGTACGACCCTGTCGAGGTCGAGGCGTTGAAACCGGAAGAGATCGAGCGCATGCGGGACGAGGCGCTCGCCGCCTTCGCCGCCGCGGACTCCCTCGACGCGCTCCAGGAGGCCAAGGTCGCCCACACCGGCGGCACCTCCCCACTGGCGCTGGCCAACCGCGAGATCGGCGCCCTGCCCCCGCACGCCAAGGCGGCCGCCGGCAAGCTGGTCGGCCAGGCCCGTGGTGCCGTCAGCAAGGCCCTGGCCGCCCGCCAGGCCGAACTGGAGGCCGAGCGGGACGCCCGGGTGCTGGTCGAGGAGGCGGTGGACGTCACGCTGCCCTACGACCGCGTGCCCGCCGGTGCCCGGCACCCGCTGACCACGCTCTCCGAGCGCATCGAGGACGTCTTCGTGGCCATGGGCTACGAGGTCGCCGAGGGCCCGCAGGTCGAGGCCGAGTGGTTCAACTTCGACGCCCTCAACATCGGCCCGGACCATCCGGCCCGCGGTGAGGCGGACACGTTCTTCGTCGAGGGCCCGGACGGCACCGCCGACTCCGGCGTCGTGCTGCGCACCCACACCTCGCCGGTGCAGATCCGCTCCCTGCTGGAGCGCGAGCTGCCGGTCTACGTGATCTGCCCCGGCCGCGTGTACCGCACCGACGAGCTGGACGCCACGCACACCCCGGTCTTCCACCAGGTCGAGCTGCTCGCCGTCGACGAGGGCCTGACCATGGCCGACCTCAAGGGCACCCTCGACCACATGGTGCAGTCGCTGTTCGGCGAGGGCATGAAGACCCGGCTGCGGCCGAACTTCTTCCCGTTCACCGAGCCGTCCGCCGAGATGGACATGGTGTGCTACGTCTGCCGCGGCGAGTCCGTGGGCAACCCCGACCGGCCCTGCCGCACCTGCTCCAGCGAGGGCTGGATCGAGCTGGGCGGCTGCGGCATGGTCAACCCGCGGGTGCTCACCGCCTGCGGCGTCGACCCGGAGAAGTACAGCGGCTTCGCCTTCGGGTTCGGCATCGAGCGGATGCTGATGTTCCGCCACAACGTCGAGGACATGCGAGACATGGTCGAGGGTGACGTCCGGTTCACCCGGCCGTTCGGGATGGAGATCTGATGCGGGTCCCGCTTTCTTGGCTGCGGGAGTACGTCGACCTGCCGGAGACGGAGACCGGTCGTGACGTGCAGGCCAAGCTCATTTCGGCCGGTCTGGAGGTCGAGACCGTCGAGCAGCTCGGCGACGGCCTCAAGGGCCCCTTGGTCGTCGGCCAGGTGCTGACCATCGAGGAGCTGACGGAGTTCAAGAAGCCGATCCGCTTCTGCACCGTCGACGTCGGCCAGGCCAACGGCACCGGCGAGCCCCAGGAGATCGTCTGCGGCGCCCGTAACTTCGCCGTCGGCGACAAGGTCGTCGTGGTCCTCCCCGGCGCCGTGCTCCCCGGCGGCTTCGCCATCTCCGCGCGCAAGACCTACGGCAAGACCTCGCACGGCATGATCTGCTCCAGCGACGAGCTGGGCATGGGCGACGACGGCACCAAGGGCATCATCGTGCTGCCGCCCGAGACCGAGGTCGGCAAGGACGCGATCGAGCTGCTCGAGCTGGTCGACGAGGTGCTGGACATCGCCGTCACCGCCAACCGCGGCGACTGCCTGTCCATCCGCGGCGTCGCCCGCGAGACCGCCATCGCCTACGGCCTGCCGCTGCGCGACCCGGCCCTGCTCGACGTCCCCGCGCCGAACGCCTACGGCTACCCGGTGAAGGTCTCCGAGCCGATGGGCTGCGACCGCTTCACCGCCCGCACGGTCTCCGGGCTGCGCCCCGAGGCACGCTCCCCGATCTGGCTGAAGCGCCGGCTGCAGAAGGCCGGCATGCGCCCGATCTCGCTCGCCGTCGACGTCACCAACTACGTGATGATGGAGCTCGGCCAGCCGCTGCACGCCTACGACCGCTCCCTGGTCCAGGGCACCATCGGTGTCCGCCGGGCCGCGGAGGGCGAGAAGATCGTCACCCTCGACGGCGTGGAGCGGAAGCTGCACGCCGAGGACCTGGTCATCACCGACGACCGTGGCCCCATCGGACTCGCGGGCGTCATGGGCGGCGCCGACACGGAGATCGCGGACCACGAGGACGCCGAGGGCGGCACGACCGACGTCGTGATCGAGGCCGCGCACTTCGACGAGGTCTCCATCGCCCGCACCGCCCGTCGCCACAAGCTGTCCTCCGAGGCCTCCCGCCGCTTCGAGCGCGGCGTCGACCCGCAGGCCGCGTCGGCCGCCGCGCAGCGCACGGTCGATCTGCTGGTGCTGCTCGCGGGCGGCACCGCCGAGGCCGGTGTCACCGAGATCATGGCCCCGTCCGCGCCGCACACCATCACCGTCCCGGCCGACCACCCGGACAAGGTCGCGGGCGTCGGCTACGGGCGGGAGACCGTGGTGCGCCGGCTCCAGGAGATCGGCTGTGACGTGTACGGGCAGGACGAGCTGATCGTCACCGTCCCGTCCTGGCGGCCGGACCTGCTGGAGCAGAACGACCTCGCCGAGGAGGTCATCCGCCTGGAGGGCTACGAGAACCTGCCCTCCACGCTGCCCAAGCCCCCGTCGGGCCGCGGTCTGACCCACCGGCAGCGGCTGCACCGCAGGGTCGGCCGGGCGCTGGCGGGCGCCGGCTACGTCGAGGCGCCGAACTACCCGTTCGTCAGCGAGCAGGTCTTCGACCAGCTCGGCCTGGACGCCGCCGACCCCGCCCGCCGCGTGGTTAAGCTGGTCAACCCGCTCAACGACGAGGAGCCCGCGCTGCGCACGTCGCTGCTGCCGGGCCTGCTCGGCGCGCTGCGCCGCAACGACGGCCGCGGCTCGCACGACCTCGCGCTGTTCGAGACCGGGCTGGTCTTCCTGCCGCGGGGTGAGCAGCGCGGCACCGCCGCGCATCTGCCGGTGGACCGCCGGCCCACCGACGCGGAGATCGCCGCGCTCGATGCCGCGCTGCCCGAACAGCCGCGCCACGTCGCCGTCCTGCTCGCGGGCGCCCGCGAGCAGGCCGGCTGGTGGGGCAAGGGCCGTCCGGGCGACTGGGCCGACGCCGTCGAGGCCGCGCGTACGGTCGCCCGCGAGGCGGGTGCGGAACTCGTCGTGCGCAAGGGCCGGTACGGGCCGTGGCACCCGGGCCGCTGCGCCGAGCTCGTGGTCGTCGCCGACGGCACCGAGCGGATCGTCGGCCACGCCGGCGAGCTGCACCCGCGCGTGGTGAAGGCGCTCGGCCTGCCCGCGCGCACCTGCGCGACGGAGCTGAACCTGGACGCCCTAGAGGAGATCGGGAACAACATCCCGCAGGCACCCCGCATCTCGTCCTTCCCGGTGGCCACGCAGGACGTCGCGCTGGTCGTCGAGCAGGCGGTCGCTCACGCGGACGTCGAGGCCGCCCTGCGCGAGGGCGCCGGCGAACTGCTGGAGTCCATCCGGCTGTTCGACGTGTACGAGAACGCCGACCAGCTCGGCGCGGGCCGGAAGTCGCTGGCGTACGCGCTGCGGTTCCGGGCCGGTGACCGGACGCTGACCGTCGACGAGGCGTCCGCGGCGCGGGACGCGGCGGTGGCGCTGGCCGCGGAGCGCACCGGCGCGGAGTTGCGCAGCTAGACCCTCGCGGGGAACGGCGGGCTCGGTCCACGGCCGGCCACGCGGTTCCCCGCCCCGGGGGCTTCGGAAGCACCTCACTCGTTCGGGTGGGATCTTCCGGTGATCTGGTCCTACCGGGCCATGCGGCGACAGAATCGGACCGGCCTTTCGAGGTCGGTCTGCGCTGTCACGGCCTGCATGGGAGGCCACCCGCATGATCCGTATCAGGGCCCTGGGATTGCCCACGATGTGGGGTGCCCTGGCGATCACCTACAAATTATTCTGTCCGCTCGCCCAGCAGACCTCCCTCGGCGCGCGGATCGTCACCAGCGCCGTGTTCTTCGTGGTCGGCACCGGCCTCGTCCTCCATGTCCGCCGGACGCTGCTGCGTGAGCTGCGACAGGCCCGCAAGGTCGCCGGTGCCGCCCAGAGCGCGCTGTTACGGCCGCTGCCCCCACGCATCGACGGGCTGAACGTCGCCGCGGCGCAGCTGTCCGCCGACCGCGGGTCCTCCCTCGGCGGTGATCTGTACGAGGTGATCGCCACCGAGCACGGTGTACGGGTCGTGATGGGCGACGTGCGGGGCCACGGGCTCGACGCGCTCGGGACGGTCGCCGCCGTGCTGGGCAGTTTCCGCGAGGCCGTGCACGACGAGCCCGACCTCGGCCGGGTGCTGCACAGACTGGACCGCGCGCTGGCCCGGCACCTGCGCGAACGTCCGTCCGCGGAACGGACCGAGGAGTTCGTGACCGTCCTGCTGCTGGAGATCGGCAGGGACGGCGAGGTACGGGCGCTCAACTGCGGGCATCCGTGGCCGTACCGGCTGCGGGACAGCGCGGTCGAGCCGCTGACCCGGGCCGAACCCCTGCCGCCGCTCGGCCCGTTCCCGCTGCCGGCCGAGCTGTCCGCCGTACGCCACGGCGAACTCGGCCCCGGCGACGCGCTGTTCCTCTTCACGGACGGCGCCGAGGACGCCCGCGACGGGCATGGCCGGTTCTTTCCACTCGCCGACGTGCTGACCGAGGCGGCCCGCGAGGGCACGCACTCCCCGCAGGCCCTCCTGGGGTCGGTGTTCACACGCCTGTTACGGCACACGAGCGGCACCCTTCCCGACGACGTGGCCCTCCTGATACTCCGCAACGAACGCCAATCCCGACGGTCTTCGGGCCGGCGCGCAACGGCGCGGCCCGCCACGATGCACCCGCAGCCGACAACGCGCCGCTAGCCGGCGCTCTCCCCGGCGTGAGCTCCCGGCAGGGCCGCCGCACTGTACGAGGGGGAGCCGGCGGCCCTGCCGGCCTCTTTCGAGGCATTTCAGTCAACCGGCAGGAAACTCTCCGCAACAGTGCGCGCACCCTGCGGATGCGCGCACTCCGTTCACACCCCGTGTGAAGCCGGATTCACTACGCTGTCGACACCGAGCCACCCGGGGGGCCTCCCATGCAGCCCAACACTCTGCTCGACGCGATCCTGGACGAGGCGGGGATCTCGCACGCCGGTCTCGCGGCCCATGTGAACCAGGCCGGACGCTCCCGAGGGCTCGTCCTGCGCTACGAACACACCGCCGTGGCCCGCTGGCTGAAGGGCCAGCGCCCGCGCGGCCACGTGCCCGACCTGATCTGCGAGGTGCTCGCCGCCCGCCTGCACCGTCCGGTCACCCTCGACGACATCGGCCTCGGCGTCCCGGGCCGGCCCGCCACCGCGCACGCCACCTCGCTGTCCGGGTTCGTCGAGCGCGCCACCGCCCTGTGGCGCTCGGACGAACAGCAGCGGCCGCATGTGCTGGGCGCACCCGCGGTGACCGGGACGCCCGCCGTGATGCCGGTGTGGGAGTGGGAGAACCCGCCCGAGGATGTCGACGTCTCGCGCGGCGGCCCGCACCGGGTCACCCCGGCCGACCTCGACATGCTGCGTGCCGCCCGCGCCCACTACGAACAGATGTACCGCAAGGCCGGTGGCATAGCGACCCGCGCCCGGATCGTCGGATTCCTCAACGCCGAGGCCGCGCCGCTGCTGCGCGGCAGCTACACCGACGCCACCGGCCGCCAGCTCCACCGCGCCACCGGCGGGCTGGTGGCGATCGCCGGGATCTGCGCCTACGACTCCGACGCACACGGCCTCGCCCAGCGCTACTTCCATCAGGCGCTGCGGCTCGCCAAGGCCAGTGGTGACCGGGGGCTCGGAGCGTATGTGATCGCGCTGCTGGTCAACCAGTCGCTGTTCATGCGGGAGCACCGCCAGGCCGTCGCCTTCGCCGAGGCCGCGCTGCGGGCCGCCGGCAAGCAGATCACCCCGGCGCTCGCCTCCGACCTGTACGCGATGCAGGCGAAGGCGTACGCACACCTCGGCGACGGCACGAGTGCCCTGTCCTGCATCCGGCGGGCCGAGCAGGCCGCCGAACGCATCCGGCGCGGCCACGAACCCGACGAGACCGGCTATGTCCAGCCGGGCCTGGTCAACGTGCAGGTGGCGGAGGCGCTGCTCAGCCTCGGCGAGCTCGCCGCCGCCGGGGAACACGCCACGGCGGCCGTGGACACCCCGGCGCACGACCGGGGCCGGGTGCACCGGCTCGCCATGCTCAGCACCGTCGAACTGCGCCAGGGCAACGCGGAGAAGGCGGTGGCCACCGCGGTGGAGATGGCCGAACAGGCCCGCGGCATGGAGTCCCAGCGGCTGCGCGACAGGCTCCGGGCGGTGCGCGAGCATCTGGCGCGCAGCGGCGGCGCGGGCACGGCCGAGGCCGCCGAACTCATCGACGGGGCCCTGCGCGTACCGCTGTAGACGGGCCTTTTCCCTGTTGCCCTGTCCCTGCTGCGATATTGCCACTTACTCGAAGGAAGGTGGCAGGACCGTGCAGTGGACGAAACAGAACGAACAAACGGTGTATGAAAACCGCTGGTTCAGCGTCAACCTCGCGGACGTGGAGCTCCCGGACGGGCGGCACCTCGACCACTTCCTGATACGGATGCGGCCCGTCGCCGTGGCCACGGTGGTCAACGAGGCGAACGAGGTCCTGCTCCTGTGGCGCCACCGCTTCATCACCGACAGCTGGGGGTGGGAACTCGCGGCCGGCGTCGTCGAGGACGGGGAGGACGTCGTGCGTGCGGCCGCCCGGGAACTGGAGGAGGAGACCGGCTGGCGGCCGGGACCCCTGCGGCACCTGATGAGCGTGGAGCCGTCCAACGGCCTCACCGACGCCCGGCACCACATCTACTGGGCCGACGAAGGCGAGTACGTCGGACACCCGGTGGACGACTTCGAGTCGGACCGCAGGGAGTGGCTCCCCCTCAAGGTCGTCCCCGACCTGGTCGCCCGCGGCGAGGTCCCGGCCGCCAACATGGCGGCCGCGCTGCTGTTGCTGCACCATCTCAGGCTGGGCCAGGACACCTTGCCCTGAGCTACCTCCCCAGTGCCTGCCAGAGCGACACGACCAGGGCGCCCACAGCCGTCACGGCCGCGACCGACGGCAGCGGCCAGCGGGCGTGTTCCAGGGTGACGAGGCGGGCGTTCACCTCGTCGAGTTCCTTGGTCGTCTCCTCGGTGCGGTGGCTGAGCAGCGCCAGCCCGCCCTCGACCCGTGCGTACGCCACGTCTAGCCGGCGCCGTAACTCTGCGAGTTCACCATGGACGACGGAATGCTCGGGATCGGCGGTCACGAACCGCTCCTTTCCGTAGTCGAATCACATCCCTTGCATGCGCACCACGAGTCAACTCGCCTGGTGGGTGCGTGGGGAGCGTGTGCGTGGGGCATATGCGTGCCCGGCGCGCACACGGTGTGTGAATGCCGCGGGCCCGGCACCGGAAGACCGGTGCCGGGCCCGCGCCTGGCCGAAAACCTACCGTCCGTAATCAGCCGTACGTGTAGAAGCCCGAGCCGCTCTTGCGGCCCATCCGGCCCGCGTCGACCATCCGCTGCAGCAGCGGGGGAGCGGCGTACAGCGGCTCCTTGTACTCCTCGTACATGCTCTGCGCCACGGAGGCCACGGTGTCCAGTCCGATCAGGTCGGAGAGCTTCAGGGGGCCCATCGGGTGGGCGCAACCCATCTCCATGCCGTTGTCGATGTCCTCACGGCTGGCGATGCCCGACTCGAACATCCGGATCGCGGAGAGCAGATACGGGATCAGCAGCGCGTTGACCACGAAGCCCGAGCGGTCCTGTGCGCGGATGCTGTGCTTGCCCAGCGTCTTCTCGGTGAACAGCTGGGCCCGGCCGAGCGTGCCCTCGGACGTGGTCAGCGCCGGGATCAGCTCGACCAGCTGCTGCACCGGGGCCGGGTTGAAGAAGTGGATGCCGATGACCTGGTCGGGGCGCGAGGTGGCGACCGCCAGCTTCACCAGCGGGATGGACGAGGTGTTCGACGCCAGGATGGCGTCCGGCCGGGTCACCACCTGGTCGAGCACCTGGAAGATCTCGGTCTTGACCTGCTCGTTCTCGACGACGGCCTCGATCACCAGGTCGCGGTCGGCGAACTCGCCGAGGTCGGTGGTGAAGCTCAGGCGCGCCTGCGTCGCCTCCCGCTCCTCCTCGCTGATCTTGCCGCGCTCGGCCGCCTTGGACAGGGAGTTGAACAGCCGGGTACGGCCGATCTCCAGGGCCTCGCCGGTGGTCTCGGCGACCTTCACATCCAGTCCGGCGCGGGCGCACACCTCGGCGATGCCCGCTCCCATCTGGCCGCAGCCCACGACTCCGACGCGCTCGATGTCGGTCACATCGTCCCCTTCGCTGACTCGGCAGGTCCGCCGGGTTCGGTGCCTGCTCCGTTCGTGCACGTTACCCGTAAGTATCGATGATCGATCGCAGGGGTGGGTGCATGCTGTGCCGCGGAGACGATTCGTGACGGGATGGATCCGCAGAGTACAGGGGTGTTTTCCATGGGACGGCTGTCACGCCGGGCGTTCGCGCTGGCCGCACTGACCACGCTGGCGGCTGCCGGTGACGCGGGCGCGGCCCCCGCGCGGCGGCCTCGCGCCGGCACCGAGATGCGGGGCATGTGGGTGGCCACCGTGACCAACCGCGACTGGCCGTCGCGCACGGGCCTGCCGGCCGCCGAGCAGCGCGCCGAACTGCTCGCCCATCTCGACACGGCGGCCAGGCGACGGCTGAACACGGTGATCCTCCAGGTGCGGCCCACGGCCGACGCCCTGTGGCCGTCGTCGTACGAGCCGTGGTCGCAGTACCTCACGGGCACCCAGGGCCGCGACCCCGGCTGGGACCCGCTCGGCACGGCCGTCACGGAGGCGCACGCCCGGGGGCTGGAACTGCACGCCTGGTTCAACCCGCTGCGGGTCGCGATGCACACCGATCCGAGCCGCCTCGTCGCCTCCCACCCGGCCCGGCAGCACCCCGACTGGGTGGTGGCGTACGGCGGGAAGCTCTACTACAACCCCGGGCTGCCACAGGTCCGCACGTTTGTGCGGGACGCGATGCTGGACGCGGTGGCACGCTACCCGGTCGACGCCGTCCACTTCGACGACTACTTCTACCCGTACCCGGTCGCCGGCCAGACCTTCGACGACGACGAGGCCTACGACACCTACGGCGGCGCCTTCCCGGGCCGCGCCGACTGGCGGCGCGACAACATCGACCGGCTGGTACGCGACACCGCCACCCGCATCCAGCAGATCCGCCCCGGCACCCGGTTCGGGATCAGCCCTTTCGGGGTCTGGCGCAACGCCTCCACCGACCCGCGCGGCTCGGACACCCGGGCGCTGCAGTCGTACGACGACGTGTACGCGGACACCCGCAAGTGGGTGCGTGAGAACTGGATCGACTACATCTGCCCGCAGTTGTACTGGCACATCGGCAACTCGGCCGCCGACTACGCCAAGCTCGTGCCCTGGTGGGCGGAGGTGGCGCGGGGCACCGGGACGCAGCTGTACCTGGGGGAGGCGCTGTACAAGGCGGGAGACCCGGCCCAGCCCGCTCGCTGGCAGGACCAGGCCGAGCTGTCCCGGCACCTGACGTTCGCCAAGGGCCACCCGGAGGTGCGCGGGCACGTCTACTTCGCCGCCCGGGAGGTGGCGGTGGACGCCCACGGGGCCATGGCGCGGGTGGTCGCCGACCACTACGGGCAGCAGGCGGCGCCCCCGCGCTGAATCACCGCCCGGTGGTGGTTTCCCTGTGCCGGATCTCCGTGTCGGGACCCGGGGAGCACAGCCCCTCGTGCCCGTCCTGGAAGCGGACGCGGTACGGGGGTTCGCCCTTCTGGCCCAGCACTTCGACGATCTCGCCGACCTTGTCGTGCTGTCCGACCACCCTGCCGTGCTGGACAAGCTGGTCGCCCACGATTGCGCGCATCTGGGACCTCCTCACGATGTGCGGGAGCAGCGGTCCTCGACGTCGAGTCTACGGCGGACAGCTCCGGCCGGTACCGGTGCGAACGCCGCTCAGCCGCGCGACCGTTGCGTGACGGCGATGCAGACGAGCACGGCCGCGGCCGTCAACGGGGCGGCCACGGTCAGATGCTCGCCCAGCAGCAGCACCGACCACACCAGTGTGAGCAGCGGCTGGGCCAACTGCAACTGGCTGGCCTTGGGGACGCCGACGGCCGCCATGCCCCGGTACCAGACGACCAGGCCCAGGAACTGCGAGCCCGCCGCGACCCACAGCACGCCCGCCACGCTGTGGAAGGTGAGCTGCACGGGCTCGTACGACAGGGCCACCGCGGCGAGGGGCACCGTGAGGGGCAGACACAGCGCCAGCGCCCAGCCGATCACGTGCCAGCCCGGCATGAGCCGGGCCAGCCGCCCGCCCTCGGTGTAGCCGGCGGCGCACACCAGCAGCGCCGCGAAGAGGTACAGGTCGGCGCGGGACAGGGCGCCGCCGCTCTGCTGCACCGTGAAGGCCAGCACCGCGACCGCGCCCGCGAGCGCCGCCACCCAGAAGGTGCGGGAGGGGCGGGTGCCCATGCGCAGGGCCGACATCAGCGCGGTCGTCAGCGGCAGCAGGCCCACGACGACGGCGGCGTGGGCGGTGGTCGAGGTCTCCAGGGCGAGCGTGGTGAGCAGCGGGAAGCCGAGGACGACACCGGCGGCGACGACCGTGAGGCCGGCCCAGTGCTCCCGGGCGGGCAGAGGTACACGCAGCGCCAGCAGACACCCGCCGGCGATCAGTGCCGCGAGCACGCTCCGCACGGCGACCAGCGACCAGGGCCCGAAGCCCTCCAGGCCCCATGCGGTGGCCGGGAAGGTGAGGGAGAAGGCGATGACGCCGAGCGCGGCCTGGAGGGTGCCGAGTGAGGCCGGCGGCCGACCGCTGACTGCTATCCGGGTCGGCGCGATAGCGCTACTCTGTGTCTTCATGCAACAGAGTAGCAGCGTGGCTGAACTGGCAAACCGGCTACGAGGGGAACTCAACCACTACTCTCCCGGTGGAAAGCTCCCGTCCAGCCGGGCGCTCGTGGAGCGATTCCGGGTCAGCCCGGTGACCGTCTCCCGGGCCCTCGCCCAGCTCGCCGCGGAGGGCCTGGTCGTCACCCGGCCCGGCGCCGGCGCGTTCCGGGCCCGCCCGCGCACCGGCGGCGCTCCCGGGGGCGACACCTCGTGGCAGGAGGTCGCGCTCAGCGCGGACGCCGCCGCGGAGCTCGTACCCCGCACCGTGGACGCGGCCGGGGTCACCGTCTCGCTCGCCGCGCCGCCGCCGGGGGTGACCGAGTTCAACGGCGGCTATCTGCATCCGTCGCTCCAGCCGGAGAAGGCCATGGCGGCGGCGCTCTCCCGTGCGGGCCGGCGTCCGGGCGCGTGGGGGCGGCCGCCGCTGGAGGGGCTGCCGGAGCTGCGTGAGTGGTTCGCCAGGAGCATCGGCGACACGGTCACCGCCGCCGAGGTGCTGATCACGTCCGGCGGCCAGTCGGCCCTGACGACCGCGCTGCGTGCCCTGGCGCCGCCCGGCGCGCCGGTTCTGGTCGAGTCACCCCGGGCATGCTGGCGATCGCCCGCGCGGCGGGCCTGCGTCCCGTGCCCGTGCCGGTGGACGCGGACGGCGTGAAGCCGGCGCTGCTCGCCCACGCGTTCCGGGCGAGCGGGGCCCGGGTCTTCGTCTGCCAGCCCCTGTTCCAGAACCCCACCGGCGCGGTGCTCGCGCCGCAGCGGCGCGGTGAGGTGCTGCGCATCGCGCGGGAGGCCGGGGCGTTCGTGGTCGAGGACGACTTCGTGCGGCGGCTGGTGCACGCGGACGCCGGGCCGCTGCCGCGCCCGCTGGCCGCCGACGACCCCGACGGCGTGGTGGTGCACGTCTGCTCGCTGACGAAGGTGACCTCGCCGAGCTTCCGGGTGAGCGCCCTGGCCGCGCGCGGGCCGGTGCTGGAACGGCTGCGCGCCATCCAGGTGGTCGACACCTTCTTCGTGCCCAGGCCCCTGCAGGAGGCGGCCCTGGAACTCGTCGGCTCGCCCGCATGGCCCCGCCATCTGCGCACGGTCTCGGTGGAGCTGAAGGCCCGCCGCGACGCGATGACGGCGGCGCTCGGGCTGCACCTGCCCGAACTGGCCCTCGCGCACATCCCCTCGGGCGGCTACCACCTCTGGCTCCGTCTGCCCGACGGCACCGACGAGTCCGCCTTCACCGCGGCCGCCCTGCGCGCCGGAGTGGCCCTCACCCCCGGCCGCCCCTACTTCAGCGCCGAACCGCCGGCGGGCCACGTCCGCCTGAGCTTCGCGGCGGTGGCGGGGGTGGGGGAGATCACGGAGGGGGTACGGCGGTTGCGGGCGGCCGGTGACGAGGTGCTGTGAGTCTGCCGGGCCGCTGCGCCCGGGCTCGTGGAAGGTGTGGACCCGCCGCCCCTACCGTCCAGTAACATCACCGCCACGTCATCCCGAGGAGGCACCGTGGCCCGGTCGAAGCGCTCACCTCTGATGCTCGCAGGTCTGCTGGCGACCGCAGGTGTCGCACATTTCGTCGTCCCGCGGCAGTTCGACGCGACCGTTCCCCGGGTGCTTCCGGGCTCGCCGCGGGCCTGGACGTATGCGAGCGGCGTCGTGGAGATCGCCCTGGCGGCCGGGCTGGCCGTGCCCCGGACCCGGCGGGCCGGCGCGCGGGCGGCGGCGGCGTTCTTCGTCGGCGTGTTCCCCGCCAACGTCCAGATGGCCGTCGACTGGCGCCACCGGCCCGCCCCGCTGCGCACCGCGGCCTACGCGCGGCTGCCGCTCCAGGTCCCGCTGGTGCTGTGGGCGCGGAGCGTGGCACGCGACGGGCGCTCCGGCCCGTCCCGCGGGTGAGGGGCGGTCGCACGGGCCGGCGGCGGTCGCCGAAAAGGCCTCGACCTCTGCTCCCGTGACCTGCGAGCCTCCCGGTATGAGCTCTGTACCGAACCTTGCCGAGGGATACGAGATCTCCGCCGACGCCGGGCGGATCGACGTCGCGCGGGTGCACCGCTGGTTGTCGGAGGACGCCTACTGGGCGCTCGGGCGATCGCGGGATCAGCAGGACCGGGCCGTCGCCGGGTCGCTCAACTTCGGCGTCTACGAGACCGTCTCCGGGGACCAGGTCGCCTATGCGCGGGTCATCACCGACCGGGCCACCTTCGCGTGGCTGTGCGACGTGTACGTCGATCCGCCGGTGCGAGGGAAGGGCATCGGTACGGCGTTCGTCGCGGCGGTGCGGGAGCGGCTGCGGGAGTACGGCCTGCGCCGCGTGCTGCTGGCCACGCAGGACGCGCACGGCATGTACGAGAAGGTCGGATTCGCGCCGCTGGAGCGGCCGCAGGAGTGGATGGCGCTGTATTTCGAGTGAGTTGTCCCGGCTGATCCTGGGTTCCCGGCAATGTTTCGCGGCACCTGCATAACCCACGGATAACGCCTCTTGACCTGCCTACTCTCCGGGCGCACGATCCCCGCATGGCACTTCGGGTCACGTTCGTCGCCGCCGCGCGCAGCTCCCCGCTGCTCGCGGAACGCTTCGAGGACGACCGGCCGCTGGATCAGGCGGGCTGGGACGAGGTGCAGCGCGTCGCCCGCGACCTGGTGCCCCTCGCGGCGGCCGAGCTGCGCTACTGCTCGCCCACGCCCCGCAGCCGGTCCACCGGCGACGCCCTCGGCTATGCGCCGCTGGCGCAGCTCGCCCTGCGCGACTGCGACATGGGGCGCTGGCGTGGGCTCACGCTGGGGGAGGCGATGGCCCGGGAGCCAGAGGCGGTGGACGCCTGGCTCGCCGACCCCCGCGCCACACCGCACGGGGGTGAGTCGCTGCTCTCGTTCATCGCCCGCGTCGGCCACTGGCTGGACACCCGGCCCGTCGAGGACGGCGGCCGGATCGTGGCCGTGGCGGAGCCCTCGGTGATTCGCGCGGCCCTGGTGTACGCCCTGAAGGTGCCGCCCTCGACGTACTGGAGCATCGATGTCTGCTCCCTGTCCACGACGACGGTCACGGGTCGCGCGGGGCGCTGGAGCCTGCGGTTCGAGAACGGCCCGGCTCAGCCCACGCGTGTGTAGTCCGTCGTCAGCACCAGGTCCTTCGCCGGGCCGCGCACCCGCCACACGGTCCGCCAGCGGGCCTCGTCCCGCACGGTGAACTCACCCCGGTACAGATCGGCCGAGCACGGGTGGTCGGCGACGTACCAGCCGGTGGTCAGGTCGAGGTCGTGGAAGGGGCGGCCGTCGGCGAAGCGGACGTCCGCCGTGCCGCGTGCGGGTCCGGGCAGGTAGCGGAGCGTGCGCTCGGCCGGGCGGGCCACGCCCCGCCAGACGAAGGTGCCGGACTCCTCGTGCAGCAGACCGCCGCGCTGAAGCGGCCCGAACACCGTCGTGCCCTCGAAGCTCCCCTCGTCACCGCCCGCGAGATCCCGCACCGTCCGCCGCACCTGCCACTGCCCGGCCAGATAGGCCAGCACATCCGGCACCGGCCAGAACTCGCCCATGTCGCGCCCCGCTCCCCTTCCCGTCCGCTGCCGCGCGACCCGTCGCCGCGCCTCCCCCCATCTTGCCTTTCGGCGTGCCGGCGGAGTCCGGACGCCGAACTCCCCGGCTCCCGCTTCCCGGCCTTGGCGGCCGGGTTTCACAAAGGTTCGGATGTCCGCCCCCTTCTCGTCATCGGGGTCGGGGGAACGTGGCTGGATCGTGCGGTCCGATGGCGTGGGCGTGAGCGCGGGATTGCATAAACGTGCAGCGAAACGTATAGTCATGCCATCCAGGAGGAGGGTTCATGACGGTACGTGCGGCAGTGGCCGGAGCGAGCGGATACGCGGGCGGAGAGCTGCTGCGTCTGCTCCTGGCGCACCCCGCGATCGAGATCGGCGCCCTGACCGGCAACGCCAACGCCGGCCAGCGGCTCGGCACGCTCCAGCCGCACCTGCTGCCACTGGCCGACCGGGTGCTGAGCGAGACGTCCGCCGAGGTGCTCGCCGGGCACGACGTGGTCTTCCTCGCACTGCCGCACGGGCAGTCCGCCGCCGTCGCCGAGCAGCTGGGCCCCGAGGTGCTCGTCGTCGACATGGGCGCCGACTTCCGGCTGAAGGACGCCCGTGACTGGGAGAGGTTCTACGGCTCCCCGCACGCCGGCACCTGGCCCTACGGCCTCCCCGAACTGCCGGGCTGCCGCGCCGCGCTGGAGGGGTCCAAGCGCATCGCGGTGCCCGGTTGTTACCCGACGGCCGTGTCCCTGGCGCTGTTCCCGGCCTACGCCGCGGGCCTGGCCGAACCCGAGGCGGTGATCGTCGCGGCGTCCGGCACCTCCGGCGCGGGCAAGGCCCCCAAGCCGCACCTGCTCGGCTCCGAGGTCATGGGCTCCATGTCCCCGTACGGCGTCGGCGGCGGCCACCGGCACACCCCCGAGATGATCCAGAACCTGGGCGCGGTGGCCGGCGAGCGTGTCTCCGTCTCCTTCACCCCCACCCTCGCCCCGATGCCGCGCGGAATTCTCGCCACCTGCAGCGCCGCAGCCCGGGACGGCGTCACCGCCGAGTCCCTGCGCGCCGCCTACACCAAGGCCTACGCGGACGAGCCGTTCGTGCACCTGCTGCCCGAGGGCCAGTGGCCCGCCACCGCGTCCGTCCACGGCTCCAACGCCGTCGCGGTGCAGGTCGCGTACGACGAGGCCGTGGGACGGATCATCGCGATCAGCGCCATCGACAACCTCACCAAGGGCACCGCGGGCGGTGCCGTCCAGAGCATGAACCTCGCCCTCGGCCTCCCCGAGGAAACGGGACTTTCCACGATCGGAGTCGCACCGTGAGTGTCACGGCAGCAAAGGGATTCACGGCGGCCGGCATCGCCGCCGGGATCAAGGAGAACGGCAACCCGGACCTGGCCCTCGTGGTCAACACCGGGTCCCGCCGCGCCGCCGCGGGCGTCTTCACCTCCAACCGCGTCAAGGCCGCACCCGTGCTCTGGTCCGAGCAGGTCCTCAAGGGCGGCCAGGTGTCCGCCGTCGTCCTCAACTCCGGAGGCGCCAACGCCTGCACCGGCCCCAAGGGCTTCCAGGACACGCACGCCACCGCCGAGAAGGTGGCCGAGGTGCTCGGCCGGGGCGCGATCGAGGTCGCCGTCTGCTCCACCGGCCTCATCGGTGTGCTGCTCCCGATGGACAAGCTGCTCCCCGGCGTCGAGGCGGCCGCCGCCCAGCTCTCCGAGCACGGCGGCGAGAAGGCCGCCATCGCCATCAAGACCACCGACACCGTCCACAAGACGTCCGTGGTGACCAAGGACGGCTGGACGGTCGGCGGTATGGCCAAGGGCGCGGGCATGCTCGCCCCCGGCCTCGCCACCATGCTGGTCGTCCTCACGACGGACGCCGAGCTGGACGGCGCCGCCCTGGACAAGGCCCTGCGCGCGGCCACCCGGGTCACCTTCGACCGCGTCGACTCCGACGGCTGCATGTCGACCAACGACACCGTCCTGCTCCTCGCCTCCGGCGCGTCCGGGGTCACCCCCGCCTACGAGGAGTTCGCCGCCGCCGTACGGCAGGTCTGCGACGACCTCGGGCAGCAGCTGATCCGGGACGCCGAGGGCGCCAGCAAGGACATCAAGGTCGAGGTGATCAACGCCGCGACCGAGGACGACGCCGTCGAGGTGGGCCGCTCCATCGCCCGCAACAATCTCCTCAAGTGCGCGATCCACGGCGAGGACCCCAACTGGGGCCGTGTGCTGTCGGCGATCGGCACCACGTCCGCCGCCTTCGAGCCCGACCGGCTGAACGTCGCCATCAACGGCGTCTGGGTGTGCAAGAACGGCGGTGTCGGCGAGGACCGCGAGAAGGTCGACATGCGCTACCGCGAGGTGCACATCGTCGCCGACCTCGCCGCCGGGTCCCGGACCGCCACGATCTGGACCAACGACCTCACCGCCGACTACGTCCACGAGAACAGCGCCTACTCCTCATGACCACGACGCGTAAGCACACCGCGCTGCCCAAGGCACAGATCCTCATCGAGGCGCTGCCCTGGCTGACCCGGCACCACGGCAAGACGGTCGTGATCAAGTTCGGCGGCAACGCCATGGTGAACGAGGAACTGAAGGCCGCCTTCGCCCAGGACGTCGTCTTCCTGCGGCACGCCGGCCTCAAGCCGGTCGTCGTGCACGGCGGCGGCCCGCAGATCAGCGCCGCCCTCGACCGGCACGGCATCGTCAGCGAGTTCAAGGCGGGCCTGCGCGTCACCACCGAGGACGCGATGGACGTCGTCCGCATGGTGCTGGCCGGGCAGGTGCAACGCGAGCTGGTCGGGCTGCTCAACCAGCACGGGCCGCTCGCCGTCGGCATCACCGGCGAGGACGCCCACACCATGAGCGCCACCAGGCACCAGCCCCGCATCGGCGGCGAACTCGTCGACATCGGGCGCGTCGGCGAGATCACCGCGATCGACACGGGCGCGATCGAGGCCCTGCTGGCGGACGGCCGGATCCCCGTCGTGTCGTCGATCGCCCGCTCCCAGGACGACGGACATGTCTACAACGTCAACGCCGACACGGCCGCGGCCGCCCTGGCCGCCGCGCTCGGCGCCGAGACCCTCATGGTCCTCACCGACGTCGAGGGCCTCTACGAGGACTGGCCCCACAGCGACGAGGTGATCAGCCGCCTCACCGCTTCCCAGCTGGAGAAACTGCTGCCCGAGCTGTCGTCCGGCATGGTGCCGAAGATGGAGGGCTGTCTGCACGCCGTACGCAACGGCGTCACCACCGCCCGGGTCATCGACGGCCGGGTCCAGCACTCGATCCTGCTGGAGATCTTCACCGACGAGGGCATCGGCACGATGGTCGTGCCGGACGCGCACGAGGGGGATGCCGAATGAGCGCCAACCAGGAACTGACCGCGCGGTGGCAGGGCGCGCTCATGAACAACTACGGCACCCCGCGGCTGCCCCTGGTACGCGGCGAGGGCGCGCGGGTCTGGGACGCCGACGGCAAGGAGTACGTCGACTTCGTCGGCGGCATCGCGGTCAACGCGCTCGGCCACGCGCACCCCGGCGTCGTCGCGGCGGTCAGCAAGCAGATCGCCTCCCTGGGCCACGTCTCCAACCTGTTCGTCGCCGAGCCGCCCGTCGCGCTCGCCGAGCGGCTCCTCCAGCTGTTCGGCCGGGACGGCAAGGTCTTCTTCTGCAACTCCGGCGCCGAGGCCAACGAGGGCGCCTTCAAGATCGGCCGGCTGACCGGCCGGAGTCACATGGTCGCCACCGAGGGCGGCTTCCACGGCCGCACCATGGGCGCCCTCGCGCTCACCGGCCAGCCCGCCAAGCAGGCGCCCTTCCTGCCGCTGCCCGGAGACGTCACGCACGTCCCCTACGGCGACGCGCAGGCGCTGGCAGCCGCCGTGACCGAGGAGACGGCGCTGGTCGTCATCGAGCCGGTGCAGGGCGAGAACGGCGTCGTGGTCCCACCCGCCGGGTATCTGAAGGCGGCCCGCGCGATCACCGCCGCGACCGGCTCGCTGCTGGTGCTCGACGAGGTGCAGACCGGCGTCGGACGGACCGGGCACTGGTTCGAGTACCAGGCCCACGAGGGCGTCCTGCCGGACGTCGTCACGCTCGCCAAGGGGCTCGGCGGCGGCCTGCCGCTGGGCGCCACCGTGGCCTTCGGGCGGGCGGCCGAGCTGCTCCGGCCCGGTCAGCACGGCACGACCTTCGGCGGCAACCCCGTCGCGTGCGCCGCCGGACTCGCCGTGCTCGACGCCATCGCCGACGAGGGACTGCTGGAGAACGTCAAGCGGCAGAGCGAGAGGTTGCGGGCAGGGATCGAGGCTCTGAACCATGGATTGATCGACCATGTCCGGGGCGCGGGCCTCCTCCTGGGTATCGTGCTCACCGAGCCGCTCGCGTCACAGGTCCAGCAGGCGGCTCAGGACGCCGGTCTCCTGGTGAACGCGCCCGCCCCCGATGTCGTACGGCTCATGCCGCCGCTGAACCTCGGCGACGACGAGGTGGAGGCGCTGCTCCGGGCCCTGCCCGGCGTCCTCGACGCAGCTCACGGGGACGGACGAGCCGGAGAATGAGACGACGATGAGCCAGGCGCAGGACAATGAGCAGGCGGGAGTCAACGGGCCCGCGGTGCCGCAGACCCGCACCGCACGTCATCGCCGGATCGTGGACATCCTCAACCGGCAGCCGGTGCGCTCCCAGAGCCAGCTGGCGAAGCTGCTCGCCGACGACGGGCTGACGGTCACTCAGGCGACGCTCTCCCGCGACCTGGACGAGCTGAACGCGGTGAAGATCCGCAACACCGACGGCGACCTCATCTACGCGGTGCCCAGCGAAGGCGGCTTCCGCACGCCGCGCGCCCCGCTCGGGGAGTCGGCGAAGGAGGAGCGGATGCGGCGCCTGTCCCAGGAGCTCCTCATCTCCGCCGAGGCGTCCGCCAACCTCGTGGTGCTGCGCACCCCGCCGGGCGCCGCCCAGTTCCTCGCGTCGGCGATCGACCAGGCCGAACTGCACGACATCCTGGGCACGATCGCCGGCGACGACACACTGCTGCTGATCAGCCGCCGGCCGGACGGGGGCCAGGCGCTCGCCGACCACCTGCTGCGGCTGGCGCAGAACGGCCACTGAGCCCGTTCTCCGGGGCGCTCAGGGCACCCGATTCCGCCGCCCGCAGCAGGCGGCGGAAGGTGGGGCACTGCATATGGCTCGGCGCGGGGCAGTCCGCCGCGTGCCGCAGGCCGTCGCGCATGGCGGTCAGACGACGGATCGTCCGGTCCAGCTCGTCCGCCTTCGCCGTCAGCGTCCCCCGGTCGAGCCGGGGCCTTCCGTCCGGGGCGGACATCAGCGCGATCTCGTCGAGCGAGAAACCCGCGGCGCGGCCCATCGCGATCAGAGCCAGCCGCTCGAAGACCCCGGGATCGAAGACCCGCCGGCCGGCCCGTCTGCCGGTCGAGGCGATCAGGCCCTTCTCCTCGTAGAAACGCAAGGTGGAGGCGGGGACGCCGGAACGCCGTGCCACCTCCGCCGTGTCCGGACCCGTCATGCTGTTGACCTCAAGTCGACTTGAACCGGCACCGTACGGCTACGGCATGACGAGGGCAAGCGAAGGGAGACGGCCATGACCGCCGAACACCGGGACGCGCAGGGACCGAAGGCGCTGTGGGGCGGCGTCGCGGGACGCAACTGGGTCGCCGCGCAGGATGTGCTCGATGAGCTGTTCAAGCCGTTCGAGCCGCTGCTCGCCGAGCCGGTCGGCACCGGCGCCCACGTCCTCGACGTCGGCTGCGGCACGGGCGCCACGACTGTCGCCGCGGCACGGCGAGCGGGCCCGGCGGGCGCCTGCGTCGGTGTCGACATCGCCGAGCCGATGATCGAGGCCGCCCGGGCGCGCGCCGAGCGGGAGGGCGTGCCGGTCCGCTTCGTCCAGGCCGACGCCGCGACCCACGCCTTCGAACCGGCCGGCTTCGACCTGATCGTCTCGCGGTTCGGCGTGATGTTCTTCGACGACTTCGCGGGCGCGTTCGCGCATCTGCGGCGCGCCGCCCGGCCGGGCGCGGGACTGCGGCTCATCGTCTGGCGCGGACCCGAGGAGAACCCCTTCATGACGACGGCCGAGCGGGCCGCCGGGCCGCTGCTGCCCGACCTGCCGGTCCGTGACCCCGACGGGCCGGGCCAGTTCGCCTTCGCGCGGGCGGAGCGGGTGCGCGGCGTCCTCGCGGAGAGCGGCTGGTCGGGGGTCGACGTCGAGCCGCTCGACGTCAGGTGCACGATGCCGACGCAGGACCTGGAGCGCTACTTCACGCTGCTCGGCCCCGTGGGCCGGGTCCTGCACGAGGTGGACGAGCGGACCAGGGCACGGGTCGTCGAGGCCCTCCACACCGCCTTCACCCCGTACGTGCGGGGACCGGAGGCCGGATTCACGGCCGCGTGCTGGCTGGTCCGCGCCTCGGCCTGACCGCCGGGCTCACCCCAGCCACCCGGCCAGGCCACCGGTGCACCACACCTCGTCCCCGGCCGTGATCAGCAGTGCCTCCACGTCCGGCAGGGACTCCAGCCAGGCCAGGCCGTCGCGGGCGCCCCTCGCGAAGGCGGCCGTCGCCCAGCAGTCCGCCCAGGTCAGACTGGGGGCGACGACCGTCACCGCAAGCAGGTCCGACACCGCCGACTTCCTGGTGCGCGGGTCCACGATGTGGGCGCCACGCTCGGCGGTGCCGGACGTCGCGACGGCCAGTTCGCGGGCGCCGGCCGCGGAGACGACCGCCGCCAGCCCGCCCGGCCGCAGCGGGTCCGACACGCCGACCCGCCAGGGCCGCTCCGGGCCGGGCACGCCGAGCAGCTGAACGTCCCCGCCGCCGTTCACGCTGACCCCGCTCGCCCCGGCGGCCGCCAGCAGCCGCGCCGCGCGCTCGACGGCCCAGCCCTTGACGATCCCGGTCGGGTCGAGCCGCCCCTCGTACGTCGTGCTGAACCACCCCTCGCTGACCCGTTCCGCCTCGGCCGCCAGCTCCAGCACCTCGGCCACCTCGGGATCGCACTCCCCGACGGTCACCTCCCCGCGTGCCAGCCGGGACACCTGGCTGTCCTCGCGATAGGTGCTGAACACCGCGTCGATCCGGTGGAGTCCGGCGACGGCTGTCTCCAGGGCCGTGCGCACCGCCCGGGGATCCCCGCCGCGGACGTCGAAGGAGAAGACGGTCCCCATCGCCTCCTCCGCACGGCGTACCGCGGCGGGAGCCTGTGCGGGTTCCGTCACCGGCTCAGCCACCGGCCTGATCCAGGGCGGCCTGGAGGGACTCCCGGTAGCCGGCACTCGTGTACGTCGCTCCGGACACCGCGTCGATGTCGGCGCTGCCCGCGGCGACGGCGGCCTGGTTGAGCCGGGGCACGGCGTCGGCGGTGATCTGGCTGCTCCGGCCGCCGCTCGGCGCCTGCACGGCCTCGGCGCCGGTGACCTTCCCGCCGCTGACGGTGATCCGGACCTGGACGGGCCCGTACTGCGTCTCGGCCACCGCCCCGGTGACGGTACGGGCGGCCTGCGCGGCGCCCGATCCCTGTCCGGCCGAGCCGTCGTCCGCCGGGACCTTGTCCAGGGCGGCCTGGAGGGACTCCCGGTAGCCGGCACTCGTGTACGTCGCTCCGGAGACCGCGTCGATCTGAGCGTCCTGCGCGGCGACGGCGGCCTGGTTGAGCCGGGGCACGGCGTCGGCGGTGATCTGGCTGCTCCGGCCGCCGCTCGGCGCCTGAACGGCCTCGGCGCGGGTGACCTTCCCGTTGGTCACGGTCAGCCGCACCTGCACGGGCCCGTACTGCGTCTGCACCACCGCGCCGTCGACGGTGGCGGTGCCCGCGGCCTGCGCGCCGCCCTGGGGCGCCGCCGCGCCCGGGGGCTGCTGGGGTACCGCGGCCGCGGCGGAGCCGGGATCGCTCGCCGGCTTCAGTGACAGCAGCAGCACGATGCCGGACACGGTGGCGGCGGTGGCGAGCACGGCACGCCGGATGGGGTGGCTCTTCTTCATGGTTCGCCGGTCTCCTGATGACCCGTCGCTCACATCTCGAACGACTCGTGATGGATACGGCGGGCGGGGACCCCCGCGCCGCGCAGTGCCTCGTACACGGTCTGCGCGAAGCCGGGCGGCCCGCACAGGAAGACGTCATGGCGGTCGATGTCCGGGATCTTCCGCTCCAGCGACTCCGCGGAGATGTCCGGACGCGCCCCGTCCGGGCTGTTGACCGCGTACATCAGCCGGGCGCCCCGCTCGTCGGCGATCTTCGCGAGCTCGCCCCACAGCGCCAGGTCCTGGGTGCTGTTGGCCCGGTACAGCAGGGTGATGTCACCGCTCGCGCCCGGCAGCGTCTCGAACAGGGCCCGCATCGGCGTGATCCCGACGCCTCCCGCGACCAGCAGCACCTTGCCGCGGCTGCGCCGCTGGGCGGTCAGCGCGCCGTACGGCCCCTCGGCCCAGACCCGGGTGCCGGGCTCCAGTTCGCGCAGCCGGGTGCTGTGGTCGCCGATCGCCTTCACGGTGATCCGCAGCATGCCGGGGCGGGGCGCCGCCGACAGCGAGTACGGGTGGGAGCTGAACCTCATGCCCGGCGCCAGGAACCGCCACCGGAAGAACTGCCCCGCCTCCGCGCCCATCCGGTGCAGCTTCCGCCCGCCGATCAGCACCGACACGATCCCGGGCGTCTCCTCGACGACCGCCTCGACCCGCATCCGGTGCCGCATGTTCAGCCGGATCGGCGTGATGACCCGGAACCACACCACCAGCGCGGTGACCACGCCGTACAGCCCGTACCAGAACGTCTTCGCGGCGGGCTGGACGGCGAAGTCGTTGCCGGCGCTGATCTGGTGCCAGAACGTCAGGTACACGGCCGCGTATGTCATCAGGTGCACGTGGTACCAGGTGTCGTACGGCATCAGGCGGCGGACCGGCCCGATCGAGACGAGGCCGATCAGCACCAGCAGTCCGGTGCCGATGGCGGCCTTGCCCATGTCCGGCAGCTGGTTCACGGAGTCGACGGTCTGCTGGACGACGTCCCCGAGGGTCTTGCCGGCCTGCAGGGCGTAGCCCCACATGGTGAGGAACACGTGCGCGACGACCAGGCTCAGGGTGTACCGCCCCGTCATCGCGTGCCAGCGTGCCACCCGGTCGGAGCCCACCCGCCGCTCCAGCGCGGGCACCCGGGCCATCTGGAGCACCACCAGCGCCATCAGATACCCGGCGAGCAGCCCGGTGATCCGGCCCGCGTTGAGGATCTGCCCGGTGGTGTCGGCGACGGACGGGGTGTTCTGCCACCACAGCCACAGCACCGCGGCGGCACCGGCCCACACGGCGAGCAGCAGCGGGACGGCGGGGGAGCGGCGCGGGCGGATACGGCGCATGGTCTGACGCCGGGCGGCGCGGCCGCCTGCGAGCGTGGTGGTCACGGTTCCTCCGGGGACGGGGGCAACGATTCGTCGTGGTCCCTTGGCCCAGAGATACGTGCGGTGGCGGCGGTGTGTTCAGTCAGTACCGGGTGATCGCGGTCGCCCCGCTCTGTGTCCCCACCGCGATGTGCGGCCGGCCCCGGGCCTTCGCCCACAGCAGGATCCGGCGCATCGCGTCCCCGGGCACCGACACACAACCGGCCGTCGGCCCGTCGCCTCTGACGTGCAGAAAGATCCCGGCCCCGCGCCCGCGCACCGGTGTGTCGTAGTTGAAGCCGATGACCAGCGCATGGGCGTACAGCGGCCCGTACGAGACGAGGTGCTCCGCCTCCTGCGCCCGGCAGTCGGCGGGGCGGGGCTCGGTCCAGCGGTTGTAGGCGCCGGAGTCGTTGTCCTGGCACCACCAGGAGTCCTGGAGCACCGGCCGGTACTTGTACGTCGTGCCGGGCGGCGCCGCCTTGATGCCGAAGGCGTACGGCAGGGTGAACAGCCCCGTCGGCGTGGTGTTCGTGCCCTGCTTGCGCGTCGCCCCCTCGACGAGCCCGTTCGCCCCGAACCTGGCCGGTGCCGAACCGGCGGCGACCCACCGCCCGTCCAGCCGGTCCCACCAGGTCACCGTCCCCGTCGTCGCGCCGGCCGAGGGCGCCACGGCGGTGATCAGCTGGCTGCCGCCGCCGGTGTCGGCCATGCGGTCGGGCAGCGCGTCCCCCTCGGCGGGGGCGGCGCCGAGGAGGCAGGCGCAGACGAGGACGGACGCGGCGGCGGCGACGGCGGGGCGCATGTCCCGACGCTAACGGGGGCTTTGCGCACCGGCAGTTCGGATGGTCCGTTCGGGCCCGGCGGTCACCCGGCCCTGAGGGGACGACGCGACGGCCGAGGCCTGCTTGACGCGATCACATCGGACGGCCGTCGTACGTCACCGGGGCCAGCGGCAGCGGCACCCCCGGCAGTCCGTCCAGGCTCGTGGCGATGTGCTCCTTGCCCGCGAAGTACGCGCTGAGCGAGGCGCTGTCCTCGCGCGCGAAGCGGCGGCCGTGCAACTCGCGATCGCTGTCGTACGTCATGAGCGGCACCGCGAAGCCGCAGCTCTCCCGGATCAGTTCGGCCGTCACGACGATGACCGCGCGCAGCCCGTGCGCGCTCGGGTCGATGTCCGGGAAGTGGGCGAGCAGCTCCCCGAAGCGGGGGTCGTCGCGGAAGACCGGCGCACCGCGCCCGTGCACCCGGACGATGTTCGGCGGGCCCTGGAAGGCGCACCACATGAGGGTGATCCGCCCGTTCTCCCGCAGATGCGCGACCGTCTCGGCGTTCGATCCGGCGAAGTCGAGGTAGGCGACGGTGAGTTCGTCGAGCACCACGAACGAGCCCTTCAGGCCCTTGGGGGAGAGGTTGACCGTGCCCTCGCCGGAGAGTGGGGCGGTCGCGGTGAAGAAGAGGGGCTGCTCCTCGATGAACGAACGGAGCCTGCCGTCTATGCGCTCATGCGTCTTTCCCATGGCACGTGATTATCCGCGAGATTAGTTCGGCTGACTAAAAGATTCGCCGAGATGCCCGGCCGTGGCCGCCCCGGCCGGCGCTCGAGCGGGGCGGCCACAGCGCCTGTCACGTCACGTGAGGAGCGTGCAGGCGGCCGGTGGAGGTGACCGCCGGGCGGCTGATCGCGGCGACCACCGCCCGCGCCGAGCCGTCGGCGTCCGAGGGGGAGTACGCGGAAGGGGTTTCGGATGTTCAGCCGTGGGCCGGGCCGTGGGCCACGGCCCGGCCCACGGCCGGATTGACGAATCATGCAGACTTCTGCATACTCATGCATGTCAGCGAATGCAGTGTGAGGAGAAACCCGTGACCGAGCGCGTCGTACTCGCCTACTCAGGCGGTCTGGACACCTCCGTCGCCATCGGCTGGATCGCCGAGGAGACCGGCGCCGAGGTCATCGCCGTTGCCGTGGACGTCGGCCAGGGCGGCGAGGACCTGGACGTCATCCGCAAGCGCGCCCTCGCCTGCGGCGCCGTCGAGGCCGAGGTCGCCGACGCCAAGGACGAGTTCGCCGAGGAGTACTGCCTCCCGGCGATCAAGGCCAACGCCCTCTACATGGACCGCTACCCGCTGGTCTCCGCCCTCTCCCGGCCCACGATCGTCAAGCACCTCGTCGCCGCCGCCCAGAAGCACGGCGCCACCACGGTCGCCCACGGCTGCACCGGGAAGGGCAACGACCAGGTCCGCTTCGAGGCCGGCATCGTCGCCCTCGCCCCGGACCTGAAGTGCATCGCCCCGGTCCGTGACTACGCGATGACCCGCGACAAGGCGATCGCGTTCTGCGAGGAGAAGAACCTCCCGATCGCGACCACCAAGAAGTCCCCGTACTCGATCGACCAGAACGTCTTCGGGCGCGCCGTCGAGACGGGCTTCCTGGAGGACATCTGGAACGCGCCGATCGAGGACATCTACGAGTACACGCAGAACCCGGCGACCCAGCGTGACGCCGACGAGGTGGTCATCACCTTCAAGGAGGGCGTCCCGGTCGCCGTCGACGGCAAGCCCGTCACCGTGCTCCAGGCCATCCAGCAGCTCAACGAGCGCGCCGGCGCCCAGGGCATCGGCCGGATCGACATGGTCGAGGACCGCCTCGTCGGCATCAAGTCCCGCGAGGTCTACGAGGCCCCCGGCGCGATCGCCCTGATCACCGCGCACCAGGAGCTGGAGAACGTCACCGTCGAGCGCGAGCTGGCCCGCTACAAGCGGCAGGTCGAGCAGCGCTGGGGCGAGCTGGTCTACGACGGCCTGTGGTTCTCCCCGCTCAAGCGCGCCCTCGACGGCTTCATCAACGAGGCCAGCCAGCACGTCTCCGGCGACATCCGGATGACCTTGCACGGCGGTCGCGCCGTCGTCACCGGCCGGCGCTCCGAGGCCTCGCTGTACGACTTCAACCTCGCGACCTACGACACGGGCGACACCTTCGACCAGTCCGCGGCCAAGGGCTTCATCGACATCTACAGCCTGTCGTCGAAGATCGCCGCCAAGCGCGACCTCGCCTGACCGGGTCAGGCCTTCGGGTCACCACGCACGCATCGGACTGACAGCCGCCTCCCCGCCTGCAAGGGTGGGGAGGCGGTCGCACAGCGGCGGCCGCACGGGCAGCTGAGGCACACAGACATCCCCGAGGAGCAACGCAAGTGAGCAGCAACAGCGGTGACGTACGGCTCTGGGGCGGCCGTTTCGCCGACGGTCCCGCCGAGGCCCTGGCGAAGCTGTCCGCGTCCGTCCACTTCGACTGGCGGCTCGCGCCCTACGACATCGCCGGCTCGCGTGCCCACGCGCGCGTGCTCCACAAGGCGGGCCTGCTCACCGACGACGAGCTGAGCCGGATGCTCGACGGCCTGGACCGGCTCGAAGCAGACGTGGCCTCGGGCGACTTCGTCGGCACGATCGCCGACGAGGACGTGCACACCGCCCTGGAGCGTGGCCTGCTGGAGCGCCTCGGGCCCGACCTCGGTGGCAAGCTGCGCGCGGGCCGGTCGAGGAACGACCAGGTCGCGACGCTGTTCCGGATGTACCTGCGCGACCACGCGCGCGTCGTCGGCGGCCTGATCGCCGACCTCCAGGACGCCCTGATCGGCCTTGCCGAGGCCCACCCGGACGTCGCCATGCCCGGCCGCACCCACCTCCAGCACGCCCAGCCGGTGCTCTTCGCCCACCATGTCCTCGCGCATGTGCAGTCCCTGTCCCGGGACGCCGAGCGCCTGCGCCAGTGGGACGAGCGGACGGCCGTGTCGCCGTACGGCTCGGGCGCCCTCGCGGGCAGCAGCCTGGGCCTGGACCCGGAGGCGGTCGCGAAGGACCTCGGCTTCGAGCAGGGCAGCGCCGCCAACTCCATCGACGGCACGGCGTCGCGCGACTTCGTCGCCGAGTTCGCCTTCATCACCGCGATGATCGGGGTGAACCTCTCCCGGATCGCCGAGGAGGTCATCCTCTGGAACACGAAGGAGTTCTCCTTCGTGACCCTGCACGACGCCTTCTCCACCGGCTCGTCGATCATGCCGCAGAAGAAGAACCCGGACATCGCGGAACTGGCGCGTGGCAAGAGCGGCCGCCTGATCGGCAACCTGACGGGTCTCATGGCGACGTTGAAGGCCCTCCCGCTCGCGTACAACCGCGACCTCCAGGAGGACAAGGAGCCGGTCTTCGACTCGATCGACCAGCTGGAGATCCTGCTCCCCGCCTTCACCGGCATGATGGCCACGCTCACGGTGCACCGCGAGCGCATGGAGGAGCTGGCCCCGGCCGGCTTCTCGCTCGCCACGGACATCGCGGAGTGGCTGGTGAAGCAGGGTGTGCCCTTCCGGGTCGCGCACGAGGTGGCTGGCGAGTGCGTCAAGGCCGCCGAGGCGGAGGGCAAGGAGCTGGACGAGCTGACCGACGAGCAGTTCGCGAAGATCTCCGCCCACCTGACGCCGGAGGTGCGGACGGTGCTCGACGTCCCCGGCGCGCTCGCCTCCCGCAACAGCCGGGGCGGCACGGCGCCGAGCGCGGTGGCGGTCCAGCTGACCGAGGTCAAGCAGGACGTGGCGGCCCAGCACCGGTGGGCGAACCGCACCTGAGCGGCGCGCGCAACCGCGCGACGGGTCACGATGCACCCGCGCAAGCCTCGATCGCACCGGGCGCCGAGGCGCAGGCCGAAGGTCATCGCGGGTTACGTTGGTCGCAAGCCGTACCGGAACCGACCGAACGGAGCCCGCGATGCCCTTCGCCCGACTGGCAACAGCGACGACCCCGACCTGCCACATCGGACTCGGCCTCGCCGCCGTCGGCCGCCCCGGCTACATCAACCTCGGCCGCGACCACGACCTCGGGCAGGACCGCGGCGTCGAGACGCTGCGCGCCCGCACCCACGAGCTCCTCGACGCCGCCTACGCCCAGGGCGTGCGCTACGTCGACGCCGCCCGCTCCTACGGCCGCTCCGAGGAGTTCCTCGCCGGCTGGCTGAACGCCCACCCCGAGATCGACGACATCGTCGTGGGCAGCAAATGGGGCTACACCTACACCGCCGGCTGGTCCACCGAAGCCGAGCAGCACGAGGTCAAGGACCACGGCCTCGCCACCTTCGAGCGGCAGCGTGCCGAGAGCACCGAACTGCTCGGCGACCGGCTCGACCTCTACCAGATCCACTCGGTGACCCCGGACAGCCCCGCCCTGACCGACAAGGATCTGCACGCGAAACTCGCCGAGGCCGCCGCCCAGGGCCTGACCATCGGCTTCTCCACCAGCGGCCCCGCGCAGGCCGAGGCGGTCCGGGCGGCTCTGGAGGTGACGGTCGACGGCGAGCCCCTCTTCCGCACCGTCCAGGCCACGTTCAACGCCCTGGAGACCTCGGCCGCCCACGCCCTCGCCGAGGCGCACGACGCCGGGCTCACGGTGATCGTCAAGGAAGGCATGGCCAACGGCCGGCTCGCGGAGCCGTACGCGCCGGGCGGGCTGAAGGCCGTGGCCGCGGAGACGGGCCTGGGTGTCGATGCCGTCGCCCTCGCACTGATCCTGAGCAAGCCGTGGGCGGGCGTGGTTCTCTCCGGTGCCGCGACCACCGGCCAGCTCGCGTCCAACCTGCACGCCGCCGTCGTGGACCTCGATGAGAACCAGCTGGCACGACTCGCCGTCCTTGCCGAGGAGCCGCGGGTCTACTGGGAGCGGCGCGGGCAGCTGCCCTGGCACTGAGATCGCCTTCCCTTCTGGCACCTGAGATCCCGCCGCGACCACGGGCCATGAATCATCCACGCCTAATGTGAGACATCAATGTCTCATATGGGTTATGCTTGTCTCATGGCTGTCGACAGAGAGCACGTACTGCGCACTGCCGCAGCCCTGCTGACCCGGAAATCCACCGCGACCATGGACGAGGTCGCGAAGGCCGCCGGGATCAGCCGGGCCACGCTGCACCGTCAGTTCGCCGGGCGCGACGCGCTCGTCAGGGCGCTGGAAGCGCTCGGCCTCGCGGAGTGCGAGGCCGCCCTGGAGGCGGCCCGGCTGGACGAGGGCAGCGCGCGTGACGCCGTACGCCGCCTGGTGCGGGAGATCGAACCCGCGGCCGGACTCCTCTCCTTCCTCTACACCGAGAACCAGCTGTTCGAGGGTGAGGAGCAGAACGAGGGCTGGGCCCGGCTCGACGCCCGGATCGCGGCCCTGTTCCGGCGCGGCCAGGACGGCGGGGAGTTCCGCATCGACCTGACCCCCGCCTGGCTCACCGAGGCCCTCTACGGCCTGATCGCCGCCGGGGCATGGTCCGTCCACGACGGCAAGGTCGCCGCGAACGACTTCCAGAAGATGATCGTCGAGCTGCTGCTCGGCGGCGCGACACGGAGAGAGGAATCATGACCAGCACCCTGCGGCCGGCAAGCGCGAACGAGGCGGTGAAGCGCCCGGGTCGCTGGCTCGCGCTGTCCGTACTCGTGCTCGCCGTGCTGCTGGTGGCCGTCGACGCCACCGTGCTCGGCCTCGCCACCCCCTACATATCGGAGGACCTGAGCCCGTCCGGCACCCAGCTGCTGTGGATCGGTGACGTCTACTCCTTCGTGATCGCCGGTCTCCTCGTCTCCATGGGCAGCCTCGGCGACCGCATCGGACGCAAGCGGATCCTGCTGATCGGCGCCACGGCCTTCGGCGCGGTGTCCGTGCTCAACGCCTACGCGACCACACCGGAAATGCTGATCCTGGCCAGGGCGCTGCTCGGTGTCGCGGGCGCGACCCTGATGCCGGCCACTCTCGCGCTGATCCGCAACCTCTTCCACGACCCGCGCGAGCGCAGCCTCGCCATCGGCATCTGGGGCGCCACCGCCTCGGCCGGCACGGCGGTCGGTCCGATCGCCGGGGGATTCCTGCTGGAGCACTTCTGGTGGGGCTCGGTCTTCCTGATCAACCTGCCCGTGATGGCGGTGCTCGTCCTCGTCGGCATCAAGCTGCTGCCCGAGTCGAAGAACGCCGGCCCCGGCCCCTGGGACCTGCTCAGCGTCCTGCTGTCGCTGATCGGCATGATCGCCGTGGTGTACGCGGTCAAGGAGGCGGCGACCCACGGGTTCGGCGCGGAGACCGTCGTCGCGGGCCTGCTGGGCGCCGCCGCGCTCCGCGGCTTCGTGCGGCGTCAGCTCACCCTGCCGGCGCCACTGCTGGACATGCGCCTGTTCCGCAACCGTGGTTTCAGCGGTGCGGTGCTCGCCGACCTGCTGACCATCCTCGGCATGTCCGGCCTGGTCTTCTTCCTCTCGCAGTACCTGCAACTGGTGCAGGGCAGGCGCCCGTTCGAGGCCGGCCTGGCCGAACTGCCCGCCGCGATCGGCGCGGTGGCGGCCGGTCTGGTCGCGGGCCGGGCGGCCCGCCGGTACTCGGTGCGCGCCGTGGTCGCGGGCGGACTCGCCGCCGTCGGCCTGGCGCTCGGCGCCCTGACCCTGATCGGCCAGCACACCGGGTACCCGCTGCTCGGCACCGCGCTGCTGGTCGTCGGTGTCGGCGCAGGGTTCTCGTTCACGGTGACCGCCGACGTGATCCTGGCCTCCGTGCCGAAGGAGCAGGCGGGTGCCGCGTCGGCCGTCTCCGAGACGGCGTACGAACTGGGCGCCGCCCTCGGCATCGCCCTGCTCGGCTCGATCGTCACCGGCGTCTACAAGGGCTTCACCGCCCCGGCGGGCACCCCGGAGGCCGCCCACGAGTCACTCGGCGGCGCCGTCGAGGTGGCCGCGGGCCTCCCGGCCCAGACGTCCGACGCCCTGCTGGAAGCGGCCCGCCAGTCCTTCGTCGACGGCCTGACCCTCGCCTCAGGCGTGGGCGCGACGGTCCTGCTGGCGGCAGCGGGAGCGGCCTGGTTCCTGCTCCGCGGCCAGCACCTGGAAGAAACAACACCCAGCTGACCGGCCGACGCAAAGGGGCGCGGGGAACTGCGCGCCCAGCCACAGCGCACCCGCACCCGAAACGAGACAACGCGCCCCCCGACTCCCTGGCCGACGCAAAGGGGCGCGGGGAACTGCGCGCCCAGCCACAGCGCACCCGCACCGCAGACGCATCAACGCGGCCCACGCCCCGGCCGACGCAAAAGGGGCGCGGGGAACTGCGCGCCCAGCCACGGCGGACCGGCACCGCAGACGCATCAACGCCCCCGACCCCCCGGCCGACGCAAAGGGGCGCGGGGAACTGCGCGCCCAGCCACAGCGCACCCGCACCCGAAACGAGACAACGCGCCCCCCGACCCCCCCGGCCGAACCAGCGGAGCTACGCCGCTTCCTTGGCCTTCGTCGCATACATGTCCACATACTCCTGCCCCGACAACCGCATGACCTCGGTCATCACCGAGTCCGTCACGGCCCGCAGCACATACCGGTCCCGGTCCATCCCGTCGTAACGCGAGAACTCCAGCGCCTCACCGAAGCGCACCGTCACGCGGGCGGGCCGGGGAAATCCGGCCCCGCCCGGCTGGATCCGGTCCGTGCCGATCATCGCGAACGGGACGACCGGCGCCCCGGTCATCAGGGTCAGCCGGGCGATGCCGGTGCGGCCCCGGTACAGGCGGCCGTCGGGGGAGCGGGTGCCCTCGGGGTAGATGCCGAAGACCCTGCCCTCCTCCAGGATCCGGCGCCCGGTCATCAGCGCCGCGACCCCGCCCTTGCCGCCGTCGCGGTCGACCGGGATCATGCCGACGCCGGTGAAGAACCACGCCATCAGCCGGCCCTTGAGGCCCTTGCCGGTGACGTACTCGTCCTTGCCGATGAAGAACACCTGACGGTCGCAGACCAGGGGCAGGATCATCGAGTCGATGAACGTGAGGTGATTGCCGGCCAGGATCACCGGACCGTCGCCCGGGATGTGCTCCACACCCTCCACCCGAGGGCGGAACATCAGGCGCATGATCGGACCGAGCACTGCCTTGATGAGCGCGAAGCGGGACAACGGGCCCTCCGGGGTCAACGGATTCGGTATGAGTCTGTGCAGGTGAGGACGATACTCGCGGCCCCGGGGCAGGCGCACATCGGGGACATCGGGTTCACCGAGGTCTTACGCACTGTTGACGTGCGTTCACCTGCGGTGGCGTGTCGCAGCCTACGCGTAACCTGGCGGCGACGATGTGACCGACATCGCGTGAAGTCGGTACCGACCGGCTACCCCGGGGCCCGCCCCTGAAGCCGACGGGCCGTCACCTTCGCCGAACCTACGGTCCTCATACGACATCCGTCGTCATCCACGCGTTCGAAATGAAGCCTCCCGGCTGACACGTCGACAGCCCTACCATCTGCCAGCACCCACGACATTCACGGCAAGGAGGCCGCTGATGGCAACGCAGGAGTCGAACGAGCAGCCGCAGGAGCAGGCGCACACCGGTCGACGGGCGCTTTTGGGTGCTGCGGTGCTCGGCGCGGGCGGAGCCGTCCTCGGTCTGTCCGGCTCGGCGAGAGCCGACGCGCGTCATGGAGGCCGAGGAATGAAGAGCCTGCCCGTACCGACGATCGTCGCTCACCGCGGCGCCAGCGGCTACCGCCCCGAGCACACCCTCGGTTCGTACCAGCTGGCCCTCGACATGGGCGCCGACATCGTCGAGGCCGGCGACCTGGTGCCCACCAAGGACGGTCACCTCGTCTGCCGCCACGAGCCCGAGATCGGCGGCACCACGGACGTCGCCGACCACCCCGAGTTCGCCGGCCGCAGGACCACCAAGGTCCTGGACGGCGTCTCCACCACCGGCTGGTTCACCGAGGACTTCACCCTCGCCGAGCTCAAGACCCTGCGCGCCGCCGAGCGCATCCCGGCCAACCGCCCGCACAACACCCTCTACAACGGCCGCTGGGAGATCCCCACCTTCGAAGAGGTGCTCCGCTGGCAGGAGGAGCAGACCCGGAGCCGCGGCAAGCAGGTCTGGATCTACCCCGAGCTCAAGCACCCCACCTACTTCCGCAAGCTGGGTCTGCCCCTGGAGGAGCGGGTCGCCAAGCTGCTGCGCAAGTACCGCAGGGATCGCTGGAACTCGCCGGTCATCCTCCAGTCCTTCGAGCCGACCAGCATCCAGCGCCTGCACAAGCTGGTCGACAACCCGCTCGTGGTACTGCTGTCCGGCGCGAGCACCCGCCCCTGGGACTTCGTCGAGAGCGGTGACCCGCGCACCGTCGCCGACCTGATCAAGCCGGCCGGCCTGCGCGAGATCGCCTCCTACGCCCAGGGCATCGGCCCCACCCTCGACCTGGTCATCCCGAAGGACACCGCCGGCAACCTGACCCGGCCGACCACCCTCGTCGCCGACGCCCACAAGGTCGGCCTCAAGCTGCACCCCTGGACGCTGCGCAACGAGAACCCGTTCCTGCCGGCGAACTTCCGCAAGGGCACCGACGCGGACGTCTACGGCGACGTCTTCGGCGCCTACCGGGCGTACTTCGCCACCGGCATCGACGGCATCTTCACCGACCAGCCGGACACCGGTCTGCTGGCCCGCGAGGACTTCGTCAACGGCTGAACCGTCCCACCCCGGTCGGGGTGACAACCGGCCGCCCGGGCAACTTGCAGCCCGGGCGGCCGCGTCGTGCCCCATATGACGCCCGACCTGCTCACCGCCCTGCGCCCCCTGCTCGCCGCCGAGGCCTCGGCCGAGGCGCACGCCGCCGGCACCGAAGCCGGCGACCTGGAACAGGCGGTCTGGCTCCGCCTGCTGGAACTGCTGCACTCCGGCGGCCCGCCCCACGACCCCGAGCGCTGGTTGCGCCGCGCCGTCCGCTCCGAGGCCCGCCGCTCCCGTCGTACGCACCGGCACGAACGCCCCTACGGCACCGAACCCGCCGACGAGTCCGGCACCACCCCCGAACAGCTCGCCCTCACCGCCGGCCGGGCCCGTGCCCTGCGCGAGGCGGTGCGCCGGCTGCCCGGCCGCTGCCCCGCCGTTCTGGACGCGCTGATGTCCCCCAAGGACCTCACATACCGGGAGATCGCGGGGGAGTTGGGTATCTCACAGGGGAGTCTGGGGCCGGAACGTTCCAGATGTCTGGGATGTCTGCGGCGATTGCTTGCCGCGGAGGTTGCGGCTCGCGGAGCACGGGGATAGGAGTGGGGGACAACAGGCAACAGGTGAGCGGGAGGCGTGCACACATGGGCATGAGCGTGATCATCTCCGAGGCGACCGACCAGGACGTCGAGCAGATCTTCAAGCTGCAGTACCTGTGCTTCCAGAGCGAGGCGGCGCTGTACGGCAACTACCGCATCGACCCACTCGTCCAGACCCTCGCCTCGGTCCGTCAGGAGGTCGCCGACGACTGCGTGTTCGTGGCCCGGCTCGGCGACGAGGTGATCGGCTCGGTGCGCGGCGCGATCACCGACGACGGCGCCGCCTCCATCGGCCGCCTGTGTGTCCACCCCCGTCTGCAGGGCCACGGCATCGGCGCCCGCCTCCTGCGCGCGGCCGAGTCGGCCCTCGCGGAGCAGCGCGGCGCCAGGAAGTTCCGCCTCCACACGGGCCACCGCAGCGAGGGCAACCTCCGCCTCTACCGCAAGGTGGGCTACGAGACGGTGGGCACGTCGAAGGGTGCGGACGGCGTACCCATGATCGTCCTGGAGAAGCAGGCGGGCGCCTACGTGGCGACAGCCTGAGGCGTAACGCCCTCAGGGGTGCGGGGAACTGAGTGACCGGCCCCCGCGAGCCCCCGGCCCACCGGCGGTGGCTCAGCCCGCCTGTTCGCTGCGCGCCTTGCGCAGCCACCACAGCGCGGAGACCGGCAACAGCACCGGGATGAACAAGTAGCCCATGCCGAAGTCGGACCATACGGTCGCGTCCGGGAACGCCGACGGTTCGACCAGCGTCCACGTGCCGACGACCAGCACACCCACCAGCTCGGCGGCGCAACACACCTGCGCCGCCCTGCGGGCCGTCTCCCCACCGCGCACCAGCGTGTAGGTGATGAACCCGTACACCACCCCCGCCAGCGCCGACAGCGCGTAGGCGAGCGGCGCACGGTCGAACTCCGTGGCGATCTGGTACACGGACCGTGACACGGCGCCCACGACCATCACGCCGTACAGCCACACCAGCAGTATCCCGGGCCCGCTGATCAGCCGGGACTTCGTCATGCCCGCCACCTCAGCCTCCCCAGATGTCATAGAGCCGCACCTCCAGGACAGCCAGCACCACGCCGCCGGCGGCAACCGTCACCGAACCCCACTTCGACCGCTCGGCCAGCGACATGAACCCGGCGGCGGGGACGCACGCGAACGCCCCCAGCAGATACGCCACGAAGATGGTCGTCCCCTGGGCGGGCTTCTCGCCCCGCGCCAGCTGCACGATGCCGACGATCAACTGCACCAGGGCCAGGAACGACACCACGGCCATCCCGATGAAGTGCCAGTCCTTCGTCGGCTCGTCACGGTAGGCGGCCCAGCCGCACCACGCGCCGAGCAACAGCGCGGCGACCGCGGTCGCCACCGTCAGGGCATCAAGCATGGGCTGACCCTATTACGGGCCAAAAGGCCTGATGCGGCCGCCCCCGGGGTGCCCCGTAGGGTCGAGGGCATGAAGATCCGCGCACAGGCCCTGCTGTTCGACAACGACGGCACCCTCGTCTCCTCCCTCGCGTCCGTGCACCGCTGCTGGACCCGCTGGGCGGGGGAGTACGGCATCACGGCCGAGCGCTTCGCACAGGTCGAACTGCACGGCCGGACCGCCGCCGAGATAGCCGCCGACCTGCTGCCGTCCCGGATCGTGCCGCAGGCCGTCGCGCGGATCGAGGCACTGGAGGTGGAGGACGTGCCGAACGGCGGAGTGCGCCTGCTGCCCGGCACGTACGACTTCCTCACCGCCCTGCCCGCCGACCGCTGGGCCGTCGTCACCTCGGCCACCCGCCGCCTGGCCGAGGCCCGCCTGGACGCCGTCGGCATCCTGCCCAAGACACTGATCGCCGCCGACGACGTCACCCGCGGCAAACCGGACCCGGAGCCCTACCTGCTGGCCGCCCGCTCGCTGGGCGCCGACCCGGCCGCCTGCGTCGTCTTCGAGGACGCGCCCGCCGGACTGCGGGCCGGGCGCACCGCCGGGATGACCACCGTGGCCTTGGCCACAACCCACCCCGCCCACGAACTGACCGCGGACCTGGTGGTCGAGGACCTGTCGGCCCTGTCCGTGCTGGTCACGGCCGACGGCGTGGAGATCTCCGCCCGGGACTGACGCCCGTCCACCGCTGTCCGCAATGCGGACAGCGGGTTCCTGGTCGGGTTCGTCCGTCTGCTTTACTGACCGCATGACCACGACGAACAGCCGCACCCCTGCGACCGAGGCGACCATGACGCCCGGTGCCGGCGGCTGTATGTGTCGTCGAATGTGCGCCTTCTAGAGGGCCCCCGCACCCCTGAGCCTCGCGCCCCGAAGCGAGCCGCCGTGGCATGCCCGTACCCCCTCCGCGGTACGTGACCCGATCTGCCTCGCGCACCTCTTCCCTTCCGTACCCGGGCCCACCCACGCCCGCGTACTCGACAGTGACGGAAACCCACGTGATCACCACATCGGGCCTCACCAAGGTCTACCGCTCACGCGGCCGCGAGGTCACCGCCCTGGACGGCGTCGACCTGCACGTCCGCGAGGGCGAGGTCTTCGGCGTCATCGGCCAGTCCGGCGCCGGCAAGTCCTCCCTCATCCGCTGCGTCAACCTCCTGGAGCGCCCCACCTCCGGCACGGTCACCGTCGCCGGCCAGGACCTCACCGCGCTCGCCGGACGCGGCCCGCGCGCGGGCCGGGAACTGCGCCGGGCCCGCAGCAACATCGGCATGGTCTTCCAGCACTTCAACCTGCTGTCCTCGCGGACCGTCCAGGACAACGTCGAGCTGCCGCTCGAGATCCTCGGCACCTCGGGGAAGGCGCGGTCCCGCAAGGCGCTCGAACTCCTGGACCTGGTCGGCCTCGCCGACAAGGCCAAGGCCTACCCCGCCCAGCTCTCCGGCGGCCAGAAGCAGCGCGTCGGCATCGCCCGCGCCCTGGCGGGCGACCCCAAGGTCCTGCTCTCCGACGAGGCCACCAGCGCCCTCGACCCGGAGACCACCCGCTCGATCCTGAAGCTGCTGCGCGACCTGAACCGGCAGCTCGGACTGACCGTCCTGCTCATCACGCACGAGATGGACGTGGTCAAGAGCGTCTGCGACTCGGCCGCCCTGATGGACAAGGGCCGCATCGTCGAGTCCGGCACGGTCGGCGAACTGCTCGCCACCCCGGGCTCGGAGCTGGCCTCCGCGCTCTTCCCGGTGGGCGGCGAGGCCTCGGCCGACGACCGCACCGTCCTCGACGTCACCTTCCACGGCGATTCCGCCACCCAGCCGGTCATCTCCCAGCTGGCCCGCACCTACAACATCGACATCTCCATCCTGGGCGCCGCCATCGACACCGTCGGCGGTCTCCAGGTCGGCCGGATGCGCATCGAACTGCCCGGTCGCTACGAGGACAACGTCGTGCCGATCGGCTTCCTGCGTGAACAGGGGCTCCAGATCGATGTCGTCGGCGCCGAGCCGGTACTGGTGAAGGAAGGTGCCAAGTGACCTGGTCCGAGATGCAGCCCCTGCTGGAGCAGGCCTGTACCGAAACGCTGATCATGGTCGGCTGGTCCACCCTGATCGCCGTCGTGGCCGGCCTGCCGATCGGTGTCCTGCTCGTCCTGACCGACAAGGGCGGCCTGCTCCAGAGCACCGCGCTCAACAAGGTCATCGGTCAGGTCGTGAACGTCGGCCGCTCGCTGCCGTTCATCATCCTGATGGTGGCGCTGATGAGCTTCACCCGCTGGGTGACCGGCACCACGATCGGCAGCGAGGCCGCGATCGTGCCGCTCGCCATCGGCGGCATCCCGTTCTTCGCCCGCCTGGTCGAGACGGCTGTCCGCGAGGTGGACCACGGGCTGGTCGAGGCGGTCCAGTCGATGGGCGGCAACACCTGGACCATCGTCCGCAAGGTCCTCGTCCCCGAGGCCCTGCCGTCCCTGATCGCCTCCACGACGACCACGGTCATCGCCCTCATCGGCTACTCCGCCATGGCCGGCACGGTCGGCGGCGGTGGCCTCGGCGACCTCGCCGTCCGCTACGGCTACCAGCGCTTCGAGACCGGCCTGATGTGGATCACCGTGGCGGTCCTCGCCGTCGTGATCTCGCTCATCCAGTTCGCCGGCGACTTCGCGGCCCGCTCGCTGCACCACCGTGGCGCGCGCTCCGGTCCCGGCCCCAAGCTCCGCCTGCTGAAGGCCAAGGAACAGGCCGCCGGCGACATCGGCAAGGTCGCCTAGCCGCACCCAAGAACTCCCCGCACACCACCGCGGGGTCGCACCACCCTTAAGGAAAGGCACTTTTCGTGCGTAACACCGCCAAGATCACCGCCGCTGCCCTCGCCGCCGGAGCTCTCACCTTCGGGCTCACCGCCTGCGGTTCGGGCCAGGACGCCGCCTCCGGCACCTCCGGACCGCTGGTCGTCGCCGCGACACCCGTCCCGCACGCCCAGGTCCTCAACTACGTGAAGGACAACCTGGCCGAGAAGGCCGGCCTGGACCTCGAGGTCAAGGAGTTCACCGACTACGTCACGCCCAACACGGCGACCGAGGACGGCTCGGTGGGCGCCAACTACTTCCAGACCGAGCCCTACCTCGAGGACTTCAACAAGAAGAACGGCACCCACCTGGTGTCCGTCGCCTCCGTGCACCTCGAGCCGCTCGGCCTGTATTCCGAGAAGACCGACAAGGTCGGCGGCCTGAAGAACGGCGCGACCATCGCCGTCCCGAACGACACCGTCACCGAGGCGCGGGCCCTGCAGCTGCTCGCCGCCAACGGCCTGCTCACCCTCAAGGACGGCGTCGGGACCTCGGCCACCACCGCCGACATCACCGAGAACCCCAAGAACCTCAAGTTCAAGGAGCTGGAGGCGGCTCTGACGCCCCGCTCCCTGAAGGACGTCGACGCGGCCGTGATCAACGGCAACTACGCCCTGGAGGCCGACCTCAAGCCGGCCGAGGACGCCCTCGTCCTGGAGTCCCCGGACAACAACCCGAACGTCAACCTCCTGGTCGTCAAGGAGGGCAACGAGGACGACCCGCGCGTGAAGAAGCTCGCGAAGCTCCTCACCTCCCCCGAGGTCAGGAAGTTCATCGAGAAGGAGTACGCCGGCTCGGTCATCGCCTCCTTCTGAGCCGCGCCTCCCCTCGTACGCACCCGGGATTCACTCCCTCACACGGAGTGGACCCCGGGTGTGTGGTTGAGTGCTTTCATGCTGCATGCTGGGCAGTTCAGCAGTCCCTGACGGTTCGAAGGTTACGGAGCTACGTCATGACGAGCACCTTCCCCAGCATCTCCATCAGCACGGAGCGGTTGGTGCTGCGTCCGCTCGACGAGGACGACGTGCCCGCCCTCGCCGAGATGATGAACGACGAGCAGGTCGTCGCCTGGACCGACGTGCGGCTGCCCTTCACGGAGGACAGCGCCCACGCCTGGATCACCGGGCACGTCCCCGCCGAGCGCGCCCGGGGACGTGGCGTCGCCCTCGCCGTCACCGAGTTCCTCACGCAGCGCCTGGTCGGCGTCATCCAGCTGACCCGGACCAACTGGCACGTACGCGCCACCGAGCTGTCGTACGTCGTCGCCCCCTGGGCCCGTGGTGAGGGGTACGCCTCCGAGGCCGCGCTCGCCACCGCCCAATGGCTCTTCCATGACCTGAAGTTCGAGCGCATCGAGCTGCGCACCGCGGCCGACAACACCGCCTCCCAGCAGGTGGCCCAGAAGATCGGCTGCATCAGCGAAGGCGTTCTGCGCGGCGCCTGCATAGCGCGCGCCCGCACCGACGACGGACGCTGGACCGAGGTGCGCACCGACTACATCGTGTGGAGCCTGCTGCCCGAGGACCTCGAGGGTGCGGGCGATCAGCTGGCGGACACCGGCGGTTTCACGTCGTACTCGGACTGGAACTGAGAGCAGCGGGGAAGCCGCCCGAGCGCGCCCGGGTGGCACCAGGTACTCTCACGGAGCGCGCCCGCCCCCGGGATGCGCCCGACGACCTGCGCAAACCCCCAGGAGACTGACGACGATGGCCGACCGGGTCACGGTGATCGGCTGGGACGGCTCTCCACTGACCGCCGCGGCACGCGCCGCGCTGGGCGCCGCCACCCTCGTGGCCGGTGCCGGACACCATCTGCTGCTGCCCGAGGTGCCGCCCACCGCGGAGCGCGTCCGGCTCGGCAGCCTCGCCCTCGCCGCCCGCCGGATCGCCGCCCATCGCGGCACGGCCGTGGTGCTCGCCGACGGCGACCCCGGCTTCTTCGGGGTGGTACGCACCCTGCGCGCCCCCGAGTTCGGCCTGGAGGTCGAGGTCGTCCCCGCCGTCTCCTCCGTGGCGGCCGCCTTCGCACGGGCGGGCATGCCCTGGGACGACGCCCAGGTGGTCGTCGCACACCCCCGCACCCTGCGACGCGCGGTGAACGTGTGCCGCGCGCACACCAAGGTCGCGGTCCTCACCTCCCCCGGCGCCGGCCCCGCCGAACTCGGTCTGCTCCTCGACGGCGTCCATCGCACCTTCGTCATCTGCGAGGAACTCGGCACGGCCCGCGAGCAGGTCACCGTCGTCACGTCCGACAAGGCCGCCGACCACACCTGGCGCGACCCGAACGTCGTGATCGTCATCGGCGGCCCGGCCGCGGCGCAGGAGGGCGGCGGCTGGATCGCCGGCCGGGACCCGGGCACCGGCCCACGCGGCTGGACCCTGCCACCCGGGGCGTACGACGGTGCCTTCGGCGAGGGTGAGACCGAACCCCTGCGCGCGGCCCAACTCGCCCGGCTCGGCCCCCGCGTCGGCGACCTCGTGTGGGACATCGGCTGCGGCAGCGGCGCCTTCGCCACCGAGGCCGCCCGGGCCGGTGCCGCCGTCATCGCCGTCGACCGGGACCGCGGTGCCTGCGCGCGCACCGACGCCGCCGCACGCCGCTTCGCGGTCCAGCTCCAGATCGTCCACGGCACCGCCCCGCACGTCCTGGAGAACCTGCCCGAACCCGACGTCGTCCGGGTCGGCGGCGGGGGAGCGGCCGTGGTCTCCGCGGTCGCCGACCGGCGCCCGCAGCGGATCGTCACCCATGCCGCCACCCGCGACGCGGCCGAACTCGTCGGCCGTGACCTGACCGAGCACGGCTACGAGGTCGAGTGCGCCCTGTTGCAGTCCGTGGAACTCGACACCCGGGCCTGGACGGAGAAGGAGCGCAGCGTCGCGTTCCTGCTCACCGGGGTACTGCCCGATCGCGCCCCGTGATCCGGTTGTCGTACCGCGCGCGGTAGGCTGGCCGATCGTTGTACCGCACTCGGACGCCCGGCGCTTCGTCGGTCAATGTCCGGAAAACTCGCTCGTTTTGGGGTGGGTGTGGTACGGCAGAACCCGAGGACGCGCAACGTGGCGCAGTCCACAGCGGGCGGTCGCGAATGAGGCTGACGTGACGGCGGAACGGCCGCGACAATGCCACTGAATGGCTTTGTCGCCTTTTCCGGCGGCTCGTTCGTGCCGCTGGGCACGCGCGCTCGTTCTTCACAGCGGGGCGGTCGGTGCGCCGTTCCGGGTGAGCTGGTCGTAGGAGCATCAACCGATGGGCGAGGGGTTACGCATGACCGACACCGGCCAGGTCCCGGGTGAGGGGCTGCCGGAGAACGCAGGCCTGGTGCAGCAGCCGGGCGTCTCCGTTCCCGGCGCGTACGCCTACGTCTCCGAGACGCCCGCCGAGGACGAGGACCTGCTGCTGCCCGGCGCGCAGGGCGCCTGGGGCCACGAGGTGGCCCCGCCCGCGCCGGAGCCGGTCGTCGAGGCCGTCCACGAACCCGGCGCGCACGAGGTGTCCGGCCGCGACAGCGGCTCGGTCGACCTGACCGGCGTCCGCCTGCCGGGCCCGACGCCGCCTCCCGCGTCGTCCGCGCCCGCCGCCGCGCCGCGCCGTCCGCTGCACCTGGGCCCGCCGATCCCCGACGCCTCCGCCAGCCCGGTCCGCTCACTCGCCGACCGTGGCCCGGCGGGCGCGCCGGTACGGCAGGCCGGGCCCCCGACCATCGGGCCCGAGTACCTCGACGTCCCGCACGCGCGGGAGACGCCGCCTGGTGCGGTGCCGCAGGCTGCCGCGCCGTGGGGCGCGCCCCAGACTGCCGCGACGCAGCCGACGACGGCGCAGCCGCCGGTGGGCGCGGAGGTGACGCCTGCGGAAACGGTTGTTCCGGCGGCTGTCCCGGCGGCGCAGGTGTACGAGCACGAGCACACGCACGAGCACGCGCACGCACAGGTGCAGGGCGCGGCGTCGGTGCAGGGCCAGGCCGAGGCACATGCCCAGGCCGAGGTGCACGCCCAGTCGGCGGCGCAGGCTCACGCGCAGGGTGAGGCGAACGCGCAGCCCGAGGTCCAGGCGCAGCCCGAGGTCCACGCCGAACCCGAGGTGCACGAGCAGGCCGAGGTGCCGGTACCCGAACAGGCAGTGGCGCACGGGCCGGCGCCGGCTCAGGCCCAGGGCGTGCCGGAGCCGGTGGGCGCGGCACAGGCCGCGCTGGCGCGGATCGCCTCGGAGGCCGGGGCGTCGGGGCCTTCCGGCCACGGCGACGCGCACCCCGCCGAGGCCGACCCGGCGTTCGGCCCCGACGCGGGCACGCCCGCCGAAGCGGCGGTCCCGGCCGAGCCGGAGGCCGCCGACGCGCAGCCGCTCCTCCCGGAGGCCGAGCAGGTCCCGGGCGACCCGTCCGTCGTGGCGGAGGCCACGCCGATCGCCGAGCCCGCGCCCGTTCCCGAGCCGGAGCAGCCGGCCGGGATGCCGGAGCAGGCGACCGCGCACGGTGCCGAGGAGGCCCAGGCCGTACCTGAGGCCGTGCACCAGCCCGGCCCCGAGTCCCCGCAGCCTCAGGACGCGGGCGCGGCCGCGGCCCCGCTCGCCGCCGAGGCGGCCCCGCTCGACCCCGAGCCCGCGCAAGCGGCAGCCGAGCCGCAGGACGCCGTCGAGCCGGCCGGTACTGCCGCCCCCGCCCAGCCCGCCGCGCAGCCCGAGCAGCCCGCCGCCGCGGACGTGGAGGCCCAGGTCGTCGCCCCGGCCGTGGCCGAACCCCCCACACAGCCGGTCCCGCACCCCGAGGGCACCGCGCCGGAGGCGGACCCCTTCGCGCCGGTCGACGAGCCGCTGGACATCGCGCCCGACACCGCCCCGGCGCCGCAGTCGGAGCAGCCGCTGGGCCAGTTCGTCGCGGTGGACGGCTTCGTGCCGACCACCCCGCACCTCGCGCCCACGCCGCCGCACCCCCTCGTCCTGCCCGCCCAGGAGCAGGCACCCGAGCCCGCGGCGCAGCCGGAAGCCATGGCCACGGTCCCCGCTCCCCGCGAGGCAGGCACGGTGCCCGGAGAGGCACCGGACCCCGAGTCCGCCGTACAGATGGTGCAGAACGCGGACGACCTGGACACGCGTGCCGCCGACCAGGAGGACCAGCACGAGCTGCCGGGCCGGCGGGAGTCGCTGAACCAGCACCACCCGCAAGGCCCCCAGGCCGCGCACGACCAGCAAGCCCCGCACGACCAGCAGGACCCGCACGAAATGAGCACGGCCCCCGTGGCAGAAGCACAGCAGTCCACCGGCCCCGCCGCGCCCGCCTACGACGACGCCGAGCGCGAGGCCGTGCTGAAGGTCATGCGCGAACGGCGTGACATCCGCAACGGCTTCCGCAGCGACCCCATCCCGCACGAGGTGCTGCTCCGTGTCCTGGAGGCCGCCCACACCGCACCCTCGGTCGGGCACTCGCAGCCCTGGGACTTCGTCGTCATCCGCTCCGCCGAGACCCGGCGCACGATGCACGAACTGGCCATGCGCCAGCGCGAGGCCTACGCCAAGTCCCTCCCGAAGGGCCGGGCGAAGCAGTTCAAGGAACTGAAGATCGAGGCCATCCTCGACACCCCGGTGAACATCGTCGTCACCGCCGACCCCACCCGCGGCGGCCGTCACACCCTCGGCCGGCACACCCAGCCGCAGATGGCGCCGTACTCCTCCGCGCTCGCCGTCGAGAACCTCTGGCTCGCGGCGCGCGCCGAGGGCCTCGGTGTCGGCTGGGTGAGCTTCTTCGACGAGCGCGAGATGGTGCGCGCGCTGGGTCTGCCCGAGCATCTGGAGGTCGTGGCCTACCTGTGCGTCGGGTACGTCGACGAGTTCCCTGAGGAGCCCGAGCTGATGCAGGCGGGCTGGTCCAAGCGCCGCCCGCTGTCGTGGGTGGTCCACGAGGAGACGTACGGCCGCCGCGCCCTGCCCGGCGAGGAGCCGCACGACCTGCTCGCCGAGACCGTCGCCCAGATCCGGCCGCTGGACGCCAAGGCGCTCGGTGAGGCCTGGGAGCGGCAGAAGCGGATGACCAAGCCGGCCGGCGCGCTCGGCATGCTGGAGATCATCTCGGCGCAGCTGTCCGGGCTGTCCCGGCAGTGCCCGCCGCCGATCCCGGAGCCCGCGGCCGTCGCGATCTTCGCGGGCGACCACGGGGTGCACGCCCAGGGCGTCACGCCGTGGCCGCAGGAGGTCACCGCCCAGATGGTGGCCAACTTCCTCGGCGGGGGAGCGGTCTGCAACGCGTTCGCGAGCCAGGTCGGAGCCGAGGTCTGCATCGTCGACGTGGGCGTCGCCGCGGAGCTCCCGTCCACCCCCGGCCTGCTGCCGCGCAAGGTGCGCCCGGGCACCGCCGACATGACCACCGGTCCCGCGATGACCCGCGAGGAGGCCAGGCAGGCCATCGAGGTGGGCATCGAGACGGCCCGCGACCTGGTGGCGGCCGGCAACAAGGCGCTGCTCACCGGCGAGATGGGCATCGCCAACACCACCGCGTCCGCCGCCCTGATCTCGGTCTTCACGGGCGCGGACCCGGCGGAGGTCACCGGGCGCGGCACCGGCATCAACGACGAGACCCTGGCCCGCAAGACCGAGGTCGTCCGCCGTGCCATCGAGCTCCACCAGCCGGACCCGGCCGACCCCGTCGGCGTCCTCGCCGCGATCGGCGGCCTCGAACACGCCGCCGTCGTCGGCCTCCTTCTCGGCGGTGCCTCCCTGCGTACGCCGGTCATCCTGGACGGCGTCAGCGCCGGTGCCGCGGCCCTGGTCGCCCGCGCGATCGCCCCCGAGGTGCTCGCGGCCTGCATCGCGGGCCACCGCAGCGCCGAGCCCGGCCATGTGGCCGCGCTGAACAAGCTCGGCCTGCGACCCCTGGTCGACCTCGACCTCCGGCTCGGCGAGGGCACGGGCGCGCTGCTGGCCCTGCCGCTGGTCCAGAGCACGGCACGGGCGATGCACGAGGTGGCGACGTTCGATTCGGCGGGTGTGACGGAGAAGTAGGCACCCCGGGCAGGCCGGGCCGGGCGGGCGCTCCGCGGCACCCACCCGGGCCTGGCCGTACGCTGAACGCATTCTAAAATCCGCACGTCAGGGCTGCTCCAGAGCCGTAGCGCCCACCGCATGCCCGCACGAGGAGCCGCACCCTCATGGCCGAACACCCCGCCTACCCCGTAGGCCTCCGCCTGGCCGGCCGACGCGTGGTCGTCCTCGGTGGCGGCCAGGTCGCCCAGCGCCGCCTGCCCGCCCTGATCGCGGCCGGCGCGGACGTCCTCCTCGTCTCCCCGGCGGCCACCCCCTCGGTGCAGGCCATGGCGGACACGGGCGAGATCACCTGGGAGCGCCGGCCCTACGCCGAGGGCGACCTCGCCGGCGCCTGGTACGCCCTGATCGCCACCAGCGACCACGACGCGAACGTCCGGGCCTCGGCGGAGGCGGAGCGCCACCGTGTCTGGTGCGTCCGCTCCGACGACGCCGAGCAGGCGACGGCCTGGACCCCGGCCACCGGCCACAGCGAGGGCGTCACCGTCGCGATCCTCACCACCGACACCAAATCCCGCGACCCCCGCCACACCGCCGCCATCCGCGACGCGGTCGTGGAGGGCCTGCGCGACGGTACCCTCGTCGCCCCGCACCACCGCACCCGCACCCCCGGTGTCGCCCTCGTCGGCGGCGGCCCCGGCGACCCGGACCTGATCACGGTGCGCGGCCGCCGCCTGCTCGCCGAGGCCGACGTCGTCATCGCCGACCGCCTCGGCCCCCGTGATCTCCTCGCCGAACTGCCCCCGCACGTCGAGGTGATCGACGCGGCCAAGATCCCGTACGGCCGCTACATGGCCCAGGAGGCCATCAACAACGCCCTGATCGAGCACGCCAAGCAGGGCAGGTCCGTCGTACGCCTCAAGGGTGGCGACCCCTTCGTCTTCGGCCGTGGCATGGAAGAGGCCCAGGCCCTCGCCGAAGCCGGCATCCCGTGCACGGTCGTGCCCGGCATCTCCAGTTCCATCTCGGTTCCCGGCGCGGCCGGCATCCCGGTCACCCACCGCGGGGTCGCGCACGAGTTCACCGTGGTCAGCGGCCATGTCGCCCCCGACGACGCGCGCTCCCTCGTCGACTGGCCGGCCCTTGCCAGGCTCACCGGCACGCTGGTGATCCTCATGGGCGTCGACAAGATCGGCAAGATCGCCGAGACCCTCGTCGCGCACGGCAAGCCGGCCGGCACACCCGTCGCCCTGGTGCAGGAGGGCACGACCGCCGCCCAGCGCCGGGTCGACGCGACCCTGGCGACCGTCGCCGAGACGGTCCGCGCACAGGAGGTCAGGCCGCCGGCCGTCATCGTCGTCGGCGAGGTCGTCGGCGTGGGCCCGCACACCCCCGCGTAACTCGGGGTAACACAACCCTTACCGAGCCGTTGGCACCGTACGTACGACAAGGCAGTATCACCCTGTGGCCGATCTCATCACCGTCGAGGACCCCGACGACCCGCGTCTGCGCGACTACACGGGCCTGACCGACGTCGAACTGCGCCGTAAGCGCGAACCCGCCGAGGGCCTGTTCATCGCCGAGGGCGAGAAGGTCATCCGGCGGGCCAAGGACGCGGGCTACGAGATGCGTTCGATGCTGCTGTCGGCCAAGTGGGTCGACGTCATGCGCGACGTCATCGACGAACTCCCCGCCCCCGTCTACGCGGTCAGCCCGGAACTCGCCGAACAGGTCACCGGCTACCACGTGCACCGCGGCGCCCTCGCCTCGATGCAGCGCAAGCCCCTGCCCACGGCCGCCGAACTCCTGCGGTCCGCCCGCCGGGTGGTCGTCATGGAGTCGGTCAACGACCACACCAACATCGGCGCGATCTTCCGCTCGGCCGCGGCGCTCGGCATGGACGCGGTCCTGCTGTCACCGGACTGCGCCGACCCGCTGTACCGCCGCAGCGTCAAGGTCTCGATGGGCGCGGTCTTCTCCGTGCCGTACGCCCGCCTGGACTCCTGGCCCAAGGGCCTTGAGTCGGTCCGCGAGGCGGGCCTCACACTGCTCGCCCTGACCCCCGACGAGAAGGCCAGGCCGCTCGACGAGGCCGCCCCGCACCGGATGGACCGCGTCGCCCTCATGCTCGGCGCGGAGGGCGACGGCCTGTCCACCCAGGCCCTGGTCGCCGCCGACGAGTGGGTCCGCATCCCCATGTCCCACGGCGTCGACTCGCTCAACGTGGGCGCGGCGGCCGCCGTCGCGTTCTACGCGGTCGCGACGGGCCGCCCGCGGCCGTAGCGGGCCTTACCGGGACGCCGCGAACGTCGACTCGTACCGCTCCGGCGCGCGCGGCTCCTCGTCCACCGGCCGGTATCCGCTCTGCACCTGCTCCTGCCGCGCGCCCGCGCCGCCCCGCTCGTCGCCGAGCCCACGTGCCGACGCCTGGCAGCCCTGCACGACCCCGATGCCGAGCGCCACGAGCAGCGTCACGACCACGAAGACGAACAGCCGCTGGCGCAGCAGCCGGGGATTGGCCGGCCGCCGCCCGGCCCCGGTGGGCCGCGCCGCCGGACGACCGCCGCCACGCGGTGACGTACGGCCACCGCTGCCGGAGCGCGTCGTGTTGCGCGCCGGGGTGTTCCGCGGGGCGGGCGTGGAACGCGCCCCGGACCGCGACGGGGAACCACCGCCCCGAGGAGCACCACCACCCCGGGACGGCGTCGCTCCCCGCGCCGGAGCGGGCCCCCGCGAACTGCCCGGACCCCGGGGCGCCGGAGTCACCGGCCCGCCCTGCTGCTGCCGGCGCGGCGCACGGTCGGGGTAGGTGTCGGCGAGCCGTCCGGTGGGACGGTCCGCCTCGGCGCTGCGCGGCGCGGGCGGCCGCTCCTCGATCAGCCCCTGTGCCTCCCGGGCGGCGATCTCCTTCAGCCGCAGCGACAGCTCCAGCGTGCTGGGCCGCTCCTCGGGGTCCTTCGCCAGACAGGCCCGCACGAGAGGCCCCAGCGCGTCCGGCACGCCGTGCAGCTGGGGCTCCTCGTGGACGACGCGGTACAGCATCACCTCGGAACTGCCCTGTCCGAAGGGCGAGTCGCCGGTGGACGCGTACGCGAGCGTGGCGCCCAGCGAGAACACGTCCGTGGCGGGCGTGACCGCGGCGCCGCGCACCTGCTCGGGCGCGAGGAAGCCGGGGGAGCCGACGGCGGTGCCGACGTGGGTGAGCGTGGAGGCCCCGGTCGCCCAGGCGATGCCGAAGTCGATGATCCGGGGGCCCTTGGGGGAGAGCAGGATGTTCGACGGCTTCAGGTCCCGGTGGACGACCCCGGCCTCGTGCACCGCGACCAGCCCCTCGGACAGGGCGGCCCCGACCGCGGCGACGTCGGCGGCTGCGAGCGCCCCCTCGTCGGCCACCTTGTCGTGCAGGGAGGGTCCGGGCACGTACTGCGTGGCGAACCACGGCCGGTCCGCCTCCAGGTCCGCCGCGACCAGCCGCGCGGTGCACCCGCCCCGGATCCGGCGCGCCGCGGAGACCTCACGGGCGAACCGTGAGCGGAACTCCTGATCCTCCGCCAGATCGGGCCGGATCACCTTCAGGGCGACCCGCTGGCCCTTCCTGTCGGAGCCCAGGTAGACCACGCCCATGCCGCCCGCGCCGAGGCGCCGGTGCAGCCTGAACGAGCCGACGACGCGCGGGTCCTCGCGCCTCAGGCGCATCATCGCCATGTTCATCCCCGCTGCCCGGTCCGTGTGACGTGGCACAGCTTACGTTTCCGTGGCCGCCTGCGCGCAGAGGCCGCGCCCTCTCGGCCCGATGGATTGTCAGTGGCGGGTGCGAGACTTGAGGGGTGGTCAGGGAGCACGCCTCAGATACTCCTTTGAGCCGTCCGCGCTCCCAACCATCCGCAGCAGAAGGGGGATTGGGTTCATGAAGGGTGACCGTGTGGAGATAGTCGTGGACGCCGGGGACACGACACGTACGTACGAGGTGGTGGCGAGCAGGGCGGGCCGCAGGGTGGAGACGGCTGTACGCCGAGGTGTCGTGGAAGTGAGTGAAGTCACGCGAACCGGCGTTGTGGTCCGTACGGCGCGGTTCATGGCGAACCGGGTGCTGGCCCTGGTCGAGCAGCCGGTGCCCCGTGAGGACAGCTCGGAAAACCCCTGACACACCGGGCGCCCCCTCCGGGAAGACCCCGAGACCCGGGTCCGCTTCTCCACCCAGGGGAGTACGCGCCGTCCCATGGCTCATCCTCCGGGAGGCCCGCCAAGCGGTACGAGGGCATGACGCCCGGCACCCCTCGCGCACCTACATTTGAGGTCAAGCGGCGGGTGCAGCACTCGTCCCCCGAGGTCAGGCACCCGCCGCTGCCAACGACAACTAAACGGTCAGGAGAGGGACCATGGCCTACACGGCACCGCGGACACTGATCCGCGAGCAGGGACGCAGGGCGCACGCCGCGTTCCGGCCGCGCTCCACGGGCCGCCGCCACCCCCTGGTGGCAACGGCCATGGCCCTTCCTCTGGCGGTCCTGCTCCTCGTCGTCTTCGACGGCTGGGAGACAGTGGCCACACAGGCGTCGTCCGTGGGCGTGATGCTGGGGCGCTGAGCGGCGACCCCAGGCCCGGAAGAGCGGTCCGGGCGGGGACATCCACCCATAACCCCGTGGGGACGGGGGTGCGGCGGACGGCACAAATGCCGGCGCAGCTGGGGAGCTGCGCCGGCATTGCTTTTGCCTCCGGCGGCATTCACGAAGTGCGCCCACACACCGCCCCCTGCAGGGCCGTTGCAGAACCGGCCACTTGACTGCCGATCCGGCGTCCACCCCTCACGTCCCCGACGGCTTCAGGCACCGCCCGTCCGCGCCTCGACGCCGCACTGCCCACCCGCACCACGCACCGCCCCCACCGTTTCGCGCGCCGTGACCTGGCCGGCGTCGGGTACTGCCGCGTCGCTTCGCGTGCCATGACCTCACCCGTCTCGGGCGCTGCCACCCTCCCCGTTTCGCACGTCACCACGCTCCCGCATCGCGCACCGCGCCCCGCCGTTTCGCCTGTCACGACCCGGCTCACATCGCGCACCGCCCCCCTGCCGCTTCGCGTGTCAACCACCTCGCCCGCACCATGCACCCCCCCGGCCGCATCACGCGTCACCGCGCCGCCCGCACCACGTACCCCCCGTCCGCATCACGCGTTACCACCCGGCCCGCACCACGCACCCACCAGCCGCATCACGCGTTACCACCCGGCCCGCACCACGCACCCACCAGCCGCATCACGCGTTACCACCCAGCCCGCACCACGCACCCACCAGCCGCATCACGCGTCCCCCCCCGCCCGCACCACGCATGGCCGCCGCTCGCATCACGCGTCCCCCCGGCCCGCTTCCCGGCGCCGCCACCCGGGCCCGCCTCCCCGCGGTGCTGCCTGCGGCTCCCCCGCGGTGCTGCCTGCGGCTCCCCCGCGGGGGAGCCGCAGGCAGCA
>NZ_JBIUBW010000008.1:217009-297898 GCF_044548465.1 Streptomyces sp. NPDC052023 | reverse complement strand
AAACGCCCGGTTACATTTCGAACCCGGAAGCTAAGCCTTACAGCGCCGATGGTACTGCAGGGGGGACCCTGTGGGAGAGTAGGACGCCGCCGAACAAATATTGAGGGAAACCCCGCATCTTCGGATGCGGGGTTTTCTGCGTTCAGGGGCCTGGAAAGGAAAAGGCCTCAGTGACTTTCCCTGAAGGCTCCGTCAGATCACAGACGGCCCGTTGTCTTGAGCGCCAGATACGCGTCTGCCAGCGCTGACGCCAATTCGTCCGGCGTCGCGTCCACCACCGTCACGCCATGTCGGCGGAGTTGTTCGGCTGTGCGGTGGCGTTCGGCTTGGGCCTGGGCCGCGGCTGCGGCGTCGTAGACCGACTCCGCGTCTCCGCGGGAGGTCGCCATGCCGGCGATGTGAGGGTCTGCAACCGAGGCCACGAGGATGGTGTGGCGTTGCGTGAGCTGGGGGAGGACCGGGAGCAGGCCCTCTTCCACCGGGGCCGCGTCGAGGGTCGTGAGCAGGACGATCAGGGAGCGGCGCGGAGCCGTTCTGAGTGCTGTGGCCGCGAGGCCGCGGGCGTCCGTCTCGATGAGTTCCGGTTCGAGTGTCGCCATGGCGTTCACCAGGGCGGGCAGTACGTCGCCTGCCGTGCGGCCCTGGACCGAGGCGCGTACTCGGCGGTCGTAGGCGAGGAGGTCGACGCGGTCACCCGCGCGGGAGGCCAGGGCGGCCAGGAGCAGCGCGGCATCGATGGAGGCGTCGAGACGGGGTACGTCACCCACGCGGCCGGCCGAGGTCCGCCCGGTGTCGAGCACCAAGAGGATGTGGCGGTCGCGTTCGGGGCGCCAGGTGCGTACGGCGACCGTGGTCTGGCGGGCTGTGGCGCGCCAGTCGATCGAGCGGGTGTCGTCGCCGGGGACGTACTCGCGCAGGCTGTCGAATTCTGTGCCCTCGCCTCGCTGGAGGACGCTTGTGCGCCCGTCGAGTTCGCGGAGGCGGGCGAGTTTCGAAGGGAGGTGCTTGCGGCTGGTGAAGGGCGGCAGGACGCGTACCGTCCAGGGCACCTTGTGGGTGCCTTGGCGGGTGAGGAGGCCCAGAGGGCCGTACGAGCGAATCGTCACGCGGTCGGCTTGACGGTCGCCGCGGCGGGTGGGGCGCAAGCGGGTGGTGAGGCGGCGGCGTTCGCCGGCGGGGACAGTCAGGCGGTGCCGGGAGGACGCGACCTCGGTGCCCGGCTGCCAGGCGCTGGGGGGCCAGGCGTCGCGCAGTTGGGCGCGCAGGGTGCGACGGGAGGGGTTGGTGAGGGTGAGCGTGACGTCCGCTGTTTCGCCCAGACGTGCGGAGGTGTCGCCTGAACGGGTCAGGCCCAGGTGCCGCACCGGGGCTGCGAGGGCGTAGTCGCAGGCGCAGGCGAGGGCCAGGGGGCCGTTGACGGCCAGGATTCCTGTCCAGCTGGGCTCCCACAGGCCTACGGGGAGTGCTCCGAGGGCCGCGAGGAGTGCGGCGCGTCCGGTGAGTGCCATCAGCGGGGGACGGGGACGTGGGTGAGGACGGCGTTGATGACGGAGTCGGCCGTCACGCCCTCCATTTCGGCCTCCGGGCGGAGCTGGACGCGGTGGCGGAGGGTGGGCAGGGCCAGGGCCTTGACGTCGTCGGGAGTGACGTAGTCGCGGCCGGTGAGCCATGCCCAGGCTCGGGAGGTGGCGAGCAGGGCGGTGGCGCCGCGCGGGGACACGCCCAGGGTGAGGGACGGCGATTCGCGGGTGGCCCGGCAGATGTCGACGACGTAGGCCGTGATCTCGGGGGAGACCGTGGTCTTGGCGACGGCCGTGCGGGCGGCCTCCAGGACGGCGGCGCCCGCTACGGGGCGTACGCCTGCGGCGCGCAGGTCGCGGGGATTGAAGCCCTCCGCGTGGCGGGTGAGGACGTTGATCTCGTCCTGCCGGGAGGGGAGGGGGATGGTGAGCTTGAGGAGGAAACGGTCGAGCTGGGCTTCGGGGAGGGGGTAGGTGCCCTCGTACTCGACCGGGTTCTGGGTCGCGGCGACCAGGAACGGCTCGGGGAGCGGGCGCGGGGTGCCGTCCACCGTGACCTGGCGTTCCTCCATTGCTTCCAGGAGGGACGACTGGGTCTTCGGGGGCGTGCGGTTGATCTCGTCCGCGAGGAGGAGGTTGGTGAAGACCGGGCCGGGCTGGAAGGAGAACTCGGCGGTGCGGGCGTCGTAGACCAGGGAGCCGGTGACGTCGCTCGGCATGAGGTCGGGGGTGAACTGGACGCGCTTGGTGTCGAGCTCGAGTGCGGAGGCGAGGGCGCGGACGAGCAGCGTCTTGGCGACTCCGGGGACTCCTTCGAGGAGGACGTGTCCGCGGCAGAGCAGGGCGACGACGAGGCCGGTCACGGCGGGATCCTGGCCGACCACGGCCTTGGCGATCTCGGCGCGCAGGGCCTCCAGGGCGGCTCGGGCGGTGCCCGGGTCCCCGGTCTGCCCGGCGTTGTCAGTGGTCGGGTCCATCATGGACGGCGTACCTCTCTTTCGAGGGCGTCGAGTTGGTCGGCGAGGGAGATGAGGGCTGCGTCGTCGCCTGGCGGCGCGCCGAAGAGGAGAGGTTGCAGGGAGTGTCCGTCGCCGTGGAGGTGGGCGGACAGCGCGGGGAGCAGGGCTTCGGGCGCGTGTGCCTGGGCCACGGGGACGCCTACGAGGGGGGCGAGGCGGGTGCGGGTGGTGGAGCGAAGAGCGGCGGCCGCGCGGTCGCGGGCGTTGGCCTTGCGGTAGAGGCGGGCGCGGCCTTCGACGGTTTCGGAGGCACGGATCGCCACGGGGAGTTTTTCGGGCACGAGGGGGCCGAGTCGGCGTGCCCTCCAGAGGGCGGCGAGGGCTGCGGCGATGAAGAGCTGCAGGGTGCCCCAGAGCCAGCCCGAGGGGAGCAGGTCGAGGAAGCTGCGTTCCTCGTCCTGGGCGGTGGTGTCGGCCAGTGAGGGGAGGTACCAGACCAGATGGGGGCGGGAGCCGAGCAGTTGGAGGGCGAGCGAGGCGTTGCCGTGCTCGCCGAGGCGGTCGTTGAAGAGGATGTCCGGTGCGCCGAGGACGACGGTGTCGCCGCCTCCGGGCGCCTCGGGGATGCGGATGAGGCTGGCCAGGCGCTGGCTCGGGTAGCACTTGTCGGCTTCGGGGTGCAGGGCGGTGTAGCGGAGGCCGCCCGTGTCGGCGGCGCCGGCGCGGCGGGCGGGGAGGAAGTCGCAGTCCGGTTCGAGCGTGGACCGGAGGCTGGTGGCGGGGTCCGCGGTGACGCCGGGGGCGAGCTGCTCGACAGAGGCGCTGCCGGCGGCGACGAGGATCGTGCGGCCACCGGATTCGGCCATGGTGGAGCGCAGCTGCGTCTGCTGCGGTTCCGTCAGCAGGTCGGGGACGGCGACCAGGAGGGTGGTGTCGGGGGCGGCTGCGGCGCGCGCTGCCGCCAGTGTGGTGACCACGCGGGTGGACACGCCGCGGTCGGCGAGGAGCACGGCGACGGCGCGGCTGCCTTCGGGAGCGGCGGAGCGCGGGTCGAGGCTGCCGCGGTGCGCGTCGGAGCGGACCAGGGCGATCACGACGGCCCCGGCCAGGAGGAGGACGAGGGCGAGCGCGATGCCTCGCGTGCGGGTCCACACCTGGCGGGGGGTGCGCGCGACCGAGGTGGTGGGGAGCGTGGCCTGCGTGGTCATCCGGCGGCTCCCTGGCGGCTGTTGTGGTCCGCGTTGCGGGTGCTGCTGGTGAGCTGTGGTTTGGCGCGTTCCAGGTCGTGGTCGAGCTCGGCGATGCGGCGGTACGACGGCTCGGCGGCGACGCGTCCGCCGTACGTGACGTCGTCGAAGTCCCGGGCGGCGGCGCGCAGTCGGTCCGCGTGGGAGGGAAGGGTGCGGCCGGCTTCGGCTGCTGCCTCGTCGGCGGTGCGGCCGGGGCGGGCGTCGAGGAGCGCGCGTTCTTCCAGCGAGCGGACGATGGCGCGCATGCGTTCCTGGAGGGCTTGGCTCCAGTGGCCCTGGGCGGCGTGGGCCTCGGCGGCCGCACGGTGTTCGGCGGCGCTGCGCGGCCGGTCGTCGAACAGGGCGGCGGAGGAGGTGGGGCGGCGTCGCGGGGTGCCCAGGCGCCACCACAGGGCGCCCAGGACCGCGAGGACGGCGACGATGATGACGAGGAGGCCGAGCGTGCCCCCGGGGGTCGCGTCGGACGCGAGGCGGAGCAGTTTGCCGAGCCACTCCCAGAAGGTGTCGAGGAGGCGCTGGAAGAGGCCGGGGTCGTCCTCGTGGTACATGCGCTTCGACAGCTCGTGGCGGGCTGCCTCCCTCGCCGGGTCGCGGGGGATCGTCAGCGGCGGTTCGTCGTCGGAGCCGGGCAGCGACAGCACGGAGGTGCCGCCGGTGCGGTGCGGCGGTCGCGCGCTGAGATCGCCGGCACGCAACAAGGCGCGTACGACGGCTTCGTGGGCGCGCGGCAGTGGCACGGCTGTGAGGACCCCCCCGGCCAGGCTCACCGCATCAGCTCCCCGGCGAGGGGTTGGAGGTGCCGGGACCGTAGCCCTGGACGCCGGCGGCACGGGCCAGATCGAGGTCGAGGGCCTCGCGGCGGATGCGCTGGTCGACGTAGAGGAGCACGGTGACACCGGCCGAGATCGGGAACGTGATCATGGATCCGATCACGGAGCCGACGCCGCTGATGATCAGGAAGGTCCAGCCGAAGTCGCCGGTGCCGTCGAGGAATCCGCTGATGCCGTCGCCGCCGAAGGCCGCGGCGAGGAAGGTGAAGGGGATGACGACGATCGCCGCGACGATGTTCGCGATGATCGTGGCGAGCAGCTGGATGCCGAAGACGCGCCACCAGGAGCCGCGGACGAGTTTCGCGGAGCGGCTCATCGACTTGCGGATGCCCTGCTTCTCCAGCATCAGCGCCGGGGAGGCCAGGGAGAAGCGGACCATCAGCCACAGGGCGACGACGGCGGTGCACAGGCTGCCCAGGACGGTGAGTGCGGCGCCGGCGGCGCCACCGCCCGCCAGGGTCACGAGGATGCCGGGCACGGCGCCCGCGAAGGCGACGCCCAGGGCGATCAGGAGCAGCAGGAAGATCAGGCCGAACAGCTTCAGCACGCGCGGACGGGCGTCGCGCCAGGCCTCACCTGTGGTGACGGGCTTGCCGAGGACGGCGCGGCTGGTGACGGTGGTGAGCAGCGCGGTCGCCGCGACGGTGCCGATCAGGGAGATCAGAAAGATGACCCCGGAGCTGAGCAGCGCGTCGCCGAGGGCGCGGGTGAGTTCGTCGAGGGTGGCGTTGGGGTCTTCGAGGGCATCGGTGCCGGCCCGCTGGTCCAGGACGAGGCCCTGGAGCAGGATGACGACGACCTCCGTGGCGATCGCGACGGTGAGGGCGATGCCGAGCACCGTGCGCCAGTAGGTGCGCATGGTGGAGACGGCACCGTCGAGGATCTCGCCGACGCCGAGCGGGCGCAGCGGGATCACGCCGGGCTTGGCCGCGGGCGGCGGGCCGCCCCACTGGCCGCCCCAACCGCCTGCGGGGCCCTGCCAGTTGCCGTACCCGCCGCCGTGGCCGCCGGGGGGCTGGTGGCCGCCCCAGCCCGGGCCGGGCGGTGGGGGCGGGGGAGCCTGGCCGGGGGGCGGCGGGCCGGTGGGGGCGGACCACTGGGCGGGTGGCGGCTGCTCCTTGGACCACTTAGCGCCGGAGTCAGGCCCCTGAGGGCCTGGCTGGTCCTCGGGCTGCGACGGCTGCGCGGGGCGGGGCCGGTCGGCCGGCTCGGCAGGGCCGGACGTGCCGGGCTCCTGCCCGTCGGACGGGGCGGATCCGGGCGAGGCCCAGCCCGGAGTGTCGTTCATCGTCGCTCCTTCACGGTGCCCGACCGCTGTCGCGGCGGCAGGTTGGCAGACATCGTGCCATGGGGCGTTCACCCAGGGACCGGCCGAGGTATGGGTGCCACACCTTCAATTGTCCGTCGTGGAGCGGGCAGACTGACCGCATGGCTGATCAGTACGCGCAATCCGGCGAGGACAAGTCCACCGGTAGTCCGGCGATCCGCTGGGACGAACCCCCCGAAGGCCCTGTCGTGGTCCTTCTCGATCAGACGCGGTTGCCCGCCGAGGAGGTCGAACTGGTCTGTACCGACGCCCCCGCCCTGGTGGAGGCGATCAATTCGCTCGCCGTGCGGGGAGCGCCGCTGCTCGGCATCGCGGGCGCGTACGGCGTCGCGCTCGCCGCCGCGCGCGGCTTCGACGTGGAAGAGGCCGCGGTCGCGCTGACCGGCGCCCGGCCCACCGCGGTGAACCTCTCCGTGGGTGTACGCCGGGCACGGGCCGCGTACGACGCCGCGCTCGCCCGCGGGGCCGGCACCGAGCAGGCCGCCGCGGCCGCCCTGGCGGCTGCCCGGCAGCTGCACCGGGAGGATGCCGAGGCGAGTGCGCGGATGGCCGAGCACGGGCTGGCACTGCTGGACGAGCTGCTCCCGGGCGGTGGGCACCGGATTCTCACCCACTGCAACAGTGGGTCGCTGGTGTCGGGCGGGGAGGGTACGGCGTTCGCCGTGGCGCTCGCCGCGCATCGGGTGGGACGGCTGCGGCGGCTGTGGGTGGACGAGACGCGCCCCCTGTTGCAGGGGGCCCGGCTCACGGCGTACGAGGCGGCCCGCAGCGGCATGGCGTACACGCTGCTCACGGACAACGCGGCGGGTTCGCTGTTCGCTGCGGGGGAGGTGGACGCGGTGCTGATCGGGGCGGACCGCATCGCGGCCGACGGCTCGGTGGCGAACAAGGTGGGGAGCTATCCGCTCGCCGTTCTGGCGCGCTATCACCATGTGCCGTTCATCGTGGTGGCGCCGGTGACGACGGTGGACCAGGAGACCACGGACGGGGCGTCCATCGAGGTCGAGCAGCGGCCCGGGTACGAGGTGACGGAGGTCGCGGCGCCCCATGTGCCGGTGACGGGCGCGGGCGGTGGGGTGCCGGTGGCGCCTCTGGGGACGCAGGCGTACAACCCGGCGTTCGACGTGACACCGCCGGAGCTGATCACGGCGATTGTGACGGAGGAGGGTGTGGTGTCACCTGTGACTGCTGAGGCGCTGGCAGAGATGTGTGAGAGGTCGCGGGGCGCGGCCGTCAGCTGAGGGGATGGGGGATGGGGGATGGGCGCGGGTGACGGGGGCGCTTGAGCTCGGACGACGAGGTCTGCTTGATCTCGGACGGCGAGGTCTGCGTGGTCCCGGGCGACGGTCGGACCGATCTCGGCCTGATCTCGCCCGGGGCTCGGCCCCGTCGTCGCGGTGCTTTGTGGCTGGAGGGGCCGGTGACATCTGATCGAGGGCAGACAGTAGTGGCCCCATACGACTATCGTCACAGGCCAGTGAGCCTGCTCACCTGCGCCTCCTTCACCGTTATGAGAATGGGATGATGTCGTTTATGAAGGGACGAGTCCTTGTCGTCGACGACGACACCGCACTGGCCGAGATGCTCGGCATTGTGCTGCGTGGTGAAGGTTTTGAGCCGTCTTTCGTAGCCGACGGCGACAAGGCGCTGGCCGCGTTCCGGGAGGCCAAGCCCGACCTGGTGCTCCTCGATCTGATGCTGCCCGGACGGGACGGCATCGAGGTCTGCAGGCTGATCCGGGCGGAGTCCGGAGTGCCGATCGTGATGCTCACCGCGAAGAGCGACACGGTCGACGTCGTCGTGGGGCTCGAGTCCGGAGCCGACGACTACATCGTCAAGCCGTTCAAGCCCAAGGAGCTCGTGGCCCGGATCCGGGCACGGCTTCGCCGGTCGGAGGAGCCCGCGCCCGAGCAGCTCGCCATCGGTGACCTGGTCATCGATGTGGCGGGGCACTCGGTGAAGCGCGAGGGCCAGTCGATCGCGCTGACGCCGCTGGAGTTCGACCTGCTGGTCGCGCTGGCCCGCAAGCCGTGGCAGGTGTTCACCCGCGAGGTGCTCCTGGAGCAGGTGTGGGGTTACCGGCACGCGGCGGACACCCGCCTGGTCAACGTCCATGTGCAGCGGCTGCGCTCCAAGGTCGAGAAGGATCCGGAGCGGCCGGAGATCGTGGTGACCGTCCGCGGTGTCGGTTACAAGGCCGGGCCGAGCTGACATGTCCAGGGACAGTGCCGCTTCGGCGCCCGGCAGGTCCGGGGCCCGCGCGGGGCGGCCTGTCGGCCGGAAGGCGGCGGGCTCCCGCTGGGGACGACTCCTGGAGAGCGGGCTGCTCCAGGGCGGAGTCCAGGGCAGCCCGGTCCTTCGCCTGTTCATGCGCTGGGTGCGGCGTCCGCTGCTGCCCGTCATGCGGCTGTGGCGGCGCAATATCCAGCTCAAGGTCGTGGTCACGACCCTGCTGATGTCGCTGGGTGTCGTGCTGCTGCTCGGCTTCGTCGTGATCGGCCAGGTGCGCAACGGTCTGCTGGACGCCAAGGTGAAGGCGTCGCAGAGCCAGGCCACGGGCGGGTTCGCGGTGGCCAAGCAGCGGGCCGACGAGGCCGCGAGCGGCACCGGCGAGGACCCGTCCACGGTGGACGGGTCCTCGCAGAACGTCATCCAGTGGATGAGCGACCTCGTCTCCTCGCTCTCCAGCGGTGGGCAGGGCGCGTTCGACGTGGTGACGCTGCCCGCGGGTGACAACAGCGGCAGTGGGCGCGGTCCGCGTGCCTCCGGCGGCGTCGACCCCAACACGAGCGTGCCGGAGGACCTGCGCGCCCGGGTCGACGGCAGTACGACGGCCGCGCAGAGCTACACCCGGATCATCTACAGCGGCGACAAGGGCTCCCAGCCCGCACTGGTCATCGGCAAGGAGGTCAACGACCCCAACGGTGATCCGTACCAGCTGTACTACCTCTTCCCGCTCACGCAGGAGGAGAAGTCGCTGAGCCTGGTCAAGGGCACCCTCGCGACGGCCGGCCTCTTCGTCGTCGTACTCCTCGGGGCCATCGCCTGGCTGGTGGTGCGGCAGGTCGTGACGCCGGTGCGGATGGCGGCCGGGATCGCCGAGCGGCTGTCCGCCGGGCGGCTGCAGGAGCGGATGAAGGTCACCGGTGAGGACGACATCGCGCGGCTCGGCGAGGCCTTCAACAAGATGGCGCAGAACCTTCAGCTGAAGATCCAGCAGCTGGAGGACCTGTCGCGGATGCAGCGGCGGTTCGTGTCCGACGTGTCGCACGAGCTGCGGACGCCGCTGACGACCGTCCGGATGGCCGCCGACGTCATCCATGAGGCGCGTGAGGACTTCGACCCGGTGACCGCGCGCTCGGCGGAGCTGCTCGCCGATCAGCTGGACCGGTTCGAGTCGCTGCTTGCGGATCTGCTGGAGATCAGCCGCTTCGACGCGGGTGCGGCGGCGCTGGAGGCCGAGCCGATAGACCTCAGGGAGGTCGTCCGGCGAGTGGTCAGCGGGGCCGAGCCGCTCGCCGAGCGCAAGGGCACGCACATACGCGTGGTGGGTGATCAGCAGCCCGTCGTCGCCGAGGCCGACGCCAGGCGGTTGGAACGGGTGCTGCGCAATCTCGTCGTCAACGCGGTGGAGCACGGCGAGGGCAAGGACGTCGTCGTCAAGCTCGCCTCGGCGGGCGGGGCGGTCGCGGTCGCGGTGCGTGACTACGGCGTCGGGCTCAAGCCCGGTGAGGCGACCCGTGTCTTCAACCGTTTCTGGCGGGCGGACCCGGCACGCGCGCGTACCACCGGCGGTACCGGCCTGGGGCTGTCCATCGCCCTGGAGGACGCCCGCCTGCACGGGGGCTGGCTGCAGGCGTGGGGTGAGCCTGGTGGCGGCTCGCAGTTCCGGCTGACGTTGCCGCGTACCGCGGACGAGCCGCTCAGAGGCTCGCCCATACCGCTGGAGCCCAAGGACTCCCGGCGGAACCGGGGCCTCGACGATGCCGGGCTGCCGCGTGGCGGGGAGAAGACCGCGACCGTGCCGGCCCAGCCCACGGGCAGCGGTCAGATGACCGCGCGTGACCCGATCGCACCCCGGCTGGCCGCCGTGGCCCCGACGGCCGACCCGACGGCGCTGCCCGGCAGCGGCGCGCGTGTCGTGCCCCGGCCCTCAGGAGGGGCGCGGGTGCCGGACGAACAACCGGTCGTGGAGACGGCACGCAGTACGGCCGCGACCGGTGGGGTGGATGCCGGGCCGGAGGAGTTGAACGATCAAGGGGAGGCATTTCGTGGGCGCTGACCGCGAGGGGGACTCCCGGCGCACGCCGGGACGCGCGGTGGCGTACGTCGCGTGTGGCGCCGTACTGCTGTCGGGGTGCGCCTCGATGCCCGACAGCGGGGACCTGAGGGGTGTGGAGTCGACTCCGCGCCAGGAGACGCAGGTGCGGGTCTTCCCGATGCCGCCGCGCGAGGACGCGACGCCCTCGGAGATCGTGCAGGGTTTTCTGGAGGCGCTGACCAGCGATGATCCGCACTATGCGACGGCGAAGCAGTATCTGACGGCGGCGGCCGCCAAGACATGGCAGCCCGAGCTGTCCACCACGGTGCTCGCGGACGGGCCGGACACCGAGGCGAACTCCGTGGGGACCCGGGACGACGGGGCCGACTTCTCGTTCGCGCTGACCGGCGCCAAGGTCGCCCTGGTGGACGCGCAGCAGTCGTACACGCCGACCGAGGGCTCCTACAGCAGGCCGGTGCACCTCACACGGGACAAGAAGAGCGGGCAGTGGCGCATCGACGGGCTGCCGCAGGGCGTCGTCATGGGCCAGTCGGACTTCCAGCGCAACTACATGTCCGTCAACAAGTACTACTTCGCCTCCGACGCGGCGGTGGGCGCTGCCTCCCAGCCCGCGGCGGTCGCCGACCCGGTCTATGTGCGCCGGCGCGTGGACCCCATGACGCAGATCGTGCGCTCCCTGCTCAACGGGCCGACGACCTGGCTGGGGCCGGTCGTCAGGTCGAGTTTCCCCACCGGTACGACGCTGCGTAAGGGCGTCGGCGCGCTGACACCCGACGACCAGAACCGGCTGACCGTGCCGCTCAACGACAAGGCGGCCCGGGTCGGGCCGGCCAAGTGCAACGAGATGGCCGCCCAGTTGCTGTTCACCCTGCAGAACCTCACACCCGCGGTGGACGAGATCGAGCTGCAGGCGGGGGACACGCAGTTGTGCGTGCTCAACGAGGACGGGGCCGCGACCGTCGCCGCCCGCGGGTCCGCCGGGCGCACCGACTATCTGTACTTCGTCGACGCCGAGCACCGGCTGGTCCGGATCCCGGCCGGCAGCCAGAGCGCCAGCGCCGAACCGGTACCGGGAGAGCTGGGCGAGGGCGTGCGGGCACTGCGCTCGGCGGCGGTGTCGCGTGAGGAGGACACGGCGGCCGGCGTCGCTCTGGACGGCAAGGCGCTGTACGTCGGTTCGCTCGCGTCGGGCGGTTCGCTCGGGGAGCCGCTGGTGCGCAGTACGGGCCGGACCGAGAAGGACCGGTTGACCACGCCCAGTTGGGACGCGCGAGGCGATCTGTGGGTGGCCGACCGCAACCCGGACGACTCGCGGCTGCTCATGTTCCCGGAGGGCAAGGGGGAGCCGGTCGAGGTGGAGGTGCCGCGGCTGAGCGGGCGGATCCAGTCCGTGCGGGTCGCGGCGGACGGCGTCCGGATCGCGCTGGTCGTGGAGAAGGACGGCAAGCAGTCCTTGCAGGTCGGGCGGATCGAGCGGGGGGACAAGGACCAGGTGACCGGCGCGACGGGGACCTCGGTACTGGAACTGCGCTCCGCCGCACCGCAGTTGGAGGAGGTCACCACGATGTCCTGGGCCGGTGACGGGCGGCTCGTGGTGGTGGGGCGCGAGGAGGGGGGCGTACAGCAGATGCGGTACGTCCAGGTCGACGGCTCCATGCCGGAGGTGCCGGCGCCCGACGCGCTGACCGGGGTGAAGGAGATCGCCGCCTCGGAGGACGACGGGTTGCCGCTGGTGGCTTACTCGGTGGACGGGATCGTGCGGTTGCCGGACGGGGCGCAGTGGCAGACGGTGGTGAAGGACGGGTCCGCGCCGGTCTATCCGGGGTGAGTGAGGGTTGGGCCTTCGGCGTCGTGGGGTGGTGAGGGGCGGGGTTTCACCGTGGGGGTGGGGGGGCGGCTGTTCGCCGCGTGCGCCACACGGTGAATGCGTGGGGTCGGAGGCGGCTGTTCGCCGCGTGCCGCCGCAGGGCGAACACCTGGGCTTGAGGCATGGCTGTCCGCCGCTGGCCACTACGCCATACGGCGAGAGCAGCTGTGACTCGGCGGCCCAGGCGGACGGCCGTCCACCAGCGCTCCCCGACGGCCGACCGCCCCTCAGTCCCCGACTGGTAACTGCCGTCCCTCTGAGAGGCAGTTGCCCTCCGGACGGTCGCTGCACACGGTCACTGCACACGGTCGCCTTCGCCGGGCGTAGTCCTGGCGAGGCGGCCGTTCCTGCTTGTCATGGGCCTGCGTGGAGTTATCCACAGGCGGTTGTCCACAGGGGTGGTGAGGCCGGAGCCACGTTGGCACAGTGGGGACATGCGGGGGTGGTGGCAGGACCTCACCGACCTGGTGCTGCCGGCCGAGTGCGGGGGCTGCGGCAGGCCACGCACGGTGCTCTGCGCGGAGTGCCGTGCCGCCCTGGGCGGGGCCGTGCCGAGCCGGGTGCGTCCCGTGCCGGAGCCGCCGGGGTTGCCGTCCGTCCACGCGGCGGCACCGTACGCGGACGAGGTGCGGGCCGTGCTCCTGGCCCACAAGGAGCGGGGTGCGCTGCCGCTCGCCCGGCCGCTGGGCGCGGCTCTCGCCGGGGCCGTGCGAGCGGCGTTGTCGGGGGCGCCCGACCGGGCGGCGCTGCTCGTTCCCGTGCCGTCGGGGCGCGGGGCCGTGCGGGCGCGGGGGCATGATCCGGCCCGGCGGATCGCTCTCGCGGCGGCGGCCGAGCTGCGCCGTGCCGGGACGCCCGCGCGCGTGCTCGCCGTACTGCGGCAGCGGCGGCCGGTCGCCGACCAGGCGGGGCTCGCCGCCCAGCAGCGCCTGGAGAACCTCACCGGCGCGCTGTCGGTTGCCTCCGGTGGCGCGGGGCTGTTGCGTGAGGGACGGGTGGTGCTGGTGGACGACTTGATGACGACGGGCGCCTCGCTGTCCGAGGCGGCTCGGGCCGTCCGGGTGGCGTTGACGGGGGAAACGGCAGGTTACAGGGGTGGGGCAGCGGCGACGCGCGCGGATGTGGCGAGGGCCGTGTACGGAGGAGTGATCGGGGAAAGGAGTGGAGAACGGATGACGGGATCAATGGAAGGGAGCACGGACCGTGAGTGGGCCGTGCAGGGAAAGATGAAGAGCGTCCAGGAAACGATCTGCGCCGCGGTGGTCGCTGCGCCGCCGGATTCTTTCGAAATAAACCGGAACTGACTGCGAAGTTGCATCGTTGCAGGTAGTGAGAGGGTCAATTCACCGGAATGGAGGTACGCGGCAGTAGAGGGTGACGACATCCGTCCGGGCGAGATATGTTCGGTTGTGAGGGAAAGGCCGCAGGCCACACCTCGGTTATCCGAATGCCGTGCCGCGGGTTTTCCGCAATCACCCGGGCCGGCCGGGTGGAGATCTTGCCATGGGGGAGGAGGTGGACGTCACCGAGTCCGCGGTCCCGGGGCTCACCGGGACCTGGTGCACAAGGGAGATGCTCCGCCACCGAAGCGGAGCGATCCGGGAACGGAGTTCTGCGTGGACATCGTCGTCAAGGGCCGCAAGACCGAGGTGCCCGAGCGGTTCCGAAAGCACGTGGCCGAGAAGCTGAAGCTGGACAAGATCCAGAAGCTCGACGGCAAGGTGATCAGCCTCGACGTCGAGGTGTCCAAGGAGCCCAACCCCCGACAGGCCGACCGCTGTGACCGGGTGGAGATCACTCTCCGCTCCCGCGGTCCGGTGATCCGGGCGGAGGCGGCGGCCAGCGACCCGTACGCGGCACTCGACCTCGCCGCGGAGAAGCTGGACGCCCGGCTGCGCAGGCAGCACGACAAGCGTCACACGCGCCGGGGGGTGCGCCGGCTGACGGCGGCCGAGGTCGCGGATCACGTTCCGGGCGCGGCGACGCTCAACGGCAGCGGAAGCGCCTTCGAGGCGGACGAGCCGGACTCGGTGCCCACCAAGAAGATCGGCTCGCTGGAAGTACAGGGCGACGGCCCCCTCGTGGTCCGCGAGAAGACTCACGTCGCAGCACCCATGACCCTCGACCAGGCGCTCTACGAGATGGAACTGGTCGGGCACGACTTCTATCTGTTCGTCGACTCCGAGACGAAGGATCCCAGTGTCGTCTACCGGCGGCACGCATACGACTACGGCGTGATCCACCTCAGCACGGACACCATGGTCACCCAGACGCCCTCTCCCGACGCGGGAGGTCCGCTGGGCGGCTGACCTGATCCGGACGACAGCTGATCCGGGTGCCCCTGGAGCGCGCGTGTGCGCTCCCAGGGGCACCTGTGTGCGACCACTCGACCCACCGCTTCGTCACCTGAGCGTCGTCCGGGCATGAAATCATGGCCGCAACGGCCCAACCGGTGGACCGTTGCCTTGGGTTGGCGATGGCACAGGATCACAGGCCACAGCCTTCAGGGGGAGGAACGATGGCGCACAGCTTCGGACCGATGCAGGACGAGGACGCCGACGACGGCGTCGTCGGCATGGGCCCGGACGAGGGCTCCTCACGCCAAGAACCGATTCGCGTCCTGGTGGTGGACGACCACGCCCTCTTCCGTCGTGGCCTGGAGATCGTGCTCGCGGCCGAGGAGGACATCCAGGTCGTGGGTGAGGCGGGTGACGGCGCCGAGGCTGTGGAGAAGGCCGCCGATCTGCTGCCCGACATCATCCTGATGGACGTGCGCATGCCGAAGCGGGGCGGGATCGAAGCCTGCACCTCCATCAAGGAGGTGGCCCCCAGCGCCAAGATCATCATGCTGACGATCAGCGACGAGGAAGCGGACCTCTACGACGCCATCAAGGCCGGTGCGACCGGATATCTCCTCAAGGAGATCTCGACGGACGAGGTGGCCACGGCGATCCGTGCCGTGGCCGACGGGCAGTCGCAGATCAGCCCGTCCATGGCGTCGAAGCTGCTCACCGAGTTCAAGTCGATGATCCAGCGCACGGACGAACGGCGCCTGGTGCCCGCCCCACGGCTGACCGACCGCGAGCTGGAGGTGCTCAAGCTGGTCGCCACGGGGATGAACAACAGGGACATCGCCAAGGAGTTGTTCATCTCCGAGAACACCGTGAAGAACCATGTGCGCAACATCCTGGAGAAGCTGCAACTGCACTCCAGGATGGAGGCGGTGGTCTACGCGATGCGGGAGAAGATCCTCGAGATCCGCTGACCCGCGGTCCCGATGACGTGCATACGTGCTGGGCGGGTCAGGCCAGTGCTCGGGCGAGCTCCCTGGCGAGGGGCTCGCGCAGGTCCGGCGCGTCCACGCGTTCCACGCGCACGTTCGTGCAGTCCACCCAGCCGGCTGCCTCGATCAGCGCCTGGGCCACCGCCGGGACCGCCTTCGGGCCGTCCAGGGTGACCTGCTTGGCCACGAGCGTGCGGCCCTCGCGGGCCGGGTCGACGCGGCCCACGAGGCGGCCACCGGCGAGGACGGGCATCGCGAAATAGCCGTACACCCGCTTCGGCTTGGGGACGTAGGCCTCCAGACGGTGGGTGAAGCCGAAGAGGCGCTCGGTGCGGGCCCGCTCCCAGATCAAGGAGTCGAAGGGGGACAGCAGTGTGGTGCGGTGGCGGCCGCGCGGGGGCGTCTGAAGGGCTGCCGGGTCCGCCCAGGCCGGCTTGCCCCAGCCTTCGACGGTGACCGGGACGAGGCCCGAGTCGGCGATCACCGAGTCGACCTGCTCGCCCTTGAGGCGGTGGTAGTCGGCGATGTCGGCGCGCGTGCCGACGCCGAGCGACTGGCCGGCCAGCCGGACCAGGCGGCGCAGGCACTCGGTGTCGTCGAGTTCGTCGTGCAGCAGAGCCCCGGGGACCGCGCGCTCGGCGAGGTCGTAGACGCGCTTCCAGCCGCGGCGCTCCACACAGACCACCTCGCCGTACATCAGGGCGCGTTCGACGGCGACCTTCGTGCCCGACCAGTCCCACCACTCGCTGGTGCGCTTGGCGCCGCCCAGTTCCGTAGCGGTGAGCGGGCCCTCGGCGCGGAGCTGTTTGACGACCTGGTCGTAGGCGCCGTCGGGGAGTTCGTGGTTCCAGTGAGGGCGGCCTCGGTAGGCGCGGCGGCGGAAGGCGAAGTGGGGCCACTCCTCGACGGGGAGGATGCACGCCGCGTGCGACCAGTACTCGAAGGCATGGGGCTGTGCCGCAGTCGCGCCTGAGGCCGCGGGCTTCCAGTAGGCGTCCTCCACGGTCCTGCGGCCGACCGCGCCGAGGCGGGCGTACGGGACGAGCTCGTGGGAGCGGGCGAGGACCGAGATGGTGTCGAGCTGGACCGCGCCCAGGTGGCGGAGTATGCCGCGGACGCCGGCCTTGCGGTCGGGCGTGCCGAGGAAGCCCTGGGCGCGAAGGGCGATGCGGCGGGCTTCGGCTGCGGAGAGTTCCACGGGGCGCGGGGTCGTCATGTCTTCGAACGATAGGGGGTGGCACTGACAGTCAGGGCTGAGCTGGGGATTTGTGCAGGGGCGCCGGGTGGGCTCAGGCGGACGGCGCCCGGGCCGGCAGGTACGGGGCCGTCGATGGCAGTCCGAAATCCGAGGGCAGCAGGGAGCCCACCCAGCAGTCGCGGCGTACACCGTTGTTGTTCAGGGCCGCTCGCAGGGTGCCCTCCAGCGTGAATCCGGCGCTCTCGGCCACCGCGCGGGAGGCGGCGTTGCCCACCTCGGCGCGCCATTCCAGGCGGTCGATGCACAGGTGGTGGAACGCCCAGCGGGCGGCCGCGCGCGTGGCCTCCGTCATATAGCCGTTGCCGCGATGGTGCGGGGTGGTCCAGAAGCCGATCTCCGCGACGCCGAGGGAGCGCATGCTGATCCCGAGCATGCCGGTCAGTTCCCCGCCGGGCAGGAAGAGGCCGAAGGTGAACATCGAGCCGTTCGCCCAGCCGTCGGGGACGTCGTGCTCGGTGAAGTTCCGGGCGTGCTCGGGCAGGTACGGCGTGGGGATCGTCGTCCAGCGCTGGATGTCGGGGTCCTGGCACGCGGCGTACACGGCGTCGGTGTCGTCCGGGCCGACGGTGCGCAGCCGGAGGCGGGCGGTGGGAATCGTGACGGGCTCCATCGGCCGATTCTGCTCGTGACAGCGGGCGGAGCGCCAAGGCTTTCGCCCTTCGTGAGCGTGCGATCACGATTCGCACAATTCGTCGGTCTGCCGCGGCACCATCCGGGACCCCCGTCCGTTGTCCCGGGTGAAGGCAGATTCGAAGCAGGATCCGAAGGCAGATCGAAGGCAGTTTTTCGTAGGAGTTCGACGGCGGACCCGACACCGATGCGCGACGGCGGACGTCTTGGTCCGGCAGGCCTCCCGGCGTGGGCGGGTCCTCGCATACGATGGCCGTTGCTCAGTACGTAGAAGGAAAAACCGACCGTCCCAGGCCCGACCGGCAAGGAGACCAACCCCCGTGTCCGTCCTCTCGAAGATCATGCGTGCAGGCGAAGGCAAGATCCTGCGCAAGCTGCACCGCATCGCGGACCAGGTCAACTCCATCGAAGAGGACTTCGTCGACCTCTCCGACGCCGAGCTGCGGGCCCTCACCGATGAGTACAAGCAGCGGTACGCCGATGGTGAGAGCCTGGACGACCTGCTGCCCGAAGCGTTCGCCACGGTGCGTGAGGCCGCCAAGCGCGTCCTCGGCCAGCGGCACTACGACGTGCAGATCATGGGCGGTGCCGCCCTGCACCTCGGCTTTGTCGCCGAGATGAAGACCGGTGAGGGCAAGACTCTGGTGGGCACGCTCCCCGCCTATCTGAACGCACTGTCGGGCGACGGCGTCCACCTCATCACGGTCAACGACTACCTGGCCGAGCGCGACTCCGAGATGATGGGCCGCGTCCACAAGTTCCTGGGGCTGTCCGTCGGCTGCATCCTGGCCAACATGACGCCGGCCCAGCGCCGCGAGCAGTACGGCTGCGACATCACCTACGGCACGAACAACGAGTTCGGCTTCGACTACCTGCGCGACAACATGGCGTGGTCGAAGGAGGAACTGGTCCAGCGCGGCCACAACTTCGCCATCGTCGACGAGGTCGACTCCATCCTCATCGACGAGGCCCGGACGCCGCTGATCATCTCCGGCCCGGCCGACCAGGCCACCAAGTGGTACGGCGACTTCGCCAAGCTCGTCGTGCGCCTCAAGCGCGGTGAGGCCGGCCAGCCGCTCAAGGGCATCGAGGAGACCGGCGACTACGACGTCGACGAGAAGAAGCGCACGGTCGCCATCCACGAGGCCGGTGTCTCCAAGGTCGAGGACTGGCTGGGCATCGACAATCTCTACGAGTCGGTGAACACGCCGCTGGTGGGCTACCTCAACAACGCCATCAAGGCGAAGGAGCTCTTCAAGAAGGACAAGGACTACGTCGTCATCGACGGCGAAGTCATGATCGTCGACGAGCACACCGGCCGTATCCTCGCCGGCCGCCGCTACAACGAGGGCATGCACCAGGCGATCGAGGCGAAGGAAGGGGTGCCGATCAAGGACGAGAACCAGACGCTCGCCACGATCACCCTCCAGAACTTCTTCCGTCTCTACGGCAAGCTCTCCGGCATGACCGGTACGGCGATGACCGAGGCCGCCGAGTTCCACCAGATCTACAAGCTCGGCGTGGTCCCGATCCCGACCAACAGGCCGATGGTCCGCAAGGACCAGTCGGACCTGATCTACCGCACCGAGGTCGCCAAGTTCGACGCGGTCGTCGACGACATCGCCGAGAAGCACGAGAAGGGCCAGCCGATCCTGGTCGGCACCACCTCGGTCGAGAAGTCCGAGTACCTCTCGCAGCAGCTCAGCAAGCGCGGCATCCAGCACGAGGTGCTCAACGCGAAGCAGCACGACCGTGAGGCGCAGATCGTCGCCCAGGCCGGCCGCAAGGGCGCCGTGACCGTGGCGACCAACATGGCCGGCCGTGGTACGGACATCAAGCTCGGTGGCAACCCCGACGACCTCGCCGAGGCCGAGCTGCGCCAGCGCGGTCTCGACCCGGAGGAGCACATCGAGGAGTGGGCCGCCGCGCTGCCCGCCGCGCTGGAGCGGGCCGAGAAGGCGGTGCGGACCGAGTTCGAGGAGGTCAAGGACCTCGGCGGGCTGTACGTCCTGGGCACCGAGCGGCACGAGTCCCGCCGTATCGACAACCAGTTGCGCGGTCGTTCCGGCCGTCAGGGCGACCCGGGTGAGTCCCGCTTCTACCTGTCCCTCGGTGACGACCTGATGCGGCTGTTCAAGGCGCAGATGGTCGAGCGCGTGATGTCGATGGCGAACGTCCCGGACGACGTGCCGATCGAGAACAAGATGGTCACGCGCGCGATCGCGTCCGCCCAGTCGCAGGTCGAGCAGCAGAACTTCGAGACCCGTAAGAACGTCCTGAAGTACGACGAGGTCCTCAACCGGCAGCGCGAGGTCATCTACGGCGAGCGGCGCCGCGTCCTGGAGGGCGAGGACCTGCACGAGCAGGTCCAGCACTTCATGGACGACACGATCGACGCCTACATCGCCGCGGAGACCGCCGAGGGCTTCGCCGAGGAGTGGGACCTGGACCGGCTGTGGGGCGCCTTCAAGCAGCTCTACCCGGTGAAGATCACCATTGAGGAGCTGGAGGAGGCGGCCGGCGACCGCGCCGGACTCACCGCCGACTTCATCTCGGAGTCCATCAAGGACGACATCCACGAGCAGTACGAGGCGCGGGAGGCGCAGCTCGGCTCCGAGATCATGCGTGAGCTCGAGCGCCGGGTTGTGCTGTCGGTCCTGGACCGCAAGTGGCGCGAGCACCTCTACGAGATGGACTACCTCCAGGAGGGCATCGGCCTGCGCGCGATGGCGCAGAAGGACCCGCTGGTCGAGTACCAGCGCGAGGGCTTCGACATGTTCACCGCCATGATGGAGGGCATCAAGGAGGAGTCCGTCGGCTACCTGTTCAACCTGGAGGTCCAGGTCGAGCAGCAGGTCGAGGAGGTCCCGGTCGAGGACGCCAAGCCCACCCTGGAGAAGCAGGACGCGGTGCCCGCGCAGGCCGGGCCCCGTCCCGAGATCCGCGCCAAGGGCCTGGAGGCCCCGCAGCGGCGGAACCTGCACTTCACCGCGCCGACCGTGGACGGCGAGGGCGGCACCGTCGAGGGCGAGTTCAGCGAGGACGGCGAGCCCGTGCGCTCGGAGGCCGACGGCCTGACGCGCGCGGAGCGCCGCAAGCAGGCCAAGGCCGGGCGGCGCCGGAAGAAGTGACGGCGCGCGGGGCCTCGTAGCCCCGTGGCGTCGCAGTAGGGCGAAGGGCCGGAGCATCCGAGGGGTGCCCGGCCCTTCGGCATGGGTGGGGCTGCCCGGCGGTGGCCTGGCTAGTCCTGGCGCGAGGGCCCGGGGCGGGCACCGCCGAGTTCCACTGCCGTGCAGCGCCAGCGGTGGTCGCGGCCCAGTTCCAGGCGGAAGGCCATGGCGCGCAGGCGGTCGCCGGTGGCGATGCGGACGAAGGCCTCGATGGCGCCGGGGCGGGGCTCGCAGTAGCCGATGTCGCGGATGACGGGGCGCAGGCCGCGGGCGCGCAGCGGGCCGTGTTCGGCGAGGTGGGCCAGTTCGTCGTAGGCGGGGCCGGCGGTGTGGCGGAGCATGGCGTGGACGGGGCGCCGGCCGCTGAGGACGAGCAGCAGGCGGTCGGCGAAGAGGTCGGTGGGGCGGGGTTGCGGGACGGCCGCGTGCCGCGTGGGGGAGGGCGCCGTGCGGGTCGGGCCGGCGGCCGGGGAGCGGGGTGGGCTGCCGCCCGGGCGGCGTGTGTCGTGCCGGGTGGGGGGACGGGAGGCGGGGTGGCGCTGGACGGTCCTGGTCATGACCTTGTTCATGGGAACCCCGTTTCGGTCGGCCCGGCGGCGCTGTCGTACCGGGCAGTAACTTTCTGTTGGGGATCTTGTACGGCGCTGGTTCGAGGGGCGGCAAGCCGGCGGGGCGCGGCTATGGAGACCCGGAAGGTTCACTTATCCGGGTGATGGACGGGGGTGGAAGCCTGCGGGCACGGGGAAGGTCCGGGTGAATTGCCGGCGCGGGGTGGACGCCGTGCGAGGCGCGGGGAGGGACTCGAAAGGGGACCCCGCACGTATCCTGAAGGCCCTCAACGCGGGCTTGCGGAGCCTCTTCGCCCCCTGAGCCCTCCGAACACGAAAGCGGCCAGCCATGCGCGTCTACGTCCCTCTGACCCTCCCCGGTCTCGCCGAGGCGTACAAGGCGGGCGAGGTGGGGGCCGGGCCGCTCGTCGCGTACGCCGTCACGCCCGCGCTGCGCGAGTGGTACCTCTCCGAGGACGTCGAGGAGCTGGAGTACGCGGCGCTGGGCCGGGCGTCGCTGGCCTCGCTGCGGTTGCTCGCGCAGGACCCGGGCGCGCCGCGACGGCGGGTCGTGGTCGCCGTCGACGTGCCCGACGGGCAGGTGAGCGGCGATGCCGGCCGGGGACCCGACCCGGGGACGCCGGGTGAGGTGCGGGTCGCCGGCGCCGTGGCGCTGGCCAAGGTCGCGTCGGTGCACGTCGACTCGGCCGATGCCGAGGAGGACGTGGCCGCGGCGGCGGGAGCGTTGCAGGCGGCGGACGGCGGGGACGACGACGCCCAGTTCGTCGTGGACGGGGCCGAGGACCACGAACTGCTGTGGTACGCGACCCAGGAGATCCCGAATCTGGTGGGGTCGAGGGACTGAGGAGCCGTACCCCGCCCGCTCTCCCGAACATCTCCTTCCCACCGCGCTGACCTGCGGATCTCCCGATTGTCAGTGGGGGCGGGTAACGTTTTCGGGCATGGGGATGCAGGGAGCTTCGCACATTGTGTGGGACTGGAACGGCACGCTGTTCCACGACAATGACGCGATCATCGGGGCGACGAACGCGGCGTTCGCCGAGCTGGGGCTGGAACCGATCACGATGGAGCAGTACCGGTCGCTGTACTGCGTGCCGGTGCCGAAGTTCTACGAGCGGCTGATAGGGCGGCTGCCGACCGACGCCGAGTGGCTGGTGATGGACGAGACCTTCCACCGGTACTACGCCGAGCACCGGGTGCGGTGCGCGCTCACCGAGGGAGCCGAGCGACTGCTCGTGGAGTGGGTGGCGGGCGGTCGCAGCCAGTCCATCCTGAGCATGTACGGGCACGAGGAACTCGTGCCGTTGGTCCGGGGGTTCGGGATCGAGGCCCACTTCGTACGGGTCGACGGACGGACCGGTCCGTCCGGGGGCAGCAAGGCCGAGCACATGGTGCGGCATCTGGCCGCGCTGGCGGGAGTGGACCCCTCCCGCACCGTGGTGATCGGGGACGCCGCGGACGACGCGGTGGCGGCGCTGCATGTGGGGGCGAAGGCCGTGCTCTACACCGGGGGCTCCCATGGCCGGGACAGCCTCGAGGAGGCGGGGGTGCCGGTGGTGGATTCGCTGGCGGAGGCCGTTGCGCTGGCCCAGGAGATAGCCGCCTAGCCGGGCAGGCGACGGCAGGCCACGGCAGCCGGGGCGAGGACGGAGCGGTGCGGCGTCCGGCGTGACACCGCCCGCTTCGACGGCGCGGGAGACCCCGGTGACGGGTACCCCGGCGGCCGGCCCCGGCGTCAGGTCACCGGCGCCTTGGCCCGGAGCACCGTGAGGAACTCGCGCATCCATGCAGGGTGGTCCGGCCACGCACGGGACGACACGAGCGTGCCGTCGACGACGGCCTCGGCGTCCTGGAAGGTGGCGCCCGCTGCCTGCATGTCGAGTTCCAGCGCGGGGTACGCGGTGACGCGTCGGCCGCGGAGACTGTCGACCGCGGCGGTGAGGAGGGGGCCGTGGCAGATCTGGGCCACGGGCTTGTCGGCGTCGAAGAAGGACTTGAGGATCTTGCGGAGTTCGGGGTCGTTGCGGAGGTACTCCGGGGCGCGGCCGCCGGGGATGACCACGGCGGCGTACTGGCCGGGGTCGACCTCGGAGAAGGCGAGATCGGCGTCCCAGGTGTAGCCGGGCTTCTCGGTGTAGGTGTCGAAGCCGGGTTCGAAGTCGTGGACCACGAACTGGAGTTTCTTGCGGGCGGGGGCGGCGATGTGGACCTCGTAGCCTTCTTCGCGGAGGCGTTGGTAGGGGTAGAGGACTTCGAGGGACTCTGCCGCGTCGCCCGTGAGGATGAGGATCTTGGCGGTCATGGGGGTTGCTCCCCTTTGAGGTGGCTTTGCGTGCGGACTCACTGCCAACGTGCCTCGCGGGCGGGGGCTTGCCTAGGGGACGCGCCGGTTTTCGGACTCGGCCGTCCCCACCGCGGCGGTTGTGCCGGAGTGGAGTGGAGTGCGCCGGAGTGGAGTGGTTGTGGCTGATACGACGACGCCCCGCACCCCGCCCCTGTGCAGACTGTCAAAGTTCCACCCCCGGTTTTGTACACATACGGCTCATGACGGACCCCGGGTAAGGAGCGATAGCCTTGTGGCGTGATCAGCGCGATAGTTCGCGGGGGCCTCCGTGTCCCTGCCCTGCGCCCGGAGAGCATGGAAGACATCCGTGTCCGGGCGGCGGTCGCTGGTCCTCGCGGGCGGGGCGGGGCTTTCGAGAGGCCCGGCGTTCCGCGCACACCCCGGGAGCGGCTGTCGTCGAGAGCGGCGCCACATGCCCCGGGCGCGTGGGAAATGGCTGATATCCCCCCGCTCATCTCACCTTGCGGCATAGCGTCGGAACAGACCGGACACCCCGCGTCACGACGTCGCGTCGGAAGGCCGGAGACCGTACTTCCTTCTACGTCACGCAACGGCGCGCGACAGGAGCCAGAGGACAATGCAGACCAAGCTGGACGAAGCCAAGGCCGAGCTGCTCGATCGGGCCGCCCGGGTAGCTGAGAACAGCCCGGTCGGGGGGCACCTACCGACTGGGACGACGGAGCACGGCACCCCGGACCGGGCCGCCGTACTCGCGTTCCTCCAGCGCTACTACCTGCACACCGCCCCGGAGGACCTTTCCGACCGCGACCCGGTCGACGTCTTCGGAGCCGCCTACTCGCACTACCGACTGGCCGAGAACCGCCCTCAGGGCACGGCGAACGTCCGGGTGCACACCCCGACGGTCGAGGAGAACGGCTGGACGTGCAGCCACTCCGTGGTCGAGGTCGTCACCGACGACATGCCGTTCCTGGTCGACTCCGTCACCAACGAGCTGACCCGGCAGGGCCGGGGCATCCATGTGGTGATCCACCCGCAGATGGTGGTGCGCCGCGATGTCACCGGCCGGCTCATCGAGGTGCTCGCCACCCCGCCCACCGGTGACCTCCCGCACGACGCGCACGTCGAGTCCTGGATCCACGTCGAGATCGACCGCGAGACCGACCGCTCGGACCTGAAGCAGATCACCACCGACCTGGTGCGCGTCCTGTCCGACGTCCGTGAGGCCGTCGAGGACTGGGGCAAGATGCGGGACGGGGCGCTGCGGATCGCCGAGGGGCTGCCCGACGAGCCGGTCGCCGGTGATCTGCCGCCGCAGGAGATCGAGGAGGCCCGCGAGCTGCTGCGCTGGCTGGCCGCCGATCACTTCACGTTCCTCGGCTACCGCGAGTACGAGCTGCGCGACGACTCGCTCGGCGCCGTCCCCGGCACGGGCCTCGGCATACTGCGTGCGGACCCGCACCACGAGGCAGGCGAGAGCCACCCGGTCAGCCCGTCCTTCGAGCGGCTGCCCGCCGACGCCCGCGCCAAGGCCCGGGAGCACAAGCTGCTCGTGCTGACCAAGGCGAACAGCCGGGCGACCGTGCACCGGCCGTCGTACCTGGACTACATCGGCGTCAAGAAGTTCGACGAGCAGGGCAACGTCGTCGGTGAGCGGCGCTTCCTGGGCCTGTTCTCCTCCGCCGCCTACACCGAGTCCGTCCGCCGGGTGCCCGTCATCCGCCGCAAGGTCGAGGACGTGCTGAGCCGGGCCGGGTTCTCGCCGAACAGCCACGACGGCCGCGACCTGCTGCAGATCCTGGAGACGTACCCGCGCGACGAGCTGTTCCAGACCCCGGTCGACGAACTGCAGGCCATCGTCACGTCGGTGCTCTATCTCCAGGAGCGGCGCCGGCTGCGGCTCTACCTGCGCCAGGACGAGTACGGCCGCTACTACTCGGCCCTCGTCTACCTCCCCCGCGACCGCTACACCACCGGCGTCCGGCTGCGGATCATCGACATCCTGAAGGAGGAGCTCGGCGGCACCAGCGTCGACTTCACCGCCTGGAACACCGAGTCGATCCTCTCCCGGCTGCACTTCGTCATCCGCGTCCCGCAGGGCACCGAGCTGCCGCAGCTCTCCGACGCCGACAAGGAGCGCATCGAGGCCCGCCTGGTCGAGGCCGCCCGCTCCTGGCTGGACGGGTTCTCGGAGGCGCTGAACGCCGAGGTCGGCGAGGAGCGCGCGGCCGAGATGCTGCGCAGCTACCACAACGCCTTCCCCGAGGGCTACAAGGCCGACCACAGCCCGCGCGCCGCGGTCGCCGACCTGGGCCATCTCGACCGGCTGGACGAGGAGAACAACTTCGCGCTCAGCCTGTACGAGCCGGTGGGCGCAGGCCCCGACGAGCGCCGTTTCAAGATCTACCGCAAGGGTGACGCCGTCTCCCTGTCCCGCGTCCTGCCGGTGCTCAACCGGCTCGGCGTCGAGGTGATGGACGAGCGGCCCTACGAGCTGCGCTGCGCGGACCGCAGCGTCGCCTGGATCTACGACTTCGGTCTGCGCATGCCCAAGGCGCAGACCGGCGCGGACTACCACGGCGACGACGCCCGTGAGCGGTTCCAGGAGGCGTTCGCCGCGAGCTGGACCGGCAAGGCGGAGAACGACGGCTTCAACGCCCTCGTGCTGAGCGCCGGGCTGACCTGGCGCCAGGCGATGGTGCTGCGGGCGTACGCGAAGTACCTGCGCCAGGCGGGCTCGACGTTCAGCCAGGACTACATGGAGGACACCCTCCGCAACAACGTCCACACCACGCGGCTGCTCGTCTCCCTGTTCGAGGCGCGGATGTCGCCGGAGCGGCAGCGCGCCGGGCACGAGATCGTGGACGCCCTGCTGGAGGAGCTGGAAGCCGCCCTCGACCAGGTCGCGAGCCTGGACGAGGACCGGATCCTGCGGTCCTTCCTCACCGTCATCAAGGCGACCCTGCGTACGAACTTCTTCCAGGAGGCGTGGGGCGGCCGGCCGCACGAGTACGTGTCGATGAAGTTCGACCCGCAGGCCATCCCGGACCTGCCGGCACCGCGCCCGGCGTTCGAGATCTGGGTCTACTCGCCGCGCGTCGAGGGCGTGCACCTGCGCTTCGGCAAGGTCGCGCGCGGTGGCCTGCGCTGGTCGGACCGCCGTGAGGACTTCCGCACGGAGATCCTCGGCCTGGTCAAGGCGCAGATGGTGAAGAACACCGTCATCGTGCCGGTCGGCGCCAAGGGCGGCTTCGTCGCCAAGCAGCTGCCGGACCCGTCGGTGGACCGCGACGCGTGGCTGGCGGAGGGCATCGCCAGCTACCGCACCTTCATCTCGGCGCTGCTCGACATCACCGACAACATGGTGGCCGGCGAGGTCGTCCCGCCCGCCGACGTCGTCCGGCACGACGAGGACGACACGTACCTCGTGGTCGCCGCCGACAAGGGCACCGCGACGTTCTCGGACATCGCCAACGAGGTCGCCCAGCAGTACAACTTCTGGCTCGGCGACGCCTTCGCCTCCGGTGGCAGCGCGGGGTACGACCACAAGGGCATGGGCATCACCGCCCGCGGTGCCTGGGAGTCCGTCAAGCGGCACTTCCGGGAGCTCGGCGTCGACACGCAGACCGAGGACTTCACGGTCGTCGGCATCGGCGACATGTCGGGTGACGTCTTCGGCAACGGCATGCTGCTCAGCGAGCACATCCGCCTGGTCGCCGCCTTCGACCACCGGCACATCTTCCTCGACCCGGACCCGGACGCGGCCACCTCGTACGCGGAGCGCCGCCGCCTGTTCGAGCTGCCGCGCTCGTCCTGGGAGGACTACAACACCGATCTGCTGTCGGCGGGCGGCGGCATCTTCCCGCGCAGCGCCAAGGCCATCCCGGTCAACGCGCACATCCGCGCGGCCCTCGGCATCGAGGAGAAGGTCACCAAGCTGACCCCGGCCGACCTGATGCGGGCGATCCTGAAGGCGCCGGTGGACCTGCTGTGGAACGGCGGCATCGGTACGTACGTCAAGGCCTCCACCGAGACCCACGCGGACGTCGGCGACAAGGCCAACGACGCCATCCGCGTCGACGGCGCGGACCTGCGGGTCAAGGTCGTCGGGGAGGGCGGCAACCTGGGCCTGACCCAGCTGGGCCGGATCGAGTTCGCGCTGCACGGCGGGCGGATCAACACCGACGCCATCGACAACAGCGCGGGCGTGGACACCTCCGACCACGAGGTGAACATCAAGATCCTGCTGAACAGCCTGGTCACCGACGGCGACATGACCGTCAAGCAGCGCAACCGGCTGCTCGCCGAGATGACCGACGAGGTCGGCCACCTGGTCCTGCGCAACAACTACGCGCAGAACACGGCGATCGCGAACGCCCTCGCCCAGTCCAAGGACATGCTCCACGCCCAGCAGCGCTTCATGCGCCACCTGGTGCGCGAGGGCGACCTCGACCGGGCGCTGGAGTTCCTGCCCACCGACCGCCAGATCCGCGAGCGGCTCGCCCAGGGGCAGGGCCTGACCAGCCCGGAGACGGCCGTCCTGCTGGCGTACACGAAGATCACGGTCGCCGAGGAGCTGCTGCACACCTCGCTGCCCGACGACCCGTACTTGCACGGCCTGCTGTACGCGTACTTCCCGAGCGCGCTGCGCGACCAGTTCCCGCAGCACATCGAGAGCCACCCGCTGCGCCGCGAGATCACCACGACCGTGCTGGTCAACGACACGGTCAACACCGGTGGTACGACATATCTGCACCGGCTGCGCGAGGAGACCGGTGCGTCGCTGGAGGAGATCGTCCGGGCCCAGACCGCGGCTCGCGCGATCTTCCGTTCGTCGCCGGTGTGGGACGCGGTCGAGGCACTCGACAACAAGGTCGACGCGACCGTCCAGACCCGGATCCGGCTGCACTCCCGCCGTCTGGTGGAGCGTGGCACGCGCTGGCTGCTGAACAACCGGCCGCAGCCGCTCCAGCTCGCCGAGACGGTCGACTTCTTCGCCGAGCGCGTCGAGCAGGTCTGGTCGCAGCTGCCCAAGCTGATGCGCGGCGCGGACCTGGAGTGGTGGCAGAAGATCTACGACGAGCTGACCGCCGCCGGTGTGCCGGACGAACTCGCCACCCCGGTGGCCGGGTTCTCCTCCGCCTTCCCGACGCTCGACATCGTCTCGGTGGCCGACCGCATGGGCAAGGAGCCGCTGGACGTCGCCGAGGTCTACTACGACCTCGCCGACCGGCTCGGCATCACCCAGCTCATGGACCGCATTATCGAGCTGCCCCGCGCCGACCGCTGGCAGTCCATGGCCCGCGCGGCCATCCGCGAGGACCTGTACGCGGCTCACGCGGCCGTCACCGCGGACGTCCTGGCGGTGGGCAACGGCACGGCGACGCCGGAGCAGCGGTTCAAGGTGTGGGAGCAGAAGAACGCGGCGATCCTCGGCCGGGCGCGCACCACGCTGGAGGAGATCCAGGGCTCCGACTCGTTCGACCTGGCGAACCTGTCGGTGGCGATGCGGACGATGCGGACGCTGCTGCGGACGCACTCGTAGATCTCCGCGGGCATATGAGGAGGGCGCCCCGGGCCGGGATCGGCTCGGGGCGCCCTTTTGTGCGTACGGCGGTCAGGACGGCTGAGGCACCGGCGCCGCCTTGGGCTTGGGTTTCGGCTTGGGTTTCGGCTTGTTGTCCCCGGTGAAGGCCTCGTACTCCTTCATGACCTCCTCCGTCGGCCCGTCCATGCGCAGTTCACCGCGTTCCAGCCACAGCACCCGCTCGCAGGTGTCGCGGATGGACTTGTTGTTGTGGCTGACCAGGAAGACCGTGCCGGCGTGCTTGCGCAGTTCGCGGATGCGGGCCTCGGAGCGCTTCTGGAAGGAGCGGTCGCCGGTGGCGAGGGCCTCGTCGATGAGCAGGACGTCGTGGTCCTTGGCGGCGGCGATGGAGAACCGCAGACGGGCGGCCATGCCGGAGGAGTACGTCCGCATGGGCAGGGTGATGAAGTCGCCCTTCTCGTTGATGCCGGAGAAGTCGACGATGTCCTGGTAGCGCTCCTTGACCTGCTCGCGGGACATGCCCATCGCGAGGCCGCCGAGGTGGACGTTGCGCTCGCCGGTGAGGTCGTTCATCAGGGCGGCGTTGACGCCGAGCAGGGAGGGCTGGCCGCCTGTGTAGATCCGGCCTCTCTCCACGGGGAGCAGGCCGGCGACGGCCTTGAGCAGGGTCGACTTGCCGGAGCCGTTGGTGCCGATCAGGCCGATGGCCTCGCCCTTGTACGCGACGAAGGAGACGTCGCGGACGGCGTGCACGGTGCGGACGCCGGCCGCCTTCTCGGCCTTCTGACGACGCAGCATGCGGTTGAGGGCGGCGGTGGCGGAGCCGCGGCCGCCTCCGGTGCCGTTGACCCGGTAGACGATGTCGACGTGGTCGGCGATGACGGTGGGGATCTGGTCGGGAGTGCTCCCGGTGGGGTTCTCAGCCACGGCCGTACGTCTCCTCAGCCTTCCAGAAGTAGATGAAGCCGCCGATGCCGGCGAGCAGGGCCCAGCCGGTGGCGAGCATCCAGACATGGTCGGGCAGCTGGCTCGCCTGGAAGCTGTCGATCAGCGCGAAGCGCATCAGGTCGATGTAGACGGCCGCGGGGTTGGCCTGGAGCACCGGGCCGACCCAGCCTGGCAGGTCGTTGTGGCGGCTGAGCAGGTGGTCGATGCTCCACATCACGCCGGAGACGTACATCCAGGTGCGCAGCACGAACGGCATCAGCTGGGCGATGTCCGGTGTCTTGGCGCCCAGCCGGGCCATGATCATCGAGACGCCCGCGTTGAACGTGAACTGCAGGATCAGGGCCGGGATCGCCAGCACCCAGGAGACGGCGACCGGGACACCGAAGACGAGGAGGATGACGACCAGGGCGGCCATGGAGAACAGCAGCTGCTGGAGCTGCTGGAGGCAGAAGGAGATCGGCAGGGCCGCGCGCGGGAAGTGCAGGGCGCGCACGAGGCCGAGGTTGCCGGAGATGGCGCGGGTGCCGGCCAGGATCGAACTCTGCGAGAAGGTCCAGATGAACACGCCCGTGACCAGGAACGGGACGTAGTCCGGCACGCCCTCCTTGGTCTGCAGCAGCACCCCGAAGATCAGGTAGTAGACGGCCGCGTTCAGCAGCGGGGTCATGACCTGCCAGACCTGGCCGAGCTTCGCCTGGCTGTACTGGGCGGTGAGCTTGGCCGTCGAGAACGCCGCGATGAAGTGGCGGCGGGCCCACAGCCCGCGGACGTACTGGGGCAGGGAGGGGCGGGCACCGCTGACCGTGAGGCCGTGGCGGGCGGCGAGGGCCGCGAAGTCGTCGTCGGCCGGGGTCGTGGTGCGGGCCGTCGCCGGGGGCGGTGCGTCGAGGACCTGGCTCACATCCGCTGCTTTCGGTCGAGGGGGTGGGGGGTGCGACGGGCGATCCGGGCGAAGCGCCCCTCGGTGTTCTCCTGTGCGTCGCAGGACGTTCTCGTACGTCGGGACGGGACCGTATCGTCGCAACGCGAGCGTAGGGCTTTCGAGCGTCGGAACGCAACCGTTTCGTCGTAACGCCCCTATGCTGTCCGCATGACGACGAACGCCGACGGGCCCCAGCCGCGAACGCGCCGCCGGACCCCGGCCGGGGCGGCCGTGCTCCGGGCGGACGTCACGGAGGCCATCCGGGCGGCGGTCTTCGAGGAACTCGCGGCCGTCGGCTACGCGCGGATGTCGATCGAGGGCATCGCCCGCCGGGCCGGGGTCGGCAAGACCGCGGTGTACCGGCGCTGGCGCTCCAAGCTGCACCTCGTGCTGGACGTCGTCTCGGCGATCGCCGTGCAGGGGCTGCCCGCCCCGGACACCGGCTCTCTGGAGGCGGACCTCCGGCTGCTGTACGAGGTGACGTCCCGGGCGCTGCGGCACCCCGTCGCCTCGCAGATCATCCCCGACCTCCAGGCGGAGGCGGCCCGCAACCCCGAGATCGCCGACGCCCTCCAGAAGGCATTGCGTGAGGGGCAGGAGGGCGTCGCCAGCAAGATCGTGGCCGCGGCGGAGAAACGCGGCGAGGTGGGCCCGGGCTACGACCCGAACCTCGCCCTCGACCTCGTCTCCGGCCCGCTGTACTGGCGCTCGGTGGTCATCCGCAGCCCGAGACTCCCCAAGGGCTACCTGGCATCCCTGGCCCGCTCGACGGCGGCGGCACTCAAGGCACTGTGACCCCGAGGGCCTCTCACGCCCTGCGTCCCGGACTCAGCCGGCCAGCCGCCGAGCCAGTTCCGTCAGCTCCGGCGCCCGTAGCACCCGCTCGCCGAAGCCGGGCAGCGGCACGTGCAGGCCGTCGGTCCAGCGGCCGGGGATCGAGTCGGCGCCGTACACCGCCCCGGCGAGCCCACCCGTGACGGCCGCGACCGTGTCCGTGTCGCCGCCGAGGTCGATCGCCGCGCGCACGGCGTCCTCGTACGACGACGTGGTCCGTACGGCCCACAGGGCGGAGCCGAGGCAGGGCCACACGGCTCCGTTGAACTCGGTCGCCAGGTCGGGATGCCAGTCGGAGCCGCACACGACCGCGTACCGCTCCCGGTGCGCGGGATGGACGTGCGTGAGGGTCTCCCCTACGGCCTTCAGCGGGTCGCCACCGTCGAGCGCGATCCGCACCAGTTCGTGGAAGACCGCCGTGCCCTCCCATGCCGCCCGGTCGCCGTGCGTCAGGGCGGCCAGACGGCGGGCGGCGTCCATGGTGGTTTCCCTGCCGTGGGGCGCGAAGTACACGGCGGACGGAGCGGCCCGCATCAGCGCTCCGTTGCCCGCGGCCCGCTGGTTCGTCTGGAAGTGCAGCGCGGCGGCCGTGTCCCAGGGGTCGCCGCTGGTCAGCACGGCCTCGGTCTGCAGGCCGACGTCCTTCGGCCCGGCGGCGGCCCACCGCTGGAACCGGCCGTAGACGTCCGGCAGGTCCAGTCCGCCGCGTACCAGCAGGGACTCACCGGTGAGCACGGCCATCTGCGTGTCGTCGGTCGCCTCGCCCGGATCCCAGCCGCCGCCCCCGCACATCCCGGCGCCCTGCCCGGGCGCCGGGAAGCGGGCGGAGAAGGCGCCTTCGGGGCCGAACTCGAAGGGCGCGCCCAGGGCGTCGCCGACGGCCGAGCCGACGACGGCACCCAGCGCACGGTTCAGGCGACGTGCGTCGTTCATCCGGCAGGCCCTAGCCCTGCGCCGCCCCCGGGTGGCTGTGCAGCCAGCCCGCCCAGGCCGTCGTGATCATGTCCTGGACGTCGTAACGGGCCTTCCAGCCCAGCTCCGTGGTGATGCGGTCGGCGGAGGCGACGACGCGGGCGGGGTCGCCGGGGCGGCGGGGGGCGATCGTCGGGGGGCGGTGGTGGCCGGTGGTCCGGTTGATGCGGGTGATCATGTCGCGGACCGAGACGCCCTCGCCGCGGCCGATGTTGAGGGTGAGGTCGCGGCCGGGGGCGGCCTGGAGGGCGCGGGCGGCGGCCACATGGGCCTCGGCCAGGTCGACGACGTGGATGTAGTCACGGACGCAGGTGCCGTCGGGGGTCGGGTAGTCGTCGCCGAAGATGCGCGGGGCCGCGCCCTCGGTGAGCTTCTCGAAGACCATGGGCACGAGGTTGAAGACGCCCACGTCGGCGAGTTCCGGGCTCGCCGTGCCCGCCACGTTGAAGTAGCGCAGGGAAGCCGTGGCAAGGCCCGTCGCCCGGCCCGTGGCCCTGACCAGCCACTCGCCGGCCAGCTTCGTCTCGCCGTACGGGCTCATCGGCAGGCACGGCGTCTCCTCCGTGACGAGGTCCACGTCCGGCATGCCGTAGACCGCCGCCGAGGAGGAGAAGACGAAGGAGGCGACCCCCGCCGTGGTGACCGCTTCCAGCAGGACGCGCAGCCCCTCGACGTTCTCCCGGTAGTAGTGCAGGGGCCGTCCCACCGACTCCCCGACCTGCTTCTTCGCCGCCAGGTGGACGACCCCGGTGATCTGGTGGTCCGCCAGGACGCGGCTCAGCAGCGCACCGTCCAGGGTGGAGCCGGTCACCAGGGGGACGTCGTCCGGGACGCGTTCCGCGATGCCGGTGGACAGGTCGTCGTACACCACCGCCCGTTCGCCCGCCTCGGTCATCGCCCGTACCACGTGTGCACCGATGTAACCGGCGCCGCCGGTGATCAGCCAGGTCATCTGCGGCCGTCTCCTCGTCCGTTGCCCGTGTGTGTCCGCCCCACAGTGAAGCAGGTGACCGGACGTCCGCCGTACACATGTCACCTTTCGTACGAACGTGACACAACGGCACGGCGGTCCGGTCGGCGCGGCGGGACTCCATGGCCTACGCCTCCGACTCGGCCTGAGCCGCCGCGTCGAGCGCCGCTGTCAGCCGGTCCAGGCGGGCCCCCAGGTCGCGGATCTCGTCGACATCGAACCCGGTCGCCGCCGCGATCCGCTGCGGCACCCGAAGTGCCCGCTCCCGCAGCGCGTCCCCCTCCTCGGTCAGCCGCACCTGAACCGAGCGCTCGTCGCGCGCGCTGCGCTCGCGCCGTACCAGGCCGGCCGCCTCCAGGCGCTTGAGCAGCGGCGACAGAGTGCCGGAGTCCAGGCGCAGCCGCTCGCCCAGTCTCTTCACCGGCACCTCTCCGTCCTCCCAGAGCACCAGCATCACCAGGTACTGCGGATAGGTGAGCCCGAGGTCCTTCAAGACCACGCGGTACATCCCGCCGAAGGCGCGTGAGGCCGCGTTCAGGGTGAAGCAGATCTGTCGGTCGAGGCGGAGCCACTCCGCAGCAGACGTCGTGGTCATGCCTCCAGGGTAGCCCCGTCCGTCACTTAGTTGTGCGCAATTGAATTGTGTGCTCTACTTCTGGTGTCGGACCGGCAGGACGGATCGCCGGTACATCACCTGAGAGGGATGGTCTTTCCATGGACGTGCTGTACACCGCTGTCGCCACCTCCACCCACGGCCGCGAGGGGCGTTCCGTCTCCTCCGACGGCCGGCTCGACCTGCAGATGGCCGTCCCGACGGAGATGGGGGGCAACGGTCAGGGCACCAACCCCGAGCAGCTCTTCGCGGCCGGGTACTCCGCCTGTTTCGCCGGCGCCCTCGGCGTGGTCGGCCGGATGGCCAAGGTCGACCTGAGCGACGCCGCCGTCACCGCCGAGGTCGGCATCGGCAAGCAGGGCGAGGGCTTCGGGCTCGCCGTCACCCTCCGTGTCGAGCTGCCCGACGCCGTGGACGCAGCGACCGGCCGCAAGCTCGTCGAGCAGGCCCACCAGGTCTGCCCGTACTCCAACGCCACCCGCGGCAACATCCCGGTCGAGCTGGTCGTCGAGTAGCGGCCGGCCGCGGAGTCTCAGGGCGGGTGAGGCCTGCACCGCGCGGAACGCCGTGTAGGCGCCGGCCTCCAGCAGCCGCATCCGCAGTCCAGGAGGCCGGTGCCCGGCGGGCCGGTAGCGCCGGTACAGCACACCCGCCTGCCGGAAGAAGGCCCGCCGCCGGTGCGGAGGCAGCCGCCGTGCATCGGCGGCCACCTCCACCACCACCGCGAAGAGCTGGTCGAACAGCGCCCGGGACCGCGCCTCCGACACCCGCGCCGCGCCCGCCTGGAACAGCGCCGGCTCGATCTGGTCCAGCAGATCGAGCCGGCGCTCGCCGGCAGCGTCGAGCAGGCTCCCGCGCGCCCGCACCAGATGCCGTACGACCACCGACGGCAGCACGGCCACCCGCTCCGCCAGTACCGTCACCACGCCGCCCCAGCCGAGGTCGGTGAAGTGGCCGTAGGGGAAGGCGAGTTGGTGCACCGCCAGGAACCCTCGCCGGTAGGCGGCGCTCCACACCGGCCGGTTCACCACCGTGAGCCAGGGTGCCGCGTCGGGGTGGAAGGTTCCTGCGGGGGAGGGCGGCGGGGCGACGAGCCGGGCGGCCCACCGTTCCTGCTCCGCCCGGGTGGCCCACCGTTCCTGCGTCGCCGCGCAGGCCGCAGTAGAGGCGGCCGGCGGTTCCCGCACGGTCCGGCCGGTCACCCGCTCGTGCGCGAAGTGCAGTACGTCCACCGGCCCCGTCTGCCGCAGCCGGGCGTCCAGCGCCGCCAGCGCCCCTGGGGCGAGGACGTCGTCGCCGTCGAGGAACAGCACGTAGGAGCCCGACGCCGCCCTCAGTCCGGTCGTGCGGGCCGCGCCCAGACCGGCCGAGGGCGGTGAGTACGCCGGTCTGAGCCGGCGGTCCCGCGCGGCGTACCAGGCGGTCAGGTCCGCCGCGGGAGCCTCCGGTTCGTCGCACACCGTGAGCAGCTCGAAGTCGCCGAAGGACTGGGCCAGCACCGACTCCAGGGCCCGGGCCAGCAGGCCCCCGACCCCGTGCGAGGGGACGATGATGCTGAAACGGGGCATGGAACTCTTTCCGTTTTCGTCATCCTTGCCCGGCGGGAGGCGCGCGCCTCGGGCCGTGGAGGTCCCGTCGGGCGGCCCGCCGCGGACCGGGCGAGAAACGGCCGGGTCGCCCGGACGGCCGCCAGGTGGACGGCCGCGACGGGGTGGGTCGCGACGAACTGCGGGGCATGGGGACTCCCGGTAGGTGAACGGCCGTCAGTGGCTTTCAGTGACGGTCAGGTGACCAGAAGGTTGCGGAACGGTGGCTGCCGGACGATGGCCTCAGGTGCGGCGGCGGACGGCGTTCGTGAGGGAAAGGGTGTTCTGCCCGGGAACGGCAGATGGGCCGAATTGGTTACGTTGTGTACAGCATGCGGGGTATTTCGCCGGGAACGCGAAGGGGCGGGCCGTTGCCCGGCCCGCCCCAAGGACGTTGACGGTGCCGCTACTTCACCGCACCCGCCATCACACCGGACACGAACTGCCGCTGGAACGCGAAGAAGACGGCCAGCGGAATCACCATCGAGATGAACGCGCCGGGCGCGAGCACGTCGATGTTGTTCCCGAACTGCCGTACCTGCGTCTGCAGGGCCACCGTGATCGGCTGGCTGCCGGAGTCGGTGAACACCAGCGCCACCAGCATGTCGTTCCACACCCACAGGAACTGGAAGATGCCGAGGCTCGCGATCGCGGGCCCGCCGAGCGGCATCACCACCCGGGTGAACAGCCGCAGCTCTCCGGCGCCGTCCAGCCGCGCCGCCTCCAGCAGCTCGCGCGGGATCTCCGCGAAGAAGTTCCGCAGCAGGAACACCGCGAAGGGCAGTCCGAAGCCGACGTGGAACAGGATCACGCCGAGCATGGAGCCGAACAGCCCGATGCCACCGAAGAGTTCGGCGATCGGGATCAGGGCCACCTGCACCGGGACGACCAGCAGGCCGACCACGCCCAGGAACCACCAGTCCCGGCCCGGGAACTCCATCCACGCGAACGCGTACCCGGCGAGCGAGCCGATGACCACGACCAGCACGGTCGCCGGGACCGTGATCAGGACCGTGTTCAGCAGCGAGTCGGTGATGTCGCCGTTGCTCAGCAGCTTGTCGTAGCTCTCGAAGGTGAGCTGGGCCGGCTCGGTGAACACCGTCCACCAGCCGCTCTCGTTCATGTCCGCAGGAGTGCGCAGCGACGAGAGCAGCAGGCCGATGGTCGGCACCAGCCAGAACAGGCCGACGACGATCAGGAAGACCCGCATCAGACCGCCGCCGACGCCCTCCGCCAGGCGTGAGCCGAGGGACGCCCTGCCCTTCACGGACTGCGTGGTCATCGCCGCACCTCCCGCCTGAGCCTGCGGATGTTGAACCACATCACCGGAATCACCAGGAGCAGCAGGAACACCGCGATGGCGCTCGCGACACCCGGCTGGTCCTCGGAGAAGCCCTTGCGGTACAGCTCCAGCGCGAGCACGTTCGCGTCGTCCTGGGAGGAGCCCGGAGCGATGATGAAGACCAGGTCGAAGACCTTCAGGACGTTGATCATCAGGGTGACGGCGACGACCGCGAGGACGGGCGCGAGCAGCGGCACGGTGACCCGCCGGAACACCTGCCACTCGTTGGCCCCGTCGACCCGCGCCGCCTCCAGCAGCTCACGCGGCATCCCCGCCAGCCCGGCGGCGATCAGCACCATCGCGAAGCCGGCCCACATCCAGATGTACGACCCGATGATGGCCGGTGTGACCAGCGAGGGGCCGAGCCAGTCCAGGCCGTTGTACGGCTCCTTGAAGTTGTCGGCGGGCAGCCGCAGCTGGGCTCCGTCGGCGGCGGCCGGGAGCGTGAAGGTGCCGTCGCCGGCCGCCGTGGCCGTGGCGACGACCTTGCCGTCCTTGACCGCCTCGATCCGCATGCCGGGATAGCCCAGTTCGGAGGGGTCGGGGGCGCCGAGGGTGCCGACGCCCTCGCCGCGCGTGAAGTCCTGCCAGGTGGTGCCGGTGACCTTGCCCGGATCGGCCTGCGCCGCCACCGCCTTCGCGGCGTCGTCGGGCATCTGGTCGGGGGCGACACCCACCAGGGGCAGGACCACCGGCTCGCCGAGGCGGACCGGCTCCTTGGTGACGAAACCGCCGTCGTCCGCCGTCAGCGGCGACTCCCGGCCGGGGTGCGCCTTCGGGAACGCCGACGACTGGGCGAACGTGTCGTGCACGCCCACCCACACCGCGTTGGCCACGCCCTTGTCCGGGTCCTGGTCGTAGACGAGACGGAAGATGATGCCCGCCGCGAGCATCGAGATCGCCATCGGCATGAAGACGACCAGCTTGAACGCCGTGCCCCAGCGCACCCGTTCGGTCAGGACCGCGAAGATCAGCCCGAGCGCGGTCGCCACCGTAGGCGCGAACACCACCCAGATGATGTTGTTCTTCAGCGCCGTACGGATGCCGTCGTCGGTGAACAGGGCCTGGTAGTTGTCGAATCCGGCGAAGCCGTCGCCGGACTGGTCGTAGAAGCTGCGGACGACCGAGTACCCGATCGGGTAGACCACGAGCGCGCCGAGCAGCACCAGGGCGGGCAGCAGGAACAGCGCTGCCACGGTCCTGCGGGTGCCGGTCACGCTCTTGCGACTACGGGGAGGGGTCCCGGCCTTGGTGGGCGGGACCCCTGCCGTGGATGCCGGAGCCATGGCCGGCTCAGTCTCCGTACGCCGCGGCCGCGTCGGCCTCCAGCTGTTCCTGCGTGCCCTTGACGTCCTTCGGGTTCTTCAGGAAGTCCTGCAACGCCTTCCACTCACCTTTTCCGGGCGTGCCGCCGAAGGCCTGCGGGGCCTGGTCGGACATGTCGAAGCGGAAGTCGTCACCGGCCGCGACCAGCGCCTTCGCCATCTCCTGCTGCACCGCGTTCGGGTACGCCTTCGGGTCCACGTTCTTGTTCGGCGACAGATAGCCGCCGAGCTTCGCCTGGATGGTCGCCGCGTCCGGCGAGGCGAGGAACGTGGCCAGGGCCTGCGCGGCCTTCGAGTCCTCCAGGATCACCGCCGCGTCACCACCGGAGACGACCGGCTCGGTCTCGCCGACCTTCGGGAACGCGAACACCTTGGCGTCGGTGCCCACCTCCGCTTCCGTCTCGGCGATGTTGACCTGGACGAAGTCGCCCTCGTAGACCATGCCGGCCTTCGGCTGGTCGCCACCGGTGAAGGTCTGTGTGACGGAGGCCGGGAACTCGGTCTGGAGCGCGCCGTTCGCGCCGCCCGCGATGTAGTCGGCCTTGCCCCAGATCTGCGCCAGCGTGGTCAGGGCCTCGGTGACGGACGGGTCCGTCCACTTGATCTCGTGCTTGGCCAGCTGGTCGTACTTCTCGGGCCCGGCCTGTGAGAGGTAGACGTTCTCGAACCAGTCGGTCAGCGTCCAGCCGTCGGCGCCGCCGACCGAGAACGGCGTGACACCGGAGTCGTAGATCGTCTGGGCGGTGGTGAGCAGGTCCTCCCAGGTCTTGGGCTCCTCGGCTCCGGCGTTCTCGAAGACCTGGGTGTTGTACCAGATCAGGGACTTGTTGGCGGCCTTGTAGTAGACGCCGTACTGCTTGCCGTCGACCTTGCCGAGGTCCTGCCAGCCCTGCGAGTAGTTCTTGCCGAGCTGCTCCTGGGCCTCGGTCCCGACCGGTTTGGCCCAGCCCTTGTCCACGGCCTGCTGGATGGCGCCGACCTGGGGGAGCATCGCGATGTCCGGCGGCGCGCCGCCCGCGATCTTCGAGCCGAGGAAGTTGATGATCGGGTCCTGCGCCGGCACGAAGGTCACCTTGGCGCCGGTCCGCTTCTCGAACTCCTGAAGCACCTTCTTGAAGTTGGCCTGCTCGGGGCCGGTCCAGACGGCGGCGACCTCCAGGGTCTCGCCGTCCAGTTTGGGGAGTGTGACGGTGGTGGCGGTCTCGTCCGTACCGCCGTTGCCCTCGTTTCCGCCCCCGTCGTCGCCTCCGCAGGCGCTGAGCGAGAGCGCGAGCGCTCCCGCGAGTGCGGCCGCGGCGGCGCGGGTGGTCCTGCGTGTCCGGGTGCGGCTGGTGGTGATGCTCCTGTGCATTACGGCCCCGTTCTTCGTCCTCGTCGAACGTTCGAGCGCTGTCCCGTGGGACTGGTCTACGCCGGGTCCGTGGGGTCGGCAAGAGCGCCTGCCGTGTCAAGACGGTGATCGTGACCGCGTCGTGACTGTCAGCGGGCAGGGCGGGCGGTGTGCCTACAGCAGCGACGGCACCTGGGAGGCGGACACCTCCCGGGCCGCCCGCTCCAGCGCGCTCGCCAGGAGGGCCAGGTCCGTGGGCCCGTTGCCCAGTTCGCGGACCGGGCGGCGGGCGGGCGGGTCGCCCATGCGGTGCCACTCCAGCGGGACGACGGTGGGCCGCAGGGTCGCCGTACGCGGGATGCGACCGGTGACCCGGCCGCCCTGGAACGGCGTGATCCGTCCGTCGGGATGCGTCAGCCGGCCCCGGCCGGGCGCCGGTTCGTCGGGTCCGGGCGCGGGCGCGTCGAGGGTGACGCGCAGCGAGGCCCGCCGGACGGGCTCGGTCTCCGCCGTACGGCCACCCTGTCCCGCGGCGGCCACCAGGTGCACGCCGAGCCGGTCACCCTCGCGGGCGACCGCCTCCAGCGCACGGGTCACGGACCCGGCGGCGGGCCGGCCCGGGGAGCCCAGCGGGGGCGAGACGAGGGCGTCGAGGTCGTCGACGACCACGACGAGGCGGGGCAGCGGGGGCACGTCGTCCGTTGGGCGACGGGGCGCGGCCGGGCGCAGCCGCAGGGTGGCACTGGGCGGGGTGTCCAGGTCACCGGCCCCGACATCGCCACCGGCGGTGTGCGCCGTGCGCTGGCTGACCATCCGGCCCGACACCTCGCGCCCGGTGTGCCACTCGGCGAAGTGCGAGCGGCCCAGCAGCTCGGCGCGGCGCTTCAGCTCCGCCGACAGGGACTGGGCGAACTCCCGCATGCGGACCGGGTCGTTGGCGAGCAGGTGCGTGGTGACGTGCGGGATGTCCATGCACAGGTGCAGCCCGTCGCCGTGCCCGCTGCCCTCGCCCACGCTGTCCCGGCCGTCCATCAGCACCAGGCTCAGCCGGTCGGGCCGCTCGGCGGCGGCGAGCGAGGCGACGACGGCCCGCAGCAGTTCCGTACGCCCGCTGCCGGGCGGGCCCTCGATCAGCAGGTGCGGTCCCTCGCCCACGAGGTCGGCGGCCACCGGACCGCGCGGGCCGGCGCCGAGGACGGCGTGCGCCCGGCCGCCCAGGGCGTCGGTGTCGTCCGCGGCGTCGGCCCAACGAGCCATGAGGGAGGCGGGGGTGGCCCGCGCCAGGCCCAACTCGTCGAGCAGCCGGGCGGCTTGGGGGAGGGGGGCACTGACGCGGGCGAGGCGGGTGCCGGTGCCGGACGCCTCGGTGCGCAGCGGGGCGAGGGCACGGGCGAACCGCTCGGCCCAGGCGGGGGACACGGCGTCCACGGTGCCGACCGTGCCGTGGCCGACGGGGGCGGGGTGGGAGGTGACGGCACCTGGTGCGGATCCGGACCCGGACCGCGGCCCGGCCGGGGCTTCTGCGCCGGTCCCTTTCCCGGCCCCGGTCCCTGGTCCGGTTCCGGCTCGGGCGATGCGGAGCAGGCGGAGCGCGGTCGCCACATCGCCGCTGAGCAGGGCTACGGCTCCGCACTCACGGAACGCCGGGGCCGAGGCGCAGGCGGCCTCGAAGGTCTCGGTGACCGGGGAGGCAGGGGAAGCGGCGGCGGTCTCGGCCAGGCAGATGACATGGATGCCGGCCCGCGGGCCCTCCAGGGCCAGCCGTGCCACGGCCTCGCGGAGACCGGCGCCACCGGGGTCGCCGTCCACGACGAGGACGGTGCAGGGGCCGGGGAAGCCGGCGGGGTCCACGGAGTCGGCTGGCGAGTCGTCGGGGCGGGCCCAGGAAGGGCGGCGGGGCGCGGCGGCCGGGGCGTGGTCCGGTGTCCCGCCGCCGTCGGGGTGCCGTGCGCCCGTGGACGCGGCGGCGCCGCCCCGCTCCATCAGGTGGTCGTCCAGGCGGCGCAGGAGCTCGTCGGTGCGGGCCGCGGCCTGTTCGCGGTCGTGGGCGAGGAGCAGGCGGCAGTCCTGGCCGTGGGCCGGGCGCAGATGCGGGAGCCAGCCGAGCCAGGACCACTCGGCGGTGCGCTCCTCCAGGGGGCGGGCCCGGTCCGTGCTGATCAGGACGATTTCCAGGACGTCGGGGGAGTGCAGCGCGGCGAGCTGCGCCACCACCGCGCGCGCGAGCCCGGCCAGGCGGGGCCGCGGACCGGCCAGACCCAGGGCACCGGCCTCACGCAGATCGGCGGTGACCGGCACCGCGGGCAGCAGCCCCGAACCGTCCGGTGCCACCCGGTCGGCCGTACCGAGCCGCACGGTGAGCGCCTCGGGGTGACCCGGTCCGCGCTCCCACAGCCGGGGACCGGGCCCCAGCGCCGTCAGCAACAGGGCGGCCGGGTCCGGCCAGGTCTCCTGGGCGTCGGCACGGACGGGTGGGTGCACGGCCGCGCCGGGCGGCTCGTCGTCGTACGTCTCCTGCCCGGCCGGCTCCTGCTCGGCGCCGCGTCCGCCGGCCAGCCGCCGTGCCCACGCCGTGAGCCCACCGCGCCTGCGCACCCCCTGCGGTACGTCGGTGCCGCGCAGCGGCGTTCCTTTGCGGTGGCCCGTGCCACCGGCGTCGGCGGGGGCGTCGGGCAGGTCGGGGCCGAGCCGTCCGCCGTGTGTCCCGTCACCGGAGGGCGCGGCGGGGCCGGGGCCCGGGTGCCGCGGACCCGCGCCGCGGCTCTCGATGCGGGGTGCCTTGCCCTGCTCGGGCACGAGGGGCTGCGCCACCGGCGAGTGCTCCCTGGCTCGGGGCTCGGGGCCGGGCGCCCCGGGGCGCGGGTCGTGGGGGGAGGGGGTCCCTGCCCGTTGTGCGTCCTGGTCATGGGGAGTCAGGTCGTCAGCCGTGCCCGGTGTATCGGCTCCTCGGTCCTGCGGTGCGGCGCCCCGCACGCCGGCCGGGCCGGTCCCGGGGACCCCCCAGCCCCCGGCAGCCCCGTAGGCATGCCCGGTGCTTGCGGAGGGCCCGCCTGCCCGCACACCCGGAGCTCCGGCCGGGGACGGCCCGTCGCTCGTCCCGACCCGCACACATCCCTCCCCGTCGGGCGTGGTGCCCACCCGCCGGCCCGGCCCTCCGGCCGGTGCCAGCCGCAGCGTGGACTCCCCGATCCGCAGCAGCGCCCCGGGGGTGAAGCGCACCGGACGGCCGCCCACCCGTGTGCCGTCGAGCGTCGTGCCGTTGGTGGATTCGAGGTCGGTGACCGCGACGCGGCCGTCCGCGCTCAGGGTCACCGCGCAGTGGACGCGGGAGACGTCGGGGTCGTCGAGCGGGACGTCGGCCTCCGCGGAGCGGCCGACGCGGATCTCGCCGCCGTGCAGCAGATGGACGCCGCCGGCGTCCGGCCCGGCGATCACGTCGAGGCGGGCCGGGGCGTCGTCCAGCTCGGGATGGGGCTCCGGGGCCGCAGGGCCGCCCACGGACAGCACCGCGCCGTCGAGCAGCGGTGGCTCGCCCAGGGTGCACCGCTGCGCATCGAGGCGCTCCGCACCGGCGTACAGCACCACGGGTCCCGACGGGACGTCGCCGCAGGCCGCCGCGGCGAGCCCCGAGGCCACCGCGGACAGGGCCGTGCCGGCGGGCGCCGTGACCAGCACGTCGCGGGCCGCTCCCCGGCCGCGCGGCGCCGGTGGTCCCCCCTGCTCCGGCGAGGCCGAGAGCTCGGGGGCGGGCGGGCCCAGCGGGTCTACGACGGTCAGCCGGATCTGCATCGCCGTCAGCGGTCCCTTCTGCACGGGCGCGGAGGTCCCCCACCCCACACGAGCACGTCGGCCAGTACTGCACGCATCCTCGCACCTGCCACTGACAACTCGCCCGCCGCTCCGGAACAAGTGATCTTGATTGGTCGGCTCTGCCCGTAAAAGTGCCTGCCCAGGGCGGCACCGGCGATCGGTTGAGATCGGTCACGTCCGCTTCCGGCAACCACAGGACAGAGGCGAGCGTCTTTCCTTCGAACGCGTGCGGGAACACGTACCGAACGCGTGCGGGAACAAGTACGCGGGAAGCACGGCGGACGACCGCCCGCCCCCGCCCATCGCGGCACTACAGTGGGTCGGACCATGCAAGCAAGCAGCAGGGAGCCATGACGTGCGGCCGGTAGGGAGCAAGTACCTCCTTGAGGAGCCGCTGGGGCGCGGCGCCACAGGCACCGTCTGGCGAGCCCGCCAGCGGGAGACGGCCGGGGCCGAGGCGGCCGTGCCCGGGCAGCCCGGTGAGACCGTCGCGATCAAGGTCCTCAAGGAGGAGCTCGCGAGCGACCCCGACATCGTGATGCGGTTCCTGCGTGAGCGCTCCGTGCTGCTCCGCCTGACGCATCCGAACATCGTGCGGGTCCGTGACCTGGTCGTCGAGGGCGATCTGCTGGCCCTGGTCATGGACCTCGTCAACGGTCCCGACCTGCATCGCTACCTGCGCGAGAACGGCCCCCTCACGCCCGTCGCCGCCGCGCTGCTCACGGCGCAGATCGCCGACGCGCTGGCCGCCAGCCATGCCGACGGCGTCGTGCACCGCGACCTCAAGCCGGCGAACGTGCTGCTCAAGCAGGACGGCGGCCAGATGCACCCGATGCTGACCGACTTCGGCATCGCCCGCCTCGCGGACTCGCCCGGCCTGACCCGCACCCACGAATTCGTCGGCACGCCCGCGTACGTCGCGCCGGAGTCCGCCGAGGGCCGCCCCCAGACCTCCGCCGTCGACATCTACGGCGCCGGCATCCTGCTGTACGAGCTGGTCACCGGCCGGCCGCCGTTCTCCGGCAGCTCGGCCCTGGAGGTCCTGCACCAGCACCTGAGCGCCGAGCCCCGCCGCCCCTCCACCGTTCCCGAACCGCTGTGGACGGTCATCGAGCGCTGTCTGCGCAAGAACCCCGCGGAGCGGCCCAGCGCCGAGAACCTCGCGCGCGGGCTGAGGGTCGCCGCCGAGGGCGTCGGCGTGCACGCGAACTCCGCGCAGATCGCCGCCGCCGAGGGCGTCGCCGCGCTGCTCGCGCCCGACCCGGCCCCGGCGACCGTGCCCGGCACGCCCGGAGCGGCCGACCCGACGCAGGTGCTGCCGCACGGCACGCCGGGGTACGACCCGAACGCGGCGACCAGTGTGCTGCCGCACACCGGGGGCCCGGCGGGCGCCGCCGACCCCACCGCCGTACTGCCGAACACCGGTCCCGGGGGTGCCGACCCGACCCAGGTGCTGCCGCAGGGGCAGCAGCCCGAGCAGCCGCACCCCTGGCAGAGCCAGCTGCGCGCCGCGCGCGACCGCAACGAGCAGACGCAGGTCCAGTACCTCGGCCCCGACGAGGACCCGCTGCGCCGCCGCCCGCAGCGGCAGGTCGCCCGGCCGCAGCAGCAGCAGCGGCCCCAGCAGCGCCAGCAGCAGCGCCCCCCGCAGGGACCGCCGCCGGGCTACGGCTACCCGCAGCAGCAGCAGCAGCAGCAGCCGCAGCAGTACGCCCCGCAGCGCCCGCAGCCGCAGCGGTACGCCCCGCCGCCCACGCCCGAGCCTCAGCGGCCGGTGCGCGAGCCGAGGCAGCCGCGGCAGCGCAGCGCCAATCCGATGCGGATCCCGGGACTCGGCTGCCTGAAGGGATGTCTGTTCACGATTCTCATCCTGTTCGTGGCCGGCTGGCTGATCTGGGAGCTGAGCCCGCTGCAGGAGTGGATCGGCACCGGCAAGAGCTACTGGGACCAGCTCACGGACTGGTTCAGCACGGTCACCGGGTGGATCGGGGACCTCGGTGGCTCCGGGGGCACCGGAGGCTCCGGTACGTCCACCCAGTAGCGGGTGAGTTGATTTGTCGACACCTGGCGGGTGATTTCCGCCTCCGCGGTGAAGGTTGGCTCCCCGGACGCGTAGTTTTAGCGACAACACGCGTCTGTAGGAGCAGCCTTGGCACGGAAGATCGGCAGCCGGTACACCGCACACCAGATCCTGGGGCGGGGCAGCGCCGGCACGGTGTGGCTGGGCGAGGGACCCGAGGGGCCCGTCGCCGTCAAGCTGCTGCGTGAGGATCTCGCCTCCGACCAGGAGCTCGTCGGGCGCTTCGTCCAGGAGCGGACCGCCCTGCTCGGCCTCGAACACCCGAACGTCGTCTCCGTACGCGACCTGGTCGTGGACGGCAACGATCTCGCGCTCGTCATGGACCTGGTCCGGGGCACGGACCTGCGCACCCGGCTGGACCGGGAGCGGCGGCTGGCGCCCGAGGCGGCGGTCGCGATCGCGGCGGACGTCGCGGAGGGGCTGGCGGCGGCACACGCGGCGGGAGTCGTGCACCGGGACGTGAAGCCGGAGAACGTCCTGCTGGACATGCAGGGCCCGCTCGGTCCCGGCGGCTCGCACCGCGCGCTGCTGACGGACTTCGGCATCGCCAAACTGATCGACTCCCCGCGCCGGACCCGGGCCACGAAGATCATCGGCACGCCGGACTATCTCGCGCCGGAGATCGTGGAGGGCCTCCCGCCCCGGGCCTCGGTGGACATCTACGCGCTCGCGACCGTGCTCTACGAGCTGCTGGCCGGCTTCACCCCCTTCGGTGGCGGCCACCCCGGCGCGGTCCTGCGCCGCCACGTCACGGAGACCGTCGTACCCCTGCCCGGCATTCCCGAGGAGCTGTGGCAGCTGCTGGTGCAGTGCCTGGCGAAGGCGCCGGCGTCGCGGCTGCGGGCGTCCGAGCTGGCCGCACGGCTGCGGGAGCAGCTCCCGGTACTGCGCGGGATGCCGCCGCTCGACGTGGACGAACCGGACACGGAGCCGGAGGAGCCCGCCGAGCCGCCGTCGCCGGGGCAGCCGCAGCCGCCGGTACGGGTACGCCGGGGCGCGGTTCCGCTGGTCCCCGGCGCGAAACCCGACTCCAACCGTGACACCCATACGTCGATGAGGGTCCCGGCCCCCGACGAGCTGGCGGGCGGCGCGCGCGGCACCGCCCGGGCCCCCCGCACCGCGGGCACCCCACGACCCGGCTCGGCCCGGCACCGCTCCACCACCCGGCGCCGCCGCCTCGTCCTGGCCGGCGCGGCGGTGGCCCTGGCCGCGGCAGCGGGCACCGGCGCGTGGCTGGCGACGTCGCAGGACGACGCGGGCGCGACCCCGCCCGACCTGAACAACACGGCCCCGGCGTCTCCCTGAGCCGGGCGCCGAAGCGGGGGCCCGGGGGCGGATCCCCCGGCGAGGCACGCGCCGGCGCCCGGTGCGCCGGGGCCCGGCGCTCACCCGGCACTGGGTTCCCGGCGGAGCCGTTACGCTGGGAGCGTGGCAGTCGTCGATGTATCCGAAGAGCTCAAGTCCCTCTCCTCGACCATGGAGTCGATCGAGGCCGTCCTGGACCTCGACAGGATGAGGGCAGACATCGCCGTGCTCGAGGAGCAGGCGGCCGCGCCGTCCCTCTGGGACAACCCGGACGAGGCGCAGAAGATCACCAGCAAGCTCTCCCACCTCCAGGCCGAGGTCAGGAAGGCGGAGGCGCTGCGCGGGCGGATCGACGATCTCGCGGTGCTGTTCGAGATGGCCGAGGAGGAGGACGACCCGGACACCCGCTCCGAGGCGGAGTCCGAGCTCGCCGCCGTCCGCAAGGCCCTGGACGAGATGGAGGTGCGGACGCTTCTCAGCGGTGAGTACGACTCCCGGGAAGCGCTCGTGAACATCCGCGCCGAGGCCGGTGGCGTCGACGCCGCCGACTTCGCCGAGCGCCTCCAGCGCATGTACCTGCGCTGGGCCGAGCAGCACGGCTACAAGACCGAGATCTACGAGACCTCGTACGCGGAGGAGGCGGGCATCAAGTCCACCACCTTCGCGGTGCAGGTGCCATACGCCTACGGCACCCTCTCCGTCGAGCAGGGCACGCACCGCCTGGTGCGTATCTCGCCCTTCGACAACCAGGGGCGCCGGCAGACCTCCTTCGCCGGTGTCGAGGTGCTCCCCGTCGTCGAGCAGTCCGACCACGTCGAGATCGACGAGTCGGAGCTGCGCATCGACGTCTACCGGTCCTCCGGCCCCGGCGGCCAGGGCGTCAACACGACCGACTCGGCCGTGCGCATCACGCACATCCCGACCGGCATCGTCGTCTCCTGCCAGAACGAGCGCTCGCAGATCCAGAACAAGGCCACCGCCATGAACGTCCTCCAGGCCAAGCTGCTGGAGCGGCGCCGCCAGGAGGAGCAGGCCAAGATGGACGCCCTCAAGGGCGACGGCGGCAACTCCTGGGGCAACCAGATGCGTTCGTACGTCCTGCACCCGTACCAGATGGTCAAGGACCTGCGCACCGAGCACGAAGTCGGCAACCCTGAGGCCGTGTTCAACGGTGAGATCGACGGGTTCCTGGAGGCCGGAATTCGCTGGCGCAAGCAGCAGGAGAAGTAGGAGAAGCGTTTTGTCGACAAGGCAACTGCCGCCCCTCCGGCGGCAGTTGCCTTTTCCGTGCCTGGATGTCTGGGTTCTACATCACACTCACACACTTCAACGCCTGGCAAAGAACCCGTACCTGGACATCGCGTACGCAACGACCTTGACGTTGCTTTGAAAAATGGGAAGGGTGAAGCGTGGCATGCGTATCTCTGGGGCGCATGTGAACCGGGGGGCTTCATCGCATCGGCTATCCCCGTCGATCACGGCCCCGAGCGCCGCCTAATGACGATCAGCTACTGGGGGTAGCAAACACATGACCAACAAGACGCGCATACGTGTCGCGCGCCTCGCGGCCGGCGCCGTGATCGCGGCCGGTGCCTCGCTGACCGCCGCGGGCGCCGCCTCCGCCACCGAGGGCGACGGCTGCTTCGTGGGCCTCCTGTGCGAGGAGCGCTCGCCGAGCCCGGACCCGGAGCCCACCATCCCGACCGGTGACCCGACCGACCCGACCGGCGACCCGACCCTCCCGACGGGTGACCCGACCGACCCGACGGGTGACCCGACCGACCCGACCCAGGAGCCCACGGAGCCGGAGGAGCCCACCGAGCCCGAGGAGCCCACCGGGGACCCGTCCGAGGAGCCCTCGGACGACGAGACCACCGCCCCCGGCACCGGTGACGAGGACAACACCGACCCCGACGGTGGCACCTCCCCGCAGGGCGAGGGTTCCTCGTCCCTCACGGACACCGGCTCGGAGATCCCGGCGGCCGACACCTCCGCCCAGGGCGGCGGCGACGAGCTCGCCGAGACGGGTGCCGCGCAGACCACGTTCCTGCTGATCGGCGCCGCGACGATGATCGCCGGCGGCGTCGGCTTCCGGGTGCTGCCGCGCCTGGTGAGCGGCCGTGGCGGTGCCGCCGCCTGACGGTGGCCGAGCGTGATCGCCGAAGGGCCCGGAGCAACCGCTCCGGGCCCTTCGGCGTACTCTCCGCGTTTCCTACGCGGTCTGGTGCGCGAGGAGCGCCACCGCTGCGATCAGCATCACCAGCAGGGCGATCAGAGTCATGGGGTTGAGGGCCGCGAAGGGGTTCTCCTGCTGGAGCCGCTCGCGGTTGGCCCGGCACACGGGGCAGCGGCCCTCGTTCACGGGCGCGGCACAGTTCGCGCACACCAGTCGGTCGTACGTCATGTGCTCGCCTCCTTGCACCGGTACCGGTTCGTGCTTACAACGCCCGGGGGAACGCAAACGTTCCCCCTCCACTGTGCCAGGTTCCTCCGGAAAGGGCGCGGGCGCTCTCAGAACGTTGTGATGGACAAAAGCGCACAAGCATTGCTCAACCGCAACCTGTGCCTGCGCTTGCGTACCCGCTTCGCGTATGGTCACGCACATCTACCCCCGGCGACCCGTGGTGCATCCGTGATCCGATTCGACAACGTGTCCAAGGTCTACCCCAAGCAGACCCGCCCCGCCCTCAGGGATGTCTCCCTTGAGGTGGAAAAGGGTGAGTTCGTCTTTCTTGTCGGGTCCTCCGGCTCCGGAAAGTCCACCTTCCTGCGGCTGATCCTCCGCGAGGAGCGGTGCAGCCACGGTCAGGTGCACGTTCTGGGCAAGGACCTCGCGCGCCTCTCCAACTGGAAGGTGCCGCAGATGCGGCGCCAGTTGGGGACGGTCTTCCAGGACTTCCGGCTGCTGCCGAACAAGACCGTCGGCGAGAACGTCGCGTTCGCGCAGGAGGTCATCGGCAAGTCGCGCGGCGAGATCCGCAAGTCCGTGCCGCAGGTGCTCGAACTGGTCGGGCTCGGCGGCAAGGAGGACCGGATGCCGGGCGAGCTGTCCGGCGGTGAGCAGCAGCGCGTCGCCATCGCGCGGGCCTTCGTCAACCGGCCCAAGCTGCTGATCGCCGACGAGCCCACCGGCAACCTCGACCCGCAGACCTCCGTCGGCATCATGAAGCTGCTCGACCGGATCAACCGGACGGGCACCACCGTGGTGATGGCCACGCACGACCAGAACATCGTGGACCAGATGCGCAAGCGCGTCATCGAGCTGGAGAAGGGCCGCCTCGTCCGCGACCAGGCCCGCGGCGTCTACGGCTACCAGCACTGAGACAGCAGCGAGATCCACGGAAAGGCTTGAAGCAGACGCCATGCGCGCCCAGTTCGTTCTGTCGGAGATCGGTGTCGGTCTCCGCCGCAATCTGACGATGACCTTCGCGGTCATCGTCTCGGTCGCCCTGTCCCTGGCCCTGTTCGGCGGTTCACTGCTGATGAGCGACCAGGTGAACACCATGAAGGGCTACTGGTACGACAAGGTCAACGTCTCGATCTTCCTCTGCAACAAGAGCGACGCCGAGTCGGACCCCAACTGCGCCAAGGGCGCGGTCACCGAGGATCAGAAGGAGCAGATCCTCACCGACCTCAAGAAGATGTCGGTCGTCGACACGGTGACGTACGAGTCGCAGGACCAGGCGTACAAGCACTACAAGGAGCAGTTCGGCGACTCCCCGCTGGCCAGCTCGCTCACGCCGGACCAGATGCAGGAGTCGTACCGCATCAAGCTGGCCGACCCGGAGAAGTACCAGGTCATCGCGACCGCCTTCAACGGGCGCGACGGCGTGCAGTCGGTGCAGGACCAGAAGGGCATCCTGGACAACCTCTTCGAGCTGCTGAACGGCATGAACTGGGCCGCGCGCGCGGTGATGGCCCTGATGCTGGTGGTGGCGCTGATGCTGATCGTCAACACCGTGCGCGTCTCGGCGTTCAGCCGGCGGCGTGAGACCGGCATCATGCGCCTGGTCGGCGCCTCGGGCTTCTACATCCAGGCGCCGTTCATCATGGAGGCCGCGGTCGCCGGACTGATCGGCGGCACGCTCGCGTGCGGCTTCCTGTTGCTCGGGCGGTACTTCATCATCGACCACGGCCTGGCCCTGTCCGAGAAGCTGAACCTGATCAACTTCATCGGCTGGGACGCCGTCCTGACGAAGCTGCCGCTCATCCTCGCGACCAGCCTGCTGATGCCCGCGTTGGCCGCTTTCTTCGCGTTGCGCAAGTACCTGAAGGTGTGACGCATGCCAAGAGGGCCGTACGGTCAACCGACCGTACGGCCCTCCGCGTTGTCCTAGACTCACCGGCATGTCAGGTCGTGACCTGTTCTGTCAGCCCCGCCGCTACGGCCGCGGGGCCGCCCTGACCTTGGTGTTCGCGAGCGTGCTCGTCGCCGGTGCAGCCACCGGCTCGCTGCCGGGCGACGCGCCCGGTGCCGCATCCGGTACGACGCCCTCCGCGGCCCCCGTCGGCAGCCAGCAGGAGGTCGCGCGCGCCGCCGCCGAGGCCATGGCCGAGGGCAAGTCCCCCATCGAGGCGGCGCAGCGCGCCGTGAGCCGCAGCGGCAACCGCTGGGACGCCGTCTACTCCCGGGGGGAGTACGAGGAGTTCCAGGAGGCCCTCGACGGCGAGTACACCGGCGTCGGCCTGTCCGCCCGCCGGGAGCGGGACGGACGTATCGAGGTGACGGCGGTGGCCGCCGGTTCGCCGGCCGCCCGGGCCGGGATCCGCGCCGGGGACCGGCTGGGCAGCGTCGACGGACGGAAGGTCGACGGGCGTCCGGTCACCGAGGTCGTCTCCTTGCTGCGCGGCGACGCCACCGACGCGGACGCCGGTACGACCGTCCGCCTCGGGATGGAGCGCGGCACGCGCGCGTGGACCGAGACCCTGCGCCGGGCCCGGCTGTCCACCGACTCAGTGACGGTGCGCACACTCGGCGACGGCACCACCGTGATCAGGATCGCCGCCTTCACCAAGGGTTCCGGGAAGGTGGTCCGCGAGGCCGTACGGCGGGCCCCGGCCGCCTCCGGGATGGTCCTCGACCTGCGCGGCAACACGGGCGGCCTGGTCACCGAGGCCGTCACCGCCGCCTCCGCCTTCCTCGACGGCGGCCTGGTCGCCACCTACGACATCGACCGCGAGCAGCTCGCCCTGCACGCCGAGTCCGGTGGTGACACCGCCAGACCCCTGGTCGCGCTCGTCGACGGCGGGACGATGAGCGCGGCCGAGCTGCTCACCGGCGCTCTGCAGGACCGCGGTCGCGCGGTCGTCGTGGGGTCCCGCACCTTCGGCAAGGGCTCGGTCCAGATGCCCAGCCGGCTGCCCGACGGCTCCGTCGCCGAACTGACCGTCGGCCATTACCGCACCCCCTCCGGCCGCGGCGTCGACGGTCGCGGCATCACCCCCGACCTGGAGGCCGGCGAGCGGGCCCTGGAACGGGCGCAGACCGTGCTCGCCGGGCTGGGCCGGTAGCCCCGGGCGATAATCGGCTTCCCTCACACCCCCTTCTTGGTGCGAAAATGGTCGGCACTATGGCTAAGGAAAAAGGGCGCAAGCTGATCGCGCAGAACAAGAAGGCGCGGCACGACTACCACATCCTCGACACCTACGAGGCCGGTCTGGTCCTCACGGGCACCGAGGTGAAGTCACTGCGCCAGGGCCGCGCCTCGCTGGCCGACGGCTTCGTCCAGATGGACGGGAACGAGGCGTGGCTGTACAACGTGCACGTGCCGGAGTACAGCCAGGGCACCTGGACCAACCACAGTGCCCGGCGCAAGCGCAAGCTGCTCCTGCACCGCGAGGAGATCGACAAGCTGGAGTCCAAGTCGGGAGAGACGGGTCACACCGTCGTGCCGCTCGCCCTGTACTTCAAGGACGGCCGGGCCAAGGTGGAGATCGCGCTGGCCAGGGGCAAGAAGGAGTACGACAAGCGGCAGACCCTGCGCGAGAAGCAGGACCGCCGTGAGACCGAGCGCGCCATCTCGGCGGTACGGCGCCGGCAGCGGGCCTGAGACCCGCCGGGGCGCCGGGAATACGCTGGCACCGACCTGCGTTGGTCACGTACGATGGCACTGCACCTCACAGCGGGTGCGCGCCCCCTCCACGGAGGGGTTGAAAAATCAACATGGGGATGATCGGTTTCGACAGCGGCTGTCGAAGCAGGGGAAGCGTGTCGAGGAAGCGGCCATGATCTCGTAAACCACAGGCCGAAACCAATAATCGCCAACACCAAGCGCGATTCCTTCGCCCTCGCTGCCTAAGTAGCGACTTGCGAAGTGTCAGCCCGGGGCTGTTCCCGACCCGGATCCTGGCATCAGCTAGGGGACTAAACCTTGATCCCGGTCACGGGGTGAAGAGGGAAACCAAACAGTGACTGAGCCCGTCGGAGACTTGTCCGCGTGATCTCCGGGGCCGAGAAAAGCACAGCGGACTGCACACGGAGAAGCCCTGATTCCACACCGTTGGACGCGGGTTCGATTCCCGCCATCTCCACAATCTCCATGTGACAAGAGCCGGGTGGTGTTCGACCACCGGGCTCTTGTCGTTTTTGTGGGGTCCGGCTCCATATCGAGGGGTCGTTCACGGTTCTACGGTCCCTCCCCATGACACAGACCAGAGCCGCACAGCCTCGCATCGCCGTCCTGGTGACCCTGTTGGTCGCCCTGATCGCCGCCGTCCTCACGCCGGGGCGGGCGGTGGCCGCCTCGCTCCAGGAGGTCACCGGGTTCGGAAGCAACCCCGGGGCGCTGAAGATGTACCGGTACGTGCCCGACGGACTGCCCGCCGGGCGGCCCGTCGTCGTCGCGCTGCACGGCTGCACGCAGAACGCCTCCGGGTACGGCACCCAGAGCGGCTGGACGCAGCTCGCGGACCGGTGGGGCTTCTCCGTCGTGCTGCCGCAGCAGCAGAGCGCCAACAACCTCTCGTCCTGCTTCAACTGGTTCCAGACCGGCGACATCGCCCGCGGTCAGGGCGAGGCCGCCTCCCTCGCCCAGATGGTGGACCGGCAGCTCGCCGACGTCTCCGGCGACCGCGCGCGGGTGTACGTCACCGGGTTGTCCGCGGGCGGGGCGATGACCGCCGTGATGATGGCCGCCTACCCGGAGAAGTTCGCCGCGGGCGGCGTCGTCGCGGGCCTGCCCTACGGGTGCGCGCAGGCCGCCGGGTCGCCGTACGTGTGCATGTACGTCGGAGCCACGCAGACCCCGAAGCAGTGGGGCGACCGGGTGCGGGCCGCGCGGCCCGGGTACGGCGGGCCCTGGCCGGTGCTCACCGTTCTGCACGGCACGGCCGACTACACCGTCAAGCCCGTCAACATGACCGACCTCGTGAAGCAGTGGACCGATGTGCACGGCACCGACCAGACCGCCGACGTGACCGACTCGGTCTCCGGCCATCCGCACCAGGTCTTCCGGGACGCCGGCGGGCGCGCGGTCGTCGAGACGTACGCGCTGACGGGGATGGGGCACGGGCAGCCCGTCGACCCCGGCAGCGGCGATGAGCAGTGCGGGGCCGCTGGGGCCTACATGCTCGACGTGAACCTGTGCGCCGCCTACCGGCTGGGGCACGCCTGGGGGCTCGGCTGAGACACACCGCGCGCCACGCGGGAGAGCAGCGTGATGAGGAGGGCGAGAGCCGCGGCGGCGACCGGTATGCCGAAGCCGGTGGCCGCCGACGCCCGCTCCACCGTCCAGCCGCCGAGCGCGCTCCCGCCCGCGATGCCTGCGAGGAGGGCGGTCACGGCGAGGGTCATGCCCTCGTTGAGACGGTCGGCGGGGGTGCGCTGCTGGACGAGCGCCATGCCGGTGACCATCGTCGGTGCGGTCGCCATCCCGGCGAGGAGCAGGGCGGGGGCGAGGACGAGGAGGGAGGGGGCGAGCGTGGCGGCCAGCAGCGGGAGGGTCAGCAGCGCCGCCATCGCGGCCGTGCACCAGGGAAGGCGGCGGTCGGCCGGTGCCCTGAGCTTCAGCGTGCCGAAGATCAGGCCCGCCGCGCAGGAGCCCGCCGCCTGGAGTCCGAGCAGGACGCCCGCCGCCGTGCGATGGCCCTGGCCGTCGGCGAACGCGATCGTGACCACCTCCGTCGCGCCGAACACCCCGCCCGTGGCCAGGAAGGCCGCGAGCAGCGCCGGCATGCCGGGGGAGCGCAGCGGCGAGCGGGCCTTCGAGCGCGGTGCGACGGGCGGTTCCGTGGCGCGCTGGGCGGTGAACAGGAGCATGCCGGTGAGCAGCAGGACGCTCCCGGTCAGCGTGCCCGCCTCCGGGAAGAACGTCCCGCAGAGGAAGGCCGCGAGCACCGGGCCCAGCATGAAGCACAGCTCGTCGGCGGCCTGTTCGAAGGAGTTGGCGGTGTGCAGGGCGTCGGAGTCACCCTGGAGGAGATGGGCCCAGCGGGCGCGGGACATGCCGCCGGTGTTGGGCGTGGTCGCGGTGGCGGCGTAGGCGGCGAACAGCGTCCAGTCCGGGGCGTCGTGGTGCAGGCAGAGGACGAGGGCCAGGCTGCCCAGTGCCGCCGTGAGGGTGGCGGGGACGGCGACGCGGGCCTGGCCGTACCGGTCGACGAGGCGGGCGATCCAGGGGGCGACCAGCGCGGTCGCGGCGAGGCCGGTCGCGGTGACGGCGCCGGCGAGGGCGTACGAGCCGCGGGAACCGGCGATCATCACGACGGCGCTCACGCCGAACATGCCCATGGGGAGCCGGGCGACCAGGTTGCCCAGCGTGAAGGCGCGGGTGCCGGGGCGGGCGAACAGGCGGCGGTAGGGGCCGGGCCGGCGGGTGAGGTGCGGTTGCGGCATGAGGTAACCGTCGCCCGCGGCCGGTCAAGGGGTCCAACACCTTCTCCGCACCGATTCACGCACCGCTGTTGTAAGTTTCCGCCATGCCCGCACCCGCCCACCTCGACCCTCGTCTCCTGCGCGCCTTCGTCACGGTCGCCGAGGAACTGCACTTCACCCGCGCCGCGGCCCGGCTCTACGTCGCCCAGCAGGCGCTGAGCCGGGATGTGCGGCGGCTGGAGCGGGAGTTGGGCACCGAGCTGTTCGTCCGGACCACGCGGCAGGTGACGCTGACGGCGGACGGGGAGCGGCTGGTGCCCCACGCACGCCGGGTGCTCGCGGCGCAGGAGGCGCTGTTCGCGGCGTTCGGGCAGGTCAGGCCCCTGCTCGTCGACCTGAACTCACCCGGCCTCGGCACGCCGCGCCGGGTGCTGCACCGGGCCCGCGAACTCGCCCCGGACTGCGAGCTGATGGCCCGCTACGAGAGTGGGCTCACGGGCGCGGCGGGGGAGCTGCTGGCGGGGCGGATCGATGTGTCGTTCGGGCGGTTCGCGGGGCTGGACCCCGGGTTGCGCAGGCAGCTGGAACACCGGATCGTCCGGTACGAGCCGATGGCGGTCGTGCTGCCGGAGGACCACCGGCTGGCGTCCCACGCGCGGGTGCCGCTGGCCTCGCTGGCCGGGGAGACCGTGTACGCCGGGGCCGGGAATCCGCGGACACCGGAGTGGACCGACCTCGCCCGGCGGCTGTTCGAGGGGCGGGGGATCGAGGTCGCGGCGCCCCTGCCGCCGGCGGTGGGCGACGAGGAGTTCCAGCGGGTGATGGCCAGGGCACGGTGCCCGGTACTCGCCGTGGTGGACTTCCCGGCCATGCCCGGGACGGTACGACGGCCGCTGGTGGACCCCGTTCCCCTGTCGCCGGTGTCGCTGGTGTGGCGGAAGGGACTGACACATCCGGGACTGCAAGCGCTGCGGCGGGCGGCCGGCGAGGTGGGCCAGCAGGAGGGGTGGTCGCGGGTGCCGGAGGGGGCATGGCTGCCGGAGCCGGACCGATGGGCCTGCGCGCCCTGAGGCGCGCCCGGCGCGGGGGCGGCGTCGCGCTGCTCGGAGAGTCCGCCGATCGCGCTGCCGTGAAAGACTGCCGATCGCCTTGCCCAGGGGAAGAGAGTGATCGGGGGACTTTCGGTGAGCAAGCGGCGGACGCAGAAGATGCTGCGGCTGATGGCGAGTGGGGGACCGGTCGAACTCACGAGTCCGATGGCGTCCGTGAAGAAGCTCGCGCGACTCGCCTTCGTGGCCCAGCAGTTCGGGTACGAGTACATCGACGTACGCCAGGCCGGGTCGCGCAACAACGCGCTGGTGATGCTGATCATGCCGGACCCCAGCCCCGTCGCCCGCACGCGTGCCGCCCAGAACCGGGCGCAGTACCCGAACGCCGGCGACGGCGTCAGCCTGCCGCCCGCCGTGCCCGACGCCCTCGAACTGCTCAAGGCCCGCATCAACTTCGACCTCACCGGCCGGCACTCCGAGCAGCAGCGGCTGGGGTACGCCGCGCTCGCCGTCACCGTCGGCAGCCTGGTCGTCGGGGTGAAGATCGGGGGCGACAGCGCCTTCCTCGTCGGCGGGATCATGTGGGCCGCCTGCATGGCGCTCCTCGCCGGCGCCTTCGCCGTGAACCGCCGCCGCAACGCCAAGTACGCCGCCCGCCTCCAGGCCGCCGGGTTCGCACCGCTGAGGGACCCGGACGGGCGGCTGCGGTACCTGCCGCCGGGTACACCGATGCCGGGACAGCCGTTCGCGAGCGGGCCCTACGGGGCGACGCCGGGCGGGGCCCCGATCGGACCCTACGGCCCACCGGCGGGACCGGGGCAGCACGTGCCGCCGCCCGTCCCGGGCTCGTACGGCGGACAGCCGGCCCCGGGTCCGCAGTTCCCGCCGTCGGCTCCGGATCCCGGTGTCCCGCCCCGGCCCCCGGCCCCGTACACCCCCCAGCAGGCCCCCCACCGGCAGCCCCCGCAGGGCTGACGAACCGGCGACCTCTCATCCCGCCCGGCCCGGGGGTGAGAGCGAAGTTCCCTTCCGGTCACCCACCGCCACAGCCCGGAAACGCGCCCTGCCTACCTTCGGGACTCAGCCACTGAAGCGCGGCACCACCGAGCCCGGAGCACCGTGGAGGCGTCATGACAGCCCCGAGTACCGCCCCCCGCAGGGGAGGCCGCTGGATCGAGCACTGGGATCCCGAGGACGGGACCTTCTGGAAGCAGACCGGGGAGCGGGTCGCGCGCCGGAACCTGCTCCTGTCCGTGCTCTCCGAGCACATCGGGTTCTCCGTCTGGACCGTGTGGTCGGTGATGGTGCTGTTCATGGGCCCGGAGTACGGCCTCACCCCGGCCGACAAGTTCGTCCTGGTGTCGATGGCCACGCTGGTCGGCGCCGTCGTCCGCGTCCCCTACACCTTCGCCGTCGCGATCTTCGGCGGCCGCAACTGGACGGTCGTCTCGGCGAGTCTCCTCCTGGTCCCGACGATCGCCGCCTTCGTCGTCATGGAGCCGGGGACCTCGTACACCACCTTCCTGGTCTGCGCGATGCTCGCCGGTGTCGGCGGCGGCAACTTCGCCTCCTCCATGACCAACATCAACGCCTTCTTCCCGCTGCGCAGGAAGGGCTGGGCCCTCGGCCTGAACGCCGGCGGGGGCAACATCGGTGTGCCGGTGGTGCAGCTCGCCGGGCTGGCCGTGATCGGCGCGGGAGGCGGGCCGCGGTTGCTGCTCGGGATCTACATCCCGCTGATCGTCGTCGCCGCCGTGCTCGCCGCGCTCCACATGGACAACATCGCGTCGCTCCGGAACGACTCCGGCGCCGCCAAGGAGGCCGTACGGGCCGGCCACACCTGGGTCATGGCCCTGCTCTACGTCGGCACCTTCGGCTCGTTCATCGGCTACAGCTTCGCCTTCGGGCTGGTGCTCCAGACCCAGTTCGGCCGTACGCCGCTCCAGGCCGCGTACGTCACCTTCATAGGCCCGCTGCTCGGCTCGCTGATCCGGCCGGTGGGCGGCGCGCTCGCCGACCGGTACGGCGGCGCGCGGATCACGCTGTGGAACTACGTCGCCATGGCCGCCGCCACCGCCGTGGTCGTCGCGGCGAGCATGAGGGAGTCGCTGCCGCTGTTCACGGCCGCGTTCATCGCGCTGTTCGTGCTGAGCGGCCTCGGCAACGGGTCGACGTACAAGATGATCCCCGGCATCTTCCAGAACAAGGCCCTCGCCATGGGACTCCGGGGGGAGGAGGCCGCGGCCTACGGACGGCGGCTGTCCGGCGCGTCCATGGGGCTGATCGGCGCGGTGGGCGCGCTCGGCGGGCTGGGCATCAACCTGGCCTTCCGGCAGTCGTTCCTCACCGCGGGCTCCGGCACCGGTGCCTTCGTCGCCTTCCTGGCCTTCTACGGCCTCTGCTTCGTGGTCACCTGGGCCGTATACCTTCGCCGCCCGGACGCCCAGGCCCCGGTGACCCGGTCCGCCGCGGAGGCGAAGCCGCAGCTCAGCTATGCCGAGGTGTGACGTAACACCGCCGACACAGCGCCGAACCGAGCCTGTCACGCGCCGTTGACAGGCTCGGTTCGGCATCCAGGCGGAACGACTTGTGGGTGGGAACGACTCGAGTGCGGGACGAGAGTTAGTGATGTACGAGCAGCAGCAGCGACCGGAACGGGCGGAGCAAGGGGCGGAGCACGGGCCCCTCGCCGGGTTCACCGTGGGCGTGACGGCCGCGCGCCGGGCCGACGAGCTCGGGGCGCTGCTGAAGCGGCGCGGTGCCACCGTGCTGCACGCGCCCGCCCTGCGGATCGTGCCGCTCGCCGACGACGGTGAACTGCTCACCGCCACCCGGGAACTTCTCGACCGGGTGCCGGACGTGGTCGTGGCGACGACCGCCATCGGCTTCCGTGGCTGGATCGAGGCGGCCGACGGATGGGGTCTCGGGGAGGCACTGCTCGACCGGCTGCGCGGTGTGGAACTGCTCGCCCGCGGGCCGAAGGTGAAGGGCGCGATCCGGGCCGCCGGGCTGACCGAGGACTGGTCGCCGTGCTCCGAGTCGATGGCCGAGGTGCTCGACCGGCTGCTGGAGGAAGGGGTCGACGGGCGTCGCGTCGCCGTGCAGCTGCACGGCGAGCCGTTGCCCGGGTTCGTGGAGTCGCTGCGGGCGGGCGGCGCCGAGGTGGTCGGCGTGCCGGTCTACCGCTGGATGCCGCCGGAGGACCTCACGCCTGTGGACCGGCTGCTGGACGCCGTCGTCGCGCGCGGCGTCGACGCGCTGACCTTCACCAGCGCGCCCGCCGCCGCGTCCCTGCTGTCCCGCGCCGAGGAACGCGGGCTGGGCGCGGAGCTGCTCGCCGCGCTCCACCACGACGTGCTGCCCGCGTGCGTCGGTCCGGTCACCGCGCTGCCGTTGCAGGCCCATGGCATCGACACGGTCCAGCCCGAACGCTTTCGGCTCGGCCCGCTCGTTCAGCTCCTCTGCCAGGAACTGCCCGCCCGGGCACGCTCGTTGCCCGTCGCCGGGCACCGGGTGGAGATCCGTGGCCACGCGGTCCTGGTGGACGGCGACCTCAAACCCGTACCGCCGGCCGGTATGTCGCTGCTGCGCGCCCTGTCCCGCCGTCCCGGCTGGGTGGTGGCCCGGTCCGAGCTGCTGCGGGCGCTGCCCGGTACCGGCCGGGACGAGCACGCCGTGGAGACGGCGATGGCCCGCCTGCGCACGGCGCTGGGAACGCCGAAGCTGATCCAGACCGTGGTCAAGCGCGGCTACCGGCTCGCCCTCGACCCGGCGGCGGACGCCAAGTACGCCGACGCCTGAAACGACCGCACCGGCTTGCCCGAGCAGGGAGGCGGCGAACGGCGGGACCGGCCACGACGCCTCCGAGGACGGGAACAGACTTGCGTGAACAGTGAGCGCCCCGGGCGGGACACGGCGTGGGGCAAGGCTCCGACGGCGGCTCCGGCAGGGTGTGGGCCTCGGCGGTGGTGCGCACGAGGGCTACCGGCCGTCGTACGACAGGCACTTGTGGCCGCACAGGGCGTGGGCGCCTCGGCGTCGGTGGGGACGAGGGCGCCCGTGTCCGGCGACGAGGGGTACCGATCGCCGTACGGGGGCAGGCACATGGTGAGGTCCGCGGTTGCCGCGCGTCCGGAAGGGCCTGCGCGGCCGGCCAGGACGGCGCCGTGGACGGGACGACGGCACGCGGCCCCACGGCGGAGCGCTCAGGCGGTGACGCGCACATGGCATCGGGTATCGGCACGGCCCCCTACGACCTGCGGTTCGGCGCCGGGCGGGTCTGCCTCGATCTGCTGGCGACCGCGCACCCCGAGGAACGGCTCTGCTCCGTGGCGGTGCTGCACGCCTGGATCACCGGCTCCGGACTCGTCCCGCCGGGCACCGTGCTCGCCCGGGCGGACGCCTCCTGGCTCACCGCCTTCCGCGAACTGCGGACGCACGTGGACCAGTTGGTGCGTGCCACGCTGGCCGCCGAGCCCGCGCCGTACGACCTCCCGCTCGCCCGGGTCAACGCCGCCGCCCTCGCGGCGCCGCCGGCACCCCGGGCCCTGCGCGGCCGGGACGGCACGCTCGTGCGGGGACTGGACGGCCCGCCGGAGTGTGCCGCGCTGCTCGGCGCGATCGCCCGGGACGCCGTCGAGTTGCTGACCGACCCCGCCGCGCGGGCCGGCCTGCGCCAGTGCGCGGGGGACAACTGCGCGCTCGTGTACCTCGACTCCTCCCGGGGGCGGCGCAGGCGCTGGTGCTCCAGTGAGGTGTGCGGGAACCGGGAGCGGGTGGCCCGGCACCGTCGGCGTACGGCTGTGTCCCGAGCCTGACGGCCCGTTATGCGGCTTGTGTGCAGCAGTCGTTCCGCGCCACTCAAGTGATCTCGGCAACACGCCGTTCCGGGCGCGGGGTCTCCTTCGTGCGGCTGCGGACCCGCCGTTGTGGCGTACATGTGAAGGTGCGGCGGGGGGAATGTGCGCCCATGTCCTCTCACGTCACGTCACCCCGAAGAAAACCGCCCCCTCGCTTTGAACACGCAACGCCCCTTGTACGTACCCCGTGTCGAGCGACCGACTGGGGGAACCCCCGGACACCGGAGGTGGGCGTGCGCAAGGATGCGGCCGTGGCCAATGAACGTGGATCGAGGGCCCGACATCGCATGTCCTCACAGCCCTCGGAACCCGATGAGGAGCTGATGCGTGCCCTGTACCAGGAGCACGCCGGACCTCTGCTCGCGTATGTCCTCAGGCTGGTCGCCGGAGACCGGCAGCGCGCCGAGGACGTCGTGCAGGAAACGCTCATCCGTGCCTGGAAGAACGCCGGTCAGCTCAATCGGGCAACCGGTTCGGTACGCCCCTGGCTGGTGACGGTCGCGCGCCGCATCGTGATCGACGGCCACCGCAGCCGGCAGGCCCGGCCGCAGGAGGTCGACCCGTCGCCGCTGGAGGTCATCCCCGCGGAGGACGAGATCGACAAGGCGCTGTGGCTGATGACGCTGTCTGACGCGCTCGACGACCTGACCCCGGCACACCGGGAGGTGCTCGTCGAGACGTACTTCAAGGGGCGTACCGTCAATGAGGCGGCAGAGACCCTGGGCATACCGAGTGGCACCGTGCGCTCCCGGGTGTTCTACGCCCTGCGTTCGATGAAGCTGGCACTGGAGGAGCGGGGGGTGACGGCGTGATGAACACATACGGGGGATTCGGAGCGGGGGGCCCGGGTATGTCTGGCCCCATGCAGGGATCAACGGGCCCGAACGAACACGAGACCGTCGGCGCCTACGCCCTCGGGATCCTCGACGACGCCGAGGCAACCGCTTTCGAGGCCCATCTCGCGACCTGCGAGTGGTGTGCCCAGCAGCTCGACGAGCTGGCCGGTATGGAGCCCATGCTGGCGGCGCTCGCCGACCTGCCCGGCGCCGGCACCCCCTCGATCGGCGAGTCGCTGTCCGCCAGGCCGAGCCCCCGGCTCGCGGAGAAGCTGGTCGACGAGGTCGCCGAACGCCGCGCCCAGAAGCGCCGCCGCAGCATGTACATGGTGGCGGCAGCGGCCGCGCTGATCGTCGGCGGCCCGCTGGTCTCCGTCGCGGCGACCGGCGGCGAGGAGTCCGGCACCGGCGGCAACCGCACCGTGCAGGCGTCCAGCCCCGCCCAGCGGGCCTTCAAGGAGATGCCCGACCGGGTGGCGGCGACCGACCCCGAGACCCAGGTCAGCGCCACCGTGGCCATGCAGGAGAAGGCCTGGGGCACCGACGCGGTCCTGGAGCTCAAGAACGTCAAGGGCCCCGAGAAGTGCTCGCTGATCGCGGTGGGCAAGAACGGCGAGCGGGAGACGCTCAGCAACTGGTCCGTCCCGAACTGGGGCTACGGCCTGCCGAACGCCACCACGGAGCAGGCCAAGAACCCGCTCTACATCCAGGGCGGCGCCGCCTTCTCCCCGAACGAGATCGACCACTTCGAGGTCATGACCTTCGACGGCGATCTGCTGGTGGAGATCGACGCGTAGCGCGGTACGACGACTGCTGCAAGCGGTTACGACCCGAGCCCCGGGGCCGTCAGGTGACGGACCCGGGGCTCACGCGTAGCCTTCAGGCGTCCCTTTCGCGTACGGTGGACGGCTGCGCAGCACGTCAGAAGGGGGCCCGGTGGCCGCTCAGGCTCAACAGGAAACCGCGCTCGACCCCGCCCAGGACTCCGACCGCGACCGGGAGATCGGCGCGGAGCAGGAGCACCTCGACCGGGTGTACCGCCGCCTGGAGGAGAAGATCCACGAGGCGGAGTTCCTCATGCACGACGCGGCCCAGCGCGGCCACGTCGGCACCCCCGGCGCGCTCGCCGAGCGCGACGCGCAGGTGTTCCGGGCGGGCATCCACCTGAGCCGGCTGAACAACGAGTTCGAGGACTTCCTCTTCGGCCGTATCGACCTGCTGCGCGGCAAGGACGGCAAGAAGGGCCCGGACGGCGCCTACACCGCGGTGGAGCCGGCCGAGGGCGCCGTGCGGCCGGACAACACGGCCGACATCGCCGAGACCCTGCACATCGGCCGCATCGGTGTCCTGGACGCGGACTACGCACCGCTGGTCATCGACTGGCGTGCGCCCGCGGCCGCACCCTTCTACCGCTCCACGCCGGTCGACCCCGGCCGCGTCGTGCGCCGCCGGGTCATCCGCTCCAAGGGCCGCCGCGTCCTCGGCGTCGAGGACGACCTGATGCGCCCGGAGCTGAAGGCGTCCCTCGACGGCCACGAGCTGGCCGTCATCGGCGACGGCGCCCTGATGGCCGCCCTCGGCCAGGCCCGCGGCCACACCATGCGCGACATCGTCGCCTCCATCCAGGCCGAGCAGGACATGGTCATCCGCGCCCCCGCCGCCTCCGTGACCTACGTCGAGGGCGGCCCCGGCACCGGCAAGACCGCCGTCGCCCTGCACCGGGCGGCGTACCTGCTCTACCAGGACCGGCGCCGCTACGCGGGCGGCATTCTGATCGTCTCGCCGACGCCGCTGCTGGTGGCGTACACCGAGGGGGTGCTGCCCTCCCTCGGCGAGGAGGGCCAGGTCGCGATCCGGGCGATCGGCTCGCTCGTCGACGGCTCCGAGGCCGCGCTGTACGACTCCCCGTCCGTGGCCCGTGCCAAGGGCTCGCACCGCATGCTCAAGGTGCTGCGGAAGGCCGCCCGCGGAGCGCTGGAGCTGAACGATTCACCACAGCGCCTGCGCGTCGTGGCCTTCGGCCGGCGGCTCGAACTGGAGGCCGCCGAGCTGGAGCGGATCCGGCGCGCGGCGCTGGGCGGCACGGCCCCCGTCAACCTGCTGCGCCCGCGCGCCCGCAAGCTGCTGCTCGACGCCCTGTGGGAGCGGTCCGGCGCGGCCGGCCGGCACTCCGACCCGGAGCTGGCCGCCGAGCTGCGGTCGTCGTTCGACGAGGACATCACCTCCGAGGACGACTTCCTCGCCTTCCTCGACGCCTGGTGGCCGGAGCTGACCCCGCGCGCGGTCCTCGCGGCCATGGCCGACGAGCGGCGCCTCGGCCGCTGGGCCCGGCGGATCCTGAACCCCGGGGAGGTGCGCAAGGTCGCCCGGTCGCTGAGGCGCGACGGCTTCTCCGTGCACGACATCGCCCTGCTCGACGAGCTCCAGGCGATCCTCGGTGCCCCCGCACGCCCGAGGAAGCGGCGCGAACTCGACCCGCTGGACCAGCTCACCGGCCTGGAGGAGCTGATGCCGGTGCGCGAGGAGTCGCAGTGGGAGCGGGCCGAGCGGCTGGCCCAGGAGCGCACCGAGTACGCGCACGTCATCGTCGACGAGGCCCAGGACCTGACGCCGATGCAGTGGCGCATGGTCGGCCGCCGCGGCCGGCACGCCACCTGGACGGTCGTCGGCGACCCGGCCCAGTCCTCCTGGTCCGACCCGGACGAGGCGGCCGAGGCCCGCGACGAGGCCCTCGGCACCCGCCCGCGCCGCCGCTTCCAGCTCACGGTGAACTACCGCAACCCGGCCGAGATCGCCGATCTGGCCGCCAGGGTGCTGGCCCTGGCCATGCCCGGCTCCGAGTCCCCGCGAGCCGTGCGCTCCACCGGTGTCGAGCCACGCTTCGCCGTCGCCGGCGCCTCCCTGGGGCAGAGCGTGCGCGAGGAGGCGGCCCGGCTGCTCGACCGCGTCGACGGCACCATCGGCGTCGTCGTGGCCATGAACCGGCGCGAGGAGGCCCGCCGCTGGCTGGCCGGGCTCGGCGACCGGGTGGTGGCGCTCGGCAGTCTGGAGGCCAAGGGCCTGGAGTACGACGCGACCGTCGTCGTCTCGCCCGCGGAGATCGCCGACGAGTCGCCCGCCGGGCTGCGTGTGCTGTATGTCGCACTCACCCGCGCGACCCAGCAGCTCACGATCGTCTCCGGAGAGCGGGACGAGCCGGACGCGGCCGGGGTGCCGGACCTGCTCAGGGACTGATCACGGCGGCCGGGGCGGAGCCGTTCGGGGGCTGCGCGGGACGGACCGGCGGGACGGGAATGGCCGTACGGGATCTGTTTGTTAGCCTGGGTGTGGCACCGGCCCGATCCAAGCCCCCGGGCCCAACCTTCGTCGCTACGAGCGACCACTTGCCGCGAGGCGAGCATGGCGGGTCGGTGTCACTGAACTGCCGGGAGAGGCCCACGTCGAAAGTGACGTGGGCCTCTTTCCATGCCTGATCCTCTCTCGTATGGTGGAAGAAGTTTTCCGAAAGTGCCTGACCTGCCGGTCGTCATGGGCTGTCCGCCTGTGAACTAAATGAGCGCAATCCAGGGCGGCTACCACGTACTCGGCGGTAGGTGCGACGATCGGACGGCAAATCGCGACACGGTGAAAGCAGAGGAAGTCGGCCATGGCAACGGCGCCCAGCGTCTCCTACTCGATGACCATCCGGTTGGAGGTGCCCGCGAGCGGAACCGCCGTCTCGCAGCTCACCACCGCGGTGGAGTCCTCCGGAGGCTCGGTGACCGGCCTCGACGTCACCGCCTCCGGGCACGAGAAACTCCGCATCGACGTCACGATCGCGGCCTCCTCCACCGCCCACGCCGACCAGATCGTCCAGCAGCTGCGCGGCATCGAGGGCGTCACGCTCGGCAAGGTCTCGGACCGTACGTTCCTGATGCACCTCGGCGGCAAGATCGAGATGCAGTCCAAGCACCCCATCCGCAACCGTGACGACCTGTCCATGGTCTACACGCCGGGTGTGGCCCGCGTCTGCATGGCCATCGCCGAGAACCCCGAGGACGCGCGCCGCCTCACGATCAAGCGCAACTCCGTTGCGGTCGTGACGGACGGCTCCGCCGTGCTGGGCCTGGGCAACATCGGCCCCAAGGCCGCGCTGCCGGTCATGGAGGGCAAGGCGGCCCTCTTCAAGCGGTTCGCCGGCATCGACGCCTGGCCGCTCTGCCTGGACACCCAGGACACCGACGCGATCGTCGAGATCGTCAAGGCGATCGCCCCGGGCTTCGCCGGCATCAACCTGGAGGACATCTCCGCGCCCCGCTGCTTCGAGATCGAGGCGCGGCTGCGTGAGGCCCTCGACATCCCCGTCTTCCACGACGACCAGCACGGCACGGCCATCGTGGTGCTCGCCGCGCTGACCAACGCACTTCGCGTCACCGGCAAGACGATCGAGAGCATCCGCGTCGTCATGTCTGGCGCCGGCGCGGCCGGTACGGCGATCCTGAAGCTGCTGATCGCCGCCGGTGTGAAGCACGCCGTCGTCGCCGACATCCACGGTGTCGTGCACGCCGGCCGTGAGGACCTCGTCGCGGCCGCCCCCGACTCGCCGCTGCGCTGGATCGCCGACAACACCAACCCCGAGGGCATCACCGGCACGCTGAAGGAGGCCGTGCGCGGCGCGGACGTCTTCATCGGCGTCTCCGCCCCGAACGTGCTGGACGGCGACGACGTGGCGGCCATGGCCGACGACGCGATCGTATTCGCGCTCGCGAATCCCGACCCCGAGGTCGACCCGGCAATCGCCCGCCAGACCGCGGCAGTTGTGGCCACCGGCCGCTCCGACTTCCCGAACCAGATCAACAACGTGCTGGTCTTCCCGGGTGTCTTCCGCGGTCTGCTGGACGCCCAGTCCCGCACCGTCAACACGGAGATGATGATCGCCGCCGCGAAGGCGCTGGCGGACGTCGTCACCGAGGACGAGCTCAACCCGAACTACATCATCCCGAGCGTGTTCAACGACAAGGTCGCGGGCGCGGTCGCGGGCGCGGTGCGGGAGGCCGCGAAGGCGGTCGGGGCGGCCCCGGCCGACTCGTCCACCCTCTGATCCGGCGCCGGCTGTGAGGATCGCCACGGCCGCGCTGATCACCGGCGCGTCGCGGGACCTCGTACCCTTGGCCGCCCTCTAGGGTGGGCGGCTAGGGCCTGTCCGGAGCCAGGGTCCGCAGGACCGGCCCCTGGTCAGTGGCGCTTTTCGTGTGACTCCCAAGGGTGTTCTCACGACTCCTGCGGGTGCCGGATTGGCATTCCCGCCGCAGGTGGGGGCAGGATGCGTCCCTGGGCGCGAGCGTCTGACGACGGACCCGGGTCCGGGGACTGTCCGAGGACCCTGGCAGCATCGGCTTCGCTGTGCCCGATATGCGGCTCCGCCGCGTGGCACGCCTCAATGGCAAGAAGAACACGGGAGTAACAACATGAACCGCAGTGAGCTGGTGGCCGCGCTGGCCGACCGCGCCGAGGTGACCCGCAAGGACGCCGACGCCGTGCTGGCCGCGTTCGCCGACGTCGTCGGCGAGATCGTCTCCAAGGGCGACGAGAAGGTCACCATCCCCGGCTTCCTGACCTTCGAGCGCACCCACCGTGCCGCTCGCACCGCGCGCAACCCGCAGACCGGTGACCCGATCCAGATCCCGGCCGGTTACAGCGTGAAGGTCTCCGCGGGCTCGAAGCTCAAGGAATCGGCCAAGGGCAAGTAAGCGAGCGGCGCCGCGCAGGACCGGCGCCGTGGACGGCGGCGGGTCCGCAGTGGCTCGTCGCGCGCTTCCCCGCGCCCCTCAGGGCGTCGCAGCACAACGCCGATGGGGCGGCCACCCGGAACCGGGTGGCCGCCCCATCGGCGTACTCGTGTGATCCCGCTGTCAGCCGAGCGGCTTGCCCGGCAGTTCCACCTTCGCGCCCAGCTCCATGAGCTTCTCCATGAAGTTCTCGTAGCCGCGGTTGATGAGGTCGATGCCGTGCACCCGGGACGTGCCCTGGGCGGCCAGCGCGGCGATGAGGTACGAGAAGCCGCCGCGCAGGTCGGGGATGACCAGGTCGGCGCCCTGGAGGCGGGTGGGGCCGCTCACGACCGCCGAGTGCAGGAAGTTGCGCTGCCCGAAGCGGCAGTTCGAGCCGCCGAGGCACTCGCGGTAGAGCTGGATGTGGGCGCCCATCTGATTGAGCGCGGAGGTGAAGCCGAGACGGGACTCGTAGACCGTCTCGTGGATGATGGACAGGCCCGTTGCCTGGGTGAGGGCCACGACCAGCGGCTGCTGCCAGTCCGTCTGGAAGCCCGGGTGCACGTCCGTCTCCAGGGCGATGGACTTCAACTGGCCACCGGGGTGCCAGAAACGGATGCCCTCGTCGTCGATCTCGAAGGCCCCGCCCACCTTCCGGTAGGTGTTGAGGAACGTCATCATGGACCGCTGCTGCGCGCCCCGGACGTAGATGTTGCCCTCGGTCGCCAGGGCCGCGGAGGCCCAGGAGGCGGCTTCCAGCCGGTCCGGCAGGGCGCGGTGGGTGTAACCGCCGAGCTGGTCCACACCGGTGATGCGGATCGTCCGGTCGGTGTCCATCGCGATGATGGCACCCATCTTCTGCAGGACGCAGATCAGGTCCTCGATCTCCGGCTCCACGGCCGCGTTCGAGAGCTCCGTGACGCCCTCCGCGAGGACGGCGGTCAGCAGCACCTGCTCGGTCGCGCCCACGGACGGGTAGGGCAGCGAGATCTTCGTACCGCGCAGCCGCTGCGGGGCCTCCAGGTACTGGCCGTCCGCGCGCTTCTCGATCGTCGCGCCGAACTGCCGCAGCACGTCGAAGTGGAAGTCGATGGGCCGGCCGCCGATGTCGCAGCCGCCGAGGCCGGGGATGAACGCGTGGCCGAGGCGGTGCAGCAGCGGGCCGCAGAAGAGGATCGGGATGCGGCTCGACCCCGCGTGGGCATCGATGTCGGCGACGTTGGCACTCTCCACCCGCGTCGGGTCGAGCACCAGTTCGCCCGGCTCCTCGCCCGGGCGCACCGACACGCCGTGCAGCTGGAGCAGCCCACGGACCACGCGGACGTCACGGATGTCCGGGACGTTGCGCAGCCGGCTCGGCGCGCTGCCGAGCAGGGCGGCGACCATGGCCTTCGGTACGAGGTTCTTCGCACCGCGGACACGGATCTCGCCCTCCAGCGGGGTTCCGCCGTGGACAAGCAGGACATCGTCGTTGACGGTCATGTATCTCGCGTTCCGATGAGTTGGGCAAGGGCCGGAGAGACAGACTAATAGCCGCCGACCCCCCTGCCGTAAGCCCGAGGACCGCTCAGCACTGTCATAGCTCTGTCACAACACGAACCGTTCGGTATCGGGCACATGGGGTCACGGGGGCCGCCGGAACGGAGCCCGTGCGCCGGGGGCGCTCCCGTCCGCCCTCCCGTCTCCCGCCACCACCCTCGAACGAGGCCTCACCAGGCCACACCTTGAATCATGGCCGCGTTCACTCCCCCCGCCGCATTGGCTCCCCACCTGAGGCGAAGATGCGGGATCATGTCTGGCATGACCGAGGTGTCCTCGCTCACAGGGCGGCTGCTCGTGGCCACCCCCGCCCTGGCGGACCCGAACTTCGACCGTGCGGTCGTGCTCCTTCTCGACCACGACGAGGAGGGCTCGCTGGGCGTCGTACTCAACCGGCCGACCCCGGTGGACGTCGGCGACATCCTGGAGGGCTGGGCGGACCTGGCAGGGGAGCCCGGCGTCGTGTTCCAGGGCGGCCCGGTCTCGCTGGACTCCGCCCTCGGTGTGGCGGTCATCCCCGGTGGCGCGTCCGGCGACGTCGCCCCGCTCGGCTGGCGGCGGGTGCACGGCGCGATCGGCCTGGTCGACCTGGAGGCGCCGCCCGAGCTGCTGGCCTCGGCCCTCGGCTCGCTGCGGATCTTCGCCGGGTACGCCGGCTGGGGGCCCGGCCAGCTGGAGGACGAACTGGCCGAGGGCGCCTGGTACGTCGTGGAGTCCGAGCCCGGCGACGTCTATTCGCCGTTCCCCGAGCGGCTCTGGCGCGAGGTGCTGCGCCGGCAGCGCAACGAGCTGGCGATGGTGGCCACGTACCCCGACGACCCCTCCCTCAACTGACGGACGCCCTTCGCGCAACCGTTGCCTGCGGGCTTCAGTACCCTTGGCCCTATGAGCACTCTCGAGCCCGAGCGCGGGACTGGTACGGGGACCCTCGTCGAGCCCACGCCGCAGACTTCCCACGGCGACGGTGACCACGAGCGCTTCGCCCACTACGTCCAGAAGGACAAGATCATGGCGAGCGCCCTCGACGGTACGCCCGTCGTCGCGCTCTGCGGCAAGGTCTGGGTGCCCGGTCGCGATCCGAAGAAGTACCCCGTGTGCCCCATGTGCAAGGAGATCTACGAGTCCATGGGCGTCGGCGGGGACGACAAGGGCAAGGGTGGCAAGGGCGGCGACAAGTGACCGCCTGATCGTTCTCCGTCCGGCTCGGGAGGCCCCCGGGGTGCGCTGCGGCGCGCCCCGGGGGCCTCTTCGTTCCGGCTCTCTTCATGTCACGAAGTGGTGGAGACCTCTTGTGGACATGTTCATGTAGTTCATAGCCTCCGGCTTGTTGTGCAGAGCGAAACTGTCGTTGCACATGTTGCAACGGCTTGGTGCGACACCCCGTGGAGGCACTCCATGAAGCTGTCCGTCCGACTGGCCGCCGTCGCGGCCGTCCTGGTCACCGCCGCCTGCGCCCCGCAGACATCCGGCGACTCCGGCTCCGGCAAGGACGAGCAGACCGGCACGCTGCGCGTCTGGCTCTTCCAGGAGGTCAACAACAAGCCGAAGGAGCAGGTCGTCCAGTCCGTGGTCGACGGCTTCGAGCAGGCGCACGAGGGCACCGAGGTCACGGTCGAGTACATCCCGGTCGAGACCCGCGCCCAGCGCATCAAGGCCGCCTTCAACGACCCCGGGAGCGCTCCCGACGTCATCGAGTACGGCAACACCGACACCGCCGGCTATGTGAAGGACGGCGGCCTGGAGGACGTCACGGAGGACTTCACCTCCTGGAGCGAGGCCAAGGACACCGACCCGACCGCCAGGCAGTCGGTGACGGTGGACGGCAAGATCTACGGTGCCCCCTACTTCGTGGGCGTGCGCGCCCTGTACTACCGGACCGACGTCTTCGGCGAACTCGGGCTGGACGTACCGAAGTCGCAGGCCGAACTGATCGAGACGGCGAAGCGGATCCGCGCGGCCGAGCCCGGCCTGTACGGCCTGGCGGTGGGCGGCGCCTACACCTACGGCGCGATGCCGTTCATCTGGGCCAACGGCGGTGAACTGGCCACCGGCAAGGGAGGCTCCTACGCCTCCGCCATCGACAGCCCGGAAGCGCGCAAGGGCATCACCGCGTACACCTCGCTCTTCGGCGACGACAACTGCCCCGCCGCCAAGTGCGCGGGCATGACGGGCAACGACACCGTCACCGCGTTCGCGTCGGGCAAGGCGGGCATGGCGATCGGCGGCGACTTCAGCCACCAGGCCGTGGAGGCCGGGTCGGTGAAGGGCAAGTACGCGGTGGTGCCGCTGCCGGGGGTGGCGCCCGGCTCGACAGCACCGGCGTTCGCGGGCGGCAACAACATCGGCGTACTGAAGAGCACCTCGCACCGCACCCTCGCCGTCGACCTGATGCGGCGGCTCGCCTCCAAGCAGACACAAGGTGAACTCTTCGACGCCATGGGCTTCTTGCCGACCTTCACGGACGTGCGGGACCAGGTGGCGGAGCGTGAGCCGTTCGTGAAGCCGTTCGTCGAGACGCTGGCCGCGGGGACGAAGTTCGTGCCGGCGTCGCCCGCGTGGGCACAGATCGACTCCTCGCTGGTGCTGCCGACGATGTTCCAGGAGATCGTCAGCGGCAAGAAGGACGTGGGTGCCGCCGCGGGGGACGCGGCGAAGAAGATGGACGCCGCGTTCGGCTCCGCCGGGTGACGCCGGTGACGCCCGACAGCGCGGCGGCCGCGGCTCGTGGGCGGCCCGGGGTCCGTGGGGGCCTTTCGCGCAGTTCCCCGCGCCCCTCCCGGCGCCGGGGTGCGCCCTGGCTGTACCTCGCCCCGGCTCTCGCCGTCATCGGTGGCCTGCTCGTCTACCCCGTCTGGCAACTGGGCCTGATCTCCTTCCTGGAGTACACCCAGGCCCAGGTCAGCGGAGGGGAACCGACCTCCTTCCAGGGGTTCGGGAACTACACGCGGCTCTTCGGTGACGAGCAGTTCTGGCAGGTGCTGCTGGCCACCGTGGTCTTCGCGGCGGCCTGCGTCGTCGCCACGCTCGCCGTGGGCTGTGCGCTGGCCGTGCTGCTCACGCGTGTGCGGGCGGTGCCGCGGCTCGCGTTGATGCTGGCGGCGCTGGGGGCGTGGGCGACCCCCGCGGTCACCGGCTCCACGGTCTGGCTGCTGCTGTTCGACCCGGACTTCGGCCCGGTCAACCACATCCTCGGGCTCGGCGACCACTCCTGGACCTACGGCCGGCTGAGCGCCTTCTGCCTCGTCCTGCTCGAAGTGGTCTGGTGCTCCTTCCCGTTCGTGATGGTCACGGTGTACGCGGGCATCCGGGCCGTACCGGCGGAGGTGCTGGAGGCCGCCGCGCTCGACGGCGCCTCACAGTGGCGGATCTGGCGTTCGGTGCTGGCGCCGATGCTCCGCCCGATCCTGGTGATCGTCACCATCCAGTCGGTCATCTGGGACTTCAAGGTCTTCACCCAGATCTACGTCATGACGAACGGCGGCGGCATCGCGGGACAGAACCTCGTCCTGAACGTCTACGCCTACCAGCAGGCGTTCGCGTCCTCGCAGTACGGCCTCGGCTCGGCGATCGGCGTCGTGATGCTGCTGATCCTGCTCGTGGTGACGCTCGGGTATCTGCGGTTGCTGCGCAGGCAGGGGGAGGAGCTGTGAATCTTCTGAGCGGCATGGCGCGCAGGCCGTGGCGGACCGCTGCCGAGGCGGCGGCGCTGCTGATCGCCGCGGTGGTCGCCTTCCCCCTCTACTGGATGGTCCTCAGCGCCTTCAAACCGGCCGGGGAGATCGAGTCGGTGACCCCTCGGCCATGGACCCTCACCCCGTCCCTGGATTCCTTCCGGAGGGTCTTCGGGCAGCAGGAATTCGGCCGGTACTTCGTCAACAGCCTCGTCGTCGCGTGCACCGTCGTGATCGTCTCGGCACTGATCGCGTTTCTCGCGGCAACGGCCGTGACGCGATTCCGGTTCCGCTTCCGGACCACGCTGCTGATCATGTTCCTGGTGGCCCAGATGGTGCCCGTGGAGGCACTGACGATCCCCCTGTTCTTCCTGATGCGGGACTTCGGACAGCTGAACACGCTGGGCTCGCTGATCCTTCCGCACATCGCCTTCTCCCTGCCCTTCGCGATCTGGATGCTGCGGGGGTTCGTGAAAGCGGTGCCCGAGGCGCTGGAGGAGGCGGCGTACATCGACGGGGCGAGCCGGGCGCGATTCCTGTGGCAGATCCTTTTCCCGCTGGTCTTCCCGGGGCTGGTGGCCACGAGCGTGTTTTCCTTCATCTCCGCCTGGAACGACTTCCTGTTCGCCAAGTCCTTCATCATCAGCGACACGTCGCAGTCCACGCTGCCGATGGCGCTGCTGGTCTTCTACAAGCCGGAGGAACCGGACTGGGGCGGCGTGATGGCGGCGTCCACGGTGATGACGATTCCGGTGCTGGTGTTCTTCGTATTGGTGCAGCGCCGGCTTGTGTCGGGGCTGGGTGGAGCGGTGAAGGACTGAGATGAGCGAACTGATTCCGGCGCCGCGCGCCGTCGAGGGCCTCCACCGGGGCGGGGTCCTGCTGGAAGGGGACACCATCCTGTGGGCGGCCCCGGGCACCGGGACGACCGAACGCTGGCTGCGGGCCACGCTCGGCGCGGCCCTGGGGCTGCCGCTGCGCCCCGGCCCGCGCGACGCCCGAGGGGGCGTGCGTCTGCTGCTCGACGACTCGCTGGGGCCGGAGGCGTACCGGCTGAGCGTCGCCGCCGAGCGGGGCGTGGAGATCCGTGGTGGTGACCCGGCGGGCGTCTTCTGGGGCGCGCAGACATTGCGTCAGCTGCTGGGCCCGGAGGCCTTCCGGCGCGCGCCCGTCCGTCCGGACCGCGCCCTCGGCGTCCCGCACGGGATCATCGAGGACTCACCCCGATTCCGCTGGCGCGGTCTCATGCTCGACGTGGCGCGGCACTTCATGCCCAAGGACGGTGTGCTGCGCTATCTGGATCTGATGGCCGCGCACAAACTCAACGTCTTCCACTTCCATCTGACGGACGACCAGGGCTGGCGTCTGGAGATCAAGCGGCACCCGAGGCTGACCGAGGTGGGCTCCTGGCGGTCCCGCACCAAATTCGGCCACCGGGCCTCGCCGTTGTGGGAGGAGAAGCCGCACGGTGGCCACTACACCCACGACGACATCCGGGAGATCGTCGCCTACGCCGCCGAGCGGCATATCACCGTCGTCCCGGAAATCGACGTACCGGGGCACTCGCAGGCCGCCGTCGCCGCGTATCCGGAACTCGGCAACACCGACGTCCCCGCATCCATGGCGCGGGGCACCGGACTCTCCGTGTGGGACAACTGGGGGGTCTCACCGAACGTACTCGCCCCCACCGACAACACCCTGCGCTTCTACGAAGGCGTGTTCGAGGAAGTCCTCGAGCTGTTTCCCTCGGAGTTCATTCACGTCGGCGGCGACGAATGCCCGAAGGACCAGTGGCGGCAGTCCCCCTCCGCGCAGGCGCGGATCAGGGAACTGGGACTGGCCGGTGAGGACGCGTTGCAGTCGTGGTTCATCGGCCACTTCGACACCTGGCTCTCCGCGCGCGGGCGCCGCCTCATCGGCTGGGACGAGATCCTGGAGGGCGGGCTCGCCGCCGGGGCGACGGTGTCCTCGTGGCGCGGATACGCGGGCGGCATCGCCGCCGCCCGGGCCGGTCACGACGTCGTGATGTGCCCCGAGCAGCAGGTCTACCTCGACCACCGCCAGGCCGGCGGCCCGGACGAGCCCGTACCGATCGGCTATGTGCGCACCCTGGAGGACGTCTACCGTTTCGAGCCGGTTCCCCCACAGCTCACCGAGGCCGAGGCCCGGCATGTTCTGGGCACCCAGGCCAACCTGTGGACCGAGGTGATGGAGGACCAGGCCCGGGTCGACTACCAGGCCTTTCCGAGGCTCGCCGCCTTCGCCGAGGTCGCCTGGAGCGAGCTGCCTGCCCCGGCGGAACGGGACTTCGCAGGCTTCGAACGCCGGATGGCCACCCACTACCGGCGACTTGACGCCCTCGGCGTCGGCTACCGCCCACCCACCGGACCACGGCCCTGGCAACGTCGCCCCGGGGTGCTCGGCCGCCCGATCGAGGGGGCGCCGCCGAGCAGGTAGGCCCGCCGGTGCGAAAGGGCGCCGCCGAGCAGGCAGGTCCCCCGGTGCGAAAGCGGGCAGGCCTCGAACAGGCGGGAAAAAAAGCGGACAAGGGTCACCGAAGAGTGGCAATTCCTGCTGACCGCTGATGCGCGTCGATGTACGTACAAATCGGGCCATCTCCCTGATGAGGTGGGCGAATGCCTCCTAGCGGACCCCCGTCCTCGGGTCCTGCGAAGATGTGCCAGAGTTGCCACGTCCGCCCTGTCGGCACGTACCGTACGGCCACACAGGCGGGACCAGGTGGGGCAGCGGGAAGGGGCAGCCGGTTTGACCACGCACGCACCGCAGGCGGCGCAGTCCGTCACGCTGCCCGCAACGCTGGACGAGGCCGTGGCGGCGCTCACCGCCATGCCCGCCGCCGTGCCCGTGGCCGGCGGAACCGATCTGATGGCCGCCGTCAACTCCGGTCAGCTCAGGCCGGCCGCGCTGGTCGGCCTCGGCCGGATCAGCGAGATCCGCGGCTGGCAATACCAGGACGGCCACGCCCTGCTCGGCGCCGGCCTCACGCACGCGCGTATGGGCCGTCCCGACTTCGCCGCCCTGATTCCGGCGCTCGCCGCCGCCGCGCGCGCCGCTGGCCCGCCGCACATCCGCAACGCCGGCACCCTGGGCGGCAACATCGCCACCGCCGCCCCCACGGGCGACGCGCTGCCCGTGCTGGCCGCCCTGGAGGCGACGCTGGTCATCGCCGGCCAGGGCGGAGCCCGCCGGGAGATCCCGGTGTCGCATCTGCTGGCGGGCGTGGAGATGCTCCGCGCCGGTGAACTCATCGGGTACGTGCGCGTGCCGCTGCTGCACGCCCCGCAGGTCTTCCTCAAGGCGACCGGCCGCACCGGCCCCGGGCGGGCCGTCGCCTCCGTGGCGCTGGTCCTCGACCCGGCCCGGCGCGGCGTGCGGTGCGCCGTGGGCGCCATAGCGCCGATGCCGCTGCGGCCCCTGGAGGCCGAGCAGTGGGTCGCGCAGCTCATCGACTGGGACAACAACCGCGCGATCGTCCCCGAGGCGCTCACCGCCTTCGGCGAGTACGTCGCCGCGGCCTGCATCCCCGACGCGCCACCGGCCGAGGACGGATCGGTGCCGCAGCTTCCGCCTGCCGTACTGCACCTGCGGCGCACCGTCGCCGCGCTGGCCCGACGAGCACTGGGGAGGGCGCTGTCGTGACCGACGACCAGCACGGAGAGGGCACGCCCCAGGGCGGTGGACGCTGGGACCCGCTGCCCCAGGGCGACTACGACGACGGCGCCACCGCCTTCGTGAAACTCCCCGAGGGCGGCATCGACGCGCTCCTGGCCGCCGCCGACAGCCCGCTCGCCGCGCCCGGCCACGGTTACGTCCCGCCGCCGATAACGGTCACGCCCGCCACCGGCACCGACCCCGCGGCCACCGGCGCCTGGGGCGTGCCCTCCGGGGGCGCGCAGTGGCCCGACCCGAACGGGATGCCCCAGGGCGGCGGACAGGACCGGTTCTCGTACGACTCCGGGGCGACCGGGCAGTGGAACTTCGAGGGGAACGCCCGGCCGGAGGCTGCTCACCAGGACGCCGGCGACCCTGGTGCCGGGCACCCCGGGGCCGGGCACGCGCACCCGGGCCACCCCCAGGCCGGGCCGCCGCAGGCGGCCCCCGCGCCGGGTCACGACGTGACCGGACAGTGGTCGATTCCCGTCGCGAACGGCGATCTTCCGGACGAGTCGGGCGAGTTCACGACATCGGCCCTGGTCGAGCAGTGGGGCGGCACGCCCCCGGCCACGCTCCCCGGCGGCGCGGCAGCGCCCTGGGCCACCGGCCCGGCCGAACAGCACTGGGAACACCCCGACGGGCAGCAGTTCCCTGCCGGCGCACCCGCGGAGCACCCGTCGGACGGCGCTCCCGAGGGCGTCGAGGGGGCCGGAGGCGGTTACGGGCCGCCCGGCGCCCAGGAGGCCGTGGAGGCGGCCGGGAGGGCCGCCGAGGCGCGCAAGGCCGTGCCGGGCACGCCCGGCTCCGCAGACGCCCCTGAGGGCCCGTCCAAGGGGCCTGAGAGCCCTGCCGAAGGGCCCGTGCCGCTCGCGGACGCCGAGGCCGGGCCGGAGCGCGCCGAGGAGCAGGCCCCCGCCACCGCCGACGGCGAGCCGGACGGCGCGGCCGGACCGTCCGCCGCTTCCTCGCACGACGACCACCCCCTCGCCTCCTACGTGCTGCGCGTCAACGGCGCCGACCGCCCCGTCACCGACGCGTGGATCGGCGAGTCGCTGCTCTACGTGCTGCGGGAGCGGCTCGGCCTCGCGGGCGCCAAGGACGGCTGCTCCCAGGGCGAGTGCGGGGCCTGCAACGTCCAGGTCGACGGGCGGCTCGTCGCCTCCTGCCTGGTGCCCGGGGTCACCGCGGCCGGCAGCGAGGTGCGCACGGTGGAGGGCCTGGCCGACGACGGGCAGCCCTCGGACGTGCAGCGGGCGCTCGCCAAGTGCGGTGCGGTGCAGTGCGGTTTCTGCGTGCCCGGCATGGCGATGACCGTGCACGACCTGCTGGAGGGCAACCCGGCGCCGACCGAGCTGGAGACCCGCCAGGCGCTGTGCGGGAACCTGTGCCGCTGCTCGGGCTACCGGGCCGTGCTGGAGGCCGTCAAGGACGTCGTGGCCGAACGCGAGGCGCACGCCGCGGCCGAGGCGCCCGAACCCGGCGCCGACCAGCCGCGTATCCCGCACCAGGCGGGCCCGGGAGCCGGCGGCGTCAACCCGTCGGCGTTCGAGTCCCCCGGGACACCGCCCGGACCGCATGACCAGCCGTACGGACAGGGCCAGGACGGAGGCCAGGCGTGAGCAACGAAGCCGCCACCGCGACCACCACCGCGGAGGCCGTGCCCGCCGCGGAACCGCTCCCGCACGGCCTCGGCGCCTCCCTGGCCGCCGCGGACTCCCGCGCGAAGGCCGAGGGCACCTTCCCGTACGCCGCCGACCTGTGGGCCGAGGGCCTGCTCTGGGCGGCCGTGCTGCGCTCACCGCACCCGCACGCGCGCATCGTGTCGATCGACACCACCCACGCGCGCGAGATGCCCGGCGTACGGGCCGTCGTCACCCACGAGGACGTCCCGGGCACCCCGTTGCACGGACGGGGCAAGGCCGACCGCCCGGTGTTCGCCTCCGAGGTCGTACGCCACCACGGTGAGCCCATCGCCGCCGTCGCGGCCGACCACCCGGACACCGCGCGGATGGCGGCCGCCGCCGTCATCGTCGAGTACGAGGTGCTCGACCCGGTGACCGATCCCGAGCAGGCCTTCGAGGCCGAGCCGCTGCACCCGGACGGCAACCTGATCCGGCACATCCCGCTGCTGCACGGTGACCCCGAGGTGCAGGGCGAGGTCGTCGTCGAGGGCCTGTACCGCATCGGCCGTCAGGACCCGGCCCCCATCGGCGCCGAGGCGGGCCTCGCCGTGCCGCGTCCCGACGGCGGCGTCGAGCTGTACCTGGCGTCCACGGACCCGCACGCCGACCGCGACCGGGCCGCCGCCTGCTTCGGACTGGAGCCCGAACGCGTCAAGGTCGTCGTCACCGGCGTGCCCGGGGCCACCGCCGACCGTGAAGACCCGGGCTTCCAGCTCCCGCTGGGCCTGCTGGCGCTGAAGACCGGCTGCCCGGTGAAGCTCGCGGCGACGCGCGAGGAGTCCTTCCTGGGCCACACGCACCGCCACCCCACGCTGCTGCGCTACCGCCACCACGCCGACGCCGAGGGCAGGCTGGTCAAGGTCGAGGCGCAGATCCTGCTCGACGCGGGCGCGTACGCCGACACCTCGGCGGAGGCACTGGCCGCGGCGGTGGCCTTCGCCTGCGGCCCCTACGTCGTCCCGAACGCCTTCATAGAGGGCTGGGCCGTCCGCACCAACAACCCGCCCTCCGGCCATGCGCGCGGTGAGGGCGCGATGCAGGTGTGCGCCGCCTACGAGGCGCAGATGGACAAGCTGGCCAAGAAGCTCGGTCTCGAACCGGCCGAACTGCGCCTGCGCAACGTCATGGCGACCGGGGACGTGCTGCCCACCGGCCAGACGGTGACGTGCCCGGCCCCGGTCGCGGAACTCCTCCAGGCGGTACGGGACTTCCCGCTCCCCAAGCTCCCCAAGGACACGCCGGCCGACGAGTGGCTGCTGCCCGGCGGCCCCGAGGGCGCGGGCGAACCGGGCGCGGTGCGCCGGGGCGTCGGCTACGGCATCGGCATGGTGCACATGCTCGGCGCGGAGGGCGCCGACGAGGTGTCCACGGCGACCGTGAAGGTCCAGGACGGCGTGGCGACCGTGCTCTGCGCGGCCGTCGAGACCGGGCAGGGCTTCGCCACGCTGGCCCGGCAGATCGTCCAGGAGACCCTCGGTGTCGACGAGGTGCACGTGGCGCCCGTCGACACCGACCAGCCGCCCGCCGGCGCGGGCTGCCGCGGCCGGCACACCTGGGTGTCCGGCGGCGCCGTGGAACGCGCGGCGAAGATGGTCCGTACGCAACTGCTCCAGCCGCTGGCGCACAAGTTCGGCATGTCCACCGAGCTGCTCCAGATCACCGACGGCAAGATCACGTCCTACGACGGCGTGCTGTCGACGACCGTCACCGAGGCGCTGGACGGCAAGGAGCTGTGGGCGACCGCGCAGTGCCGGCCCCACCCCACCGAGCCGCTGGACGCGAGCGGGCAGGGCGACGCCTTCGTGGGGCTCGCGTTCTGCGCCGTGCGCGCGGTGGTGGACGTCGACATCGAGATCGGCTCGGTACGGGTGGTGGAGCTGGCCGTCGCGCAGGACGTCGGCCGGGTGCTGAACCCGGCGCAGCTGGCGGCACGGATCGAGGCGGGCGTCACGCAGGGCGTCGGCATCGCCCTCACGGAGAACCTGCGCACGCCGCGTGGCGTGATACGGCACCCCGACCTCACCGGGTATGCCCTGCCGACGGCGCTGGACGCGCCCGACATCCGGATCGTCAAGCTGGTCGAGGAGCGGGACGTGGTCGCGCCGTTCGGCGCGAAGGCGGTCAGCGCGGCGCCGGTGGTGGCGTCGCCGGCGGCGATCGCGTCCGCGGTGCGGGCGGCGACGG